>FSRV01000002.1:3300675-3960810 GCA_900142905.1 Burkholderia sp. GAS332 | reverse complement strand
CCGGATACGCAATTAGCGATCATGATGCGTGAGGCGGCGTTTGCGAGGCCGGATGCAGTGACTACGTTCTGCACGAATCTTCATGCCGCGCATCTGGTGCGGGCGTTTGAGATGACCACCGATATTCCCGCTTATGACACGGTGGCGACCGTGGTGTGGAAGTCGTTAAGAATGTTGGGGGTGGATACGAAGCCACTCGCGAGTTGGGGCAGCTTGTTCACCGCCGTGGCGTAACGTCGCGAGATCACGCGTCGCGGCGGCTCGTCAAGCACTCCCCGCGTGGCCGTCCGCATCCGCGAGCCACTCCTGCAGCGTCACCTCCACCGTGATAAACGTCAGATTCATCCCGCGTACCACGCGCCCGGCAAACACCTGGCTATCGGTGCCGGAGAGAATCGCGGTGAGCTCCGTCGTACCCGTCGTGTCGCCGCGACCCGCCACGGCGCCCTCCACTTCGCCGAACAACCCGACGATCTCCACGCCAGGCCCCTTCACGATCTGCGTGGCCTGCGCGGTGCCCACGCCGCTCGAGAGCGCGCCGTCGATCAGACTGCCGACCGCGCTGCGCACCACCGCCCGGCCGATGCCGTATTGCGCACACAGCCGCTCGAGCGATTCGACAAGGTCCTCGTTCGGCTTTAACCGCGCAATCACGGTACGTCCGTAGTGACCGGCCTCCAGCTTGACCTCGGATAGGTTGGAGAGCGAAGTCATGCTGCATCCTCCACCGTGGGTCCAAATAACGTGTAGCGGGTTTCCTCATCGATGTATTGCGTAAAGCCGCCGTGCGCGAACGCACAGAGTCGCAAAACCAACGGTTCGTGGCCCACCTCAAGACGATCGAGAATCACGTGGCCACCGTGCAGCCGGCCATCGCCGCCGACAAACGCACCGTGGCAATGCAGCGCGACGCTGCCCGCTCGGTCCTTGCCGATCGTTACCGCGCCGTGCAGTAACGCGACTTCGTCGTTCTCCAGGGTAGGGGTGCCGTAAACATAGGGACGCTCGCCTTGCGCCGCCTTGATGACGACGTGGTATTGCAACGCGCGCGCCGTGCCGCTGCAGATCCGGCCGGTCGCGCCGCAGAAACCGTGGCGCATCATCAGGTCGCGCAGCACCGTGCCGGCATTGTGTCCGCTAGGTATTTCAACGCGCAGTTCGCGCGGCTCCCGCACCACCGTGGCCAGCACCCGCGGGTGAGCGGCTGCGCCCGGATGGCGGAAAGCTTCTGTCTTCGACGTCATAGGAGGGTCAGTCAGGTAAATTGCGACACCCCTCTTTAGCAACTTCAATGCCATTTGCGCGCGCGGCGCGGGGCGCAAGACGCAGCAAGCCTTCGCGCGCATGACGCAACCACCGCATCCACGACATCTGTCGCGCGCAGTGCTACAGGTGTCGTGCTGATGTGTGCCCTAACTGCCTGACCGCGACCCGACAAGCCCAATTTGCGCGGCGATATCGACAAAGCGCGCCACGCAGGGATTCAACGTATCGGGACTCCAGACCAGCGCAACGTCGACATACGGCGCATGCGACAGCGGGATGAACTTGACGTTATCCGCATGGGTGCTGCGCATCGAGCTATGCACGAGCGCAACACCGAGCCCCTGCGCGACAAGGTTCACGATAGTCTGCTGAAAATTGGTTTCGAGGCGGATGCGTGGCGTAAACCCCGAGCGCCGACAATGCTCGACGATCGTGTTGTAGATGAACGGCGAGGCCGCATGCGGCGAGATGATGAACCATTCGTCGCGCAACTCGGCAATGGAAATCTCCGCCCGTGTGGCGAACCGGTGTCCTTCGGGCAGCACCGCGACCAGTTGCTCACTGAAGATCGTGCGAGTTTCCAGTTCAACCGCCGAATCGGAGGGATACATGATCCCGACATCGGCCTTGCCGGCGCGGATATCGGCCACCAGCTGCGTGGGGATGCTTTCGCTCAGCTTCAACTCGACGCGTGGAAACGCCGACGCATACGCACGCGTCAGCACCGGCACGATGCTGTACGCGGCGGCGAACATGAAGCCCGCCATCAGCGTGCCTTCCTCGCCAAGGTCGGCGGCACGCGCATGACCGCGCGCCTGATCGACGGTGGCCATCACCGTCTTGGCATCACGATAGAAGCGATGCCCTGCTGCCGAGAGCCGTACGCTGCGGCGCGTGCGATCGAGCAGCACGACACCCAGCTCCGCTTCGAGCAAGGCGATCTGCCGCGACAGAGGCGGCTGCGAGATATTGAGCAGCGCTGCCGCCCGTCCAAAGTGCAGGGTCTCCGCAAGTACGACGAAATAGCGTAGTTGCCTCAGCTCCATGCCTGCCCCAAGTGTGCAAATAGGAATCCGACTTATACCTAATCGGTATCAGTCGTCGCATCATAATGTATTGGAGACTATTAATGAATCGCACTATGCTTGGTTTCGGAGACAAACCGCTGGCAGTTTTTTCGATCCGCCGGGCCACAAGCCGGGCCGATCCTGCCATTCAGATACATAAAGAGAGATGCCATGACCGCCCACGACCCGTCGGACCGCGCCCGTGCAGACTCATCTCGCTCATCCGGGCTACCGCTTAGCCGACTATGTGGCGACGATCCTACGATGCTGGCCACGCTATCGCGTGCCCGCCTGCTCATCGACCGGCAACTTCCCATTCTGATTCTCGGTGAAACCGGCACCGGCAAGGAATATCTCGCACGTGCATTGCACGACTACAGCCACCGCCGGCAGGCGGCGATGGTGTCCGTGAATTGCGGCTCGATTCCCGAGAATCTGATTGAAAGCGAACTGTTCGGCTATGCACGCGGCGCATTCTCCGGCGCGCTGTCCACCGGCATGAAGGGCAAGGTCGTGCTCGCGCATCGCGGCACGCTGTTCCTCGATGAAATCGGCGATATGCCGGCCGCGCAGCAAACCCGCTTACTGCGCGCGCTGTCCGAGCGCGAGGTAACGCCGATCGGCTCGGCCGAACCGATTTCGGTCGATTTGCAGTTGATCTGTGCGACGCATCAGAACATCGAATCGCACGTCGAAGCGGGGACGTTCCGCGAAGATCTCTATTACCGGATCGCCGTGGGGATTGTGAATCTGCCGCCGGTGCGCGAACGGCAGGACCGCGCGTGGCTGCTGCAATCGATCCTTGAATCTGAAGCACCGGGCATGACGCTCGACGCCAACGTCGACAGCGAAGCACGCGAGATTCTGTTGCACTGCACATGGCCGGGTAATCTTCGGCAGATGCGGGCGGCAATCCAGTACGCCTGCGCGGTGAGGACCGGTGAGTTGATCCGCGCGGGCGATCTGCCTGCCAATGTGCAACCGGGTAAAGGTGTCGGGGTTCGCATCGGCCTATCGCACAGTGCGCGTCATGCCGACGCGCCCCGCATTCCGGTCGCGCCGCCGAGCGAACGCGACAACATTTTGCGTGCGCTGTCCGCGAGCCGCTGGAATATCTCGGCCGCGTCGCGTGAACTCGGCATTTGCCGCGCGTCGTTGTATCGCAAGCTCAGGCGGTTTCGCATTCCGCACGTGCGTGACCTTGGCAGCGATATGCTGATGGCGGATCACGGCTAGGCACATTCCTCAACGCGGCGACGTGTTTGCCGAGACACGCCCCCGTCCATATCGATACCTATGATGGTGGGTTATTCCTGCACCGTGGCCGCTTGCTCTGCGGGCCGCTTGAACATTTGCGCGACGATCACGCCGACAAGCGCGGTGCCGCCACCGAGTACGTGATACGTATGCAAGGTTTCGCCGAGCATCGCGATGGCAATGAGCGCGGTCGCGATCGGCAGCACGTTCATGAACAGTGCGCAACGATTCGGGCCGAGATGCTTGACGCCCTGCATCCATAGGAACGGCAGCACCACTGAGGCCAGCACACCGGCGTACAGGATCAACGGCAGGCTCGCACGCGTCGGAACGGCTTCCGCCGCCGGCAGGCGCAGCAGCATCGGCAGCATGAACACCAGTGCAAACAGGGCCTGCAGATAGGTGGATTGCCACGACGGCAGCCCCACGTGCCAGCGCTTGAGCAACACGCCGTACAGCGCATACGCGAGCGCGGCGAAGATCATCAGCAGATCGCCGAGATGCGCACCATTGGCCAGCAGCATCGCGGGGTTGCCTTGCGTGATCAGATACACCACGCCGGCCAGCGACAGGATCCCGCCGCCCACCATGCCGGTGGTCGGCGCTTCGCCGAGCAGCAGCGTGCTGGCGACCATCGTCATCAGCGGCACCAGCGCGGTGATGATCGACATGTTGGTCGCCGTGGTGGTCTTGGCCGCCTCATACGAGAGGCTCTGGAACAGCGCCATCGCGAGAAAGCCGAGCACGGCGAGCTTTGGGAGTTGTGGCACGATCGCCGCGCGGTTGCGCCAGGCCGGCTTCAGCGTGAACAGGCTCATGAGCGCGACCGCCAGCAATAGACGGTAGAACGTGATCGCCGACGGGTCAATCGTGCGGGCGGATAACTTCGATACGACAACATTGCCGGCCCACAACAGGATTGCCACAAAGGGAAACAGGAAATACGATTTCTTCATATCACGCTCTGACGGGTTATCAATAGGATTCGGGGGCACCGAAGTGATATGAAACTTTGCGCTCGCACTTAAGGTCCGTCTCACACCAAAAGGTCTTTACCTGTCGCAAAACAGTCAAACACCCGAGGAAGGACAAATCCACGAATGAACGCGCGAACCCCAATGCCCGCGGCACACCACACCGAAACACCGACGGCACCCGGTGCGCACGTGCCGTTCGAAAGCACGCCCATGCCGGTGTCGGCGATGGCCGCGTGGTATCCGCATGGCACCGTGATTGCGCCGCACCGTCATCGGCGCGCGCAATTGCTGTATGCAATCGAAGGGGTGATGCAGATCGAATCGGCGACCGGCTCGTGGGTCGTGCCGCCTACGCGTGGCGTGTGGCTCGAACCGGGCGTCGACCATTCGGTGCAGATGAGCGGCGACGTGAAGATGCGCACGGTGTTCGTCGAACCCGGCGCGACCGCGCATTTGCCCACCCGTAGTTGCGTGGTCGAAGTCCATCCGTTGCTGCGCGAACTTATACTCGCAGCGATCGGCGTGCCGCTGGATTACACCGTCGGATCGCGCGAGGATCATCTGATGCAGTTGCTGCTGGCGGAATTGAATGCGGTGCCGTTGTTGCCGCTCTATCTGCCGTGGCCGAGCGATCACCGGTTACGCGAGGTGTGCAACAGCCTGCTCGCCGTCCCCGACGACAATCGCACGATCGGCGCATGGGCAAGTACGCTGGATGTATCCGAAAAGACGTTCCACCGCTGGTTTCAGCGCGAAACCGGCCTGACATTCGGCCGCTGGCGTCAGCAGGCGCGTCTTCTGCTGGCGCTCAAACGCCTCGCGCATGGCGAGAAGATCATCGCCGTCGCCCTGGATCATGGCTACACCAGCCAGAGCGCGTTCGCGGCGATGTTCAAGCGGCATTTCGGCGTGGTGCCGTCCGCGTTTTACGCATAGTTCGACATCGCGGTTTGACGCGCGCAGTCAGCGGACGGTTTCAACGAACCTGAAACCTCCGCCATCCAGCAGCGTTTCGTTCTACATTCGGTGCACTTCCGCCTCTTGCGGCGCAGCCAGCAAAGCCTTGATATCTTTCTTGACGATCTTGCCGTAAGCGGACTTGGGCAACGCGTCCCAGAACACGCAGCGTTTCGGCCACTTGTAGCGCGCGAGATGCGCTTCAAGATGCGTCAGCAAGGCTTCCTCTTCCAGCGGCCAGCCTTCGCGCCGCACCACCACCGCGACGCCGACTTCCCCCCACTTCGGATCCGGCATGCCGACTACCGCGACTTCCTGCACGGCCTTGTGCGTGAGAATCGCTTCTTCGACTTCGCGCGGATAGACGTTCGAGCCGCCGGAGATGTACATGTCCGACGAGCGGCCGGTGATGTACAGGAAGCCCTGATCGTCGAGATGGCCCAGATCGCCCGTATGGAACCAGCCGTAACGGAAGGCCTTTTCGTTCGCTTCGTTGTTGTTGTAATAGCCAATAAACACCGCTGGCCCGCGCACGCAAATCTCGCCGCTTGCGCCCGGCGCGAGGCGATGACCCTCGTCGTCGAGGATGCCGATTTCGATGCCGGTGCGCGCGTAGCCGCAGGTGCCGACGCGGCTGTCGGCGGCATGATCGTCGGCGGTGTGCAGCGAAGGCGGCAGCACCGTGATGTTGCCGGTCACTTCGCCGAGGCCGTAATACTGCACGAGCACCTTGCCGAGTTTGCGCAGCGCATGCTTCTGGTCCTCGCGATACATCGGCGCACCGGCGTAGATCACGTACTTCAGTGAACTGTGATCGTAACGGTCCACCGATTCATGCTCAGTCAGCATCTTGACGATAGTCGGCACGGTGAACATATTGTCGACGCGATATTCTTGCACCAGCGCCCACGCTTCTTCCGCATCGAGCTTCTCCGACGCCGGCAGGACGCTGGCCGCCGCGCGCGCGACGTTGACCATCGCATGAATGCCCGCGCCGTGCGACAGCGGCGCGACCACCAGCGAGCGCGACTCGTGCGTCAAACCGGGCATCAGATCGGCAATATGATTGGTCAATACGAAAGCCATCTGCCCATGCGTGAGCACGCCGGCTTTCGGACGTCCCGTCGTGCCGGACGTATAGAAGAACCACAACGGATCGTCGCGATCCACGTCTACAGCAGTGAACGGCGGCGCGTCCATCTGCCGGGCGAGCGTCTCGTAGGCGAGTTCGCCCACACGCGGCGTGCCGATCGCGATCACGTGCTGCAAGGCGGGTGACGCCGCGCGCACCGCATCGACGTGGGCGTCGAAGCCGGTTTCGTAGATCATCGCCTTCGCACCGCTCGATTCGCCGAGATACGCCGCTTCCGCTGCGGTAATCCGGCAGTTGGTCGGCACCCACACGGCACCGAGTTTGAACGCGACCCACGCGCTTTCGAACAGCGGCAGATTGTTGCGCGAATGCACGAGGATCTTGTCGCCCTTGCCGATGCCGAGCCTGCTCAGTCCGTGCGCGACCGAGTCGACGCGCGCGTTGAGGTCGTGCCAGCTCGTGCTGCGCCCGGCGTGGATGAAGCCGGGTTGAGCGGCGTGGCGTCGGGCTGCATCGGTCAGCAGGTTCCCGAGGTTCATGACGGTGGTCAGCATAAGCCAGTGCTTTGAAGAATGAGAAGGGGAGAGACGCGCATCGTAGGTCCAGGTTATTTGATGCTGTTCAGCGGCGTGCTTCGAGGATGCTCAAATAGTTGGTCACCGCCGCGCCGCCCATGTTGAAGACGCCGGCCGTGCGCGCATTCGGAATCTGCATCGCGCCGGCCTGGCCGGTCACTTGCATCGCCGCCATCACGTGCATCGACACACCGGTCGCGCCGACCGGATGCCCCTTCGCCTTCAGCCCACCCGACGCATTCACCGGCAGACGGCCTTCTTTCGTCGTCACGCCGTCGAGAATCACCCGCGCGCCCTGGCCCGGGTCGGCCAGGCCCATGGCTTCATATTCGATCAACTCGGCAATCGTGAAGCAGTCGTGCGTTTCAACCAGCGACAGATCGTCGAGCGTCATACCTGCTTGCGCCAGGCCTTGCTTCCACGCGAGCCGCGCCCCTTCGAACGCGATCGGATCGCGCCGCGAGAGCGGCAGATAGTCGCTCACCTGCACCGTCGCGCGAAACTCGACCGCATGCCGCGCGCGCCGCGCGATGTCCGGCGAAGCAATGATCAATGCGGCCGCGCCGTCCGAGATCATCGAGCAGTCGGTGCGCTTCAGCGGCCCGGCGACGAACGGATTCTTCTCCGACGGCGTGCGGCAGAAGTCATAGCCGAAATCGCGGCGCATATGGGCATAGGGATTCGACACACCGTTGTGATGGTTCTTCGCGGCGATCGCGGCGAGTGCGTCCGACTGATCGCCATAGCGATCGAAATACGTTTGCGCGAGCTGCCCGAAAATACCCGCGAAGCCTCCCGGCACGTCCGCCTCCTCTCTCGCATACGAGCACTTTTGCAGCACCTTGCCGACTTCGGCGGTCGGCAGGCTCGTCATTTTTTCGTAGCCGATCACCAGCGCGCAGGCCGAGCGTCCCGAGCGGACCGCATCGAGCGCGGAATACACGGCAGCCGAACCGGTCGAACACGCGTTTTCACAGCGCACGGTCGAGGTGAAGCGCAACTCAGGAATCGCGTTAAAGACCAGCGCAGACGGAAAATCCTGGTAGACGAAGCCGCCGTTGAAGGTGCCCACGTGAATCGAATCGATCTGACCGGCTTCGATGCCGGCGTGGTCGAGCGCGCCGAGCGCGGTGTCGGCAATCATGCGCTCGATGTCGAGTGCATCGAGTTTGCCGAACGGGATGTGGCTCCATCCGATGATGGTCGGTTGCATTGCGAACAACTCCTTGACTGAGAGATAGCGGCTCTCCATGCAAGAGCCAGGCCAATCGATCCGGGCCACGATGCAGCCGGCACGGCGCGTAAGCGGCACCCGCCGCGCCAACGCGCGCCAGGCCAAGCAACGGCGGCCGATCCCGTCCCTGCACAGCGCGTGAACACGCCGTTCAATTCGCCGTCCGCGTGCGACACAAAGCGTGCGACAGGTGTCGCATCCACTCGACACCTGGCCCCGCTCTTCGGCCTGGCAATAACCCGCATGTGCAGCGTCATCGCCAACACCCGCGCGGCTTGCGCCCAATGGCATCCAATTTGCTTTTCGTTGGGCACCCGCTTTCGACGCGGCAAACATAAAACTCAGGAGACAGACGATGAGCGTTACCACCCGGCGCGACTTTCTCAAATGCGCCTCTCTTGCCGCCGCCGCTTCGTTTGCCGGCCTGAACGGCCGCTACGCGCACGCTGCGGAGTTCACTCTCAAGTACGCGAACAACTTGCCGGCCACCCATCCGATGAATATCCGCGCGAAAGAAGCCGCCGCGCGCATCGCGTCAGAGAGCAAAGGACGGGTCGATTTCCAGGTGTATTCGAACAACCAACTGGGCAGTGACACCGACATGCTGTCTCAGGTTCGCTCGGGTGCGATCGACTACTTCACGCTGTCGCCGCTGATTCTCGGCACCCTCGTGCCGGCCGCGCAGATCACGGGCGTCGGCTTCGCGTTCAAGGACTACGGCCAGGTGTGGCCCGCGCTAGACGGCGCACTCGGTGCGCGCGTGCGCCAGGAGATTGCGAAGACCTCGGTGTTCGCGTTCGACAAGATCTGGGACAACGGCTACCGCCAGACCACCACCAGCACCAAACCGATCCACCTACCGGGCGACCTGAAGGGCATCAAGCTGCGCGTGCCGATGAGTCCGATCTGGACGTCGATGTTCCAGGCACTCGGTGCGTCGCCGGCAAGCATCAATTTCTCCGAGGTGTATTCGTCGCTGCAAACGCGCGTGGTCGAAGGCCAGGAGAATCCGCTCGCCACCATCACCGCGGCCAAGCTTTACGAAGTGCAGAAGTATTGCTCGTTGACCAATCACATGTGGGACGGCTTCTGGTTCCTCGCGAACAAGCAGTCGTTCGCGCGTCTGCCGAAAGACCTCCAGACCATCGTGCAGAGCGCCGTCAACGACGCGGCCATGAAGGAGCGCGAGGACGTCGCAAAGTTGAATGCGTCACTGATGCCTGAGCTGAAGGCGAAGGGCCTGCAGTTCAACGACGTCGATATCAATGCGTTCCGCCGCCAGTTGACCACGACGGGCTTCTACGCCGACTGGCACAAGAAGTTCGGCGACGACGCGTGGACCGCCCTCGAAACCTACACCGGCAAACTCGCCTGACGCGCCATGCATCTGACCTTGACGAAGAAACTGGAAAACGACGGCTGGCTCGCGCGCGGCCTGACGACGGCCGTCGATTGGGTGATGCACGGCGTAGGCGCGGTGGCGGCCTGCCTCGTGGTCGCCGAGACGGTGATTCTGCTGTGCGGCGTGATCTTTCGTTATGGGCTAAACCAGCCGCTGATCTGGTCCGACGAACTCGCGTCGATCCTGTTCAGCTGGCTGGCCATGCTCGGCGCCGTGCTCGCCTTGCATCGCGGCGCGCATATGCGGCTCACCGCGATCGTCACGCGCTTGCCGGAAAAATGGCGCGGCTGGCTCGAAGCGGTCAGCGCGCTAACGGTCTGCACTTTCGTCGCGCTGATCATCACGCCGGCCATCGAGCACATGAACCTGCAGATGCCGGTCAGCACGCCCGCGTTGCAGTTGCCGGATGGCTGGCGTTGCGCCGCGTTGCCAGTCGGCGCGGCGCTGATGCTGATGGCGGCGCTCGCTCGCATCGCACGTGAAGTGAGTCCAGGGCAGTTCGCCGGCGCCTTGCTCACGGCGGGGGCGATCGCTGCCGGGTTGTGGATCGCGCAACCTTATCTGCTCGCGCTCGGCAATCTGAACCTGATCGTGTTCTTCGTCGTACTCGTGGGATTGTGCGTGGCGGGCGGTGTACCAATCGCGTTCAGCTTCGGCACGGCGACGCTCGCCTACCTGGTGCTGATGACGCACGCACCGCTCGGCATCGTCGTGAGCCGGATGGATGAAGGGATGGCGAATCTGGTGCTGCTAGCGGTACCGCTGTTCGTGCTGCTCGGCGCCTTGCTGGAATTGAGCGGGCTCGCGCGTTGCCTGATCGACTTCATGGCCGCCTTGCTCGGTCATGTGCGCGGCGGCCTGCAGTATGTGCTGCTCGGCGCGATGTTTCTGGTGTCGGGCATCTCCGGCGCGAAAGCCGCCGACATGGCGGCGATTGCGCCCGCGCTCTTCCCTGAAATGCAGCGGCGCGGCGCCAAGCCCGAGGAGCTGGTCGCGCTGCTGTCATCGACCGGCGCCATGACCGAGACGATTCCGCCGAGCCTCGTGCTGATTACGATCGGCGCGGTGTGCGGCGTGTCGATCACCGCGCTGTTCGTCGGCGGGATCATGCCGGCCGTGGTCGCGACGATCGCGATCGGTTTCGTCTGCTGGCGGCGCGCGCGGCACGAACCGCCGAGCAACAGCGAGCGTGCGCCATGGCGGACGATCCTGCGCACCTTTGTGATTGCCCTCCCCGCGCTCGCGCTGCCGATGCTGATCCGCGTGGTGGTGATCGAAGGCGCGGCGACTGCCACCGAAGTGTCGACCATCGGTATCGCGTACACGCTGATTGCCGGGGTCGTGCTGCATCTGTGCGGACGCCGGATCGAATGGCGCCGCCTCTATTCGCTGCTGCTCGATACCGCGAGTCTGTCCGGCGCCATTCTGCTGATCATCGGTTTGGCCACGGCGATGGCCTGGGCGCTCACGCAATCGGGCTTCTCCGCGTCGCTGGTGGCGGCGATGGAACAGATACCGGGCGGTCCGCGCGCGTTCCTGTGCGTGTCGATCGTGCTGTTCGTGGTGCTCGGCAGCGTGCTCGAAGGCATCCCCGCGATCGTGCTGTTCGGCCCGCTGCTGTTTCCGGTGGCCCGGGCGCTCGGCATTCACGACGTTCACTACGCGATGGTCGTGATCCTCTCGATGGGACTCGGTCTGTTCGCGCCGCCGATGGGCGTGGGCTTCTATGCCGCGTGCGCGATCGGCAAGGTGTCGCCGGATCGGGTGGTGAGCCGCGTGTGGGGCTATCTCGGCGCGCTGTTCATCGCGCTGCTGGTGGTCGCGTTCGTGCCGTGGCTGTCGATCGGGTTTTTGACGACGTGACTGCGCTTTGAAGCGCGGTGCATTGCCGCTTGCTGTTTGATACCTGCCTTTTGATGTCTGTTTTGAAGCCGATTTCTTTCCACTGTTTCCCATCATTCGAGAGTTCGCAGTGAACCTGAATACTGAAACTTCCCGCCGTGGCCAGTCTTCCCTCAACCATCCGCGCGTCGCGCTCGTCACGGGCGGCGGTAACGGCATCGGCGCGGCCATCTCCCAGCAGCTTGCTGAAGCCGGGCACATCGTCTTCATCGGCGACATCAACGCGCACGCCGCGAACGATCTCGCGGGTTCGCTGTGCGCAGCCGGTTATGAGGCGTATGCGATACAGCTCGACGTGTCCGCACCGGCCTCGATCGACGCCGCCTTCAGCGCCATCGAGAACCAGTTCGGCCGCTGCGATATTCTCGTGAACAACGCCGGCATCGCCAAGACGTTTCCGTTTCTCGACTATCCGGTCGAACACTGGCGCAAAGTTTTCGACGTCAACGTGACGGGGCCCATGCTGTGCGGCCAGCATGCTGCGCGGCTGATGCGCAAGGGCGGCTGGGGGCGCATCGTGAACATCGCCTCCGTCAGCGGACTGCGCGCGAGTTCGGGACGCACCGCTTACGGCACGTCGAAAGCCGCAGTGGTTGGGCTCACGCGGCAGATGGCGATCGAGCTCGCTGAATACGGCATCACGACCAACGGCGTCGCGCCAGGACCGATCGACACGCCGATGACGCTCGATCTGCATTCGCAAGTCGCGCGCGACAATTACACGCGCGCGGTGCCGGCAAAACGCTACGGCGTCCCCGCGGAAATTGCCGCCGTGGTCGGCTTCCTGTGCTCCGAGCAGGCGTCGTATGTGAACGGCCAGACGGTGCCGGTGGACGGCGGTTTCATGGCGGCGGGTGTGCTGGAGATCTAGGATGTCGCCATCACCAGCGGCAAGCACACGCCGACCGGTGATGGACTACCCCTCAAGAACTCGATCGCAATGGAGGCGGCAGCGCAGCCAGCCTCAAATGCTCGACACCCGCCGCGAGCGCAAACGTCGATTGCTGACCGTCGCGCAGGCGAATACTGATCGTCCCGTCACGCTCATCGCGCGAACCGACTGCGACGAAAATCGGCACCTGCTTTTCCCGTGCGTCGACGATCTTCTTCTCCAAGCGCCCGGGTCTGCTATCGAGCAGCGCCCTGATGCCGGCGTCTTCAAGCGCCTGCATCACTTCTTGCGCGTAGGCCGCGTTCGCATCGCTGATCGTCGCGACCACGACCTGCTCCGGCGCGAGCCATACCGGCAACCATCCTTCGTGATGTTCCAGCAGCATCGCGATGAAACGCTCCATACTGCCAAGCACCGCGTGATGAATCATCACCGGCCGCTCGCGTTCGTTGCGCTCGTTGACGAACTCCGCGTCGAGCCGCTCAGGCAGCACGAAATCGAGCTGGATCGTGCCGCATTGCCAGCTGCGTTCACGGCTGTCCGTCAGATGAAACTCCAGTTTCGGGCCATAGAATGCGCCCTCTCCTTCGAGCACGTCGAACTCGAGGCCCGCTGCCCGCGCTGCATTTGCCAGCGCCTCTTCCGCGCGATCCCACGTTTGATCGTTGCCCGCGCGCATCGCGGGCCGCGTGGCGAGCGCGACTTTGAAGGCCGGGAAGCCGAGGTCCGCATAGACCGCTCGCAACAGCGAACAGAAGCGGCCAACTTCGGCTTCGATATGCGCTTCCGTGCAGAACACATGCGCATCGTCTTGCACGAACGCGCGCGTACGCTTGAGTCCTTCAAGCGACCCCGAAGGTTCGTCACGATGACACGCGCCGAACTCGCTATAACGAACCGGTAACTCGCGATACGACCGCACACGCTGGTTGAACACCTGCACGTGACACGGACAACTCATCGGCTTCAGACATAACGCGCGTCCTTGTTCCGCATCGCGTGGTTCAGCGCCGCCTTGTTCCACAGAGCCTTGTTCGGCGTCGGCAAACGAATACATCGCCGCGCCAAACTTCTCCCAGTGGCCGCTTTTCTCCCACAGCGAGCGCGCCAGCAATTGCGGCGTACGAATCTCGCGAAAGCCCGCGCGCCGCATGCGGGCGCGAATATAGTCTTCCAGCACGCGGTACAGCTCCCAGCCGCGTGGGTGCCAGAAAACCATGCCGGGGCCTTCTTCCTGCTGATGGAAGAGGTCGAGTTTATTGCCCAGTACACGATGATCGATATCGTTCACAGTCATGCTCCGTTTGGTTTGATGTTGCAAATGCTGCAGATCGATGCCGCAAACGGAGGTCCAGAAACGCCAAAGGCCCCGTCCGTTTCCGGCGGGGCCTTTGGTGGTCTGCCACAGCTTCTTGCTTCTAGCGTGCGCAACCTCCAGACGACCCGCCTGCGAAGGTGGTCGTCGTGGTGGTGACGGCAGCGAAGGGAATCGAGTGGAAGTCCATGGATCGACAGTAAACGATTTTGTGAAGGCACGTCAATCGCAATCTCGCCGCGCGCCGGTTTGCGCGGTCACTGCTGGCCGCAGCCGATGTCGCCTTCTGCACAGTGCAATTGCTCATCGAAAAGCCTCGAGGCGGTTGTATGGTGTGAGTCGGCGGCTATCTGCGTGCTTGGCGCTGCAAGTGACAGAATCAACCACGCCACGTATCTTACTTAGAGGTCAACCAGACACCGCCAATGATCGCGCACACGCCGAGTAGCCGCGTCAGATCCGCGGGACGCGCAGTCGCGCCGAGCCAGCCGAAGTGGTCAAGCATCAACGACACGATGAACTGCGTGGCCACGATGATGGTGAACGCCGTCGTCAGGCCGAGGCGCGAAGCGGTATAGCCAATCGAGCCGGCAATGACAAGGCCGAGCACGCCCGCCGTGAGCGCATACCATGGCACGTCCAGCCAGGCTCTGGCGTGTCCGTCGCGCATCGTCACGAGCAACACGATTGCCAGCACCGCGCCGCTCGCATAGTTAATAAAGATCCCGCCGGTCGTCCCGACACTTCTCTCCATGACGCCCATGAACTGGCCTTGCAACGCAACCGCGCATCCACCTATTACCGCGACTGCTGTTAATCCAATCACATTCCCCGACATGATATTCATCCACAAAATTCGAGCATAAGTTGACAGCACCGTTGGACCGCCGCATGCCATGACAGGCGTGGGATTCGCGGCAAAGAACCGTTCCATGAGCGGGGCCCGCGTCACAGTATCTCCGCCCACGCGAGAAACCTGAAACGCTATATTTTCACTTCTGCCGTTAAATCGTTTCACAGTGAGGAGTGCCTTGTGCTGTCGATGGAATCGCTGCAACTGGTGGACCTGATTGCCCGGACCGGCAGCTTTACCGCTGCGGCGAAGGCATTGCATCGGGTGCCGTCGGCGGTCAGCTACGCGGTCCGGAATATCGAAGAGGAACTCGGCGTCGAGCTGTTTCGTCGCCTGCATCGCACGGTCGAATTGACCGAGGCCGGCCGCCATTTCGTCAATGAAGCGCGCGGCATGCTCAACAAGATCGACGAGATCAAACGCGAAACGCTACGCGTGGCCAACGGTTGGCAGCCGAGCCTGTCCATTGCGCTCGACAACATCGTCTGCGCGGACAGAATCAGCGCGTTGATGGCGGACTTCTACCGGCATTTCGACAATGTCGAGCTCATCGTGAGCATCGAGGTATTCAACGGCGTATGGGAAGCGCTGGCCACCGGTCGCAGCGATATCGCGATTGGCGCAACCACGGCCGTGCCGGTCGGCGGAGAATTTCAGTTCAGGGACATGGGTTCGATCGAATGGGCGTTTCTGGTGAGCAGGCATCATCCGCTCGCTGCGGTCACAACGCCTTTGAGCAATGAAGTACTGGCGGCGTTTCCGTCGATCTGTCTTGAAGACACGTCGCGGGATATTCCGAAACGTACGACCTGGTTGCTGCCGAATCAACGCAGGCTGGTCGTGCCGGACTGGCAGCGCGCGATCAATTGCTTCATCGAAGGTTTGGGGATCGGCTACATGCCGGTGCATCTTGCACGGCCCTATATCGAATCCGGCACACTGGCGGAAAAAACGGTCGTGCATCCGAAGGCACCCGCGCCATGTTGCGTCGCCTGGTATGGCGGCAAGACGCCGCCGGTGCTGGAATGGGTGCTCGATTATCTTGGCGACAGCGAGAAACTCCATCGCGAGTGGATATCGTGAGCGAGCCCGCGTCACTACCCGGCGGCCTCAGTCCCACGTACTATAGCGGGATAGAAGATTGGCCGCCGCGCATGACGGCCCTTTCGATCCACCCTCCAGACCGACCGAGCACTGCACCGTGACCATTCACATCCGCCACGCCCACACAGCCGACGCCGCCTTGATTCTCCGCTTTATCACCGAACTCGCGGTGTATGAAAAAGCGGAACACGAAGTTGTCGCGACCGTTCAAGACATCGAAACCAGCCTGTTCTCCGCCACGTCCACCGCGAAGGCTTTGATCTGCGAAATGAATGGCGAGCCGATCGGCTTTTGCGTCTATTTCTTTTCCTATTCGACGTGGCTCGGCAAACAGGGGCTCTATCTGGAAGACCTGTACATATCGCCGACATCGCGTGGCAGCGGCGCGGGCAAACAGATGCTGCGCCACCTCGCGCAAATTGCATGCGAAACAGGTTGTGGGCGCTTCGAATGGAGCGTGCTCGACTGGAACGAGCCGGCAATCGGCTTCTATGAATCGATCGGCGCGAGCGCGCAGAGCGAATGGGTTCGCTACCGGTTGGCGGGGGATGCACTCACGGCGTTTGCTGAGGGTACGGAATGAGAGGTCGGCAGGACGCTAACGCGTCGCTGCCGCGTGGTTAATCCCCTGCCCCGCTCGCTACCGGCTCGACTTCGAACGCGTCGCCCGTAGCGAAGAATGTCCCGCCCGCCACATAGTGGCACGTACGCAGATCAGGGTCGTCGCCGAAATGCCAGCGATTGTTCGAATACACGCGGCTGTCCGCGTAGGCGGCAACCACTTCGCCAATGATCAGATCGTGCCGCTGGCTATCGTCGGGAATCACCTTGCATTCCATCCATGTGATGCAGCCGGCCAGCATCGGCACATCGATTTCTTGCGCGGGAAACGTCTCGAGGTCGAAGGCCGAGAACTTGTCGAGTTCAGCGCCTGCGTTCGTGCCCACCGCCAGCGTCTGCGCGGCAAATCCGCGGCTCGGCAGTTGCAGCCCGAACACGCCGCTCGCTTCGATCAGTTGCCGCGTGAGCGTGCGGCTGTCCACAACCACGACAACCTTCGGCGGCGTGAAATCGAGCGGCATCGCCCACGATGCGGCCATCACGTTCGAGCGGCCGCCGTGCGCGCTGGTAATGATGGTGACGGGTCCATGATTCAGTAACTGCGTGGCTCGCGACAATGCGACGGGTTCCCGGGTGACTTTCATACGTGCTCTTCCGCGTCAAATGGATCAGACCGATTGTAGCGGGGACGCGCGAAACGGGTGAGGCGGACCATCACGTGCGCCATTTCCAGGCGAGAATGCAAAACGATCAAAGTCATTGGAGAAACCGTGCGCATCGTCTGCTTGCATACCGCTGACAGCAATATCGCCCTGTTCGACGCGGCCGCCCGTGCCGCCGGATTCGAGGCGCTCGAGTTGGCCCATGTGGTCCGCGCAGCCTCGCTCGCGGCCTGAAGCGCGATGTTCGCCGAGTACATCGTCAAGTGGGACTTGCTGCCGGACGGCGAGCCGATCCGCACGCATAGCAGCCGACTGCTGCCGGTGCGCCAGCATGGCGTCGCGGCGATGCTGAAAGTTGCGCAGGAACCCGAAGAGAAATTCGGCGCGCAGTTGATGGTGTGGTGGGACGGCGACGGCGCGGCCCGCGTGCTCGCCCATGATGCAGACGCCCTGCTGCTGGAGCGCGCCGAAAGCCATCATTCGCTAGCGGACAAAGCCCGCATGGGCGACAGTGACGCGGACGACCACGCCATCGACATTCTCTGCGCCGCTGCCGCACGCCTCCACGCACCGCGAAACACACCCCCTCCTGAACTGATCGGTTTGCCGCGCTGGTTCCAGAGTCTCTGGCCCGCGGCGGCGCAATACGGCGGCTGGCTCGCAGACAGTGCCGCCGCAGCACACGCCCTGCTCGCCACGCCGCAAGACCCGGTCGTGCTGCACGGCGATATTCATCATGGCAACGTGCTCGATTTTGGCGCGCGCGGCTGGCTGGCGATCGACCCGAAGGGTCTGTACGGCGAGCGCGGCTTCGACTACGCAAACATCTTCTGCAATCCGGACCAGGCGTCAGCGCTCATACCCGGGCGGTTCGAGCGGCGCGTCGAACGCGTGGCGCAAATCGCCGGACTCGAAAGACAGCGTTTGCTGCAATGGATTCTCGCGTGGTCGGGTTTGTCCGCGGCGTGGATTCTCGAAACGGGCGAGACGCCGGACATCGATATAGAGATTGGCAGAATGGCGGCCGACGCACTGAAGCGGAAGTGAGTACAGAGAACTGAAGAGGAAACGACGGGTCAGTGGAGAGGCCACGCCAGTGCGTGACCGTCGGTTACTGAGGCAAGCATCGGTTCTAGCGGTTGGCGAAGTGGTCCGCCCTACGCTCGTGCGGGTTACCGAAGTGGTTCGAAATCCCGCGTCAGGCACGCTTTCGTAAACGCATCAATGTAATCCATCATGGCGTCGGCCGCGCGGCCGGCTGCGCGCTCATCGCCGGCGGCGATCGCATTTGAGACTTCACTGTGCAACTGGCTCGCCGTTTTCAAGTCGTTGAGGTACTCGTACTGCATGTAGTAAAACCGGCGAGATAGCGCGTGCAAGGGGGCGATGGCCTCGGCAGCGAACGTATTGCGCGCCAGTTGCGCCATGAGCTGGTTGACGACGTACAAACTGCGCAAATACGCCAGCACGTCCCCGGATTCACCCGCGGCCTCCAGCGTAGCGGCGGCCGCGCGCATCTGTTCCCGTTCGTTAGGGAGGGCCCGGCGAGCTGCGCGCTGGGCGATTAGCCGCTCCAGTTCGCGGCGCGTTTCCAGCACAAGTAACTGCTCGTGAATATTGGGCGTGGTGATCATGATCCCGTGGCGCGGGACGATCTCGAGGAGATGTGCTGCTTCGAGCCGTTGCGCCGCTTCACGCACCGGCGTTCTACCAATTTCGAGTCGTTCGGCCAGCGATGCTTCCGACCACACGCTGCCCGGGGCCAAAGCAAGCGTAACGATCAACTCTTCCAGCCTTTGATGGGCTTGCTCGGCGAGCGTGCCAGTTTCTACTACTTCACCATTCGTCGACATTGTGCGAGGGTCAGAAATACATTGCTAACATGTTAGCCCCGCATGGACATTCTGTCCAACGGGCTTGGCTGTCGATTGCCGCCCCCTCCACGCTGTCCTCCGCCCTCTCGCCAGCTCTTGGCTCCGCGTCTCCGTCCCTAATTGTGACCTCGCCGCCCGCATCCGGCTGCGCCCGCAGCGTCACGGCGTATCCGCCGCCTATAGCCCCGGCGTACGCATCCTCTTGACTTTCAACGCGACCAGCGCCGCAGCGTAAACACCAGTTGACGCATCGTCGACCGTTAAATATCGTACCAACATGTTACTGACATATCACAAAAACATCATCACGAAACGAGTACACCCGAGACGTGCTCGCTCTCGAATTTAAGGAGACATCTATGCGCATGAAAATCAGTTACCGATGGATAGTGGCGATCGCGCTATTGGTCGCGTACAGCATCCAGTTCCTCGACCGTGTGAAAACCAACCTGCTCAATCCGTTTATCGCAGCGGACCTCGGGTTGACCATGGGGGACATCGGTACCGGCACCTTTCTCATGCTCATTTTTTACGGGCCGTCTCAATACATTTCCGGGGTACTGACCGACAAGTACGGCGCCAAGAAGATGTTGATCTTCTCGGTGATCTCCTGGTCGATCATGACCTGGTGGATGGGCTTTCTTCACACCAAATATGAGTATTTCTTCCGGATGGCACTGTTCGGCATGCTGATCGGTACGGAGTACGTACCGTCTGCCCGGATTCTGATGCGCTGGTTCAATAAGGAAGGGCGTGCCCAGGCGCAGGCGCTTCTCTCGTGGGCATGGATTCTCACGCCGGCGTGGGCGAGCATCCTTGCGACGCAAATGGCGGCTCATACCGGAAGCTGGCGTACCGTGTTTTTCATCACCGGTGCACTCGGCATATTTCCGTTGCTTCTGATCGTGTTCTTCGTCTTCGATCGGCCTGAGCAATATCGCGGCATTACCCACGAGGAGCTTCAGTACAGCTACAAGGAGGAGATCGAAGCCGGCATTCTGAAAGGCGACAAGTTCGAGAATGTGCAAAGTCAGATCCTGAAGGTCAAGAACTTCTCGTTCCTCGACCTCTTCAAGAGCCGCGCCTATATCGCAGTCGTAGTCGTCGACGTCGTGATGCAGGTGACGTATTGGGGCGCGTCGATCTGGATTCCGCTGTACCTCGCTGACAAATTCGGTTTCAAACTCACGACAATGGGCTATTGGGCCGCACTCTATTTTGGCGCGGGGGCGATCGGTAGCTTCGTGTCCTCCTACCTGTCGGACAAAGTGTTCCGCGGCAACCGCCGGATCATGATCGCGACGTGTTTCGCCGGCTTGATCCCCTTCGTGCTGACCATTGCGACCATGCAATCCGGCAATCACGCATTGCTTGCCGTCGTGCTTTGCGGCATGGGCTTCTTCGCCAATATGGCCTGGGGACCGTTCCTGACGGTGCCTGCCGAAATCTTCACGCCCGAGGTCTACGGCAAAGCGATGGGATTCGTGAATGGCGTGGGCTACGTCGTGGCCGCATTCAGCGCCAAGATCTTTGCGGCCCTGATCGTGACGACCAGCAGTGGCAAGGACTACACGCTAGGCTGGATTTTCCTCGCCTGCTGCATCGTGGTCGGCATCATCGCATCCTGGTTCATTCAGACCGCACCTCAGAGCGCCACAAACAGCGAAGCGGCGTCGGTAACCGAACCGGCCGCAATTCAATAATTCACGTAGGAGGCTGACATGCTCATCACCAAGCGCGACGATAAAGTCGTTATCCTAACCATTGACCGACCCCATCGCAGAAATGCGTTGGGCACCGAGCTCGTGCAGTCGCTGCGCGCCGCGCTAAACGAACTCGACGCCGATCCGCAAGTGCACGCAATTGTGCTGACCGGAAGCGCTCCGGGCTTCTGTGCGGGGAGCGATCTTAAAGAACTCGGCACGATGAATCTGACGGAGATGCGCGAGCACGAGGCCGTCACTGCCGCGGTGGCCCGCTCGATCTCCATGCTGAGCAAGCCTGTCGTGTGCTCTGTTTCGGGCTTCTGTCTGGGCGGCGGGTTTGCGCTGGCCGCGGCATGCGATCTCGTCGTGACCGACGCAAGCTGCCGTTGGCACATGCCGGAAGTCCGGATTGGCTGGATTCCTCCTTGGGGTCTGCAATTCCTGCTGGGGCGCTGCACGCCGGCGACCGCGCGGCGCCTCGCCTGGGGCATCGAGGAAATCGACGGTGCCGAGGCGTGTCGCCTGGGGCTTGCGGACTACGTGACGCTCGAAGACGACGCGCTTCCGATGGCCATGGCCATCGCGCACTCGCTCGCGGATATGCCGCAGCCTGCCGTCGCTGCGACCAAGCGCTATTTCCGCGACAGCTTCGCTGTGCAAGGTGAAATCCGCGACGCGGAAGCCAATCTTCTGTTTGCTGAAAACTGCGGCCATCCGGTCGCCAAGGCGACTCTCGCCAAATTCGGGGTGAAAGTATGAGTAAGGTCTGCTCGGCCAGCGAGGCCGTTTCAATGATTCGCGACGGCAGCAACGTCGCCAGTGTCGGCGTGATCGGTTGGATCACGCCCGACAGTATCCTCAAGGCGATTCGCGAACGCTACGATGCCGACGGCTCCCCAGGTAACCTGTCGTTCTACTTCCCGTGCGGTACCGGCGACTCGATGGGGATCAAGGGGATGGACTGGGTCGCAGCGCCTGGGCTCATGAAGCGCATCGTCTCCGGCTCGTACGTCAATCCGGTCAATCCGCAAACCGGCCGCCGCCCGGAATTGATGCGCCTGATCCGCGAGAATCAGATCGAAGCGTACAGCTGGCCCATCGGTGCGAGCATGCACTGGTTGCGAGAGGTGGCGCGCCACGGCTCCGGTTACATGACAAAAATCGGCCTTGGCACCTACGTCGATCCGCGCCAGCAAGGTGGCAAACTGACCGAACGGAGCGAGGAGGATCTCATCCGGCTGGTTGAGTTCGATGGCGAAGAGTACCTGTACTATCCGACCCGCAAGCTCGACGTCGGCATCATCCGGGCAACCAGTGCCGACGAGTTCGGCAACCTGTCGTTCGAAGGCGAGGCACTGATGTCGTCGTCGCTGGCCATCGCTCTCGCGGTCAAGGCTTGCGGGGGAACGGTCATCGCCCAGGTCAAGAGTGTGACCGGGCGACGCACTCGGGCAGTCCAGGAGGTCAAGATCCCCGGGGTGCTAGTCGACCACGTTGTCGTCGATTCCGAGCAGATGATGGTGACGGATACCGAATTCGATACCGCGTATCTCGGCGGCCAATCGCTGGATTTCAGCCGGCTGGCACCGTTGCCCATGGGGCCAGACAAGGTCGTGGCGCGCCGCGCGGCACGCGAGGTGCCGCGCAAAACCGTCAGCATTTTCGGCTTCGGTGCGTCGTCGGATGCACCCTTGACGATGTGGGAAGACGGTCTTTTCGAAGGCGACAACATCAACGACTACTGGATGACGACGGAGCACGGCACCTTCGGCGGTCTGGTCATGAGCGGCTGGCAGTTCTCGGCCAACCTGCATCCGGAGGCCTTGCTCGACGGCCTGTCGCAATTCGATTTCATCAACGGTGGCAATTGCAAATTCGCGGCGCTCGCCTTCGCGCAGTTCGATTCGCATGGCAATGTGAATGTCAGCCGGTTCGGGACGTTCAATCCGGGGGCCGGCGGCTTCATCGACATCGCCCACAACGCGCGCGATCTGATTTTCACCGGCACGTTTACCACCGGCGGACTGGTCACCGATATTTCTTCCCAAGGGCTGAGCATTGCTAGCGAAGGGCGAGTGCAGAAGTTTGTGAACAACGCCGAGCAGATCACTTACCCCGTGATGAAGAACGTCAGGGAGCGTGGGCAGACTGCCAAGATTATCACCGAGCGCGCGGTGTTCCAGGTCGAGCCCGACGGCCTCGTACTGACGGAAATCGCCCATGGTATCGATGTCCGCAAAGACGTACTCGAGCAGATGGAGTTTCGTCCTAAGCGAATCGCGGAAGAACTCAAGACGATGGAGCCTGATCTATTCAAGGCTTGACGATCCTGTCAAACGCGCTCCGACTTGCCGCCCGGCCGTAGCCGGGTGGCGGGTTGGCGGCGTACTCGAGGTATCCCCTTGCGAGAAACACATTCATGACAACGACCCATGTGACGCCCGGCGTGGATAAGCGACCGGTACAGGATTTGCACGCCGATGTACTAGTGGCCGGCGGCGGTGCATCAGGATTGGCCGCTGCGGTGACGGCAGCCCGGCAAGGCTGCAAGGTTGTTCTAGTAGAGCGATATGGTTTCTGTGGCGGCGGCGCGGTCGCCGGACTCTCCGGCACGATCTGCGGCCTGTACGAGGCAAGCGAAGGCAATGCGCCACCGCGCCAACTGGTGCATGGTTTTGTCGATGAGTTCATCACGCAGATGGAGCGTCGCGATGGGTTGAGCGCGCCCCTCAAGTACGGCAAGACCTATACGCGTGTCCACGAGCCGCTCGCCTGGCGCGAAACGGCAGACGCATTGCTCACGGAAGCTGGCGTGACGACGCTCTACCATGCAATGGTCACCGAAGTACTGCTCGACGGCGAGCGGGTGGCAGGTGCGCAGCTTTACACGAAGGAAGGCAAGGTGCGGGTGCACGCCGCCGTCACGATCGACGCCAGCGGCGACGCGGACCTGGTCTCGATGGCCGGGTTCCCGACCTCCATGGGGCACGACGGTCACGTACAGAATCCCACGATGATTTTTCGGTTGATGGGAGTCGACGTCGAGCGTTTCCTGGCGGCCTATGGTAACGATACGATTATGCCCGCCGAGGTTTCGGCGCAGATCGCCGCGGCGAACGCGAACGGCTATAACCTGCCGCGCGCCAAGATATGGCTGTTTCCGACGACGCGGCCGGGCGAATTGCTCTGCAATTGCACGCGGGTGACCGGGGCCGATGGCCGCGAACTCAACGCCGTGCTGTATCGCGATTTCTCGGAGGCGGAATTCGAAGGACGCATTCAGGCACGCGAATACGCGCGCTTCTTCCGCGAGCATCTGGCGGGATGCGAGGCGAGCTGGATGAACGACACCGCCGTGCAGGTGGGCGTACGGCAGACGCGCCAGGCCAGTGGCGTCAAGACCTTGCGTAACAGCGACATCCTGTCTGGCGCCAAGTTTGCGGACGGCATTGCCCGATCACCCTGGCCGATCGAGTTGCATAGCGGAAACCGCCCGCGCGTCGAGTGGCTCCTCAACGACTACTACGAAGTACCGTTCGGCTGCTTTGTGCCGAGCCAGGGTGAATCGCTGCTGGTCGCCGGGCGCTGCCTGTCTGCGGAGCATGAAGCGGTAGCGTCCGCGCGTGTAACGGCGCAGTGCTTTTCCTATGGCCATGCAGTTGGCCACGCGGCCGCACTGGCAGTCCAGGAGCGCATTGACACCCGGCGCGTTGCCGGAGAGGACATTCGCCTGCTGCTCAATCACGATGGCGCGAGACTGGATTGATGAAGGTGGCCAGGCTGCGCGCTCTGTTACGCGGCCCAGCTACCCAGGCAATCCGTCGGTCAATGTGGGGCCTTACCGTTGGGCAAGGCGTCGAGCGGTTTGTGCTGTTCTTCGCCGAATCCAGGGAAGAACGCGTTCCATGCGGCACGCACGCCCTGAGCCGCGGTGGCCTCCGCGCCGATCGACTCGGCCTCGCCTTCGGCAGCTTTCGACGGGTCGGCGGAGAGGCCGCGCCAGTGCGTGAACACCAGGAGCGGTTTCTCGGTCCATACGCCGTCGCCGTATTTCGCAAATGCCGTGTCCCCGCTCGTCAACTGCACCTCGTACCAGCCTTCACGCACGGGCGTATGGGCAGCAAGCTCAAACCAAGCGGTCGGTTCGATTTCCTTCATGTCGTCTCCGGTCTGATTAATCGTCATAGATCACTACAACAAAGGCATGCTTCATGCCCGAGCCCGATCGCGGCCCGGCAGGCGCGCGCCGCATGTCACGCGATGTTGCATGACGGTGCGCTGGGCATGACCTGCGGGCGATTCGTCGACGTCGCGCACGTCGAAATCACCGCGCATAAACGACACGATAGCGCGACATGGGCCACGCGGACAAACGTAAAAACTTACACGGCGCGCACGCTTGGCGAACCGGTTGCCGAGCCGCTTACTGCCCCATTTTCCGACTCACCGCTCGACTCGCCCGCCATCTCGCGCACCAGCTCGACCAGGACACGGACAGCGGAAGCCAATTGTCCGGCTGGTGTGCTGCCATATCCGATCACCAGCCCATTCGTCTCCTCACGCTGCTGCAACGCAAAACCCGACAGTGCGCGCGGATTGAGCCGCTGGGCGAGCGCCCGTTCGGCAAGGGTCCGATCGGCAATGTGCGGCGGCAAGCGAAGCGTCAGATGCATGCCGCAATTGCCACCCAGAATCTGCGACGGCGCGAAATGCGCGGTGAGCGCATCGCGCAGCGCCTGCTGACGCTCGCGATACAAACGCCGCATGCGGCCCAGATGCCGCCCGAATTCGCCGCTCTCGATGAAATGTGCCAGCGCCAGTTGCTCCAGACGATGCCCGCCACGCAGCATCTCCTGCAACGCGACAGCCGTGTGCGCGGCGATTGGGCGCGGCAGCACCACGAAGCCGATGCGCAGCGCCGGAAACATCGTTTTGCTGAATGAGCCGACGTACAAAACCGGTGCGTCCTCGACCAGCCCTTGCATGCTGGCGATCGGCTCGCCGGTATGGCGGAATTCGCCGTCGTAGTCGTCTTCGATCAGCCAGGCGCCGCAGCGGCGCGCCTGTGCGATCAGGTCCAGCCGGCGCGCCACCGACAACACCGCACCGGTCGGATACTGATGCGCGGGCGACGTATAGATCAGCTTCGGAGCCTGCGTGCGCCAGGCGTCGGGCGGAACCGCGATGCCTTCAGGGTCGACCGGCATCGGCAGCATGGTCAGATCGCCGAGTGTGAAGGCAGCCTTGGCGCCGCGATAGCCCGGATCTTCCACCCACGCGATGTCGCCCGAATTGGTGAACAGGCGCACGCACAGGTTAAGCGCCTCCTGCGCACCTTCGGTGATCACCACCTGCGAGCCGTCACAGCGAACACCCCGCGCCATCCGCACATGCGCGGCGATCGCGTCGCGCAGGGCCGGCTCGCCCGCCGGGTCGCCATAGCCGAGCGCGAGCGGCAACGCACGCTCCATCGCACGTTCGAGCGCGCGCCGCCAGGCGGCGAGCGGAAACCGGTCCAGCGCAGGCGTGCCCGGCGTCAGCGGCAGGGTGTTGTCGGCATGGGTGCGCGTCGCCGCGAATTGCTCAACGCGCGCCGCGTAGGCGACCTCCGGCGCGACCGGCAGTGTCTTTGGTTCACCGCGCGCAGAAGGGCTCGAGAGCGGACTCACGCGCGTGCCCTTTTTGTCGGCCACGACATAGCCGACCGCGGCCAGATGCTCGTACGCGATCACCACCGTGTTGCGCGACACGCCCATTTCCGCCGCCAGCAAGCGCGACGACGGCAGCAGCGACCCCGCCGGCAAACGTCCCGCGAGGATGGCCTGCTGCAAACGCTCGATCAATTGCTTTTGCAGTGGCGCGGGTTTTTCGCCGCTACCGGCGATGGCCGCGGCGGCCGGGTTGGCGAGTGGGCCAATGATCTCAATCATCTCGGCTGGATCTATCAAATGCTGTTCGGCTGGATCTTTTTAACATACCACGTTTGCCGTATCGTTCTCCATAAGCAGCGATCACCCATATTCGACAGGAGAGCAGACATGGAACCCACACGTAACGCTTTCGAGCAGCCGATTGGCGCGCCCGTGCCGGGCTGGAGCGGCGCCCAGGCGCCTGGCCGCGAGCCGCTGGTGGGCAGCTATTGCCGGATCGAGCCGGTGGACGTGGAACGCCATGCTGCGGATCTGTACGAAGCCTACAGTTCCGCGCCCGATGGCCGCGACTGGACCTATCTGGCGGTCGGGCCGTTCGAGAGCCTCACCGCGTATCGAGAGCATCTGACGCGTATGGCCGCGTCGCCTGATCCGCTGCATTACGCGGTGATCGATCTGGCGACCGGCAAGGCAGTCGGCACGCTCGCGCTGATGCGGATCGACCGTACGAACGGCGTGATCGAAGTCGGGCACGTCACCTATTCGCCGCGCCTGAAGCGCACACGCATCGCCACCGAAGCGATGTTCCTGCTGATGAGCCATGTGTTCGACGACCTCGGCTATCGCCGCTTCGAATGGAAGTGCGATTCGCTGAATGGACCGTCGCGCACCGCGGCGCTGCGCTATGGCTTTACGTTCGAAGGCATCTTTCGGCAAGCGATCGTGTATCACGAACGCAATCGCGATACCGCGTGGTTTTCGATCATCGACAGCGAATGGCCTGCGCTGCGTCCGAGCTACGCGCGCTGGCTCGATGCCGGCAACTTCGATGCGCAGGGCAAGCAGGTTGAGCGGCTGGTGGACCTGATCGCGCAGCAGCGGGCGGCAGCGAGCAAAGGCGGTCAATAAGGCAAGCCGGTTCGCGGGCCGGCATGCGCCGGCTCCGCGATTCCGAGGCTTGCTGGACTGAAGAAACTAACGAGATTTCAGACAATGTCTCGTGCGGCGGGTCACACCATCCCAGCCGCTCTCCGCAGCACGATGGTCGGCTGGCCTTTGTACGTCGTGCGAAGCTGTTCGCGGTAACCGCACTTGCGCGCGACGTTCAGCGACGGCCGGTTTTCCGGCGCGATGATGCAGGCGGTCTCACCGTCCGGCCAATGTGCATCGGCCCAGGCGAGGGCGGCGCGCACGGCTTCGGTCGCGTAGCCGCGATTGTGCACGGCCGGGTCCAGTGCCCAGCCGACCTCAGGCGTATCCATCAAGGAAGGCTCGATCTCGCGGTGGTAGTCGGCAAAGCCGACTTCGCCCAGGAACCGGCCGCCGTCCTTTTCCCGCACCACCCAATAGCCGTATCCCAGCATCGCCCAATGGCCGGCGTAACGCAGCAGGCGCGCCCAGACTTCTTCGCGCGTGAACGGCTTGCCACCGATATAGCGGATCACTTCGGGATCGGACCACATCGCATAGCTATCGAGGAAATCGTCGCGCGTGTGCGGACGCATGATCAGGCGGTTGGTGGTGAGGAGCGTGGGGCGGGTCGACATAGGCGGGCTGGTGGCTGGCATGGACGCTTTGGGCTAGGAAGCGTTGAATGTGGCTGGGATGATCGCAGATTTTAGCAATGCCGTGGGTACCTCGTCGCTCAAAGAGTGACACTACGAGAAGGCTCAGCGACGATGCGGAGCTCGTCCACTCATCATGCAGTCCAACTACTGCATCCCATTAATATGCCACCCTAAATAATGGTATCTTTACGATCCTATTCTTGCAGAGGTTGGCGCACCTCGTTCAAGGACAGTTCAATCAAAATAGTTCGCAACAGCTTCCCGCAAACCATTGCCTTGCAGGGGATCGCCTGCTTGCGACAAGACACTGGGAGGCCACGCATTAAGATGATCGTCGAAAAACACGCCATTGAAATTCTGGATCGCTATAGCGACGTTGCTCCATTTGTAGATTCAGTCAACGAGGCGGCAGACAGCGATAAAAATGCTCTCGGATTCTTTCCGTCACGCGTCTTTGAGGACTTCGCCCGCAAGGAGCAACTCTTCGTCGCGGTCGAACGTCATGCAAAGGGCATGTCATATGCAGGCCACCTACTGTTTGAAGCCAGACATCCGAAGGGACGCGTCCGGCAGATTTTCGTTGCGCCGGCGCTCAGAAAGCACGGAATAGCAACGCGCCTACTCCAACATCTCAAGAAACATCTGACAGATCACGCATTCATTTCAATGTATGCACGAGTGGCAGAAGACCTCACTCAGGCCAACCAATTCTGGGAAGAACAAGGCTTCTACGTACAGAGCATCGTCAGAGGTGGAGAGACAAGAAACCGGACAATCATCGTTCGCAGTCACGAGCTAGATACGCCGCAGTTGTTCGCGCCAAGCGGGCTCAGCGCCGCCGACCCCTTGGGTTTGAATTCGACATACGGCGCGTCGACTCCACTCTTCCTTCTGGACCTGAACGTACTGTTCGACCTGGGTCCACGCAGACGCAGAAATGAAGAAATCCTTGACCTGTTCAGAATTGAAAGAACCGGTTCCTGCCAGTTGGCTTTGAGCACAGAGATTACGGCTGAACTCACCCGAACAGCGAGCGTTGGCGTGACGGATCCGATGCTGGCGTATGCTCGCATATTCCCCTCTTTTCCTACCCCGAGTACTGAGGAATGGAATGCACTCAAGCCGGAACTGGCGTCTATCGTATTCCCGGAACGTTATCGAACCGATGCATTGAGCAGCAATGACGTTTCCGACCTACGACATTTGGCCACGGCCATCCAGAATGGGCTCACCGGTCTAATCACAAATGACTCGTCGATACTGAACGCGGCCGCGAGACTATACGACCGATGTGGAATCCAGGTGATCTCGCCCGGTGCTTTTAAAGACTTGAATACTGGCGAACCAAGAGAAGAAGTATTTCAGACCCGGGAAAATGACGCACTCTCAATAGCATCCGTTGCGCAGGCAGACGAAGCCGAAGTCCATCGGCTTTTATCCCGGCTCGGCATCCCGGTCGCGGCTATCGTCACCGCGTGGGCCGCGATCGACTCGAACGAGCGAGTCTGCAACCGTCATGGTGTCTGGTCTAACGGCGTTCTGGTGGGATATCTGATGTGGCCTAGGGTAATGGCTGGCGTCGATCTCAATGCACGCGTCGCCATCGACGAAACTCAACCCGGTGCGATACATGCAGCCCGTCTCCTGCTTGGATACCTGATAGAGCAAGCTACAGCAGAAGGCCCGTCCCAAATCAGACTGACATTTCCTGCGCAGCAGGCGCAAATCCGCGAGGTAGCGTCCGCGCTCGGCTTTGGAGGATTGACCGACCAGACATCGCTAACCAAAATTGCCGTTGGACGTGTCGTCACCACATCGAATTGGGCAGACTGCAAGGATCATCTTTTTCGGGCAGCCCGTGTGCGTCTGCCCGACGCCGCACCAGTCTATAGGGACGTTGACCAGCAGGTTCGCCTTGTCAGGCCTGACGGAAACGTGGGACATGTTTCCTTGATGACCCTGGAAACGCTGCTTTCGCCGGCGCTCTTTTGCCTACCCGGACGAGCGGCGGTGATTTCTCCGGTGCGACACGAATTTGCAGAGGACTTATTGGCACACTCACCCCAGAAAAGCCTCCTTCCGCACGCCCGAGCCAGACTATATAAAGAGCGTCACTATTTGAGCGGGGCCGCGACGCTTAGACACTTTAAGCGTGGTAACCTGATCTTGTTCTACGAATCCGCGAAGAACAAAGGTCTCGGCGCCATTGTCGCGATCGCGCGCGTACAGCAAGCCTATTTGAAATCCCAAGAGGCGATGGAAAATTCGGACCTCGATCCGTCAGTTCTCGACTCCGCAGGACTCGAAGCGATTGGTCGATCCAAGACAAAAACCGTGACGGTGTTCGACAACATTATCTGCCTTGAACGTCCAGTTCCGCTCGCCACACTGCAACGGTTGGGCTGCGGCAGTCCGCAAGACCTGCTTACAACGCATGCAATCGATAACACCCAGCTTCAAGGAATCCTCCAGGAAGGGTTTGCCCATGGAACGCCCAGAACACGTACTCATTTCGCTTGAAGAGCGCCACGCCGAAAACATACTTGCCGGCACCAAGCATGTGGAGCTTCGGCGTCGCGCAATGAACGTGAAAGCGGGTACTGTCGTATGGATTTATGTGAAGTTACCAGTTGGCCGCGTGGTCGGTTGTGCCACGGTGAGCGCTGCCCATTCGCTGGCGCCCACCACTTTATGGCGGCGATTTGCGAATGTGTGCGGCGTCACTCGGCGCGAATTCTTTGACTACTTCGATGGGCTGTCCAAAGGTTTTGCTTTGGGCTTGCACGAACCGCAGCGACTCGCCGGCACCATTTCGCTGACGGAGTTAAGAGCAGCGTCGGCGGGCTTTCAACCCCCGCAGTTCTTCATTCGTATTGCAGCTGACAGCCCGCTCCTTCACGCTATCGAAGGCAAGCGCGCTTAGGCAGCACTTATCGCGAACGCGCACGATGAAAGCCCGCTTGCGTTACGTCTCCGCGCTGATCGTGAACCTCGCCTTGCCGTGGCTCGCCTACCGGCTTGCGTTCCCGCACTATGGCCAACTCGGCGCGCTGGTTGCGTCAGCGCTGCCCTTGATCGCGTGGATGATCTGGGACCTGGTGCGCCACCGCCATTTCGACGCGCTCAGCGCGATCGTTCTGGTCGGCATCGTGTTGTCGCTGATCGTGATGGCCGCGGGCGGCGGCTCGCGCATGCGAGCGCTGGAAGATCCCATGATCTCGGGGATGATCGGCCTGTCGTTCCTCGTCTCACTGGCCCTGCCGAAGCCGCTGGTGTTCTACCTCGGCCGCTCGACGCGGGCACGCGAAGATCATCGCAGCGTCGAAAGCTACGAAAAGCATTGGCGCGAACGTCCTATGCTCGCCGCCTATATCCGGTTGATGACGCTCGTATGGGGCCTGGGCATGACCGGAGAGAACCTCTTGCGCAGCCTGATCATCTGGCAATGGCCGAACGATCCACGCTCGGCGATGGCCTCCGAGGTGCTGCGTTATGGCGTCTATGCCGGCCTAACGGTCTGGACGTTCTGGTGCCGGCGACGCCTCAAACAGGACGCCATGCGCTATCCACCCGACCCGCCGGACACCACGAACCCTCTGGCGAATTCATGAAGCCGCCCCTCACGCCAGTTCGAGAAACCGCGCCAGACACGGATTGCGATTGGCCGGCGACCACGCCAGCACCTGCTCGATCAACGGCGCATCGACCAGCGGCCGAAACACCACGCCCGCGAGTTGCATCTTGCGCATCGATGCGGGCACCAGCGCCACCCCCACGCCTTCATCGACGAGGCTGAGCACGGTCTGCTGCAACTGCACTTCAAAGCGGATATCCGGTTCGAAGCCGCCCGAGCGGCAATGCTCGAGGATGGTCGCGCGCAAGGTCGGCGCGACTTCCTCGGACGCCAGCACGAACGGCTCACCCGCCAGTTGCGCGATTCTCAGACGCCGCGCGCGGGCTCGCGGGTGGCTGCGCGACAGCGCAACGCACAAAGGCTCACTGAGGATCGTCCGGGTCACGATGCCCTTGTCGGGCACGCCCGGAAACATGATCGCCGCGTCGATCTGTCCGGCCAGCACTTGCGCGGCCAGATCGTTCGAGACGACCTCGCGCAGATTCAATGCGACCGCGGGAAACGCCGCGCCGAACGCACGCGCATAGCCGGGCACGACGTTGTACGCGGCGCACATCGTGAAGCCGATGGCGAGCTTGCCGGCATCGCCGTGTGCCGCGGCTTGCGCGTTACTGACCGCCTGCTCCACGGACGCAAGGATCGCCTTCGCATCGACGTAAAAGCGCTCGCCCGCCGCCGTGAGCGTGACGCTGCGCGGACTGCGTTCGAGCAGCGTGACACCTAGGCTCGCCTCCAGCGCCGCCAACTGCCGGCTCAAAGGCGGCTGCGACAGATTCAGGCGGGCCGCCGCCCGGCCGAAATGGCGCGTCTCGGCGAGTGTCACAAAGTAGCGTAGCGGCTTGATATCGATCACGACGCCCTCGGCCTGGATGACGATGCAGAAAAGGTATTATTGGAGACAAAAAACAGTATTGGATTGTATCAACGCAAGCCACTACGCTGGCGCATCGCTCTGTTCACCCACGCCTTTTGCATCGATGTTAGCCACCCTTGAAATTCTGCTTCCCGTGTTCGGCCTGATTTTCGCGGGCTTTGCCTGTCGCCGGCGCGGTGTGCTTGGACCGAACTCCGCGTCCGAGCTGAATCGCTTCGTGGTCTGGCTGGCGCTGCCGGCCCTTCTGTTCGACACGATGGCGCATGCCACCTGGCAGCAGTTGTATCAGCCTGCCTTCGTCGCGGCGTTCTCAATCGGCTGCCTCAGCGTGTTTCTGCTGATTCTCGTCATGCGTTTGATGAGTGGCCGGCATCTGGCCGACGCGAGCGTCGACGCGATTGCGGCGTCCTATCCAAACACCGGCTACATCGGCTTTCCGCTGGGCATGATCGCGTTCGGCTCAGCCAGCCTGACGCCGACCACGATCGCCACGATCCTTGTCGCGTGCATGCTGTTCGCGCTCGCGATCGTGCTGATCGAAGTCGGCTTGCAGACCGAACGCACGCCGCACAAGCTGGGGTTGAAAGTGCTGAGCTCGTTGGCGCGCAATCCGCTGATCGTGTCGCCGATTGCGGGTGTGCTGTTCGCGAGCACTCACGTCGCATTGCCGCAAAGCGCGGAGACGTTTCTGAAGCTGCTGAGCGGTGCCGCCAGTCCGTGCGCGCTGGTGAGCCTCGGCCTGTTCCTCGCGGAAAAGCGTCCGTCCGAGGCCGGCTCGCGCGGCATCTCGCTGCTGCTGACCGGTTTCAAGCTGCTGGGGCAGCCGGCGCTGACCTGGTGGCTCGCGGCGCGCGTATTCGGGCTCTCAGCCACGCTGGTCGAGATGGCCGTTGTGCTGGCCGCGTTGCCCACCGGCACCGGCCCATTCATGCTGGCCGAGTTCTACCGGCGCGAGGCGCACATCACCTCGCGCACGATCTTGCTGTCGACGGTGGGATCGGTGGTGACCCTGTCGTTGCTGCTGCTGGTGATGGGACATCGTCCGTAGGCGAGCCGGGAGAATGCACGGTTTCTGCACTGTTTCGCGCCTCACGCTATGCTTCGCACACGGACCACCAGGGTCCGCAATCTTTGTGCGCGAACCGCAAACAGCGAACCGAACCGCCGTGTCCCAAGCCCGCCCACCCGAACTCCACGACGACGCCGACGCCCGCTCGCTCGCGCGGCGCTATCCACGTGGGCTGCACATCGACCCGCATTCGCACACGTGGGCGCAGGTGCTGTATGCGGTGTCGGGCGTGATGTGGGTGGAAGTCGGCCGCGAAGCGCTGGTTGTGCCGCCGCAGCGCGCGGTCTGGCTGCCCGCCGGCACAGTCCACTCCATCCACATGATGAGCGAGGTAGAGATGCGCAATCTCTATCTGCACGAGCGCAACGTCGGCCACCTGAGCCGGCGTAGCGACGTGTTCGAGATCAACGGTCTGCTGCGCGAACTCATCACGTCGATTGCGGAATACGAGCGCACCCATGCTCGCGACGAAACCTATCTCGAAGCCGCGTATCGTCTCGCGATGCTGGAGTTGGGGCACGCGCCGCGTTCGTCGCTGCGCATCGCGCTGCCCGATGCGTCGGACCGGCGGCTCGATGCGTTGTGTCGCGCGGTGATCGACAACCCGTCGATCGCGATCAGCTTCGAACAACATGCGGCATCGGTCGGCGCGAGCGTGCGCACGCTGGCGCGCCTGTTTACGCGTGAGCTGGGGGTGGGCTTTGCCGAATGGCGGCGTCAGGTGCAACTGGCGGTGGCCGTGTCGGGCCTGGCGGAGGGACGCTCGGTCAGCAGCATCGCCCGCTCACTGGGTTTCCAGCCGAGCAGCTTCAGCGACATGTTCCGGCGTGAGTTAGGTGCGCCGCCGACCAGCTTCGAAGCGAGCAGTACGCTCAGCGAGGCGGCTTCTGACGCTTCGCCGGAGCAGGGGCGAGACAAGCTGCCCACTGACGGCTGAGCCCTTCGCGCTGTCGGCTGAACGATTCGCGCCGGCGTCTGGCCGGGTCACTCATTGGCGGCTGAGCAGCGCGCGCTGACGGACAAGCGGCTCCCAGCGCGACCGGTACGGCCGGCCCACGGCACCCCTTGTCCGAAATTCGAAAGTCTTTGTCTCAACGCCTTTGTGCCGGTCACCTAGACTACGTGCATTGGCTGCACAGCGCAGCGTAAGACCCGACAGGAGTGACACGCAATGAAAGCGATTCAGTTCAAGACATTTGGCAACCCCGAGGTGCTCGAATACGTCGATCTGCCGACGCCCCAAGCCGATGCGGACAGCGTCGTCGTGCAGATCAAGGCCGCCTCGGTGAATCCGAGCGACGTCAAGAATGTGTCCGGCCATTTCGAACACACCGTCCTGCCGCGCACACCCGGCCGCGACTTCAGCGGTGTCGTAGTGGACGGCCCGCAGGAATGGCTCGGCGCCGAAGTGTGGGGCACCGGCGGCGATATCGGCTTCACGCGCGACGGCACGCACGCCCATTTCATCAAGGTCCCGCTCACCGCCCTGTCGCGCAAGCCCACCACGCTCAGCCACGCTGAAGCCTCCGCGATCGGCGTGAACTTCGTGGTCGCCTGGCTCGGCACGGTCGAGTACGCCCACCTGCAAGCAGGCGAGACGATTGCCGTGATCGGTGCGGGCGGCGGCGTCGGCGGCGCGGTGGTGCAGATCGCGAAAGCGCGGGGCGCTCGCGTGATTGCCATGGACCGCCATCCGCTTTCCCCCGATACGCCTGCGGGCCGGCTGATCGACGACTACCTTCCGTTCGACGAAAACGCGACCGCGCGCCTGAAGGCCCTGACCGGCGGCGCCGGCGCGGACGTGGTGTACGACGCGGTCGGCGGCGTCGCGTTTGCGACCGCGCTGAGTCTCGTCAAGCGCCGCGGCCGGGTGCTGGAAATCAGCGCCACGGGTCAACGCCGCGTGGAATTGGACCTGATCGATTTCTACCACAACGAAACGCAACTGCTCGGCGTGGATAGCGCCAAACTGGGCGTCGCCGAATCAGCGCCGCTAATGACGGCGCTGGTGGAAGGCTTCGAAAGTGGCAAGCTGCAAGCGCCGGCCATCGCGCAAGAATTTCCGCTCGAACGGGCACGCGAGGCCTACGCCGCGGTGGCCGCCGGCACGCGCGGCCGGGTCGTCATCACGATGTAATGGCCGAAGCAACCGGCGGGCGTGGCTGCCCGCATTTCAGATGGGTGCAACAACCATGAAAGCGTATTTGATCTCACTCGCTGCCGGTGTGGTGGTCGGTTTGCTCTACAGCGTGATGCAGGTGAAATCGCCCGCGCCGCCGACAGTCGCGCTGGTCGGGTTGCTCGGCATGCTGGCCGGGGAGCACGTCATCCCCCTTGTACGCACATGGCTGGCCATCGGCGTTCATTGAGGCAAGCCGACGCCGATACCTTGTCCATCACCGAGCGCCTCACGCTAAGATTGAGGCCGCCGGGTTGGCGCGCAGCGCTTGCTGCGTTGCCCGCGCATGTGCCACCGCCATGTGCGCCGCCCGGCGATCACAAGAAAAGCCTGGCTCGGAGAATCAGATGTCTGAAGAATATGAAGTGCATGGTCCGCATGACCATGCGGTTGAACACGCCGGCCACCACGACGAGGACCCCTTTGCGAGCCGTATGGCCGTGATGACGGCGATCCTCGCGACGATCGGCGCACTGTGCGCCTACCAGAGTGGCAACAGCGAAAATCTGGCGCTTTACTACAAGAACGAAGCCGCGATCAAAAAGACCGAAGCGTCGAATCAATGGAACTATTACCAGGCCAAGGGCGAGAAAGAGAATCTCGCTGAACTCGGCGCGGCGCTGTCGCTCGGCAATGCCGATGCGCACGCGAAGTTCGTCGCCGATGTCGACAAGTACAAGCAGCAGAAAGAGCCGATTCGTGTGAAGGCTGAAGCGATCGAAAAGGAAGTCGTGGACAATGACGCCAAAAGTGAAGCGCTGCTGCACGGCCATCATCGCTGGGCGCAGGCCACGACCTTGATTCAGGTGGCGATTGCGCTGTGCGCGATTACGTTGCTGACCCGCAAGAAATGGCTGCGTAATCTATCGTTCGGTATTGCGGCTGCGGGTGTTATCACCGGTGCGATGGCGTTCTTTTCGGCTTGATTGTCGCGTTGGGCGTGCGTCAACTGATACGATAAGCCGCCTATCGCTCGTGCTCCTCACTCAGCCCCAAAGCCCTCCGCACATCACTTTGTCGCAGGTCAACGACGCACGGATTGGCTGCTCAGCAGTCCGACTTTCATGACATTAGTTAAGGGCGCCGCGATCTTGCATCGCGTGTCCGCGCTGCTGTATGGGGCGCAACTTGTCATGGAGGACTTATCGTGAATGCATCCCCCAACGCGGCAAGCGGCCAGGTCGCCAACCTCGCGTCTGGCCGCGTAGCCTATGCCACATCGGGGCAAGGCGCGCCGACCGTCGTACTCGAAACTGGACTAGGCGCGGAGAGCGCCGAATGGCAGGCGATCCAGTCCGCGCTTGCTGTGTCCTGCAGGGTGTTCCGTTACGACCGGCTGGGACGGGGTGCGAGCGACCGCCCGTCGACGGTGCGCCACGCCGGCCATCTGGTCGACGAACTGCACGCACTGCTGCAGGCGACCGCGACGTCGCCGCCTTACCTCATGGTCGGTCATTCGTTTGGCGCACTGCTGGCGCGGGGGTTCGCACAGCGGTACCGCGACGAAGTCCACGGGCTCGTGCTGGTGGAGTCCATGCATCCGCGCCAGTTCGACGTATTCGCAAACGCCTTTCCTCTCCCGAACGAATCCGATACGCCTGAACAAGCGCGCATGCGGACATTCTGGACGGGCGGGTGGCGCATGCCCGACGCGACACCCGAGCGCATCGATCTGCTCGCCAGTCTCGACCTGTATCGCGAGATCATGCCGCTCGGCAACCTTCCGGTGACCGTGGTGACTGCGGGTGCTTTCTCGAATTCCCGATTCTTTCCGACGACGACGCGGGATGCGCTGCAGTCACAGTGGGAGGGCCTGCAGCGGGAACTGCTGCAACTGTCGACGCGCGCACGCCAAATCATGGCCCCGGCGAGCCAGCACTTCGTGCAGCGCGACGATCCGGACGTCTTGAGCAAAGCCGTGATTGCCATGCTGGGGGATATTCGGTTGCGTGGCTAAGCAACGACGGTCATATCGCGCCTGCCCAGACCCAGGCTCGGGCTCGACGCCCAACAACCGTCAATGCGCGATGCCGCGCGCAGCACGTTCGAGCAACAGCTCGCGCTCGCGGGCGTTGCGCGTCATGCCGGCGGCGCGTTCGAATTCGGCACGCGCCTCTGCCACGCGGCCGAGTTTCTCCAACAGATCGCCGCGCACACTCGGCAACCAGTGGTAGTTCGCGAGCGCCGCATCGGCGGCGAGCGCATCGACGATTTCCAGACCGGCCGCCGGCCCGAACGCCATCCCCACCGCCACCGCCCGGTTCAACTCGACCACCGGAGAAGGCGCCACCTGCGCCAACGCGTCGTACAACGCGACAATCTGCGCCCAGTCGGTGTCTTCGGCACGGCGGGCGCGCGCATGACACGCGGCCAGCGCGGCCTGCAATGCATAGGGACCGCCCGCGCCGCCCAACGCGTGTGAGGTGGCGAGCGCCGCCAGCCCACGGCGGATCAGCAGCGGGTCCCAGCGGCTGCGGTCCTGGTCGAGCAGGAGCACCGGCTTGCCGTCAGCATCGGTACGCGAGTGAGTGCGCGACGCCTGGATTTCCATCAACGCGACGAGGCCATGCACTTCGCTTTCGTCAGGCACGAGCCCGCTCAGCACGCGCCCAAGCCGCAGCGCCTCCTCGCACAACGCCGGACGCATCCAGTCGTCGCCGGCGGTGGCCGAATAGCCTTCGTTGAAAATCAGATAGATCACCTGCAGCACCGAGGCGAGCCGCGGCGCACGCGCATCCGCTTGCGGCACCTCGAATGGCACCTTGGCCGCGGACAGCGTGCGCTTGGCCCGCACGATGCGCTGCGCGATGGTCGGCTCGGGCACGAGGAACGCGCGCGCGATTTCGTCCGTGGTGAGGCCGCCCAGCAGACGCAGCGTCAACGCGACACGTGCGTCGGTGGACAGCACCGGGTGGCACGCCGTGAACACCAGCCGCAGCAGGTCGTCGCCGATATCGTCGGCGCGTGCGGCATCGAGGCTATCGACGAAATCCGGCACGAGGTACGCCTCCAGTGCGTCGAGGTCATGGCCCAGCTCTTGGCGCTTGCGGGCATGCAGCGCTTCCTGGCGCAAGCGGTCAAGGGCGCGGTTCTTCGCGGTCGCCATCAGCCACGCTCCCGGATTGTCGGGTACGCCCGCGTCGGGCCAATGTTCGAGCGCCGCCACCAGCGCGTCCTGCGCCAGCTCTTCGGCGAGCCCCACGTCGCGCACGATCCGTGCGACGTGGGCGATGACCTTGGCGGACTCGATCCGCCAGACTGCCTCGATGGCACGATGGGTGGCCGGCTTCGTCACGGGATCAGCCCGCTGCCTTGGCGTTCGGGTCCATATAGATCAGCTCCCAGATGTGTCCGTCGATATCCTCGAAGCCGTGCCCGTACATGAAGCCGTAGTCCTGCGACGCGCGCGGCACCGTGCCGCCGGCGGCGAGCGCCTTCGCGACCAGCGTATCCACCTCGCCCCGGCTCTCGCACGACAGCCCGATCAATGCCTCGGTGCTTTCCTTCGGATTGCAAAGCGACTTGCGCGTGAAGGACTTGAACAGATCCTTCACCAGGAGCATCGCATAGAGGTTCTCGCCGAGGACCAGACACGCCGCCTGCTCGTTGGTGAATTGCGCGTCGAAGCTGAAACCGATCGCACCGAAGAAAGCCTTCGACCGTTCGAGGTCGTCGACGGCGAGATTGACGTAGATCTGCTTATGCATGATGGAATCCATTGATCCGGTTGTGTGCCTGCTCGCGCAGCGCATTGCGCCGCGGTGCGTCACAGTGCGCCGCATAGGCAGCGATCCAGCGTACTCAACTCGCCTCGGCCAGCGTTTTCAGATTGCCCAGGCCGTCTTCGAAATCCTTGCCAATCATCCGGTCCATGCTAAAGAACACCTGCATCAGCTTCGACAGAAACGGCGCGGGCCCATGCATCGCCCAGGTGACCTGAGTCTCGCCCGCCTCCGGCTTCAACTCGAATTCGGCGATGTTATGCGCTTCGAACGGCTTGATGAAATCGAGATTCATTGTCACGCTCGACGGTGCCGCCGTGTCGGCGATCTCCATCTGCCCCGCGCCGATCTTTTCGCTTTGCCACGCATAGCGCGCACCCTTGCCGCTTGGCGTGCCGCTGTATGTGCCTTGCGTCGCGGGATCTTGGCGCAGGAACGGATTCCAGCGATTGAATTGATGCAAATCGTCGATCAACCCGTAGATCCGCTCCGGCGGCGCCTTGATGCGCACGCTGCGTTCAATCCGAAAGGTGTCGGGCCGCGTCGCCGCGTAGATGAGCACAAGACCCACCGCCGCGACAACGGCGATCAGAATGGTTTTAAGCATGATGCAATCCTTTCGATGTGGCCGGATCGGCGCCTCGTCCGGCGCTCGGATCGGCGTCGCGATCAATGTTTGTCGGCGTCCAGTTTCTGAAAGCGCTCAAGTTCCGGGCTGGGTTCGAAGTCTTCGAGTTCAAACAACTGCCGCACTTCGATTTCGCCGTCGGCCTGCTCGCCGAACGGCGCCGGAAACCGCCGCGCCCATTCCATGGCTTCGTCGCGCGAGCGAACCTGGATCAGCGTGTAGCCGGCGATCAGTTCCTTGGTTTCCGCGAACGGGCCGTCGATGACCGTGCGCTTGCCCGCGCTGTAGCGGATGCGCCAGCCTTTCGAACTCGGTTGCAGACCGGTTGCGTCGAGTAGCACACCGGCTTTGACCAGCTCTTCGTGGTAGGTGCCCATCGCGGCCATCAGGGCTTCGTCAGGCGGGGCGCCGGCTTCGCTGGCGGCAGTCGCCTTTACTATGATCATGAATCGCATCGCAATCGCTCCTCGGGTGGCGTGGGGTAAGTGACGAGCCGTTATCTCTTTGCAGGCTCCTTACTCACACGACGAGCGACGCGCGACCGGATCGACATAGGGGTCGCCGATTCAGGGAAAACCCCAAGAAAAGAGTCGCGAGTGGGCAAACCCAGGCGAACCGCTTACAGGAAACAGGGCCCGACTTTACGGACTTCGACGGTGCACCACGAAGCGGCCGGGCAGGCTTGCGCGATCGCCACCGCTTCTTCCCGGCTTTCACAATTGAGCAGGAAGAAACCGCCGATCATTTCCTTGGCTTCGGCGAACGGGCCGTCGAGCAGTTTGGGCTGTCCGCCGCGCACCTGCACGCGCACGGCCTCGGAGGCCAGCGATTCGACTGCGAGCAGCTTGCCGCGCTCTTTGAGGTCGGCGGCAAACTGCACCATCTGGTCATAAACTTCGCGCCCCGCCTGCTCGCCGCGTTCGATGCGTTGATCCGGGGGTTCGACGATAAGCAGCATGTACGACATGGCGTCTCCGATTGATCGCGCCGCGGACGTGAACGCCAGGCCGGCGTACGACGGCAAAAACGCGCTTACATACAGTTAGGTTGCGAAGGGCAGTCTAGCAAGCGCGGATCACGCCAGCAAACCCGCTTCACCGCCCGGACGCGCGCTGACCGGGAGCCCTACGGACACTCGTAACACCGACGCGGGCATGGGGATTGCTGCCCCGGTTGTATCGACACACATCCGAGGTGACATCATGCGAAATCTATCTGGCCTGGGCATGCTTGCAACGATTTTGGCGCTGTTGACCATCACCTCCGGCTGCACCCTTGGCGGTGCGGCAGCGGGCGGCGTCATCGGCAACGAGGCGACCGATCACAGCGCGGTCGGCACGGTCGGCGGCGCGGTAGCCGGCGGGGTTATCGGACACGAATTGGGCAAGTAATTGACACGCTAATCGGCTCTTCCCCGGCGCGCGACACAAGTGCGCCGCTTTCAAGTATTCTCCGAACTCGCTAAAGCCCGCCATGAATGTGCCGTTTATCGATTAATGGCTGCGGATAATCCGCGTTCAATCCGGCGGCATAGCGCGGCAAATACAGAACATCGTCAAACTCATCGGCATACCTGGTTTGCCGGGATAACAAACGAATCATAGAAACGCAGCATCGGGGAAATTCATGCATCGATCGTTAGTGCGCACCGGCGTCGCGGCCGCCGTGGCCTGTGTCTTGTTCCAGCTCGGCGGGTGTGGCGGCGGCGGTTCCAGCTCGACGTCGTCGAGCACGCCGCCGGTCACGGCCACTTCAGTGGGCGGCACGGTCGCCACCGGCACCGCCCTAGTGGGTGCAACCGTCACGCTGATCGATGCGACCGGCGCTCAGGCCACGGCAACCACCAACACGCAGGGCGCGTACACGATCTCGGTGCAGGGCATGACCGCCCCGTTCCTGATCGTCGCCAGCGACGCTGCCGGCATCTCCGCCCCACTCGTCTCCGTGCTCGCCAAACTGCCGGCTGGCACGGCGCCGGCTGTCGCTAACGTCACCACGCTGACCACCGCGATTGCCGCCATGCTGACGGCTTCGGGCAAGCCGATCGACCTCGCGTCCACCGGGGCGCTGGTCAAGGTGACGCTGCCGTCCGTGCAGATCGCCACCATCACGCTCGACACGATACTCGCGAAAATCCTCACGCAGAACGGCCTCCAGACGGCGGGCTTCGATCCCATCGGCACGGCCTTTACGCCGAACCACACCGGCGCCGATGCGGTGATCGACACGGTGTCGCTGGTGTCGGCGGCTAACGGCGGCGTGTTGCTGCTGTCGAATGCGGCGCCGGGCACGACCGTCGCACTGAACAACCAGACTGCCCAGTCGATCACGCTGGCCGCGCCGCCCGCAGCGGCGAACTATCTGGAGCCGCTTGCGTCCCTGCTGACTGCCTGCGCGGCGAACGGCACGCTCAACACGTCGTGCTCGCCGGCAATCGACTCCACGTACCTCGAAAACGGCTCGACCGATCTGGCCGTAGGCCATGGTCTGACCGATGCGGTGTTAAGTGGCGCGGTGTTCGGTTCGCCGAAGACGCTCGCCTTCTTCACACGCAACGGCAAGCAGCTTGCGCTCGTGCAATTGCCGGTCACGCTGGCGAGCGGCGCGGCAGCCGGTGTGCTCTACACCATCGCGCAACAACTCCCCACGCCCGTCACGCTCACCAACGGCACGCAGCTCGGCTGGGATCTGATCGGCAATCAGTCGCAATTCGCTGTGTCGATCCTGTCGCAAATCCAGCGTCGCACCTTCCTCGATTCGAAGCTGAACGACGTGAACCGTTACGAGTCGGGTCTCAAGATTTCGATTCCGACCACGTCGAATCCGACGGTGTATTCGGCTTCCGTCACGGGACCGGGACTCGCCGCGCCGGTCTGGCTGATGCAGCGCAACGCGCTCGGTATCAGCTCGCTGGGTCTGTCGGATCTGCCGTTGAACGCGGCGCCGGTTTCACCGGCGCTGACCAACAGCAATACGGAGCTGTATCGCTGGTCATGGCAGTCGCTGTCGTCGACTGCGAACTTCACGCCGGCAGCCGCGAGCGGCTACTATTCGGCGCAATCGATCGACGCGAGCACCGTGCCGCTCTACGCGACCTACACCGTGACGTTCTATGACAAGAACGGCGCGCAGCTCGGCCAGTCGTCGATCATCAATCCGGGCAGCCCGTTGAACGCGGCGGCGGGCAGCACGGTCGCGTGGCCGACGCTGCTGCCGAGCTTCGCAACCCAGTTCCTCACGCCAAGCGGGCCGCTGGCCGGCGTGCAGTACGCGATGAGCGTGACGTGGTCGAGCGTCGTGACGGGACCGAGTCCCACCTATCCGGTGACCTCCGTGCAGATCCAGGCCTACCCTGGAACGGGCTCCGGCTCGACGACCGCCATCGACGGCTTCTCGATCGGCGCGCCGAACAACCCCACGCCCGGTCAGTATCAAACCACCGTCTTTTCGGGCCTCAATGCCGCAGGCGCGCAGACTTGCACGAATTGCCCGTTCCCGGCGTTGACGTCGGGTGGTTCGCGGGTCGTGCAATTGGGGGGCGGGCAGAATGGGATCACGTACTACGATATGACGCAGTACAACGATTAGCGCCTTCTGGTCAGCGAGTGGGGAAATGCTGAAAGAGGAACGCTGAAATAGAAAAACGCCCTATGTGGGCGTTTTTCGTTTGTACGCATTGGCGTGGGTTTGAGCGTTCTCCGCGATGGAAAACGGACATGGCTGTTAAACCACCGCTTCGACAATCGCTTGCGTGCGAGCGGATCTCATCAGCCCCTCGATCATCTTCGCTTCCGCGTTCGCGATCTCGCTCAACGATGCGTGGGCCAGTTGCCCATCCAGAATCGCCAGCGCCGTGCAAAGACGGGCGTACTCGCTGTCCTCGAGAATCCAGGCGCCGTCGAGATGTTCACGCGCGTCGAGCTGCACCATCGCCGCATGTGCGCTTTCAATATCAGCAAGAACGTCTTCGCCAAGACCAAGACGCGCCAACTCTTGCGACACCAGCAAATGCCGGCTCAAGGTCAGGTGCAAATCCCGCGAGCCTTGGCCGCGCCGGAATGCATCGACGGCGGCGTAGCACTGCAGGAGCATCGCCGTGGTGATCGGCTCGTGAGCCGTGCGGCTATAGGTCAGCGCACGCAACAGCGGGGACATGGCCGGCTGGGTGTGCTTGCGGACTCGCGATTTACTGGACATATCGATTCAACCTCCTTCGCTAACTCTCGGCTCTACCACCGAATGCTGTGCTCTCCGGTGGCAAACGCCGCCGTGCGCCGGCGGCTTGACAGGCCCTTAATGTGAGTCTGTGTAGCCATCATGGCAAGCAACTATTAAGACAGACTTAAATAACTCAAAGTCTCGATTGTGCGTCGCATCTCGCTGGGCACGCGCAAACTTTCCGCTGCGGCTGGCCCGACATGCAACGCTGCCATATAGGTTCGGACCCGCTAAATACAAGTCACATTTGCCGCGCTGACGAAAAAAAACCCTGTTCCCGCGAGGGAACAGGGCCGGACAGGATGGAAGAGTCGTACAGGCGCGTGGATGCTTGCCGACCTATAACCACCACAAACTAACAAAGACTAACAAAGCTGTTGCTGCTTACGCTGTTACTTGAACTGCTACGTTGCTATTTGTAGTGCTGCTGCGTTGCTACGTGTACTGCTGCTGCGTTACAGCGCGGTCCTTCGCCTTCAACATCGCCTCGCTGCAACCCCCTGCTGATTCGCGCGCATTGATACCTCGATTGCGCGTTGTTTCCATTGCTTCGACTTCCTACTGCTTTACTGCCCTGCCGCGTTAGACAACCGCGGCAAACTGCCATCAACGGTACGGTTCAAAACAACGCGGGGGGAAGACCGCGTCGATGGGCTCGGTGACTTGTCGCTCCATGGAAAACAGTTTATGTGAGCACGCCTGAATGCAATTGCGCGAAACGAGGGGGATTGGCAGGCCAGTTTGCTGAATCGGTGTAACGTGCCTATTTCATCTGATGTGAAATGCGCGTAACACCTACCGCCGCGCAGGCCGACGCGTTGCCGGTCATGCTCAAGGTGCTCAAAGGCAATCCCGCGAAGCGCCTGTACGACCGCCTCGGATTCGAGATCATCGGCGAAGATGAAAAGGAGTTTCACATGAGACGCGCGCCGCACGCGTCGGCAGAAATTCAAGCAGAATGAATGTCTGATCAAAACGGAACCGCAATAGACCCTGCTATGACCCTTCGCGACACCTCAGCCATCGAGAGCTGGCACGCCCACGTTTACTTCGATTCAGGCAGCCGCGACACAGCGTGGACCTTTCGCGAGCAAATCGAAGCGCACTGGAACGGCAAACTGCAATTGGGCCGCTTTCACGAACGCCCGGTCGGGCCGCATCCGATGTGGTCGTATCAGCTCGCCTTCGCGCCGGCGCAGTTCGCCGAACTCGTCGCCTGGCTCACGCTGAATCACGGCGCGCTCGATATTTTTCTGCACCCGAATACGGGCGACGCCTTGCGCGACCACCGCGACGCGGCGATATGGATCGGCCATTCGCATAACCTCGTACTGAGCGCTTTGAACTAAGGCCAAGGCGTTCTCAAATCACACATACCGGCGCGCGGGCCGCTTGCGCGGTCACATATTCGAATACGAACTGCACCAGCCGCGCGCGGCGACCTGCTTGTCACCGAACAGCGTGCAGCCACCGTAGGCGTCGGTGGTTTTACCCTGGAATAGCGAACAGTTGGCGCAGGTTTGTCCAGCGGCGTAGCCAGGGAATTTCGCCTTGTCGACCTTGGATGCGTCCTCCTTATAGCCGACGGCTTGCGCCTTCGGATCGGCTTCGCTCAGTGTGTTCGCGGTGTCAGCGAACGCGACGCGGGACAGCATGAGCGATGAGCTCACGCCCACACCCAGCATCAGAAAATGGCGGCGTGATGTTTTCATCTTGGTCCGATGGGAGGTGGGGATGCCCGTCAATCGAGGAATCGCGTGAACTGTTCAACCGGTTCGCGATGGGTGCGTAGCGTATTGACGAGCGCGCTTTCGTCGGCGAAACCGAGCGACATGCCGCACACCAATTGCTCTTCGGCCGGCAGGCCGAGATGCTCGGCGATCACCCGATGAAACGGCGTAAAGGCGGCCTGCGGACAGGTATCGAGACCGCGCCCGCGCGCCGCCGTCATGATCGCTTGCAGGAACATGCCGTAGTCGAGCCAGCTGCCGCGCTCCATCACCCGCTCGATCGTGAAGAACAGGCCGACCGGCGCGCCGAAGAACCGGTAGTTCTGCGCATGCTGCTCATGCATGCGTGCCTTGTCGCCCTTTTCGATGCCCAGCAGGCCGTACAGATCCCAGCCGATCTTGCGGCGGCGGTCGATGTACGGCGACACCCATTGATGCGGGTAGTAGCGATACTCTTCCTGATAGAGCGAATCGCGCTGAGGGTCGTTGTAGGCGGCGACCAAAGCCTGCGACAGGCGCACGAGCGACTTGCCCGTCACCACATACACTTTCCACGGCTGGGTATTGGTGCCCGACGGCGCGCGGCTGGCCGCTTCGAGAATCGCTTCGATATCGGCGCGCGCAATGGGAGTAGGCAGAAAGGCGCGGATCGAACGCCGCGACATCAGCGCGGCGTCGACCTGATTGGGGGATGGGGTCATCGGCAGAATTCCGGCAGGGCCAACGGTTTTGGCGGTCTGCGACGATTCTAGCGCGAGCGCCCGCTTTCTCGCTGGCGGGCGTGCAGGGCGCCGGGCCTGCGAGCCGGCATCCGTGACCCCGCGCATCACGTACTGGCCCGGCGTGATGTCCGGGTTGCGCCGGGCGTAGGCGTCGCCTTGCGCGGCGGGCGCCGCTTCGAATGCGCCTCGGCCGCCGCGTTCTTTAAATCAGCCCCACGCACACAGCGGCGATGATCGACCCCAGCACCAACACCACGCCGATGGTTTTGCGTTTGTTCAACTCGGTCCAAAGCAGGACGCCTGTGAGCGACAGCAGAATGATGCTGCCCGCCAGGGTATCGATCAGCAGCACCCAACCGACGCTCAAGCCGACGCCCTTGTGCAAATTCGTGAGCGTCGCGAGAAACGAATTCTCGCTGCGCTTGACCGTCACGTAATCGTTGCCGACCCAATACTCAGCGGACGTGTTTTCGTGCGGCGACGCGAAGCTGAGCTGCCAGTGCTCAGGCTGAATCATGCTGCGTTCACCCCACGCGACCGGATGCGCGGGCTCTTTCTGCGCGCGTCCCGGGCTGCCGGCCAGTTTCAGTTCCTGCTTGAGCCACTTGCCGAGTTCGTGCGGTGTTTGCGGCGCCGGTTGCGGCAACGGCACCTGCACAACCGACACCTGCGGCTCACCGGTCGACACTCTCAGCGGACCGCCACGATGGTTCAGCAGAAAGCCCGTAGTGCCAAACAGCAACCCCAGCGCCGCGCCCCACAAACCGATCCAGCCATGCACTTTGCGCAGCCATTTGACGAAGGTCGCGCGGCGCGAGCGCTGCTGCCGTGCTTTCAGTTCACCGCGGTCGAACCGCTGCGTTTCGCTCGCCGCGGCGTCAATGGCCACAACCGGTTGGAATTCAATGACCTCAGGCACGCTCACGTTTCACTCCAGGTACGCAACAAGTTGTGATAGCAGCCGACCAGGCTACGGCGCGCGGCATCGTCAGCCTGCGTGGCGTTCAGACGTTGAATTGCCGTGTCCATATCAAATAGCAAGGCACGCTGTGTGTCGCTGCGCACGAGGCTTTGCACCCAGAAGAAGCTGGCAAGGCGCGCACCCCGCGTGACCGGCGTAACCTGATGCAGACTGGTGGCCGGATACACGATCATGTCGCCCGCCGGCAGCTTGACCTGCTGCACGCCGTAGGTGTCTTCGACAACGAGTTCGCCGCCGTCGTATTCGCCGGGTTCGGAGAGGAACAGCGTCACCGACACGTCCGTGCGCAGCTTCACGCCGTTGGGAAGCACCCGCACGGCACCGTCCACATGGCTGCCGAATTGCATGCCGCCTTCGTAACGATTGAAGAGCGGCGGATACACCTGGTTCGGCAATGCCGCGCTGATGAACAGCGGGTTGCGCTCGATCGACGCAAGAATCACATCGCCAAGTTCACGCGCGAGCGGTGAATGCTCAGCGATCTGCTGATTGCGTTTGACGGGCGCGCCCTGATAGCCAGCGGTCGCGCGGCCGTCGACCCATGCGTCGCCGGCGCTATCGAGCCGCTCGCGCACAAAGCGTAATTGCTCGGCGTTCAGTACATTCGGAATGTGCAGCAGCATCTTGAGTTTCCTTGGCCTCGTTGAGTCGGCCTGCCGTTTGCGAGAGCGGCAAGCCTACCGGTTCAATGAGGCACGTATCAGAACCGGTAGTCGAGCGTCGCCAGCAGCGTGCGTCCGATACCCGGCACGGAACGGCCACCATCCGACTGGATGAGCGCGTCGTAGTACATCTTGTTGGTCAGGTTCAGCAGATTCAGCCGAACGTCGTACTTCTTCGCGTGATAGGCCGCGGTCGCATCCCAGCGGGTGTAACCCGGGACCTGCACGTAATTCGTATTCGACGCGTAGCGCGGCGACATATAGGTCGGGCCACCGCCGATTTCCCAGTGCGGCGTGATCGCGTAAGTGCTCCAGAGCGTCAGTGTGTTGCGCGGCGTGTTGGCCGGCACGTGCCCTTGCGTTCCGTCGAGCGCCTTCAGGACGATGGCGTCCATGTACGTGTAGCCGCCAAAAATCTGCAACTTGTCCGTGATATGCCCAGTCACGCCCGCCTGGAATCCCTCGACGCGGACGTCGCCGTCGAGTTCATATTCGGTCGGCGAAACTTGCGTGCGGGCGTTGTTCATCTCCTCGTGGAAGAAGGCGGACGTCACCGACAAATTGCCGCCCAACAGATCCCACTTGCTGCCGACTTCATACGACTTGGTCGTCTCCGGCGCAAGGTTCTGCGTCAGGTTGGTCACCGTCAAGGCTTCGAGCGACGGATCGAACGACGTGCCATACGACACGTAGTACGACTGCCAGTCGTCCGGCTGGTAAATCACCCCGGCGCGCACGCTGGTGAAGAAGTTGGTCTGACTCGCGTAGCCCGGCAGGCTGATCGTGTTGTGGATCTGCGCCTGAAAGCGATCCCAGCGCAGGCCGCCGATCACCTTCCAGTGCTGGCCGAGCGACATCGTGTCATTGACGTAGCCGGCGATTTCATTCGAGCCGGAATTGGCGTTGTTGCCGACCGTCGTGGTCACGCCTGCTGGCGTCGACAGATACGCCGGATCCACCATCGAGAGGATCGGCAAGTTGTTGCGCGTGTAGGCCTGGTTCGAATAGCTGTCGTGATCGAGTTCGACGCCGGCGATCAGGTCGTGCTTGATCGGACCGGTGTTGAATTTGTATTCGAGCGTCGTGTCGTTGTACAGCGCGTGGTTCTCGATCACACGGTCGTGGCTTTGCAACTTGATGAACAGTTGCGACGGCGACAACGTCGTGTAATTACCGTTGGTCAGCGCGGTGCTGCTCGCAAGCGGCCCCGTCAGCACCGATTGCGCCGCGGTTTCGCGCGCATCGGTCAGCGAGTGTGAGAACTGTGTCTGGTTTTGCAGCGTGAGGTCGTCGGAGAACTTGTGCTTGATGCCGGCCGTGAAGGTCTGGACATCCTGGATCGTGCGGTCGGAGGTCAGGCCGTAGAAAGTGTTCTTCGGCACAGGCGCGGGATGACCGTTCAACGCCTGCACGCCGTAGTCGGGCATGTCGTAGTTGTGCTGGATCAGCGCCGATATCGTCACTTCGGTCGGCGTGCCGATACCGAAGCGCACCTCTGGAGCAATGCCGTAATCCTTGTTCTTCATCTCGTCGCGCGTCGAACCGAGGCTTTGGCCGAATGCATTCAGGCGAATCGCCGAGGTATCCGTCAACTGATGGTTCACGTCGACGGTGCTGCGATAGCGATCATCGGTACCCACCGTTGTCGAGACTTCCGCCGAGTCTTGCAGGTTCGCCTTCTTGCTGACCTGGTTGATCACGCCGCCCGTGGAGCCACGGCCGAACAACATCGACGACGGACCGTACAGCACTTCGAGTTCTTCGAGGTCGAAGGTATCGCGATAGTACTGGTTGCGATCGCGAAACCCATCCAGATAGATGTCGTTCTGCGCCGTGAAGCCGCGCAAGTTGATGTTGTTGCCGATCTGACCACCTTCAGCCCCGCCGATGGTCACGCCCGGCGCATTGCGCAACGCGTCCTGAAACGACGTGGCGCCTTGGGAGGCGAGCAGCGACTTGTTGATCACCGTCACCGTCTGCGGAATGTCGCGCAATGCGGTGGGCGTCTTTGCGCCGACCGTCGAGCGTTCTGCCTGGAAGTCCTGGTGGTCCGCTTGCGCCGCGATGCCGATGGTCGGCAAGGTCGCCTTATCGGCCGCCGTAGTCGCCGGTGCAGCCGGAGCAGCCGGTGCGGCCGGTGCGTCTTGAGCCGACGGCTGCGATGTGGTTTGCGGAGCGGTCTGCGCGATGGCAGGCGTGGCGAATGGAACGGCAAAAGCTAGCGCTAACGCAGTCGCAAGCGGCGTGTGATTGAACATGGGAAATCCCGTCGGATGTGCGCTTGCCAGATCCGCACGTTCGACTCGGAATCAATGACAAAACCGCAATTGGCTGGCTGCCTGTCTCCTGCTTGGCGCGAAGACGACGGGGTGGCTGGCTGATGGTTAAATGAGAATCGATATCATTCCACACGCATAAAACCGCAGCAATCGCGCCGAAGGTTACTGGGTGTAATGGATTTGTTTCGAATTTTTACGAACGTATGGATAACGTAATTTTCAAGTCTCCGCAGTCGGAATTAAATTACGCATTTGTAATGTTAAACAGCCCGATGCATGGTAGCCATACGCATTGATTAGACAAATAGACGGGCCTATTTACATCCTCGATCAACTCATCAACTTCTCTCAACTCTGAGCAGTGTCCATCTACCCGACCCGGATGGCGTAGCTCGGCGATGAAAGCACGTGGCATTCACACGAATCAGTCGAGCGGCGCGGAAAGCTTTCTAAATACTAACGACTCATCACGCTTGCGTGTGCCGACGGCCGAACGCGAAATCGCCACACCGTTTATCCTTTTTACAACACCGCCTACCGCAGCTGTTCCGTCCATCTTCGGAGTTGACCATGCAATACCGCAAATTTGGCCGCACCGGCCTGACCGTTTCGCGCCTGTGTCTCGGCACGATGACCTTTGGCCTGCAGACTGAAGAAGATGTTTCGCGGCGGATTCTCGACACGGCGGCGGACGCCGGCGTGAACTTCATCGATACCGCCAACGTTTATCCGCTCGGCGGCGGCGAAAACATTGCCGGGCGCACGGAAGAGATCATCGGACGGTGGCTGAAGGGCAAACGCGACCGCTTCATTCTGGCCACGAAGGCGGTGGGTAAGATGGGGCCGTCAGCGTGGGATCAAGGCGCGTCGCGCAAACATCTGCTGGATGCCATCGACGCATCGCTGCGGCGGCTCGGCACGGACTACGTGGACCTGTACCAGCTCCATTCCGACGACGCGAACACCCCGCTCGATGAGACGCTCGAAGCACTCGACGTCATCGTCCGATCCGGGAAGGCGCGCTATATCGGCGTGTCGAATTTCCTGGCGTATCGCTTGGCACGGGCGCTGGGTCGCGCTGATGTGTTGCGCGTGGCGCGGTTTGTATCGGTACAGCCCCGCTATAACCTGTTGTTCCGGCAGATCGAACGGGAGTTGTTGCCTTTGGCGGCCGAAGAGCAGTTAGCCGTGATGCCTTATAACCCACTGGCGGGTGGCTTGCTGACGGGTAAGCATCGAGTGGATGCTGCGCCCACGTCCGGACGATTCACCGAAACCGTCGGGAAGGCCGGGGCCATGTATCAGGAGCGGTACTGGCATCAGCGCGAGTTCGAAACGATCGAGAAACTAAAGGCGATCGCCACGCCGACGGGCGAGTCTTTGACTCGAGTGTCGTTGGCGTGGGTGTTGGCTAATCCGCTGATTACGTCGGCGATTATTGGCGCAAGTCGCGCTGAGCAGTTGAACGATACGCTGGCGGCTTCCGAGCTTGTGCTCGATGCACAGGTTAAGGCGCAGCTCGATGAGGTGAGCCAGGAATATCGATGGGGCGATGCGGCCAGGTAGTGGGATGCGCCTGGCGCAGTCGCTTAAGCACCTTGCTCACAGCGGCGCTCGGGGTCGACATCCTCCTTCACGCTCTGGCCAAGCGAAATGAGGAGACTATGCGACCCCGCATCCAACGGCACACGCACGCGTCCATCCTCGCAATCAATACGCGTGCCGTTAAGCATGGCCTGCGTCGAACGATGCCCGGCTGCGGAGTCGACGCGGATTTCAACCCGCGTCGAATGCATATTGACGGTCGCCTCAAACCCCGGCCACGCGTCCGGAATACACGGCTTGATCACGAGGAAATCGCCCTCCCGACACATGCCGAGAATGCCTTCGACACCCGCGCGGTACATCCATCCAGCGGACCCCGTGTACCAGGTCCAGCCACCGCGTCCGGTATGGGGCGCCACGGAATAGACATCGGCGGCCACCACATAAGGCTCGACCTTGTAGCGCTCGACGTCCATCGGCGTGCGCGCATGATTGACCGGATTGAGCAGCGAAAACAGCGCGGCGGCCTTGTCGCCATCACCCAATTTCGCGAACGCGAGGATCGCCCACATTGCCGCGTGACTATACTGTCCGCCGTTTTCACGCAGACCCGGCGGATACCCCTTGATGTAGCCGGGATCGTGAGCCGTTTTATCGAACGGCGGCGTGAACAGCAAAGCGAGACCGTCGCCACGACGGATCAGGTGCTTGTCCAGTGACGCCAGCGCCAGCGCGGCGCGCGCCGGATCAGCCGCGCCCGACAGCACGGCCCATGATTGCGCGATCGAATCAATCTGACACTCGTCGCTGTCCTTCGAGCCGAGCCACGTGCCGTCGTCGAACGTCGCGCGACGATACCACTCACCATCCCACGCCTCGCGCTCAAGCGCCTCGCGTACCGACGCCGCATGAGCGCGCCAGCGTGCAGCGCGCTGACTGTCGCGCGGTTCGGCCAGCGGGGCGAACAACGCGATGGTCCGCAGCAGCAGCCAGCCGAGCCAGACGCTTTCGCCCTTGCCGTCCGCACCGACGCGATTCATGCCGTCGTTCCAGTCGCCCGTGCCGATCAGCGGCAAGCCGTGCTCGCCGGTCAGTTCGATGCATTGATCCAGGCCGCGCGCGCAATGCTCGAACAGTGATGCCGATTGATCCGCGATCATCGGCTGGAAAAACGCATCGTGCTCGCCGGGACGTAGCAGTGGCCCGCTGATGAACGGCACGATCTCGTCAAGAATCGCGACGTCGCCCGCGCAGCCGATATACGTCGCGGTCGCGAACGCGAGCCACACGCGATCGTCGGAAATCCGCGTGCGCACGCCTTGTCCCGACTGCGGCAACCACCAATGCTGAAAATCGCCTTCGACGAATTGTCGCGACGCAGCGCGCAGCAAATGCCGCCGCGTCTCGTCGGGCTGCACATGCGTCAGCGCCATGCCGTCCTGCAACTGATCGCGGAACCCGTACGCGCCACTCGCCTGATAGAACGCCGAGCGCGCCCAGACGCGGCAGGCGAGCGTCTGATACAGGAGCCAGCCGTTCAGCATCAGGTCCATCGCGCGATCGGGCGTCTTCACCTGGACCGCGCCGAGCACGGTCTGCCAATGGTTCGTCACTTCGGCGAGCACGGCGTCAAGATCGACTTTGCGATAGCGCTCGATCAACGCACGCACCTCGTCGACAGACGCGCATTGCCCGACGAACGACACCACCTCGACAATCTCGTCCACGCCCAGCTCGATGACGCCTTGCAACGCCGCGCACGGATCGAGGCCTGCGCCTGTCATGCCGGACAGCGGCGCATTGCCGGTCAGCGCGGCGGGCGCGGCAGTGCCGCCGCTGCGGCCGAGGAATTCGGTGCGATCTGCCGTCCATGCCGTCTGCCGGCCGCCGAGGTCGGCGAACGCGACGCGCCCCGCGAACCCGACGCTCCATGGATTGCGCGCCAGCATCGCGCCGGTGACCGGGTCAATTTCCGTCGTGATGAACGGCCCCGATGCGCCGCGCGAGGTGCCAAGCACCCATTCCATCCACGCCGTCACGGACAGACGGCGCGGCACGCCGGACAGATTGCGCAACGTCAGCCGGGAAATCTTCAGCGGGTCGGCGAGCGGCACGTATTGCAGCAAATCGAGTGCGATCCCATTCGCCTCGTGTTCGAAGCGGCTGTAGCCGAATCCGTGACGCGCGACGTAAGTCCCGCCGTCGCGGATCGGCTGCGCGGTGGCGCCCCACAAGTCGCCGGTCATTTCGTCGCGCACGTAGAGGGCTTCGCCAGCCGGGTCTTCGACCGGATCGTTCGACCACGGCGTGAGCTGGTTCTCGCGGCTGTTTTCGGCCCACGTATAGCCGCTGCCTTGTGCCGCTACCTGAAAGCCGAAATGAGGATTGGCGATCACGTTGATCCACGGCGCGGGCGTGGTTGCGCCCGCCCTGAGAACCGTCACGTATTCCCGGCCGTTTTTATCGAAGCCGCCGAGACCGTTGAAATACTCGAGTCCGACCGGAACCGGAGAAACCACCCGAGGCAGATGAACCGGCGCGGGCCACGGCGACGACATCGGCAGCTTCGGCCGGCGCAGCGCCGACGGCTGACGCGGCAACTGCGGCAAGCGCGCGAGCTGGTCGGCAATCGAACCGCGGCGCGCGATCAGCGCCACGCGCGCGACCGATTTCAGCAACGCTCGCGCCTCCACGCTCATCAAATCGGCGCGCAGCGTATAGACCGTCCCTTGCGCGAGTTCTTCACCGAACCGTGGGCGCGACTGGCTGCTGCGCACGGCCGTTTCGATCGCCCCCTGCAATTCCTGGATGTACGACGAAGCCCGTTCGTTGACGATCACGAGATCGACGCCCAGCCGCTTCATCCGCCAGTACTCGTGCGCCCTCAACAATTGCCGCACCTGCGCGATATCTTCGACGTCGTCGATATGCAGTAGCACGATCGGCAGGTCGCCGGAAATCGCATGCTGCCACAGCCCGGACTGCACACCGGCTCCGCGAATGATCGCGTCCGACGGCGCCCTGAAACGCCGATCGGCGTAGATGATCGGCGCGGCTAGGCGTTGAAAATCCGCCGCCTCTTCGGCCGCGACGTCGAGATGGCGCAACTGCACTTGAGCCTGTGTCCATGCGAGCGTTTTGGCGCGGTCGAACGCGTTGCGATCATGGTGCTGGTCGATCAGATCGAGTAACAGTGCGCGCGACTCAGCCACCACCGTCCAGAACGCGACGCGCGCGACCTTGCCCGGCGGCACCAGCACGCGATACCGGAGCGCGAAGACAGGATCAAGCACAGTGCCGGTGGTGTTGGTCAGCGGTTGATCATCGACTATCGCCGCCGCCGTCCCCGCATTGCGCCCTCGCCCCAGAAAGCGCAGGCGATCCGATTCGTATTGCGGATCGGCGACGATCTCGCCTTCGACCACCGCGAAATGCGCGGCCCAGATCTGCTTTTCGTCGTTCGAACGCGGGCGGCGCGTGGCCACCAGCGAGCCGAACTCGGCGAGGTGTTCGGTCTGGACGAACATGCGCGAGAAGGCCGGATGCGCGTCGTCGGCGGCGGACGTCGTGAGGACGATTTCGGCGTACGACGTCAGCTCGATCTCGCGCGCCCGGCGTCCGCTGTTCGCCAGCGACACGCGGCGCACTTCGCCGTCCGCCTCGCCGGACACCAGCACGTCCAAGGTGGTCGTCAGCGAACCGTCGCGCCGGATGAATTCCGCGTGATCCTCGCCGAACACGACCTCTTCGTGCTCTGCTTCGCTGCCCACTGGTTGCGCGCCTGCCGACCACACGTGGCCGCTCTGCGTATCGCGCAGGAAAATGAACGAGCCCCAGTTATCGCGGGTCGCGTCTTCGCGCCAGCGCGTCACTGCCGTGTCGCGCCAGCGGCTGTAGCCGGCGCCAGTCGCCGTGAGCATCACCGCGTAGCGTCCATTCGACAATAGGTGCGTGACCGGCGCGCCGCCAGCGTCCGCCGGTGCGCCGATGCGCCGTACGGTCGGCGGCACGGCGCCCGCTTCAACCGCGGACGTATTCACTTCTTCAGCACGCGGATGCGCAACGGCAACGTTACGCGGCATGCGTTCCTGCAACAGCAGTTCGCTCGCCTGGATCATGGGTTCGCGATGGAAGCGCGCACGCATTTGCGCGTCGAGTAACGTATTCGCAATCGAAACAATCGTCATGCCCTGGTGATGCGCCATGAAATTGCGAACAATCGCGACATCCTCGTTATCCGGCAACCGCGAGCGGGTGAAATCGAGTGCCTCGTAGAAACCGTAGCGGCCCAGCGCGCCCAGCGCGGCGAGTTGCGCATAGTTCTCTCGCGCGGCTTGTGGGTCGACCATCGCGGCTAACCCCGTCGCATACGGTGCAATCACGCGGTTCTCTGAAAGCCCGCGTTTGAGACCGAGACCGGGCACGCCGAAATTCGAATACTGGTAGGTGAATTCGATGTCGCGAGCGTTGTACGCCGATTCCGAAATGCCCCACGGAATACCAAGCGAGCGTCCATACGCGGCCTGCCGCTCCACCACCAGACGGTTCGTCTGCTCGAGCAGGCTGCCGACCGGCGCGCGCATCACCAGCGACGGCATCAGGTATTCGAACATCGACCCCGACCACGAGATCAGCGCCGAGCCGTTACCTACCGGCGTCGCGGCACGGCCGAGGCGGAACCAGTGGCGCGTCGTCACGTCGCCCTTTGCGATCGCGAACAGGCTCGCGAGGCGCGCTTCGGACGCCAGCAAGTCGTAGCAGTTCACGTCGAGGCTATTGTCGGATTGCGAGTAGCCGATCGACAGCAGCTTGCGTTCCGGATCGAGCAGAAACGCGAAGTCCATGTCGAGCGCCATCGCGCGCGATGTATCGGCGAGCGACTTCAGGCGTGCTTGCAGAAGATGCGGCGCCTCGGCGGATTGTTGCCGGTCGCGGGCGTGCTCGGCGACGCTTTTGCCCAAGGCCTCGATCCAGAACATCAGGTCGGCAGACCTTTCGTCCCCGCCGGCGGGCACGATTTCACGTGTCGCCTTCGCTGCTTTTTCCGTCAGCCGCGTAAGCGACGGCGACAACGCTTCGAGCGTCTGTGGGCCCTGCAACTGCGTGCTGATCTCTTCGAGGATTCCGAGCAACTGCTTGCCACGTTCACCACCTGCGGCGGACAGCGCGTCGATGGCTTCGCGCGCGAGTTGCAGGTTGTCCATCATTCCGGATCGCGCAGCTGGCGCGAGCAATTCATGCGGCCACTCCTCGCACGCGTTGGCGAGCGCGATCAGATGGCCGGCGAGATTGCCGCTATCGACCGACGACACATAGGCCGGCGCCAGCACCTGGAGATCGAGCGTCCCGTACCAGTTATAGAAATGCCCCTTGAAACGCGTGAGTTTGTGCATCGAAGCGAACGCCGCTTCGAGCCGTTCAACGGTTTCCGTCGTCCCCGTCCAGCCAAAATCGCGTGCGGCAATCGCCGACAGCAGGTAGAGCCCGAGGTTGGTCGGCGAAGTGCGGTGCGCGACGACCGGCTTCGGATCTTCCTGGAAGTTGTCGGGCGGCAGCATGTTTTCTGCCGGCGTCACGAAGGTCTCGAAGAAACGCCACGTGCGTCGCGCGATGAGGCGAAGGCTGCGTGCGTCCGTGTCCACCATCGCAAAACGCCCTGCGACGGTCGGCGAACGGCTCGACCACAATGCGAGCGCCGGCGCGGCCAGCCATAACAACGCAAACGGCAGGACGAGCGGCCAGTGCGACGGCGCGTACGCGATCGCGCCAGCCGGCAGCACGAGACCGAGCGCGATACCACCTCTCATCTGCCGATAAAAGCCACGCAGATCGAGGCGAGGGCTGCCCTTCGACTGCGCCGCCGTTGTCCATTCGAGCAGCCGGCGATGCGTAACGAACGACCGTATCAGCGTCCGGACGATCGCATCGCCCATGCGCCACGCCTGGTCAGCGAGGAACGCGGCCGACAGAAAAATCTGCAAGGCAGCGAGCCGCACGTCGGCGGCCAGCACGTCCAGATGATTGCGCAGATGGATGCCGCTGCGGCGCGGCAGGATCGCGAACAGCGTCGGCAGGAAGGCGGGAATCGCGAGCGCGCCTAGCATCAGCAACACGCCCGCGATGCCGGCGCGGATCGGCATCAGCCAGCATAGGCCAAGCGCGGCGATCATGAAGGGCGCGAGCAGCGAACGGCGCAAATTGTCGAGCATCTTGAAGCGGCCGATCGACGGCATCGCGTGTCGGTCCCGGCCACGATGACCGACGATCCACGGCAGCAATTGCCAATCGCCACGCGTCCAGCGATGCTGCCGCTTGCCGATCACGTCGTAACGCGAGGGCACTTCCTCGACCACTTCAACATCCGACGCCAGCCCAGCCCGCGCAAAAATTCCTTCGAACAGATCGTGACTGAGCAGCGCGTTTTCCGGTACACGTCCCTGCAAAGCGGCTTCAAACGCATCGACGTCGTAGATGCCCTTGCCGGTGTACGACCCTTCGCCGAACAAGTCCTGATAGACATCGGAGACGGCCGCCGCGTAAGGGTCCATCCCGCCAGGGCCGGAGAAGACGCGCTGATGCAGCGATCCTTCCTGGCCGACGGGCAGCGAAGGCGTGACGCGCGGTTGCAGAATCGCGTAACCGTTGACGACGCGTTGTTCGGCGTCGCTGAATGTCGGCCGGTTCAGTGGATGCGCCATCTTGCCGATCAGTCGCAACGCGGCGTCTCGTGGCAGACGCGTATCGGCATCGAGCGTGATGACGTAGCGTACGTCGGACGGCACCTGCGGCGCGCATCCGGCGATCGGCACGAAGGTCGTATCTGTCGCGCCGCGCAGCAGGCGGTTGAGTTCGTGCAGCTTGCCGCGCTTGCGTTCCCAGCCCATCCATTTGTTCTCGCTCGCGTTGAATACGCGGCGGCGGTGTAGCAGCAGGAAACGGTTGCCGCCGGGGCCTGGCTCGTAACGGCGATTCAGTGCTTCGATTGCGTCGGCGGCCACGGCGAGCAGATGCGCATCGCCAGCCAGCACCTCCTGATCGGCATCGAGCCCGTCCGCCAGCAGCGCGAAGGACAGGTCGCCACCGGCGCCTGCGAGGTGATGGACCTCAAGACGTTCGACCTGCTCGCGCAGATCGGCCTCGCTCGTCAGAAGCGTCGGCACGGCAACCAGCGTGCGCAGCGACGACGGCACGCCAGCAGTCAGTTCGAGACCCGGCAGCGTGATCGCGCCGAAACTCCATGTCACCGCACGGTTGATGAGCGCGGTCGCGATCTCAGTGACGGGCAGGAATCCGCATACGGCAAACAGCGTGAGTACCCCGGCGTCGAGACCGCGCGGCGCTAGTGTCCATAGCGCCCACAGCGCCAGCGCCAGTAACGTCGCGGCGAGCGTCAGGATCGTGCCGACGTAACCGCCGATGCCGAGGCGGACGTTAAACCGCGTGATCCGCAAGCGCGGCGGAGGACGGAAGTCGATCGCCTGCTCCAGCGCGAGCCGGCCTTCGGCGATCAGGTGATAACCGGGATCGCGAGCGCGTTCTGCGTGCGCGGCACTGCCGGCTTCCAGCACCGCCGCCTGCGCCGACTGCAGCGCCAGACCGGCGACGTCGAGTTCGCTGAAAGACGAGCCGCGCGCCAATTGCTCGATCGCGCTGCGATACAGATTGCGCGTCGAAAAATCCATCTCGGCGAAGCCGCTGCCCGCGCGCAACTGTGCGTCGACGAGACTCACGCTCTCGAACAGGTCTGCCCAGTCAATGTCGGAAATCAGCCGCATGCTGGTGATCACATTGCGTACGGTGACGTTCGACGCACCCTGCCGCTGCTGCGCATGCTGCACGACCGCTTCGACCGATGCACCCTGAAGCTTGAGCCGCTCTTCCAACCAGCCAAGTGCCGGCGTGATGCGGGGATCCTGGTCGCGCAGCCGCTTAGCGAGTTGTGCCGCGAACAGCTCCGACAACAGGCCCGACGAGCGCGTGGAAATATCCGCTTCAAGCGCCGAGCGAGCGCTGCCCGATACCAGCAGACGGTCGGTGAGTGCATCGGCGTCCGCGCGTGCACTACGGCCCGCGGTGATCTGGTCGGTAAGACGCCGCAGGTTCTCGATCAGCACGATGCGCAGCGTGATCGCCACCGCCCACAATTCGCCGATCGTGAGCGGCTGAACCCGCTGATAGGCGTCGATGAAACGCCGCAGGATCTGCGGGTCGAAGTGGCTGTCGGTATGCGCCACGAACGCCCACGCGAGACCAAATACGCGCGGATAGCCGGCGAACGGGCCGGCGGCAAGCTTGGGCAACTGACGGTAGTAGCCAGGCGGCAGATCGTCGCGGATCTCGCGGATCTGTTCTTCGACGAGATGATAATTGTCGAGCAGCCATTCGGCGGCAGGCACCACGCCCCGGCCACTCTCCAGTTCGGCGGCGCTCGCACGGTAGGCCGCGAGCAGGACGGCGGCGTTGTCGTTGAGCCGCGTATGCAGCGATAAAACGGCGGGCGGCGTCTTCGTCACCGATTGGGCGGCGGCGAGGCTCTGCGCGTGTTGCTCGAGCCGTTCGATGCCGAACAGCTCTTCGCGCACCGGCGCGATGTCATCCCACGGCGGCGACAGCGCGCGATGCTTCACGACATATCGAAGGATCGCGTTCACAGGCGCACGTCCTGCGACGTCGGTGACTTAGGCGGGTTGCCGTGGCGGGCGAGGTTCGCGCCGCGTGCTGCCGGCGCAATGGTTGCGTCGCCATACAGTTCATCGAACTGGGACATGATCGGTTCTTCCTTCAGGGAGGCCCGACCACGCGTGTCACGTGGGGGTGGACCTCCGGGCTGTGACTGGTTCCTCGGGTGCGGGCGAACGCGCGCAGTCCCGTCAGGACGAAAAGAGGCGTGCGCGGCATGTGCCGGGCGCGGTGAGGAATGAGTGGGGGCGGGGTCGCACCAAAGCGCCGCAATAGGCGGCGATCGCTGATGGTCGACTATCGGCGGACGCAAACAATGTCGGACGAACGTCGCCTGGACCGGTGCGGCTTATCCGGTGTGCTCAGCGCTTGCGCGACCGGTCCGGATTCGCCGGCCGCGAAGGCGGCCGCCGTGTCGCCCATCTTGGACCCATTTGCGGATGCTGTCGCGATCTATTTTTGAGGGGCCATGGGCGTGCCTTACCGACGACGCCGGGTCCATCGGGCAGCAACGGGGCCCGTCAATAAATTACATGTCACTTAAACCGGCCGGTCCGCTCATTGGCCTCCGGCAACTGCCGCGTCTCACGCAGCGACTTCGGATGCCACAAGCGCGCGCCGCCTTCGATCCCCGCATCGTTCGATACTGTCGCGACGTTCGCGGGCAACTTGAACGTCAGCCGTGCTGCATTGCCACCGCCAATCCACAGCTTGTCGTAGTTCACCAGCGAATCGAGAATACCGATCACTTTCTCGACCCGGCGATTCCAGCGCTTATTCCCCGCCTTTTCCCGAGCCGCGTCGCCGATGTACTCGTCGTACGCCACACCCTTCTTACTCACCGGATGATGCGCAAGCTCAAGGTGAGGCATCAACTCGCCATCACGGAACAGCGCCGTGCCCGCGCCTGTGCCGAGCGTCAGCACAAACTCAAGACCGTGACCTTCGATCGCGGCGAAGCCCTGCATCTCCGCATCGTTGATCATGCGCACCGGCAGACCGCCGAGGCGCTGCGCCAGTGAATCCGCTAGCGGAATGTCGTGCCAGCCTTCAATGCCAAAGTGCGGCGCCGTCAGAATGCGGTTGTTACGCACCACGCCAGGGAAGCCGATCGACATCAGCGTAGGCGGCTCCTTTTCGACGAGCGGCTCGACCAGCTTCACCAAGGCATCCATCAGTTGATCCGGCGTGCACGGATGCGGCGTGACCACGCGCAAACGCTCGGTTTTCATCTGTCCGTCCGCATCGATGACTGCGGCTTTCAAGCCCGTGCCACCGACGTCGATCGCCAGAATCCGCTCGGTACTGCTCCTTACTTTCGTTTTACGTGTGGCCATGGTGTCCCCCGATTGTGTTGGTGCGTCTCATGGAGTTACTTCTTTTCAACGGCGTCCTGCTTCAAAGGCCGCCATGCATGGCCATCGCGTGCGAGCAGCGCATCCGCCTGGGCAGGACCTTCGCTGCCTGCGGCGTAGCCGTGCACCGGCATCGCGCCGCCGGTCTTCGGATGCAGCACGTCGTCTACCGCAGCCCAGCATGTCTCAATGCTGTCGGCACGCTGGAACAGTGTCTCGTCGCCAAGCATGCAGTCGTACAGCAAGGTCTCATAGCCGACGTTGGCGCGTTCGGTGAAGAAGTCTGCGTAGTCAAAAGACGACTGCACCGCGCCCACCTGCATCACCGGCCCCGGCGTCTTCACGTTGAAGTCGAAACTCGTGCCGTGCGCGGGATCGATACGCAAGGTCAGCACGTTCGGTGTCAGCGCGTCCACCGGCGTGTCGCGGAATAAACGGAACGGCACCGGTTTCAGTTGCACAGAAATCTCCGTGCGACGCGCGGCAAGCCGCTTTCCGGTGCGTAGATAGAACGGCACGCCCGCCCAACGCCAATTCTCGACGTACACGCGTGCGGCGGCGTAGGTTTCTGTCGTGCTGTCCGGCGCGACGTTCGGTTCCTCACGGTAACCGATGCCCGCCGGACCCTTTTCGTATTGACCGAAGACGACGTCGTCGGCGGTTAGCGGCTGGATCGCGTCGGAGATTTCCGCCTTCTTGTCACGCACCGCTTCAGCATCGAACGAATTGGGCGGCTCCATCGCGACCATGCCGAGCAACTGGAACAAGTGGTTCGGCAGCATGTCGCGGAACGCACCGGTCTGCTCGTAAAACTTGCCGCGTCCCTCCACGCCGATCGTTTCGGCTGCGGTGATCTGCACGCTGTCGATATATTCGCGCCGCCAGATCGGTTCGAACAAGGCATTCGCGAAGCGCACCGCGAGAATGCTCTGCACGGTGTCCTTACCGAGAAAGTGATCGATGCGATACACCTGCGACTCGTTCGCGTACGACAGAATGTGCGCGTTCAGATCGCGCGCCGAGGCGAGATCGGTACCGAACGGTTTCTCGATCACGAGGCGGCGGAAGCCACCCGCGGCGCCCTCGCCTTCTTTCAGCAAGCCCGCCTTGCCGAGATGCTCGACGATCGGCTTGAAAAAGTGCGCGCTGACCGCCAGGTAAAAAATCACGTTGCCGCCCGGCGATTGATCGAGCCTTTGCTTGAGCTTCGTGAACGTGTCGTCGGTTTCGAATTCCCCGGCCATGAATTCGAGGCGTTGCGCGACCCAGTCCCATGCTTTGTCGTCGAGCTTGCCGGCATGGAAGGTGCTCGCTTTGTCGGCGGCGAACTGTTGCAGCGACGTGTGCAGATCTTCGCGCCATTCGCTCGTCTCGCGCTCGCCGTGATTCACCCCGATGATCTTCATGCCATCGTCTAACAGGCCGTCCACCGCGAGGTTGTAGAGCGCGGGCATCAGCAGCCGCTTGGTCAGGTCGCCGCCCGCGCCGAAGATCACCAGCGTGCAAGGCGGCGCAGGATGCTTGCCGGCCGGCGACGATGGCGCCTCATGCGGACCCGCGCTGACTTTGCAACTGGGTTCGTGGCTGGCGGAAGTTGGGGTGTTCGGAGTAGTCGACATGGGATTCACTTAAGGAAGCCAATGGAACGGACGTGGCAGTACTTGAAAGACCACGCTTGAACCCACACAGTTCAAAAACAACGACTCAATCTGGCCGCGCCGCGCGCTGTATGGTTTATGTAACCTCGCGCGTGACTGGGCCTGGGTCGCCACACTCCACTCGCTACTTGGTCACCGCGGTCACCAGCGCAGGCGCAGGTTCGGGCGCTGACTCGGGTGGGCAGGCGGGGGCAGGCGTTGAAGTCGACGTTGGCATCGGCGCCCGGTCCGGCTCGCCTGCCAGCGGCACATTCCCCGATGCGGCCATCGCCCTCGGTTGCAGGAGCAACGCCACCAACCCGGTCCAGCCGGTTTGATGCGACGCCCCCACGCCACGCCCGTTGTCGCCATGGAAATACTCATGGAACAGAACGAGATCGCGCGACCGCGGGTCGGCCTGCAAGAGCGGATACGCGCCCATCACCGGACGCTCGCCGTTCTTGTCCTTCAGGAACAAGGTGGTCGCCCGGCGCGCCAGTTCGTCGGCGATTTCGCCAAGCGAGAAATTCTGCCCGGAGCCGGTCGGATATTCGACGCGGAAATCGTCGCCGTAATAGCGATGAAATTCGTATAGCGATTCAATCAGCAGATAGTTCATCGGCATCCACACCGGCCCACGCCAGTTCGAATTGCCGCCGAACACGCGTGTGTCGGATTCAGCCGGTAGATACTTGACGGTGACGCTGGTGCCGTTGTGGTTGAACTCGAACGGATGATCGCGATGGAACCGCGACAGCGCCCGCACGCCGTGATCGGAGAGGAATTCGCTTTCGTCGAGTGCACGGCGCAGCAATGCTTTCATCCGATGCCCGCGCAATAGCGAGAGCAGCAACGCATTGCCCTTGCCGGGCTCGTTCCAGCGTGAGACCAGCTTCGCCAGATCGGGGCGATGTTCGAGGAACCAGACGAGCCGCTCGCGCAGACCCGGCAAGTGACCGTGCAGTCGTTCTTCGAGCACGTGCACGGCGAAAAGCGGAATCAGGCCGACGATCGAGCGCAAGCGCATCGGAATATTGCTGCCGTCGGGCAGACGCAGTTTGTCGTAGAAGAATTCGTCTTCGCTGTCCCATAGACCGGTCTCGCACCCGTCGTCGCAACTCACGGCCTCGGCGATGTACAGGAAGTGCTCGAAAAACTTCACACCGATATCGACGAACACGTGGTTCGCATACGCGAGTTCAAGCGCGATACGCATCAGGTCGAGCGCGTACGCCGCCATCCACGCAGTGCCGTCGGCCTGATCGATGTGACCGCCGGTCGGTAGTGGCGACGAGCGATCAAAGATACCGACGTTGTCCAGTCCGAGAAAGCCGCCCTGAAAAACGTTGTGGCCGTCCGCGTCCTTGCGGTTCACCCACCACGAGAAATTCAGCAGCAGCTTGTGGAAGACGAGTTCGAGAAAATCGCGATCAGGTTTGCCCATGAGCGCACGGTCGATTTCATACACGCGCCAGGCAGCCCAGGCATGCACAGGGGGATTCGCGTCGCCGAGCGCCCATTCGTAGGCGGGCATCTGGCCGTTGGGATGCTGATAGCGGTCCTTCACCAGCAGCAGCAATTGACGCTTGGCAAACGCGGGATCGATCAGCGCAAACGCGGCCGCATGAAACGCGAGGTCCCACGACGCGTACCACGGGTATTCCCACTTATCGGGCATTGACACGATGTCCGCGTTGCACAGATGCCGCCAATCCGCATTGCGGCCGTGTTTGCGGGACTCGGGCGGCTTGGGTTGCAAGGGATCGCCTTCGAGCCAGCGCTGCACGTCGTACTGGTAGTACTGCTTGGACCACAACATCCCGGCGAGCGCCTGACGCTGCACGAGGCGCGCGTCGGGATCGACGATCTCGTGTTGCAGCGCGCCATAGAATTCGTCGGCCTCGGCGATACGGTGAGCGAACACCGCATCGGCATCGAGTTGCGCGTCATCGGGCGCCGACTGCGGACGCCAGCGCATGTACACCACGGCGCGGCCATGCGGGCCGAGTTCGATCGACGCATGCGCGCCTGCCTTGGTGCCGGCGTCGCGGCGTACTGCCTGTTCGTCGCCGTGGACGAGGTAGTCGTTGAAACCGTCTTTGAACGGTCCGGCCCCGTCCATGTTGAACAGGCGCTTGACGTTGGTGTCGTTCTCACAGAACAGCCACGCCATCTGCGGCGCGTCTTTCGACCACGCTGTCACGACGATGGGCTCATGGCCATGCTGCTTGCCGACCACATGGGCTTCACCGTCGTGGTCTTTGCCGGCGACGAGCGACGGCTTGTCCTTGTTCTCCTTCCACGACCACGAATTGCGCGCCCAGATCTGCGGCAGCACATCGAGCGAGGCCGGCTTGTCCGCGCGATTCTCGATCGTCACGCGCATCAGGATGTCGTCGGGCGCATGTTTCGCGTATTCGACCTGCACGTCGAAGTAACACAAATCGTCGAACACGCCGGTGTCGAGGATCTCGTATTCCGGCATGTCGCCGCCACGTCGCGCGTTTTCCTGTATCAGGTCGTCGTACGGAAAGGCGGCGTGCGGGTACTTGTAGAGCATCCGCATGTACGAATGCGTCGGCGTGCCGTCGACGTAGAAGTACAGCTCCTTCACGTCCTCGCCGTGATTGCCCTGCGCGTTGGTGAGGCCGAACAGGCGTTCCTTCAGGATCGGATCTTTGCGGTTCCACAGCGCCAGCGACACGCACCAGCTGAGTTTGTCGTCGCCGAAACCGGCGATGCCATCTTCGCCCCAACGGTAAGCGCGGCTGCGTGCATGGTCGTGGGGGAAAGAGTCCCAGGCGGTGCCGTCCGGGCTGTAATCCTCGCGCACCGTGCCCCACTGACGCTCACTGAGATACGGCCCCCAGCGCTGCCAATGGGCACAATCGGCGGAGTGCAGGCGGGAACCTTCAATCGTGTCGAGCAGATTGGCAGCGCGCAGCGGTGGCATGACTACGTCCTTGCGTCGGGCCTGGCGGTGGGACTCACATCGTAGCGCGGTTTATGCGGCGATGGGCTCCAACCGGGCAAGCAGGTTTTCGATGCGCAGCAACTCCCCCAGCGACCACGCCTGGAACGGCGTGCCGGCGGGCGTGTGCGGCGCGGCGCCGTCGGCGATTTCGGAGAGATGGTCGAGACCGGCATGATCGAGATGCGCGTACAGCGGGTCGAGAAAGCGTGCTTTGGCTTGTGCACGGGCATCCGGCTCGGCGCCATGAACCCGCAGCCATGCTTCGACGAACGGGCCTAGCAGCCATGGCCAGACTGTCCCTTGATGATAGGCGCCATCGCGCGCCAGCGGAGGGCCGCCGTAGTGTCCGTGGTAGGCAGGATCGGACGGGGCGAGCGTTCTTAGGCCAAGCGGCGTGAGCAACTGGGCTTCGACCTGGTCGACGACCGCGCGCGCCGCCGCGCCTTCGAGCAACGGAAACGGCAGGCCGCCTACGGCAAAGATCTGGTTCGGGCGGATTGAGCGGTCGACTGCGCCTTTCACGAAATCCACATCGACGTTGTCGACAAGCGCTTGCGTCGACGGATCGGTAAAGCGTTCATGAAACGCTTGCAACGCTCGCTCCGCGGGCTGCTGCCACTGCGGATTCCACATTGCTGCAACGCGCAATGCGTTGATCCAGAGTGCCTGCACTTCAACAGGTTTGCCGATGCGTGGCGTGACCACCCAGTCGCCGACCTTGGCATCCATCCACGTGAGTTGTACGCCGGGCACGCCGGCGCTCAGGAGGCCGTCGTCGGGGGATGCCTTGATGTTGAAGCGTGTGCCGTTCGTGTAGCCCGTGAGGATGGTTTCGACTGCCTGCCGCAGGCGCGTTCGGGTGTCGGCGTTGGCGTGGTTCGTCGCCAGATAGTCGTGGACGGCGATGACGAACCATAACGATGCGTCGACGGAGTTGTATTCCGGGGTGTCGCCGTAGTCGGGGAAACGATTCGGCAGCATGCCCTCGGATATCGTGCCCGACCATTCGAGCAGGATCGCTTCAGCCTCGGCGAGGCGGCCCGTTGAGACCAACAAGCCGCGCATGGCGATGAATGTGTCGCGGCCCCAGTCGGTGAACCATGGGAAACCGGCGAGGATAGTGCGGCCTTCGTTGCGCGCGACGACGTAGGCATCGGCGGAACGCTGCAGGCGTGAGCCGAGTGTGCTGCGGCGCTGCTGTTCGATCCGCGCGAGTTCGGCTGCGTGGGCGGCGGCTGGTTTGGCGCTTGCTGCCGACACCGAGGACCCGATCGACGCGCTGAGGATCATCACCGCGTCACCATCGGCGAGATTGAAGCTGAACACGCCGGGCGTGGCGAGGTCTTCGGTGAAATCAAGGCCACGCTCCCGCTCGCGAACGTAGCAAAAGTTTCGATACCAATCAGGCGCGTGTGTGTAGATGCCGTTGGTCGCCGCGTTGATGACAGGCAAGTCGCCGTAGGGTTGCCAACTCACGCATGCCTGGTCGCCGCTTATCTGCGCGTTGAAATTGAACGCGGCGTTTTCGTGGTGCAGTGCATGGTAATCGCGGCCGGAAAGCAAAGGCCTGACTTTCAGGTTGAACGCGCCCGCGCCAGAAGCTGCTTCTGATGAGCCTTCCAACCGCCAACGCAAAACCGTTTCGCGCGTCGCCTTGCTCACGAACACGTCCGCTATCAGCGTGATGTGTGGATCGAGTTGCAAACGCCATGTCGGCCACGGCTCGGTGTCGAACGCGAGGAGACTCGCGGTCAGATCGGGATAGATCACGTCCGGCATATACCGCTGCATGCTCAATGGGTAACGCTGGCCGTCCGCTTCGATCCAGGCTTCCACACCATTGACGAGTACCACGCGCCCGCCAGGCGGACGTGTGGCGGTGAGCAGCAGCGCCTGATAGCGGCGCGTGCGCAGCGTGCCGACGGTCCCCGATGCGAAGCCGCCGAAGCCATCTGCTTCGAGCCATTCGTCTTCGAGACGCGTGATGTCGAAAGGTCTTTCAATACGTGTCATGGACTGACCAAAGTATGCAAAGCGCAAATCGTTCGGTGTGCCTGGGCTTCAGCCGTGTGGCGCTAACGTGACCATTCTCCTGCCTACTGCTTTCCGTCACCTTTCGAATAACTGACGATCGAGAAGAGTTTCATCCACTCGCAAACGTTTCACAATTATTTCTTGAAAGGATTGGAGACTGCATCCGCCATCACGAAGCTGGATGCAGACATGAAAAGAAACGCACTCCTTGCTACTACCGTCTTTGTTGCACTCGCAACTTTCGCGTTGAGCGGCTGTGGCGCGGACGACTCCGCGTCCGCGCCGTCATCGCCAAGCGTTGCCAACAACGATGCTGCGCAAATCCCTGCCGTCAGCCCCGCAACCACCATGCCCAACGCATCGGCGCCCCTTGCAGCCGACCCTGCCGCGGCGTCCGACGCGATCACACAGAACATGCAAGCCAGCCTCGCCGCCGACAGCCAGCAAGTCGCGCCCGTGATGCATTACGCACCGGGCGACAACACCAACAGCAACTGACCTGATTCCACCGGCGCGCGCGAGGCGCGCTATTCTTCCCCTACCCGCAGAAGGTGATATTCGATGACATCAACTAGCCGTCGCCGTTTCCTGCAGACCGTGGCTTCATCCGCCGGCGCTGCTGCCGCGCTGACCGCGTTGCCCGAGTCCATTCGCAATGCGCTTGCCGTGCCCGCGTTTTCGCGCACCGGCACGATCCGCGATGTCGAGCACATCGTCGTGTTCATGCAGGAGAACCGTTCGTTCGACCACTACTTCGGCCATATGCGCGGCGTACGGGGTTACAACGACCGCTTCCCGATTCCGCTGCCAGGTGGCCAGCAACCCGTGTGGTACCAGCCGTCGAAAGAAAACGCGGCGCAACCTGTGCTGCCGTTCCATCTGAACACGCAGACGACCAGCGCGCAATGCATCGGCGATCTCGACCACTCGTGGTACCCGACGCACTACGCGATCAACAACGGCGCGTACAACCAGTGGCCCCAGTACAAGACCGACATGACGATGGGCTACTACTTGCGTAGCGACATCCCGTTCCACTACGCACTGGCCGACGCCTTCACGGTTTGCGACGCTTACTTCTGTTCGCTGGCGGGACCGACGCACCCGAACCGTTCGTATCTGATGACCGGCATGGTCGATCCGACCGGCACGATGGGCGGCCCGCTGCTCGACAACAACGATTACGTCGACGGCGACGGTCCGCCGAGTTATCAATTGCTCTCGTGGACCACGTACCCGGAACGTCTGCAAGCCGCGGGCATCACGTGGCAGGTCTACCAGCAAGGTCTTACCGGCGCGGACCCGTTGAACGGCAACTACGGCACCAATGTGCTGCAGAACTTCGCGAACTTCATCAACGCGCAGCCGGGTTCACCGCTGTACGAGCGCGCGCAGACGGTGCGCACAATCGCGGACCTGAAGAACGATGTGCTCGCGGGTAATCTGCCGCAGGTGTCGTGGTTATGCCCGCCGGCTGCGTACTCCGAGCACCCGAGCTATACGCCCGCCTACGGTGCAGAATACACGTCGCAGATTCTCGATGCGTTGACGTCGAATCCGGAAGTCTGGAGCAAGACCGTCCTGTTCATCATGTACGACGAGAACGACGGCTTCTTCGATCACCTGGTGCCGCCTCAACCGGCGACGACGCCGGCACAAGGCCAGTCGACGGTCAGCGTGGACGGCGAAATCCACAACGTCGTGAACCCGCTGCGTGGCGGCACCTACACGGCGGACGGCTTGCCGTACGGCCTCGGCCCGCGCGTGCCGATGACGATTGTGTCGCCGTGGAGCAAGGGCGGCTTTGTGTGCTCGCAGGTGTTCGATCACACGTCGGTGATTCGCTTCATCGAAACGCGCTTTGGCGTGTATGAGCCGAATATCACGGCCTGGCGCCGTGCGGTGTGCGGCGATCTGACGACAGCGTTTGACTTCCGCACGCCGGACGCCACGGTGCCGCCGCTCCCGGATACGAGCAACTACCAGCAGATCGCCAATGAGTGTACGTCGCAGCCGAAACCCACGGTGCCGGCCACGCCAGTCGCATTCGATCCGCAGGAATCGGGCATCCGTTTTGCCCGTGCGTTGCCGTATGAGTTGCATGTGAATGGGCACGCGGATGTGAAGAAGAACACGTTCGAAATCGTGCTGGCCAACACCGGCAATCAAGGTGCGCATTTCTATGTGTATTCGACGAATCGTCCGGATGGTCCGTGGCGTTATACGGTTGAGGCGGGCAAGTCGCTCGGCGAGACGTTCGATCTGACGACGACGAACGGTGTGTATACGTTCGAGGTGTTTGGGCCGAATGGCTTCGTGCGTAAGTTTGCGGGTAATGCGCAGCAGGCGACGGCGCAGACCGCGCAGGCTGCGGGTTGGCATGGTCACAATAAGCCCGCAGAGCCTGAGATCAAGGTGCAATACGATGTGGCGAACGGGAATGTGTTTATCAAGTTCAGCAACAAGGGCGGCGGTATTGCGCGCTTGACGGTGACGGACAACGCGTATGGTGCGCGGACGCGTCCGGTGCTGGTGCCAGAAGGGGCGCATATCGAAGAGGCCTGGGTGCTGGCGTCGAGCCATCACTGGTATGACTTGACGGTGACGAGCAACGATGACGCCAGCTTCTCGCGTCGTGTGGCTGGGCACGTTGAGAATGGCCGGCCGAGTATTAGTGATCCGGCGGCTGTGGCGCCGGTGTTGGTGGTGAATTAAGGGCGGGTGATGGTGGATGGGCTTCGGTTGGGTGGCTGCTTTGTTGGGGGCGCTTGATCGAAGCTCAGAGGTGCGACGTCGTTGCGTTGAGGGAAGGTTTGAGACTGTCTTAGGCCGATTGGCCAAAATTAGATAGTTAGCTTAACAAAATGAATTTTAAGAGAATGGCGCACTTATAATTTGGCGGTCGTCGAAACAATGACGACCGGGCGTGAGAGCCCGAATGTTTTGACCGCATGACCTGCTGCTCAGGTTCGTGCGTCTGCCTCAACGCGTCCGCAACGGGCGGGTGGTGGCGAGGGGGCCACAAGGCTCGCCGGCTTGTCAAAACACCGGTCTCTCAACCTCGCTACGTGCCCGCCCACCCGTTTGCAGCGAGTGTCGGGCGATTTCGAGAATCAACCGGAAATCGCGCCATGAGCAAACCCGCTGAAGCTTCATTTATGAACCCGCGTCTGTCGGTCAAGCCCGCTGAATATAAGCGTCTTGCTGGAGAGGTATTGGAAGCAACTCGCATGTATGTGGAACGGCTTTCATCTCTGGCTGCGTTGGCGAGGACGCTGCGCAAAGGTATCGCGATGAACTATTGCGACCGTCGCGACCAGATGTTGCTTGCGGAACTTCTGGAACGGACGGCACAACAGTACGAAACTGATGCGAAGATCGAGCGAGGAAAGATGTCGGTCGTGATGGCCGATGCGAAGGAGGCGGATTCGAACGCTGCGCGCCGCAGGAAAGGGCTGGGTGAATCGCCAGCGCCGCGCACGAGAACGAGCGGGAAGGTCGACTTAGACGTCACTGCATCGGCGTAAGCCGCGACTGCGCTTTGCACGAACCGGTGGCTGGCGTTACATTAAACGTCCGCCACTGCTCGACGATGGAGATGCCATGGACCGCGAAACGTTTACTGAAAACCTGACGAAAGAAGGTTTCGCTGAGACCGTCGTTGTGACACGTGAGGCGAACACCTCGATGGATGTTCACGAGCATCCGTTCGAGGCGAAGGCATTGATTCTGGACGGCGAGTTGCACATCCGCGTGGGCGAGACGGAGCAGACATATAAAGCCGGCGACATCTTCCACTTGCCTGCGAACGAACCGCATGCCGAACGCTACGGGCCGAATGGTGCGACGTATCTGGTGGGAAGGAAGTAGGAGGGAAGGAAAATAGCACGAGCATGGCGATCAGCGTGGCTGGCAGTCCAACGCGCACCCGAGCCGTTGTGACGGCAACGACAATGGTTTTTAAGAAGTACCACGTCGGCGCGCGCCGGAAGTATGACTGCCTGGTCACTGACACCGAATGTGCGGGAACACAGATTCCAGATGCACCACTACGCCCTCCAAGCCAGGGGACACGCTTAAGAACTAGTCAGACGTTCCGTATGTACAAACTGGAAAGGCTGAAGTAATGAAGGTGAGCCGGTTTTCTTCGCCTGAAAGACAAGCCCACCAGCGAGTGAGCACCACCCTATAACGCCCCGCATTCGCGCGCCCCTACGAATGACTCATTCTTGCGCCCGCCCCATTGCGGGCTTTTTTATGGGCTATCGGGCTGCGTCACCATCATCTGCGTTCATCTCAAGTTCGATCAGTTCGATGATGCCGCCCAGTGCATCGAGTTCGTCCATCGCGCCCGCTTCATCATTGTTTGCACCTCCACTGGATGCCCGCACGGCGGCCGTTGTTGGCGCGCAGATTAGCGCCGGTCCTGCTTTGAAGCTACCAATTTCATCTGGTCTGTAAAAGTGTGTCGCGCGACGGCGCCTTTCAGAATCGTCCTATTTTGACTCTCGACTCCCCGATGCAGTGTCGCTTTATTACGAATTACTAACGACGCGTTAAAAAAGGGAGATGTATGGGAATAAATAAACCGTCTTGCGGGCCAGCAGGCAACCTTGCCCGTCTACTGATCGCATTCACGCTGCTACTGGTGGCGTTCGGCGCAAACGCGGATAACGGCTGCTGGGAGCTTTACTCAAAATCGGGCGCGACACCGGGAACTCCGTCGTGCCGCCTAGACGTGGCGAGCAATACGCCAAGCGGCATGGGCAGCTACGGATGTCGAAATAACCTTGATTTGATTGATGCGTGGTGCGCCGCAGGGTCTTCGGAGCCAGAAGACTCCTGTCCTGTTGCCGATCCCGTGTATCCGTCTAGCGGCGTTGTGACATTGACAGAAAACGACTTCGTCAGTGGCGATGAGCTGCCGGTCACGTTCGCACGCACCTACCGATCTACCGTGTTCCTGAACGGTGCGAGTGTTGTCGGGCCAATGTGGTTTCACAATTGGCAACGGCAGTTGAATGTCACGGGTGCGACAGGCAGTTATGGGAACGTCGTGGCATATCGTTCAAACGGAGAGCCGCTGAGTTTTACCTGGACGAACGGCGTATGGCGAACGAAGAGCTTTAGCGGCCTAACGTTGATGCAGAACGGTACGGGTTGGGTGCTCAAAGACCTATTGACCGAAACTACTGAGTCCTATTCCGCCCAAGGTGTTTTCCTGTCTGAGTCTACCAAGACGGGATTCGACCGGATCCTCAGCTATGACGCATCGGGAAGGCTTACTACCATCAAACAGCACGCCGCCAATACCGATGCGACCTCGGATTTGACGCTTCGCCTTGAGTACGACGACAAGGGACGGATTGCGCGGTTGGTTGACCCTATCGGCGGTATCACACAGTACCGGTACGACACGAACAGCAATCTCACTGCCGTTATCTGGCCGGATGGAAATGTCCGCCAATATGTCTATGGCGACTCCCGATTTAAGAACGCGATAACAGGAATCGTGGACGAAACGGGATCACGTATCGCGACATGGACATACGATGCGAATGGGAGAGCGGCGGCGGTCAGCCACCCTGATACAACGCATAACGTACAGTTCGTCTATGGCACCGGGACCACAACGGTGACCAATACGAATGGCGCGAGAACTCTTTCGTTTTCCACTATCGGCGGAAAGGTTCGCCCTACGGGCAGCAGCGGTTCGCTAACAAGCGCATTTGCGTGGGATGCGGCTGGCAATTTACTTGGCACCTCGACCTCAGGGCGCAATGCGACCTACAGCTACGACGATACCGGCCGCCCCATTACAGCGACGGTGCGCACGGCGTCCGCTGTCACCGTCACATCCGTGCAGTACGCGGACCTCAATAGTCTCCATCCGTCAATGATCGCAATGCCTAACAAGGTGCAGGCATTCGTGTACGACGCAAACGGAAACGTCACCGGATTCAGTGAACTCAGCACGGATGATGCCACCGGCGAACGCGGGTTCAATGCCAAGTCGTCAGGATGGCAAATGACGATTGGCGCGCGATACGACGCTTCAAATCGCATGGTCGCAGCGCTCAAGTACATAAACGGGCAGAAGGTCGCCGATTGGTCGTACCGCTACGACCGAACGGGCAACCTCGGCAATGCATCCAACCGGACGTTGCCATGGACTCTCGGCGTAGCGAATCGCGACGCAGCGCACCGCGCGACTTATCTGCCTGGGGACAACCGCGAAGTTCTCGTTACCTATGATCTGCGAGGAAGGGTGAGCGAATTCAAGTACTTCGAATTTCCTACCGAGCTTAATGGTCGTCAGTACCGGAACCTGTCAGTGAATTACGGCTACTCAGGTGACGGTCGCGTCGTCTCGCGAACTGGCGCAGTTGCACGGTATGACGGTGGTCCGACTGGCATGAGTCCCCCGGAACCTATAAGCAGTGACGAGATTGACAAGTGGCTCGATAACTACGAGAGTGGTGCTAACCCCGTCGGTCCCTTAGCGAATATCCTTGGTCGGCTGACACCAGGCGATTCTGATCCCGGACCTCGCATCAACGCCGTATGTGTGGATTGTGGGTTCATGCAAGCGCGCCTTGCGTGGTCAGTGTTCCTTCACGACCTTTATTTCAGCGCACAGACGGGCAAACCCTTCGCGGACAATCCGGTCGAAATTCAGATTGCGGCACAGAATCAGCTACCGTTTCCAGTGTTGACTCCTGACCTGTCAAAACGGACGATGCTCTATGCAAAACTGTTCGCACGCGATGCAAACGATTCATCGGGATTCGTCAAATGCAAGGACACCGGAGATTGCGGGCAGGTGAGAATCATGTGTCGAGAAAAGTGCGATGCTGTATTACCTACAAGTGTAGACGTCGGATTCAGGTACTGGAATTGTGTGAACAATTGCGCAGAATTGCATGGGTGCCCTCGGCTTTAACACCAGAGACAAACCGTAAGGAGTCGAAAAATGATCGAAAATAAGGAAACGGCCACGGAAGTGATTGCGCGACTGTACGACGCAAACAAGTCCATTAATGAGGCGATCAGGATCGTGCAAGCGAACTGTTCGCCAGAGGTTTTTTCCACTTTCCGGCGCGGAATGGCCGACGTCATCTATGAACTCTTTGAGAAAGCGATTGTTCCTATTTGCAGAGAACACCCGGACCTGATACCCGAAGGGGAAACTCTCGACTGAATCTAACGCTAGTTACCACAGCGATATTTGCGGGCAACGCAGACTTGTCGCAAACCAGAAATGAAAGAGGCGCGAAATCTCTCGCGCCTCTTTCTTGGCTGCGGTGCGGTGGACGCTAGTGGTAGTCAGTGCTGCGCGGTCACCGCTTGCGTGCGGTGCCGCATTTCACAGTCGATGATTTCCGCTCGACGTCGCAGCGCCGCAGAATGTCGGCCAACAGCCAACGCCATAAAAGCACGGACAAGAGCGCCGCGAAGGCAAAAACCGTCATGCCCCCAACAAAACCCCAGTCCTAAAAGCCCGCGTCCCAGTCACCCGCCCCAACGGCGCCCCAGCCGTCACAAACCGAATAGCACGTCGCATATAAAACACCCCTTCGGTGTTGCTACACAGCGTAGTCGTCTCATCAGTCAACGGATCTACGATATCAAACAGCGCCTGGCCAACACGAATCGTGTCGCCGATCTTCGCGCGATGAACAAGAATTCCGCTGACGGGTGCATAAAACTGCTCACTACCAGCAAGCGGCGTAGCCGGCGCGAGCAACTGGGGCAAAGGCTTCGCATCAAGCTTGATAGCCTTGCGCCAGACCAGATAATCAATCAATGCGTCGGCATCTTCCTGCGCCACTTCATAAGACACATCCCGCTGCCCACGGCACTCCACGGTCACAGCAATCGCCCCATTAGGCACCGGCTTATCCGCCGGCATTTCCTGCTGCAACTTCCACCACAACAAGCTATGGGTCTCATCAAACGACTCACCGCCCGAGTTAGTCGCGAGCAACGAAGCCTGCGCCCCCAGATACCGTGACAAAGGCTCAAACTCAGGCCACGCCGCCTCACTGGTATAGAGATGCATCGCCGCTTCCAACGAGCAATGCAAATCGATCACCACATCCGCATCGAAGGAAAGCTTCAGCAACGCCAATTGCAGCGACTCGAACTCAGTCAACGGCTTTTGTTCCGCCAACTCAGCAGCGATCAACTCGCGAACAATCCGCCGATTATCCGAAGCATCCGATCCCAACGCCTCCTTAGCCCGCGCCACCAGCTTCGAAAACTGCAGGAAGTGTCGGTTAAAGTTCTTGCCACTGCCCAGATCGAAGCGCCCAATAAACTGCCCCAGCACGTACTGCCCGAGTCCAACCGGATTCGCCACCGGCACCAGCACGATTTCCGCATTCAGCGCGCCCTGCTTCTCCAGCTCGAGCAAACGACGCTTCAGCAAAACCGTCGTCAACATCGCCGGCGTTTCATCCGCATGCAGGGACGACTGGATATAAATCTTCTGTCCGCTATCCGCAGGACCAAAGTGAAACGACACCAGTTCGCGGTGCGTGCCGATAGCCGGCGATAGAAGCGGAATCGATTGCTTGTTCATGAACGGAAGGGTTGGAAAAGAATAGGGAGTAAGAGAATCAGTTGCCGTACGGATCGAAGTCGAAGTACTTCTTCGCGATCTGCGCGTACGTACCGTCCTTGCGCATCGAAGCAATCGCCTCGTTAATGGACGCCTGCACCGCAGTCTCGTCCTTGCGCAGGCCGATGCCCACACCACGATCACCCATCGAAAGCGGCTCGCCGACAAAAGCAAACCCCTTCCCGGCCGGCGTGCGCAAAAAGCCGTAGTCGGCTTCGACAGTACCGAGCAGCGCTCCATCGAGACGACCGTTCTCGAGGTCCGCGAACACCTCATCCTGACTCTTGTACGCAACCACGTGCACGCCAAGCGGCGCCCAATTCTTCAACGCATAGCCTTCGAACTGCGTCCCCGATTGCACGCCGATCTGCTTGCCGGCCAACGCGTTCATACCGCCCGCGAGCGGCGACCCCTGACGCGCGATAAGCCGCGATTTGAACTGAAACAGCTTTGAAGTAAACAGAATCTGTTGCTCGCGCTTTTCCGTGATAGCCATCGACGAAAGGATCGCGTCGATCTTGCGCGCCTGCAGCGCGGGAATCATCCCCGAGAACTCGAGTTCGACCCACTGGCAATGCGCGTGGATGCGTCGGCAGATTTCGTTGCCGAGATCGACGTCGAAACCTTTGAAGCTGCCGTCAGGCGCCTTGGCGTCCATCGGCGGATAGGTCGGATCGATACCGAGGCGCAGCGTGGTGGGGTCGGCGGCAAACGCACCGCTGCTGAAAGCCAGCGCGGCGCTCAAGATCATCAGCGAGATTTTCATGGGAGGCGGGTGTGGGTTGGGCGGATTACTACAGGGTACAGGCCCATCCTATGCCGCTCCCGCGCCTCAAAGAAGTCCCAAAAGTAATATCATGATCACTTTTACCGATCACGGCGATTCTTCATGGCGTTGACGATCTCCCAGTTGCGCGCGTTCACCGCCGTGGCCGAGCACGGCAGCATCCGCGCGGCGTCACGGGCGCTGGGCATGGCTCAGAGCGGCATCACGCAGCAGTTGCAGAACCTCGAGTCAATGCTGGGCGCGACCTTGTTCACCCGCACGAACCGCGGGATTGCGCTGACCGCACTTGGCCAGCGGCTGTTGCAGCGCGCTGGCGCGATTCTCGGGGAATGCGAGCGGGCCGAACAGGAAGTGCAGCAATTGCGCGGCGACTACGCGGGCGAGGTCACGTTCGGCATGACGACCGAGCCGCTCATCGACGCCTTCGCGCCGGTGCTGATGGAATTCCGGGCGCGCTTTGAGCGGGTCGCGGTGCATTTGCGCACTGGCACCTCGCGGATGATGATTTCGTGGATTCGTGAAGGCAGGCTCGATTTCGCCGTCGCGCTGGTATCGAAGCACACCGACACGGCCGATCTGTCCGTGACGCCGCTCTATCCGTCCGATCCCGTCGTCGTCTGCCGTCGCGGTCATCCTAAAGCGGGCGCGACCTCGCTTGCGGAGCTCGTCGATTGCAAATGGGTGGCGACACCCTCGCCGAATATCACCGACGATCCGCAAATCAACCGCCTGAGCGATCTGTTCGAGCGCCACGACTTGCCGCCGCCGAAAATCATCGCAACGGTGGAAGGTCTGTACGAGACGCTGCACCTGGTCGGCGCAACGGACTGCCTGTCGCTGGAGTCGTCGATCGTCGTCAAACGCGGGCCGTTCGCGAGCACGCTGACGACGATCAATGTGCGCGAGCGAGCGGTCGAACAGAACGTGTGCCTATTGCAGCGCGCAGCGATTCCCGTCACGCCCGCCGCGCAGGAACTCGCGACGATGATTGCGTCGTACACGCGCACGGTGCGGGCGCGATGAGCACTGGGGCATAAGGAGCCCGATGAGGGCCGCTTTAGCATCGAACGTTCATTCGCAAGGCACAACGCTTGCGGCGTGTTGCGTTGTCGGTATTGACGGCTTGGCGTATGGCCGAGGGTTCGCCGCAACCGCGCTCGGCAGGATCAACTGAGCGTTTCGAGCGCAATCAACTCCTCAATAGTTTGCCTGCGCCGGATCAACCGCGGCCTGCCATTCTCCAGCAATAGTTCAGGCGCCAGCGGCCGACTGTTGTAGTTCGATGACATCGACGCGCCGTACGCCCCGGCGTCATGAAACACAACGAAATCCCCCACTTCCGGCGTCTGCATGGCTCGGCTCGTGACGACGCCCCCCGCCTCCTGCGTAAACACATCGCCCGCTTCGCACAACGGCCCGGCCACCGCGAAAGCGCCAACCAGCGCTTCGCTCGGCAGGCCATTGCCTTTCACCACCCTCATCTCATGATGGCTGCCGTAAAACGACGGCCTCACCAGATCATTGAAGCCCGCATCGACCAAGGCAAACTGCCGGTTCGGCCGCCGGTTCAGCGCGTGCACCTCGGCGACCAGCACACCTGCTTGCGCGACCAGAAAGCGACCTGGCTCGATTTCCAGTCTCACGCGATGCCCGAGATGCGCTTCGATCTGCTGACGCGCAGCGTCCCAGAGACGAAAATAATGCTCGACGTCGATCCGCGGTTCGCCTTCGCTATACGGCACCGACAAACCACCGCCGGCCGAAATCGCTTCGATATCGTGCCCTAGGCCTTGCACCGCTTCGACCATCGCATCGCACACGCGTGATAAATGCGTGTAGTCGACGCCGGAGCCGATATGCATGTGCAATCCGACCAGCTTCAGACCGTAACGGCGCACCATGGCTATCGCCAGCGGCACGTCGTCGAGCCAGATGCCATGCTTGCTATGCTCGCCGCCCGTGTTGGTCTTGTTGCTGTGTCCGTGGCCGAAACCGGGATTGATCCGCAGCCACACTCGGTGGCCCTCTGGTGCATGCTGCCCCACACGTTCAAGCATATCGAGCGACCCGGCGTTGACCGTGATGCGGTGCTCGATCACGGTGGCCAGCGTCGCGTGATCGACGAGATCCGCCGTAAAAACCACGCCCTCAGGATCACCGTCCGGTGTAAAGCCCGCCGCGAGACTGCGCGTGATTTCGCCTAAAGACACCGCGTCGACCATCGCTCCTTCGTCTCGCATCAGCTTCAGGATATGCACGTTCGAGCACGCCTTCTGCGCATAACGGATCACGTCGAAGCTGCGCAATTCGGCGATACGTTGGCGGATCACGTCGGCGTCGTAGACCCACAGGGGGGTGCCGTACTGACGCGCGAGTTCAACGAGTTGCTGTGGATTGAAAGTGGTCACGATTCTCGGCTCTCGATATCAAAGCATGGGTGTGAGCAATAATGCTGAAAATCGATCATTCAGTAAAATACCTATTCTTCGCCACCTAATTCATTCCTGATATAGACCCCATGGCGCTCACTCATCGACATATCGAAGTCTTCCGCGCGTTGATGACGGCAGGCAGCGTCACCAAAGCGGCCGAGATGCTCTTCACCTCGCAGCCCACGGTAAGCCGTGAACTTGCTCGCATGGAACAGAACATCGGCTTTGCCTTGTTCGAACGCGTACATGGCCGATTACGTCCAACGATGTCCGCGTTGACGCTGTTCGATGAAATCAAGCGCGCGTACATCGGGCTCGAACGGGTAGCGTCCACAGCGGCAAGCCTGCGCGAATTTCAGGGTGGCCAGCTTTCCATCATCGCGTTACCGGCGTTTTCGCACTCGATCCTGCCCGGTGCATCAAAACGTTTCCACGATGCACAACCCGGCGTGAGCCTCTCGATCGCGACGCAGGAATCGCCATTCCTCGAAGAATGGCTGACCGCGCAGCGTTACGACCTCGGCTTGACCGAACACGGCGCGCCGCCCGCTGGAACCCGCCTGACACCGTTGCTCGAAGTGGACGAAGTCTGCGTGCTGCCCGATGGGCATCCCTTGCTCGCAAAGCGTGTGATCGAGTGGAAAGACTTCGCGAATCAGCCGTTCATCAGCCTGTCGTCGAGCGATCCGTACCGGATTCAGATCGACGAAGCCTTCGCGCAAGCGGGCATCGCGCGCCGCCAGATGATCGAGACGCCCACCGCGGTCTCTGTTTGCAGTTTCGTGCGACAAAGCCTCGGCGTGGCCATCGTCAATCCGCTGACCGCATTGGATTTCGCGGGGCGCAATCTGCATATCCGTCCGCTCGCCGTGTCATTGCCGTTTCGCGTGAGCGTGGTTCATCCGGAGCATCGTCCGAGCCATCCGCTAGCCCGCGCGTTCGTCGAAGCGCTGCAAAGCGAGGCCGCTGCGCTACGACTACAATTAAAAACCCACACAAGACGTAAGCAGCAATAGGGGCGCTGTTCGACGATCAAGCGGCGCCACGTTGGTCCATCAACCGGAGTTTCCCAAATGATGAATCGAGACGATCCCGTCTGGCTAATTACAGGCTGTTCCACCGGCTTCGGCCGCGAGTTGGCGAAGCTGGTGCTGGAGCGCGGCTGGCGCGCTGTGGTGACCGCCCGCGACCCGTCGAAAGTGAAAGATATCGCCGAAGCACACGGTGACCGCGCGCTGGTTCTGCCGCTCGACGTGACGAACCGCCAGCAGATCGACGACGTGGTCACGCAAGCCAGGCAGCGTTTCGGGCGCATCGACGCGCTCGTCAATAACGCGGGTTACGGCTATCTGGCCGCGATCGAAGAAGGCGAAGACGACGAAGTGCGCGCGATGTTCGAGACCAACGTGTTCGGTCTGGTCGATATGACGAAGGCGGTGCTGCCCATCATGCGTGAGCAGCACAGTGGCTTGATCGTGAATGTGTCGTCGATTGGCGGCATCACGAGTTTCGCCGCAACCGGCTACTACCATGCCACCAAGTATGCGGTGGAAGGCCTGTCGGAATCGCTCGCGACGGAGGTCAAACCGCTCGGCATCGACGTATTGATCGTCGAACCCGGCCCGTTCCGCACGAATTGGGCAGGGCCGTCGATCAAGCAATCGGCGACGGTAATCGACGACTATGCCGCCACGGCCGGCGAGCGCCGCAAGCAGACCGAGGCTCGAAGCGGTAAACAGGCGGGCGATCCCGTGCGCGCCGCTCAGGCGATCATCGACGCCGCGCTGTCGGACAAACCGCCGCTGCGTTTGCTGCTCGGTAAGATGGCGCTTGAGCTGGCGCGCAAGAAGCTGGACTTCATGCGCGGCGACTTCGATGCATGGGAGGCCACCACGGTCGGCGCGGATTTCCCGGAAGGCGCGGGCTAAGACCGGCCGCCAAGTAATCCGGCGTTCAGCCGGGCTTAAAACTCGACCAAGGCAAAATCTTCCTTGCCCACGTCGCACAGTGGGCAACGCCAGTCGGCCGGGACATCTGCCCAGCAGGTGCCCGGCGCGATGCCCTCTTCCGGCAAGCCGGCGGCTTCATCGTAGATCCAGCCACAGATCACGCAGACCCATTGTTTGAAGTCGTCCGCCGAGGCCGCGCTGTCTACCGCTGCCTGCGGAGCAGCGATCGCTTGCGACGCCGGCGTCTCATCGAGGCTCACGACCAACGGCGCGGCGGTGCCTACACTGCTCTCAGCCAGGCGTGCCTGCAGACTCTCCAGCAGCCGTTGCGCTTCAACCTGCGTCAAATCGATCCAGTACGGATCGCCGGCGCCGTCGTTGAGCCGTTCGGGGGAAAACTGAATTTCTACGGCTACGCCCTTCTTGTACATGGCCAATCGGAATGTCGATGAAGCCGGCGGCGAACGCCAGCATAGGGTCGGATGCTTAAAGCGAGGGCTTCGTGGCGGGGGTTAGAAGAACTGATTCAGCACGATGGCTGCAATCAGTCCAGCGGCGCCAATGAGGCCCAACAATTGCAGCAGCGTGAGGGATTTACGGGATGCGGTGGGGATGTGTTGCGTAGTCACGGGGCGTTCTTAAAGATTGGAAAAAGCGAAATGGTACACGGGTCGGAGGCCGGCGCATCTCGAATGGCGCAAACCGGCGTGTGTTAGATGGCATTATCGCTGCTCGACCGGCCTGAATTCCCTACCGGGTGGAGATGGACTAATTCCCCACCGGGCAGAAAGCCAGCCTACGAAAGCGCCACCTCGCCGACATGCTCAGACACCGCCGCCACAATCGCGGCAACGGCGGCCGCATCGAGCGTCAACCCGATATGCCCCACGCCAGGCACGATCGTGACCGGCACCACCCGCCCCGCTTCCGCAAAGACCCCCGCAAATTTCTCGGCGTGAAACGCCTCGTCATCCGCGCCAACCAGCACTTCAACCGGCTGCCGCATCGCGCGGATATCCGCGCGGTAATTCTCATGCGGACGGAAGTTCTGCATCAGGTTGTACGAGTACTGCGGCGTGAGCTTGGCCGCCGCCTCGGGCGACAGGGCATAGGCCACGGTCGGCAGGTGATTGAACAGCGTGATGCGCAGCGTGTTGAGGATCACCAGCACGCTCACGCGTGGCAACCCGACGTTCACCCACCCACCGACGGAAGGCCGCGTGGTCGGCGCGTCCTGATGAAGGAACGGCGCAAGCAGCACGTAGCGGTCGAATGCCAGCTGCCGCGCATCCCCCGCGAACCGCAGCGCGAAGCCGCCACCCGCCGAGAAGCCGACCAGTGTGCGCGGTCCGGCCGGTTGTACCGCATCGAGAAAGTCGCTCAGATCGTCTTCGAGCTGGCCGATATACGCGATCGTGCCTTTCTTGCCCGAGTCGCCGTGCCCACGCATGTCGGGCACGTAGACGTCGTAACCGGCCGCGGCAAGCGCCTTCGCGAGGGTATGCAGACTCACGCCACTCGCCGACGAACCGTGAATCAGCACCGCGCTGCCCCGCACCACAGTTAGCCGGTTCGGATAACGCCGATACGCGAGCGCCGCCTTGTCGCGTGCGGTGTAGCGTTCAATGGGAGGTAAATCGGAAGTATCGACCGACTTGAAAGGTTCGTTGATCGACGCGAGCGGCGGCGGCTGTTTGGGACCGCCCTTCCAAAGCGCCACCGCCATGACGGCGAGGCCCACACAGAAGACGACAACCGGCATCACCGCATGCAGCTCAGTACTCATCGAATGGACCCCTCACGCAATTCGTTGTGGTTTTGGATTTCCCGATCGATGAGCTCGCGCTTGATGCGTCTTATGTGTCTTATGCGTCTGGTTATAGCCGGCGCCGCCGGCCCGCCGCTCATCGTCGCCGACGATTTTACGGCCCTGCGCGGCGCCAAAAGACTCGAATATCAGGTATTCGACAGCGGGTTGCCGTGACGCGAATCCCAGAAGCGGATCACCGCGCCACCGCCGGTGCCGGCGCCCACGACCTGATCCGGCGCGCCACTCTCGCGCAGCAAGGCGCGTAGTTCGTTGATGACCGGAAACACCTCGTGATTCCAGTCCGAGCCCTGCGAGTCGTGCGCGCGCTGTTCGGCTTCCACGATTTCGCGGTCTTCCTTGAAGATGCGTTCGGTGAACCACACGAGCAGCGGCCACGCGAGGTTGAGCACGCCGGGAATTCCCGGTTTGCGAATCGACAGCAGGCCGAACGTGCGGTTAGTGCGTTGCTCGCGATCGAGCGGCACGTAGACGATCCACAAATCCATCACCAGCGTCTGTTCGGACGTGCGGATCTGCAGCGTCTGATACGGATACTCGGTGCGGATCGTCATCACGTCCTTGTCGTTGTCGCCGCCTGCCTTGCGGCTCTGGCCGAACACGATCGCTTCGCCGATCGGCTGCTGGCCGGCCATGCGCGCAAACGTGTAATCGACTTCGACCCAGCCTTCGCCGCGCCGCCGGCCTAGCGAACGCGCGCGCATCTGACCCATCTGCCGCCGGTGCAGGAACTGATGGTTCATGTCCATCAGGTTCTCGTGCATGAACGAATAGTGGCAATTCACCGGACGGCCGAAACGGCGCGTCTTGTATTTCTTGTCGGATACGGAGCCGAACGCGGGTAGCGGCCGTTGTTCGGCCAAAGCGGCATCGCCGGGAAACACGAAAATCAGGCCTTCGACTTCGCGGCACGGATAGGACCGCACGCCGTTCGGCAGACGTTCACGGCCCAGATACGGCACATCGATGCACGTGCCCGAACAGTCGTAGGTCCAGCCGTGATAGCCGCAGCGGATCGATTCGCCGTCCACTACGCCCTGATGCAACGGCACCTGCCGATGCGCGCAACGGTCTTCGAGCGCGAACACCTTGCCCGACTCCGTACGCGCCAGCACGATCGGCTCACCCGCGAACGTCACACCATGCGTCTTGCCCCGCTTCACTTCATGCGACCACGCGAGCGGATACCAGTAGTCGGGGTGAATACCGACGCGGCGCAGATCGCGCACCGGCGCGCTGTTGGCGGCCTGATCTGGCGTGTGCGCATTCGCGGCGGTTGGGGGATTGCTTTGCGCGGCTGCCTGAGCAGGCGACGCATCGACCGGCGCTTCGACGGTGTCTTGTTCGAGCGGGGGAACAGCATGCATAGGTGGAGCCTCCGTGCACGAGCGGATAGAAGGTGGTCGCCCTGCAATTCGCGGGCCGACATCGTCGTACAGTCTACTAGAACCCGAAGCGGCATGGTTCCGCCGATAGCACGCCACACCCCGCTGCGCAGCCCATGGGCCTAACCGTGCCGGCCTGCCACCCTACGCGCGTCAAATAAGGCGATCGGCGGCTAACTTTCGTCGTGCGTCACGAGGCCGGAGCGGCGTTGCACGCCCCACGAACGGCCGCCACGCAGGAAATGCAGCCAGCCGAGCAGGGCGCCAACATGCCGCACCAGCTGGAACGTGAACGGCTCGGCGATCGCCGCGAGCACCGCCATCCACAAACTGGAGCCGGTGCGCTTGCCGGTCCAGCGACGGTAGAGATGGATACACCACAGATAGAACGCGAGGTCGATTGCCGTTTTGAGGCCGATCACGCTGAAAATCGACACGACGATCGCGCCATGCCCCTCGAACAGAAACCCGAGCAGCAGCGCAAAGGCGGTCAACCCGTAGATCGGCTGCATCGTATCGATGGCCTTGACCGGCAGCATCAGCATGCCCATCGTGCCGTAGCGCGGATTGCCGGTCATGTCGCGATTCCAGTATTGGGTTTGCAGGAAGCCCGCAAACCAGCGACGGCGCTGCCGCAGGAAACTGCCGAGGTTGTCCGGCGCATCGGTATGCGCATGGGCGTCGCCGACCACCCGCACGTCCCAGCCGAGACCATGATCCACCGAGTAGCGGCGCAGCCGATGAATCAGTTCGTAGTCTTCAACCAGACACTGCGGATCGAAGCCGCCCACATCGACCAGCGCGTCGCGCTTGAACGACGCGAAGGCGCCTGAGATCAGCAGCAGACTGTCGGCGCGCATCCATGCAAAGCGGGCGATGAAGTTGCGCATGTACTCATAGGTCTGGAACCACTGGAACACGCGGCCCGAAACCGATTTGCCGCAGACCGGCACCAGAATGCCGGCCGCCGCGACCAGCTTCGGCTCGCTCGCGAAGGCGGCGCGCATCGCGTAGGTGGCGTCGTCGTCAAGCAGTGTGTCGGCGTCGACGGTCATCACGGTGTCGGTGGTCATGACCGTGATAGCGGCGTTCAGCGCACGGGCCTTGCCACCATGCGGCACGCGCAGCCAGTAAAGATTCGGATAAAGCGAACTCGGTGCGCTCAGTACACCGTCGGCTGCCGCGGCCAGACCGAAGCGTTCGGTGAGCAGCGTCTGGGTGGCATCGGTGGAGCCGTCGTCGGCGATCACGATCTGCGCCGGGCCATGTGTCTGGCGCAGCAGCGCAGCGAGCGTGACCGGCAACACCGTCGCCTCGTTATGCGACGCGACGATCACCCCCATGCTCGGCAAGCTGCGCGCGTCGAAATCCGGCTCGAGCGGCGGCGTCGGCCGCATCAGCGGCAGCGTTTTCCACGTGACGAACGCGAGCAGCAACGTGTCGTACACGACGTACGCGATCCCCGTCGACCACGCCACCAGGCCTTGCAGAAAGAACGCGCGCGCGAACAGCAGCAGCCACAACACGACGACGCTGAAATGAATCAGCGTGCTCAGCAGCGTAGTGGGACGCGGCAGTATGCGCGGGGATGCGAGGGCGAGCGCCTGTTCCAGAGTGTTCTTCAAAATGACTGCTGAGTCCGTCGGTGGTGCGGTTATTAGATAGAAACTAGCGTGACGGTGCTTACGGCACCATGCGCTTCAGAACCGACTTGCGATCGATCCATTGATGCTTCAACGCGCCGCCGATATGCATGGCCAGCAGCGCATACAGCGCGTAGCCGAGCCACGTGTGCAAGGCGCCGAAGCGGTCGTGCAAGGTCTCCTTGAGCGCCGGATCGAGATGCATCACATAGCCGATGCGCGGCCACGGGAACAGGTTGAACAGGCGCATCGGATGCGTGGCCGCATCTTTCCACGCGGAATCGTGCAGCCAGCCGGACAACGGCAGCGCAATCATCAGGAAATACAGCAGGAAATGGGCAACATGCGCGGCGATCTTCTCCCACGACGGAAACTCGCGCGGCAACGGTGGCGGCCTGTGCGACACGCGCCACAAGATGCGCAGCAGCGCGAGACCGAGCACCGTGATGCCGATCGACTTATGGGTATCGACGACCGGACGCACCCAGTCATCGGGCCATGATTCGGCAGTCAGGCCGAGCACGACATTGCCGATCATCAGCAGCGCGATCAGCCAGTGCAGCGTCATCGCCGTGCGGGTATAGCGCGACGGCAACGGCGTACCGGTCGAATCAGTCAGGGGATCGGCTTGGGTGTTCATAGGTCGTTCCGTCTGCAAATGGGTTTCTTGCGAAAGCTGTTTGAAAATTCGGCCATGCCGGAGCAGGCCCGCTCGCGCCGCTCGTATAAGGCGAACGCATTAGTGTGACGTTTTATTCCACCGGGCGCTTAGCGATGTGTTTCTGATTATTTCGACCGCGCGCGGCGAATCATGCCTGGAGCGCGACGGCAACCCGAGTCCGCAGCGTCGGCAACACCTCGGCTTCGAACCACGGATTACGCTTGAACCAGGCAATATTGCGCGGCGAGGGATGCGGAAGCGGCACCACGTTGGGGCCGAATTCTCGCCAGCGCAGCAGTGTATCGGTTAGCGTCGGCCCGAACGCGTCGCCGAGACCATAACGCTGGGCGTATTGGCCAATCAGCAACGTGAGCCGCACTTCGCGCAACTGGGCGAGCAACGCCTGATGCCAATGCGCGGCGCATTCGGGCCTCGGCGGCAAATCGCCACTCGCGCCTCTGCCCGGAAAGCAGAAACCCATTGGCACGATGGCAAATTTCGAAGCGTCGTAGAAGGTCTCGTCGGAGACCTCGAGCCAGTTGCGCAACCGCGCACCACTCGCATCGCTCCATGGAATACCTGAAGCATGCACGCGCGCACCGGGCGCCTGGCCGATGATCAGAATGCGCGAGTCAGTTGATGCCACAACGACCGGCCGCGGCGCATGCGGCAACACAGGCGCACACACCGTACAGGCGCGAATGTCATGCAACAACGTGTTCAGTAAAATTTGCTTCCTTGCGGTCATACCTTGGCACGGGTTCGCGCTTCACAAACCGATAGTGTCCCACGCCCCACTCATTCCCGTTCGCGTAGCCGAACAACTCGGCCACGGCCATGTAGAACATCCGCCACCGTTGAAGCCACACAGCCGCATCGCGCGCGCCATATGTATCCACGAGCATGGGCATCACGCGATCACGCGCCGCATCGAGAGCGGCAAGCCATTGATTCGCTGTGCGCTCGTAATGCGTGCCGCTCACCCACCACTGACGCTCCATCCGCAGATCGTCCTGGAAGTTCAGCAAAAGCGCTTCGGACGGCATGGTGCCACCCGTGAAAAAGTACTTCGACATCCAGTCGCTACCGTCCTGCACCTGGAAGTGATACGCCAGCGTGCGATGCACGAAGATATGCACGAACAACTTCGCCTCGTCGCGCATCCAGCGCGAAATTTTGCCGAGCAGCAGCCCATAGTTCTTCATATGTTCGAACATCTCGATCGACACCACGCGATTGAAGCCGCCGCCAAGCTGCGCGTCGTCGAATTCGAAATCGACGACATTGCCCGTGACCACCGAGAGGTTGTGCAAGCCGCGCTCCGCCGCACGCGCCTCGATGAACGCGCGCTGTCCATGCGAATTCGATAGCGCGACGATCTGCGCGCGCGGATAATGCGCCGCCAGCCACAAAGCCAACGAGCCCCACCCGCAACCGAGATCGAGAATCCGCTGACCATCGGCCAGTTCCGCGCGTTCGGCATACCGCTCGAGCATCGCGACTTCGGCTTGTGCGAGCGTCTCATTGCCGGTCGGGTACAGACAGCACGAATACTTCAGATGCGGTCCGAGATGCGCATGGAAGAACGACGCCGGCACCTCGTAGTGCTGCGTGTTGGCAGCCTGGGTTTCGATGGCAATCGGACTCGCGCGCAAGTCGTCCAGCAAACGGTTGAGCCGTTGCGCACGCAACTCGCCGTTATCGATCGCTTCGTCGCGCAAACGCTGGCGCATCAGTTGACGCATGCCGAAACGGATCAGGCTGTCGGGCAACCAGCCGCGTTCGCAGCGCTGGATCAACCAGCCATCACCTGCCTCAACGGGCGACGGCGGCGGCATCGTTTGGCCGGTGGTGGAAAGACTCATGAGGCTGACTCCCTATCGTTTGCTCTGGACTTTTTTGACCATTCGTACGCGCCTTGGCCTGCTCATCTCAACGCCGTGGCGGCCACGGAATCAACGCGCTGGTAGTGCGCATGTACTCGGCGTAACCGGCACGCCGTTTAGCCATGCTTGCTTCGAGCAGTGGGATGCCGGAGAGCTTCAACAATAAAAACGCCATCAGCACCGGCGGTAACAACGTGAACCATACCCACGGCGTACCGATCGACAACGCGATATAAGCAAACCAATGCACACATTCAAAGAAGTAATTCGGATGCCGCGAATAGCGCCACAAGCCGACGCGGCACACGGTGTTGTGATTGGCCGGATCCTGCGTGAAGCGCCTGAGTTGCCGGTCCGCGGCGCCTTCGCCGACTACCGAGACGATCCACAGCACGACCGCCAGCACGATCCAGCCGGTGGCCGCCGGACGGCTCCGGTACGACGGCACCAGGAAGGCGATCGACAACAACATCGAGACCGCGACTTGCACCTGGAAAAACCAGAACATCTTGCTGGCGGCCTTGTCGCCCCATTCTTCACGGAAGCGGCGATAGCGCGCGTCTTCGGGCTTGCCGGCATTGCGTTTCCACAGATGCGTTCCGAGCCGGGCGCCCCAAACCAGACCGCCCAGCGCAGTCAGCGCACGCGACACCGGGTCGCCGTCGCTGAGCGCGGCGTAGAGCACCGCGACCAAGCCTAGCGAATAGGCCCAGACCGGATCGACCATGCCAGCGTTCGCGGTCTTCAATTGCCACGCCCAGACGGCGCTGAAGATCACGACGAGCCCAACCAGGGCGATCACGGCAGCGGCAAGTGGTGGCATGGGAGCCTCGTTCAACGGCGATGCAAGTTATACGCTGTAAGGGCACGATCGGATGCGGCGGCCGTTCGGGTTGGGGATGGGTGGGTCAGCAGTAGTAAGCGTATTACGTTCGACGGGGCTGGATGGATGCGAGCGGGATGCGCGCGGCCGGGATTTCCGGTCTGCACGCCTGTTCAGCGGAGTTAGGCGTTCGCGGCCCGATAGCAGTATCGTGTCGGCAACGCCTGCACTCACCGAAACTTCCCCTCATGCCGACTCGCTTCAACGCAGCTTTCACCGCCCTGCTCGCCGCCGCCTTGTTCGGCGCGACCACCCCGCTCGCCAAGGCGCTGCTGGGGTCGCTGTCGCCGTTTCTGCTGGCCGGACTGTTCTATCTCGGCAGCGGCACCGGCCTTGCCGCCGTGATTCTGGCGCGCCGCCTGAAAGGTCACGCAGAAGGGCAGCCAGTCAGTCACAACCGCTTCCCGGTGCGCGAGGTCCCGTGGCTCGCCGGCGCGATCGTGGCCGGCGGTGTCGCAGGCCCGGCGTTGTTGATGCTGGGTCTGAAGACGACACCGGCCGCCACCGGTTCGCTGCTGCTGAATCTCGAAGGGGTCTTTACCGCGCTGATCGCGTGGATCGGGTTTCGCGAGAACGTCGACATTCAGGTGTTCCTGGGCATGGCCGCGATCGTCGCGGGCGGCGTGGCCTTGTCGTGGCAGCCCGGCGCGGCCGGCCTGCCGCCCGGCACGCTGCTGTTGGCCGGCGCCTGCGCGTGCTGGGCGGTCGACAACAATCTCACGCGCAAGGTGTCGACTCACGACGCCATGTTCATTGCTTGCATAAAAGGGCTCGTGGCCGGTTCGGTCAACGTGACGCTCGCACTCACCCTTGGCGCCGCATGGCCCAAGGCTACGACCGTCGCGCTCGCCATGCTGACGGGGTTCGCGGGCTACGGCGTCAGTCTCGTGCTGTTCGTCGTCGCGCTGCGCAATCTCGGCACCGCGCGTACCGGCGCCTATTTCTCGGTCGCGCCACTATTTGGCGTGACCCTGTCGTGGCTGCTGTGGCCGGAGATGCCGCCACCGCTGTTCTGGGTGGCCGCTGCCCTGATGACGCTGGGTGTCTGGCTGCACATCCGCGAACGTCACGAGCATCCGCACACGCACCAGCCACTGGACCACACGCATCGCCACCGGCACGACGCGCACCACCAGCACGAGCACGATTTCGCGTGGGACGGCGACGAGCCGCACACCCATCCGCATTCCCATGCGCCGATCACGCATGCGCACGCGCATTTCCCGGATATTCATCACCGGCATACGCATTGATTTCTCGCATCACCGCGTGGTGCGGGCGCTTGCTGCAGCGCAAGACAAAAATCTCTGTGGGACGGTTCATACGATAGATCGATTCAATTGGCATGGCGGCGGATCGCATCCTCTAATGAAACTCCTGTCGTGCGCGCCCGTTCCGGGCAACCCCGCCTGGCCGTCCGCTTGTCCACCCCGCTTGCCCTGGAGAGTTCAATGTCCCAACCCGAGCCTAATGTCGACGAAGTGGTGAGAAGCATCGCAGAGGAAACCGACACGCCCACGGAAACGGTCTCGAAGATGTATGCCGACACACTGGCCGACTACCGGCACGAAGCGCGTGTGTTCGATTACGTGCCGCTGTTCGCCGCGAAGAAGGTACGCGACAAACTGCGCCATACGTCGAAGCACCACAAACACTGATACGGCGGCGCGCGGAGACCACCGCCTGCGTTGGTAGCACACTGGATCGACCCCGCAGGATTGCGTGGCGATTCGCTGGAACGCGTTCCGATTTATTTTTCCCCACTGCTACGCGTACCGATTTATTTTTCCCACTGCTAGACTCTGACCCGGATACATCGACTCGGGGGAAGATGGCATGCGGGTGACAATCGTAGGCGCGGGTATTGCCGGCTTGAGCACAGCGTGGTCGCTCGCGAAGCTGGGACACGACATCACACTGATCGAACAGGGCTCGATTCCGAATCCACTCGCCGCCTCGGGCGACCGCCATCGCATGATCCGTCGCGCCTATGGCGATGCCGACGGCTATGCACGCAGCATGGCCGAAGCGTTCGACAGTTGGGATCTGCTGTGGAATGACCTGGGCGTATCCCACTATGCGAACTGCGGCGTGCTCGGCATTTCACAGCGCGAAGGCGATGACGCCGAGCTATACCGCGCCGGCCTCGACCGGATGAAATTCGACTATGAACGGCTCGACCCGCGCGAAGCGGCCGAGCGCTATCCGTTTCTCGATCCCGCCACGTTTCGCTACGCCTACCTCGATCACGATGGCGGCGCGCTGTTCAGCGAACGCATCGCCCACGACATGAAAGCGTGGCTCAAGATGCGCGGCGCCGAGATCCGCACCCACGCCAAGGTGCTCGAGGTCGACGCGCACGCGGCCTCCGTGCGCATCGAGGACGACACCATCATTCGCGCCGACCGGCTCGTGGTCGCTGCCGGCGCGTGGACGCTGCAACTGTTCCCCGCGCTTGCTGAAAATCTGGTGACTTATCGCAACGCGGTCGCCTATATGGAGCCGCCCGTGGATCTGGCGGACGCATGGTCGAATGCACCCGCTATCCTCGATATCGGCGGCGATAGTGGCGGCTACGTGTTACCGCCGGGCGACGGCATTGGTCTGAAGTTCGGCGCCGGCGTGCACAAATCACGTGCACCCGATCCTGACGCCAATCGTGTCGCGGCGCCCGGAGAAGGCGACAGTCTGCGCCGGTTGTTTTCACCGCCGCTCAGCCGCGTCGACGAATATACGGTGACCGAAGTAAAGACTTGCATCTACACGTTTACTGCGGACAGCCGTTTTTTCTCGAAGCGCCTCGGCAACACGCTGGTGGTATCGGCATGCTCGGGCCACGGCTATAAATTCGGTGCGGCTGTCGGACGCCGGGTCGCGCAAGCACTGGATACCGATGACGACGCCATGCTCTCGCGTTGGCTCAGGGCGGAAACGGTCTAGCTTGCTTTGTTCATAACAATACGACGTTCGTGGTCCAGTTCGCGCAGCACGGCGGCGAGCCGGACCACCAGCGCGTCGGCTTCGTGCGGTTTGATACCCGCATAGCCAAGCATGAAGCCGTTGTAGTGCGCGGCGTCTTGAGCCGGTGGCTGACAAAAAGCACTGAGCGCCGCGATATGCAGACCGTGCGCGCGTGTCACGGCGCTCACATCCTGGTCGCGTAGCGGTGCATCGAGCCGCATCGTCAGATGAATCCCGCCGCCGTCGGACGAAACCGTCACCAGATCGCCCATATGCCGCTCGATCGCGTTCACCAGCGCGGTGCGGCGCTGCTGATAAAGACGCCGCATGCGCCGCAGATGCCGCGCATATTTCCCACTATCGATGAAATCCGCCAACGCGATCTGTTCAGCCACGCGCCCTTGCCGCGCGATTTCGCTGAGCGCCTCGTCGATATCTGCGACGAGGTGCGCCGGCACGACCATAAAGCCCATCCGCAGCGCCGGAAACATCGTCTTGCTGAAGGTGCCGAGGTAAATCACCGGCGTGTCGGCCGCGAGCCCCTGGATCGACGGCAACGGCGGACCGCTGTGGCGCAGCTCGCTGTCGTAGTCGTCTTCGATGATCCAGGCGCCGCGCGCCACCGCGTTCTCGATGATCGACCAGCGCCGCTCCAGGCTCAACACGCTGCCGAGCGGATATTGATGCGAAGGCGTGATGTACATCAGGCGTGGCGGCGTCTGGTCCCAGTGATCGGGCGTCGGTGCCATCCCGGCGGCATCGACGGGAATCGGCACCAGTTTCAAACCAGCGGCCTGAAACGCAGCCTTCGCGCCGTGATAGCCGGGGTCCTCGACCCAGACGCTGTCGCCGGGGTCGGCCAGCATGCACGCGCATAGATCAAGACTCGCCTGCGTTCCCGAGGTGATAAACACCTGCTCCGCCGAACACCGCACACCGCGCGAAACGCGCACGTATTCCGCAATCGAGCGGCGCAATGCCGGGTGACCGGCGTTGTTGCCGTAACCGAGTTCGCGCGGTTCGACTGAGCGCCATGCGCGCTCCATTGAGGCACGCCATTGCGCGAGCGGAAATTCATCGAGCGCGGGCACGCCGGGACGAAACGGCGTGGGGTCGTCAGGGCTTGTGCGCTCGCGCGGCAGATCGGCGACGCGGCGCGACAGGCGATTTTCAGGCGTCTGCACGCCGCCGCTTGCTGCGGCGTTCGAAGTACCGGAACCGCTCACCATGCTGACGATGGAACCATGCCGGCTCGCCGTGATGAAGCCCTCGTCGGTGAGCCGTTCGTAGGCGTAGAGCACCGAGTTGCGCGCAATGCCCAATTGTTCGGCGAGCGCTCGCGTAGCAAGAAGCCGGCTGCCGTTGCGGATATCGCCATCGAGGATCGCACGGCGCAGACTCTCGTAGAGCAAATCCTGCTGCGTGAGCTTGCGGCCACCCATTGCGCGCTCGACGTTCGACATCAACAGGCCGTAGTCCAAATTCGTGGCTCCAAATTCTGGTCGCATTGTGGAACTAACAATGGTGCCACAAATTTCATATCCTGACGGTTCCAGAGTCGCCACCATTGAACCTGCCAGAGAGGCCGATGCGATGAACCACACGCCTGCACGCGACATCGCTACAGCACGCCCGAGCTATGGCGCTGCAGTGAAGTGGTGCGTGGCGCTGGTGTGCGCGGCTTGTGCCTATGGGCTGCTGGAGCCTGCGGCAACTGCGCGCGCACGGCTGGATGCCTGCGTGACCGCAAGCCTAGAGCAGCGCGGTAGCGCAGCCGGCACAGGTGCCGCAACACCCGCCGCCGAAGAAGACCGCGAACAGGCGTTTAGCGCGGCCGTCTACGCGTGTTCGACTCAGCCTTAGCCCTAGCAGCGACGATCCACTTGGCCGCAACCATCACTACAAAAGGAGCCACACCTATGTCCGAAGCGATTCAAATCCGCCCCGTCACGCCCGACGACTTCGACGCCTGGCTGCCGCTGTGGGACGCCTACAACGCGTTCTACGGCCGCGCGGGCGAATCGGCATTGCCGCGCGAGATCACACGGGTCACGTGGGGGCGTTTCTTCGACAGCTACGAACCGATGCACGCGATAGTCGCCGAACGCAACGGCCAGTTGCTCGGCCTCGTGCACTTCCTGTATCACCGTCACACGACCATGATCGCGCCAACATGTTATCTGCAAGATCTCTACACATTGGAGTCAGAGCGCGGCAAAGGTGTCGGCCGTGCGCTAATCGAAGCCGTGTATGCACGGGCCAAGGCTGACGGTTTACAGCGGGTCTACTGGCAAACGCATGAGACGAATCACACGGCGATGAAGCTGTACGACAAGGTCGCGGAGCACTCCGGCTTCGTGGTGTACCGCAAGGCGTTGTAACGTTGAACAATACGCTCGCATAGCAGACGTTCGAATCCCCGCCTCGCGCAGCCAGCCACGCGCGGCGCGCCGCATTCGCATGCCCGGCTGCCTGTCCAGCCGCCATGCGAATCGCCTCCGGGGTCGATGACTGTCTGGATTATTGAGGAATTCAAGCAGCGGCGGGTGTCACGGGAAACGGCGTTTTAAGGTTGCATCCCAAGGGCCGGCCCCAAATAAACAAAGGGCGCACCACCCAGTGCGCCCTTCGCCTTCCTGCCATTGCGGTACTACATCAACCGCCCACCAAACTCATCACACGCCCAAAAGCATCAAGCCTCAAGCTGCTCCAGCACCTTGCCCTTGGTCTCAATCCCAAGAAAGTGCACCGCGATCGCCGCAATGAACGGCACTACCGCGAGGATATAAAACGCGACATCCAGATTACCGCCGATCATCGTCTTCGACACGATAGCCGGTGCGAAGATCGCCGCCACCTTCAGCCATGCGCCGCCAACACCACACCCCATCGCACGAATACTGGTCGGATACAACTCCGGCGTGTACACATAAGCCGTGATAAAACCACAAGCGAGGAAGCCGAGCGCGAATGCGCAGCATGCCGCCACCACATACACCGACGCGTTGTGAAACACACCCGCCAGCAGCAACGACAACGCACACGCCAGGAACGAAAAATTGATGATCGGCTTGCGACCCACCTTATCGACCAGCAGCGCACAGGTCAGCGAACCCACCACCCCCAGCACCGAAGCCGCCACCGCCAGATTCAACGCCAGTTGCAGCGGCGCGTGATAAACCGTGCGATAGATCGTCGGCAGCCACGTCGACAGACCGTATTGAATAAAGCCGCACGTCATCCACAACATCGCCACGGCCATCGTGCGCTTCAGATACGCCGGACCGAACAGATCGCTCATGCGGCGCTTCGGATGACGATTGACCATCGCATCGAATTCTGCCGAATTGGCCACCGGCGGCAGCGGACCTTTCACCACGCGCTCGAAAGCATGCACAGCGGCATCGGCATCGGCCATCCGTTCACGTTCGGCAAGCCAGCGCGGCGATTCCGGCACCAGCTTGCGCAGCACGAAGAACAGGATCAACGGCATGCCACCAATGAAATACATCGCTTGCCAACCAAAACGCGGCACGATCCATGCACCCAACGCGTTCGATGCAAGCAGGCCAACCGGGAAAACGATTTCATACAACAGCACGAAGCGCCCGCGGCCATGCGCACGGCTGATCTCGTTGATGTACGTCGCGGCCACCGGCAATTCACCGCCGAGCCCAAGCCCTTGAATCACCCGCAACGCGACGAACACGGCAAACGACGGCGCGAACCCGCACGCAATACTCGTGATGCCGATGATCCCCGAGCTCAACGCAATCGCCTTCACGCGGCCCTTGCGCTCTGCGTACCATGGGAACACGAACGCGCCGATCAACTGCCCGATCGAACCGGAGCCGATCAGGAAACCAATTTCCCACGGCGTCAGATGCCATTTCGCAATCAGGATCGGCAGCGTGGCTGCGATGGCGATCACGTCGAAGCCGTCGAAGAACGTCGCGAGACCGATCAGTATGCGCGCGCGCACCTGCATCGCATTCTTCGGCAAGCGCTCGAGACGCGCGATGATCGAACCCCGGGTCACGGGGCCTGAGACACCGGCGCTGCTGCGGTCCCCCATGGTGTTGTCGATGGTTCTCATGCCGTGGTGCCGTCCGTAATATGGTTAGGCAAGTGCCGTTGAGGCGTCGGTCAGGGTGGCAAGGTCGATGGTGCGGCCCTGGTTCATCCACTTGCGCGACAATTTCAGTTCGCGTGGCGTGTTGATGGCAATCACGCCGCGAATCGTGCCGTCTTCCAGATGGAAAAGCGTGGCGCGTTTGCCCGGCAAATCACCGCGCACAGCGAGTTGCGCACCGCCCGGAATGTCGCCGAGGATTTGCAGATTGACGTCGTATTGATCGGACCAGAACCACGGGATGTCCGCGTACGGTTCGAAGGTGCCAAGCAAGGCCTTCGCCACCGAGATCGCCTGGTTCTGCGCGTTGGCCCACGATTCGAGCCGCACGCGGCGCTTCAACCACGCGCTCGGATGATTCGCGACGTCGCCACAGGCGAAGATGCGCGGATCGTCGGTCGCGCCGAAATGATCGACGACGATGCCGTCTTCCACCTTGATACCCGCCGCTTCCGCCAGGGCCGTATGCGGCGTGAGGCCGATGCCGGCGACCGCGAAGTCAGCATCCAATGTGGAACCATCGGCGAACGTTGCGCGAATACGGTTAGCATCGTTCGGATGATCCGCGATCGACACGAGCGATACATTCAAGCGCACGTCCACGCCGTTCGCACGATGCAGGTGCAGCAGGAAATCCGACACCATCGGCGGCAACGAGCGAGCGCACAGACGCGGCGCGCCTTCCACTACCGTCGCTGCCACACCGAGCTTGCGCGCAGTGGCCGCAACTTCGAGGCCGATCCAGCCACCGCCGACCACGAGCACACGCTTGCTTGCACGCAGGCGTTCGCCCAAAACGACGGCTTCGTCGAGCGTACGCAGATAGGTGATATGCGAGGTCTTCACCAACGATTCCGGCAAACGGCGCGCCGCGCCGCCCGTTGCGATCACCAGCCGGTCGTACTGCACTTCGCGGCCCGACTGCGTGCGCACGATGCGCTGTTCACGATCGATCGACGTCGCGCAATCCGGTTGCCATGCTTCGACATTCAGCGCATCGAAATCGTCGGGCGTCACGAGACGCACGGTTTCAATATCCGCTTCACCGGCCAGTACGGCCTTCGACAGCGGCGGGCGCTCGTACGGCAAATGAATCTCGTCGGCAATCATCACGAGGCGGCCGTCGAAGCCTTCCTTGCGCAACGTCTTCACGACCCAACCCGCCGCCTGACCACCGCCGATCACAACGATCGTGCGCGGCGCTTCGAGTCCGGCATGCGCGGCTTGCGCCTTTTCAGCAGCAGCGTCAGTCATTTTTCCGCTCCGTCATGAACTTGCCTTCCGGCGCCTTCGCGTTCTTCTGGCGACGCGTATTGCCGTCGATGCCGCCGTCGATCGCCCATTCGGCGAACACGGTCGGACCCGGTTCGAAATCGCGCGGCTGCCATTCGGGCGTGAGCTGGTCTTCGTCGGCGTAGTACTCGATCAGGCCGCCGGCCGGATTCTGGAAGTACCAGAAGTACGCCGACGACACCGGATGACGCCCCGGACCGAGCTGCGTATCCCAACCACACCGGCTGACGTGCATGCCGCCGCCGAACACTTCATGGATATCGCGGACGGTGAACGCGACGTGATTCAGGCCGCGCTTACCGCCAGGCAAGGCCAGCAGGAAGATGTCGTGGTGGCCGCCGTGCGGTGCGCAGCGCATAAACGCGCCGCGGCCCGGATAACGGTCCGACATTTCGAAGCCGAGCAGTTCCTGGTAAAACTTTTCCTGTGCCGCGAGTTGATTCGTGAAGAACACCACGTGACCCACTTCAACCGGTTCGGCACGTTCGTAAATCGGCGACGGTTGATCGACGCGCAACGTCTGACCCCACACGTTGGACGGCGAGCCCTGAATATCGAGCGCACGCTTGCGGGTCACTTCCACACGAATCGCCATGCCGTTCGGATCGATACAACCCACCGCGTCTTCCGTTTCGAAGTGGCCCGGCTGACCGGCAAAGCGGCCGCGCAGTTCGTCGAGTTCGGTTTGGGTTGCCACACCCCAGGTCACTTCACGCAGCGTCGGACCTTCTTCGAACGCGGGCGGCAGCGACGGGTCGTTCGCATCGACGGCGAGAATCGTGCAGCCGTTCAGCGTTTCGAAGCGCGCGTGCGTTTCGTCGTGCGCGGTCTCTTTCAAACCCCAGTCGGCGAAGAACCGCCGACTGGTGGCAAGATCCGTCACACCGTAAATAATCTGTTCAATGCCGAGAATCGTCATAACGTGCCTCTTGCGTATCTTGCGTATTAGTTCGCCCACGCCAGCGGCGCGTCGTTCAAGCCCCAGTAGAGGCTCTTCTGTTGCATGTATTCGCGGATGCCGAGACGGCCTTTCTCGCGTCCCATGCCGCTCTCCTTCCAGCCGCTAAACGGCGTCGAAATCGAGAACAGCTTGTAGGTGTTGATCCACACGGTGCCGGTCTCAAGCGCGCGGGCGATCCGGTAGGCGCGTTTGTAATCGCGCGTCCAGATGCCGGCGGCGAGGCCGAACACACTATTGTTCGCTTCTTTCAGCAGCGATGCTTCGTCGTCGAATGGCATCGCGACCAGCACCGGGCCGAAGATTTCTTCCTGGCAGATGCGGGCGTCGTTCGTGAGACCTTCGAGTATCGTCGGCTGGAAGTAGGTGCCTGCTTCACGGCCATCGCCAACCGGACGTTCGCCGCCGCACAGCAGGCGGCCGCCTTCTTCCAGACCCAATGCGACGTAACGTTCGACGGTTTCGCGATGCGCTGCTGTAATCAGCGGACCCATCTGCGTTTCCGCACGCGACGGATCGCCGACGCGCAGCTTGCGTGCGCCTTCCGCGAGGCGCTTCATGAACGCGTCGTAGATCGAGCGCTGCACGAACAGGCGCGAACCCGCGATGCACGCTTCGCCCGACGAACTGAAAATGCCGTACAGCACGCCGTTCACGGCATGATCGAGATCGGCGTCGTCGAACACGATGGTTGGCGATTTGCCGCCGAGCTCCAGCGACACGGGCATCAGCTTGTCCGCCGCAATGCGCGCGATGCCACGACCCACTTCCGTGCCACCGGTGAACGACACTTTCTTCACCAACGGATGGCGCACCAGCACGTCGCCGATCACCGAACCCTTACCTGGCACCACACTGATCACACCCTTCGGCACACCGGCTTCTTCGCAGATACGAGCCAACGCAAGCGACACCAACGGCGTGACCTCAGCGGGCTTCAACACCACGGCGTTACCGCCTGCCAGTGCCGGCGCCAGTTTCTGTGCGTCGGACGCAATCGGCGAATTCCACGGCGTAATGGCCGCGATCACACCAATCGGCTCGTAAATGCTCATCGTCAGATAGTCGCCGCGCGAGGGCGTCACTTCTTCGTCGAGCGTTTCGAGGCACGCCGCGAAATAGCGGAACGTGTTCGCGGCGCTTGCTACCAGCACACGCGTTTCGTTGATCGGCTTGCCGTTGTCGCGGCGCTGCAATTGCGCGAGCGCTTCATGACGCGACATGATCAGATCGGCAATGCGGTACAGAATCAGCGCGCGCTGATGCGGCTTCAAACCTGACCAATCCGCGCGGCGCCAGGCGATATCCGCGGCTTCCACGGCTTCGCGGGCGTCGTCGGCATTGGCCGTCGAGATTTCCATGTTGACCGACTGATCCGCCGGATACAGGCTTTTGTACGGGTTGCCACGCCCTTGCCGCCATTCGCCGCCGATGAAAATATCGCCGGTGGGCACGAGGCTGGTATCGAAGTGAGTCATGTCGGTCGTTCCGGTTTGCTTCAGCTAATCAGCTAATGTCTTAAATCACGCAGCGGGCCGCGCGATTGCGTAACGCACGGATCGCGCTGAACGCGGTCAGGGCGGAGGTCTTGGGGTTGTCCGGCAGCGGCTTGCCGCACATTTCCAGCGACATCTCGCCGAATGCGCCGCGCGCCACGATGCGGTGCACATTGCGCGACACGTTCGGATCGGCGATCAGGCGGACCGTGGTGTGGTCCAGACCGAGGCCGGCCAGGGCAACCGTCGCGGCAACATTGGCGTTCTTCGGATACAGCCGCGCCGCTTCGCGCGCGCTGCCTTCGAAAATCACCGTCTCTTCGCTCAGCGCATGCAAATTGCAGACCTGTTCCGCGGGCGTGCCAAGCCAGCCCATAGGCGGCTTGCGGCCGGTGTACAGCACTTCGTCGAGGCCGCCGAGCTTGGCCGCAGCCAATGCATCTACGCCGCCGATTGCGCCGGACAACAGCGTCAACGTCGCATCGCCTTCGTCAGCCGCTGCGGACAGTGCGTCCAGCAACATCATGTCGGACAGCGCACCGATCGACGCGACCGCGCAATCCGTACCGGCTTTCAGCAACGGCACCACGTGATCGACCAGCGCGCTATGGCCCGCACATTCCAGCGCGAAATGCGGCTGGCTGTTCAACGCGGACACCGACGAGACCACGTCGACCGACGAACCCACCACTTCACGCACCGACGCCATATAGCGTTCCGGCACAATCACGTGCGACACGTGCACGGTCGGATCCGACTCGACCGAGCGATACACCGCCTGGCCGATCGCGCCGAAGCCGATCATCGCGACGTCGACGGGTGCGTGATGCCCCGCGTAGCCGGCCTCATGCATGTTCCGGCTCCTTTTCCTTGACCGGCGGACCCGCGAACGCGGTGGCGAACGAGCCGACCGACAGCATGTCCACTTCGACCAGCACAGGGCCCGTCTTCGCCATGCCTTCGCGGATGATCTCCTCGGCCTGGTCGAGCGACTTGATGCGATAGTGCGTGAGCTTCAGGCTCTCGCAGAACTGCGCGAAATCCGGCTGGTGCAGATCGACGTAGCAGCGGCGGCCGCCATATTGCGCGTCCTGAATGTTGCGGATCACGCCGTAGCACTGGTCGTTCATCAGGACGATCATCACATTGGCGTTTTCCTGCACGGCCGTTGCGAGTTCGCCGACGTTGACCATCAGGCCGCCGTCGCCGACCAGGCACACGGTCTTCGCGGCATTGCCAGCGAGTGCTGCGCCGATACCCATTTGCATGCCTTGGCCGATACCGCCGCCGAGTGCATGAACGCCAGCGCGCGGCGAGAAGATCTTCAGCATGCGGTTACCCCACGTGCTGTTCGAGATCGTGACGTCCCGCACCCAGTTATAGTCGCGGCCCACAGCCTGTTGCAAGGCGTCGACCAGGCGCTTGTACGGGCCGAGGCCCTTGCCCACATCGGCGACTGCGCTTTCGCGTGCGGCAGCCAGGTCTTGCGCGAAAGTCGGATCGACCTTCAGGCGGCCTTCGAGCAGCGTCGCGAGTTCTTCGAGAACGGCCGATGCATCGCCGTGAATGAACATGTCGTTGCGATAGCCGCGGTTGTCGGCGAGCGCGTCAGCGTCGATGCGATACAGCGGTTGCGGCAGCGCGAGCTTGTATTTCAGCGTTTCATTGCCACGCAGACGTGAACCGACCACCACCAGCGCGTCACACGTCTTGTAGAAGCTCTCGACTGCCGAGTGCACGTTGAACGCGCCGAGCGTCGCCGGATGATCTTCCGGCAGCACGCCACGGCCCTGAACGCTGGTCACCACACCGAAGCCCAACGCGACGAGACGTTCAACCGCAGCACGTGCGTGACGCGTGCCGCCGCCGAGCCACAACAGCGGGCGCTTCGCGCTCACCAGTTGCTCTGCCAACTGAGCGACGCGCTTGCCGCAATGCGTAAGCGTCGTGACGTGCGGCGCGCCCAGATCGGCAGGCCATTCGATTTCGGCAGCTTGAATGTCGATCGGGATTTCAACGCTGACCGGACCACTCGGTGCGGTTTGTGCGACACGGACGGCTTCGCGGATCGTCGGCAGTGCGGTTTCGACCGAGCGCACGCGGAACGCGGCCTTCGAGATCGACGACAGCATCGACAATTGATCCGGTGCTTCGTGGATATAAGCGAGGTCCTGATCGAGGTATTCGGTTTCGATCTGGCCGGTGACGTGCAAGAGCGCGGTGCCCGCCGTCAGGGCTTCGACCATCGCGCCGGCCGCGTTACCCGCCGCCGTGCCGGTGCTGGTGAATGCCACGCCGAGCCCGCCGGAAACACGCGCCAGACCGTCGGCCATATTCACCGCGCCCGCTTCGCCGCGTGCGCCGACATAGCGAATCTTGCCGCGGTTGTGGATCGCGTCGAGGATCGGCATGTTGTGGATCGAGATGACGCCGAATGCGGTTTGAACGCCGCATTGTTCGAGAAAAGCGGCGATCAGTTCGCCAACGGTGGTTTTGTTAGACATGTCGTGCAACGCCTCCAGAAACATCGATGTGACTGCCCGTCGTATAGGACGACAGCGTCGTAGCCAGGTAAAAGAGCGCTTGTGCGGCTTCTTCGGGGCGACCGAAGCGGCCTAGCGGAATGTTTTTCTTGCGCGCGAGTTCCGCGGTCCAGTCTTCCCAGCTCTGGCCCGGCTGCGCTTCCTTCGCGTAACGGCGGCGCCATTGACCCGATTCGACGATGCCGATCAGAATCGAATTCACGCGAATGCGTTGCGGCGCAAGTTCCACCGCGAGCGATTTGATGAGGCTCAGCACACCGGCGCGAGCCGACGAAGTCGCCACCATATGCGGCTCCGGTTGCAGGGCGAGCAGCGAGTTCACGCAGACCACCGCGGTATGGCCTGACCCGGCCGCATCGCGCAGCATCGGCATGAACGCGCGGGTCGGGCGAATCACGCTGAAGTACTTCAGGTCGAGTTCTTCGCGCCAGGCGTCGTCGGTGGTGTCGGCGAACGTCGACACGCGGCCCTGGCCGGCGTTGTTCACCAGCATGTCCGTGCGGCCGAAGCGCGCTTGCACTGCTTGCGCGAATGCGTTCACTGCGTCGGCGTCGAGCACGTCGCAGGTTTGCGCCAGCAACTGCGCGCCGGGAAACTGCGCCTTCAGCGAGGCTTCCGCTTGCGCGAGACGTTCGCTGTCGCGTCCGCAGATCGCCACCGAAGCGCCTGCCCGCAGAAACAGTTCGGCGGTGGCGAGGCCGATGCCGGACGAACCGCCCGTCACCACCGCTACCTGTCCGGTCAAGTCGATTTGGATCATTTGAGCCCCAGTGCCTTCATGTATTTCGTGCCCGCGTTCGGGCTACCCTTCGGCCGATAGTTAAGCCGCTGCGAGAGTTCGTCGGCGGCACGGCGAACCTTGTCGATCAGGCCGCTGTCGAGCAGCGAGGCATCGATCTCGTGACGCGGAATCGTCGTCGTGATCACGGCGACGATGCGGCCCGTATCGTTGCGCACCGGCGCGCTCACCACCGAAATGCCGCGCTCGAACGACGACTCGCTGATCGCGTAACCGCGCTTGGCGTCATCGCGAATCCGTTCATACAGGTCGTCGATCGTGGCGGGCGTCTGCTTTGTGAAGCGTTCGAGTTCCGGCTCGGGATAGAGCTTTTTCAAGTCCTCGAGCGTCATGTCGCCCATCAGCACCTGACCGTGCGTCGTCGCGTAGGCCGGCAGGCGCGTGCCGACGTTCACCTTCACCGAGCTGAAAATCGGCGCATGGCTTTGCGCCTTGGCGACGAACACGACATCACGTCCATCGCGAATCACGATGTGGCTCGTCAAGCCGGTGTCGTTGCGCAGCGCTTCGATAATCGGCAAACCGAGGTCCGTCAATTCGAGCGAGCTCAGGTATTCGAAACCGAGCCGCAGCACCGCGACGCCGAGGCGATAGTTGCGGTCCTTGTCTGCACGCTCGAGAAAGCCAAGCGATTCGAGTGTTTGCAGCAGACGGAACACCGTCGTGCGGGGAATCTTCAGGCGCTTGGATAATTCCGGTGCGCCGAGTACCGGCTCGCGCGGCGAAAACTCGGTAAGAATCTTCAGACCGCGTTCCAGACCCGGCACGCGATAGGCGATATCGCTGCTGGTGTCGTTGCGGTCGTCGTCCGCGTCGCGCTCGGCGTTAATCGTGTCGGGCGTCATTCATTGGCTCCGTTGTCCGTCGCTCACGCGACAGAACGTGTCGATGATCGCGGTGTACGCGGCGGGTGCTTCGATATAGCCGGCGTGCCCCGCGCGGGGCACGACCTGCAGTGTGGTGCTGGCAGCCAGTGCGAGTCGCTCGCAGGCTTCGGGGGGCGTAATCGTGTCTTCAGCGCCGACCGCGATGTTGATGCGGCCTTTGTAGCGAGCGAGATCGCTGGCCAGATCGGCGTTCGCGAGCAGATGCGTCGCTTGCGCATAGCCGTGCGGGATCACGCGCGACATGTTCCAGCGCACCCATGCGCGCGCTTCGTCGCTCGCGTGGACAGACACCATATTGGTGCTGCGTTTTTCGGCGAGACCTTGCGGGCCGAGTTCGGCAATCATCGCAAGGCGCTGATCGCGTTTGGTTTCGCGCACTTCCGCCGGCGAAGCGCCATAACCGCCAGCCGGTGACAACAGCAGCAAGCCGACCACGCGCTGCGGATTCGTCACAGCAAACGCACCCGCGATGATCGCGCCAAGCGAATGGCCCAGCAGCACGCAGCGTTCAATGCCGAGCGCGTCGAGCCATTCCTTCAATACCGTTGCGTAATCACTTGCGGCAGGCGAAACGGCTTCGACGGGTGTTGACGCCCCATACCCCGGCGCATCCCACGCCAGCACACGGCGCGTCTCACCCAGTACTTCAAACTGCTGCACCCACGAAGCCGCGCCCGAACCTATACCGTGCAACAGCACGAGTGGCAGTGCTTCGCCTTCGGCGCTATCCACATCGCGATAGCTCACAGCGCGTTGCGATGCCAGCCAGATCTGCTGCGCGGGAAAGCGGCCAAGGCGCGCTTCGAGCGTAGCGTTCTGATCGACGGTGGTGGACGGGACTGCGGACATGATTTCCTTCGCGGGTGTTTTCAAAACGGCGCTGATAACTGAAGGCTTAGCGCTTGAGCTTGGCCAAAGGCGAATCCGGCGGATACGTCGGCGTGATCGGCTTGGCTGCACCGAGCATCACGCACATCAACGCGTCTTCTTCGCCGATGTTCACTTCCGTGCGATACACGCCCGGCGGCACCGAGATCAGATCGCGCTCGCCGAGCACGGCTTCCCAGGTTTCGCCGTCTTTCTCGCAGATCACCTTCATCTTGCCGCGCAGCACGAAGAAAATTTCTTCGACATCCATATGAATGTGGCTCGGGCCGATGTTGCCGGCCGGGATCACCATCGTCGAGAACGTGAAGCCGCCCGCAGGCACCGTGTTCATGTCCTTCGCGACGCCCGTGCCGCCCGTGCCGACATAACGCATTTGCGCGCGGCGATATTTCGGGTCGTAGTCGGCCTGAAACTTCAGCGCGTCCCAGTCATAACGACGCGTTTCCAGGCGCGCGACGCGGCTGTCCAACCATTGTGCAAAGCTCGCGTCCGCGGGTTGTTCCCACGATTTGCGTTCGAGTTCGGCGTCCGCCATCTCTTTCTCCTTTCGATTCGACAAGATCAATTCATCACGAAGCCGCCGTTGACCGGCAGCAACTGGCCAGTCACGAAGCGCGCGGCATCGGACAACAGGAACAGCACCGGCCCGGTGACGTCGTCGGGCACTTGTGCGCGCGTAAGCGCACGGCCTTGCAGGTAATACTGGTGACGCTCGGCGGGCACGTAAGCAGTGGCCTCGACTTCGGTGAGACCCGGTGCGATCGCGTTGACCGTCACGCCGTGGGCACCGAATTCGCGCGCCAGCGAGCGGGTCATCGAGATCACGGCGCCCTTGCTGGCCACATACGCGAGCAACTTCGGCGCGCCCCACATCGCTGTATCGGACGCGATGTTGACGATGCTGCCGCGGCCCGAGTCGCGCAGATACGGCAAGGCCGCGGTGCTCATCAGCCACGTGCCGCGCACGTTGACGTTCATCACGGCGTCCCACGTCTCGACCGACAACTCGTCAGCAAACTTGCCGCCCGAGTTGGTAATCGCCGCGTTGTTGATCAGTGCGTCGAGGCCGCCGAATTGCGCCGCAGCGCGATCGGCAAACTGCTTGATGCTGACGGGATCCGCGAGATCGAGCGGCAAATACGTCACCGCGTGACCTTGCTCGATCAGCGACGCCGCGAGCGCACGGCCTTCGTCATGCAGCACATCGCCGAATACGACTCGCGCACCGGCTTGCACCAGCGAGCGAACAAACGCCGCGCCGAGACCGCGCGCGCCGCCGGTCACGAGGACACGCCGGCCTTTGAGTGCTGACAATGCCGAGGACGCGTCGTTATGCATGGCTGTGGCCTGCTGCGTCCGTTTGCGCGGCGCCGGACTGAGCGGCTTCAGCGCGATGCGCTTCCAGATCGGCAAAATGCTGCTGTGCGCGCTGACGGAACATGCGGCGCACACGCGTCATGCCGACGTCGTGCTGATAGAGGAATTCATGCTCGCGCGCATTCGGCGCCATGCTTTCCAGCACGTAACGGTCTTGCTCGAGCACGTCCCAATGCAGACCTTCCAGACGGTTGCGATACATGAAACGCCATGCGTCGCGCTGCCAGCCGGACACTTTGCGGGTACGCCAGAAGTAAACCTGGCAGTTGTTTTCGTCGATGGGCACAGCGAAGCCGATGATGCCGAAGTTGCCACCCGGGCCGAACTTCTTCTTGTACGGAATCGCGAGGCGCATCCACAGCGTGCCGGTCTCGCCGAGTTCGACCCAGTCGAAGTTCACGTCGCGCTGACCGACCTTTTCGAACATCAGACCGGTTTCGGTCTTGCGCACGCGCATGTCGGCCTGCTTGTCGCCTTCGGCCATCGAGTGCGACGTCGCATGCAGGTACGCGCCGTGCATCGGGTCCATCACGTTGTCGATTGCGTACTGGTAATTGCACTTCCAGTTCGACATGCACAGGAAGCTTGCGTACTCCTCGCCGACCAGTTCTTGCGGCAGCACGAGCGGCGCCGGTTCTTTATGGGCTTCGTCGCCGAACCACAGGAAGATCGCGCCGGCATGCTCTTCGACCGGGTACGACTTCACGCACTTCTGGCCTTCCAGCGGGCAGTTCGAAACAGCGGGCACTTTCGTGACCATGCCGCCGCCGTCGATTTCAATGCCGTGATACCAGCACGCGACGCTGCCGCCGAGATTCCAGCCGAGCGACAGACGCGCGCCGCGATGCGGGCAACGGTCTTCGAGCGCGCGGACTTGGCCTTCCTTATCGCGCCACAGCACGATCTGGTCGCCGAGGCGTGTGATGCCGACCGGCGCGTCGCCGACTTGCCAGCTCGGTGCAACGGGATACCAGTAATTGCGCAAGCCACGGTTCAGATAGGACTGAATCGGGTCGGCCGCGCCTTGAGTCGTTGTATTGGGGGACGTCATGAAGAGACTCCGGATACGAAAGCAATGAGACGTGTTCGGGAAAGCGCGCTTATTCGGCGAGCAGGCGGAATTCGGCGGCGAGACGGTCGGCGTCCCACGCATTGCCTTCCGGCGTACGGAAACCCAAGCGGTTCAGGCCGTCGACGACTTCCTGCAACTCCATCGCGCCGGCTTCGAAGACCTGTTCGAGCGCATCGCCGAAGTCGTTCTCGTATTGGGTCGGCTCAGCCTTGCGCGTTTGCCAGATAAAGTTTTCGGTCTCACCCGGTTTTTCGATCACGCCCTTGCCGGCGACGTTGTTCGGCTGCGGCGCGAGCCACGGCTTCAGGAAGGGATTGAAGTTCACGGTTTGCTCTCGCATGTCATTCCACCTTGATCTGGATTTCTTCGCCGGCGAGACGTACCGAGTACATCTTCAGGTCGCGGCCACCGGGCTCTTTCAAGCATTTGCCGGTCGGGATATGGAACACGGCTTCGTGCAGCGGGCATTCGACGGTGTCGCCGTCGACAAAGCCCTGCGTCAGCAACGCGTACGCATGGGGGCAGACGTTTTCCAGCGCGTACAGCGCATCGCCCACCTTGTAGATGCCGATTTCCGTGCCGTCGAGTTTGAACTCGAGCGGCGCGTCGTCGGACAGGTCGCCGGCATGGCCGGCGCAGCGCCATTGTTCAGTCATTTCTCGCCTTCTCCTGAAGCTCTATGTTCCATACAAGGAACATCAGTTCGTGTATGGATAATTATAGGAGTGGCTTTGCCTAGAGAAAATAAAAATCTGGGCTGGTAGGGGAAAACACCGACTGTGGCATTCACAACACAGCTTTGCGTGAACTGACATAAACGGCCAAATCCGCTCAGAAGCCTTGATGGACTTGAGTTTCCTCATAATTTTCAGACAAATTCAGAAGCGCTTATGCGGGTTTGTACGGGGTCCGAAAATTTATTTTGATCACTTCAAGACTCACTATACTTTTCCATAGGCGATACAAACGCCCATAGGTGGAACATAAAGCGGAACAGTTTTGGCGCATAAACCCAAAGCTGCATTCAACCCAAAGCAAGGATCAGGGACGACGAAATCGGCGCGAGCTATCCGTCGTGTGATCAGGAGAACCAACGGTGAAGCACATCATTGCGGCGGCCGGCTTGACGGCAATCTGCGCAACGACTGGCGCATGGGCGCAGAGCAGCGTGACGCTATACGGCAGCCTGGATGCCGGCATTGCGTATATCAGCAATGCAGGTGGCAGCTCGAAGTGGATCGAGGAGCAAGGCAACATGCAGCCGGATCGCTGGGGCCTGAAGGGCGTGGAAGATCTGGGCGGCGGCCTGAAGACGGTATTCCAGTTGGAAAACGGCTTCTACACGAACACAGGCGCATTCGCCAAAGCCGGCACGCTGTTCAACCGTCAGGCTTATGTCGGACTGAGTTCGGACCAGATCGGCACCGTGACGCTCGGCCATCAGACGCCGTTCAGCTTCGACGTGCTGGACCCGTTTAGCACGGCTTATCTGGCCGCGAGCTGGTATGCGTTTCACCCGGGCAACATCGACGAACTGGCCGACACCGGCGTGGTGCCGTTCGACAACTCGGTGAAATTCCGCTCGGCGAGTTTTGGCGGCTTCACGGTCGGCGCGATGATGGGTCTTGGCAACACGACCAACTTCTCGACCGGCAAGACACTGAGCTTTGCGCTTACCTATGAGAACGGTCCGTTCAAGGCCGGCGCGACCTATGCGAACGAGCACGACCGTACGCCGTCGATCGTAACGACGGGCATCACCACCTTCCAGGGCGTGGCAGCGGCAAACTACACCGCGGACAAGGTCGAGAACATGGGCGCGGGCGCGTCATACCAGTTTGGCAAGCTGCTGGTGCATGGTTTGTACACGCGCGTGAAGTTGGAATCGGCCGGTTATTCGGACACGTACCAGAGCTACGATGTGGGCGCGAACTATCAGTTCACGCCGTTCAACACCGTTGCAGGCGGTGCCGCGACGACGACGATGGCAGGCCATCGTTGGACGCAGTTTATGATCGGCGATATCTACGCACTGTCGAAGTCGACGCAGTTGTACGTGAATGCACTGTATGAGCGCGCGGGGTCGAATACGGACGCTGCGTTCTTTACCGCGGGTGTGTCGAGCGGCCGGAATCAGACGATTTTCCTGACGGGTATTCACCACTCGTTCTGATCGCCATGATGCCGACGATGAAGACGGTGTAAGGCAAACGGCCCGGGTGCGAAAGCAGCCGGGCCGTTTGCCATGAGCGGAAGCAAAACCAGAATCAGTGCGCCGCAACCGGTCTGCGACGCGCTTGAGCCGCAGTCGGATCATCCGGCCGCGGCCGATAGCTCAGACGCTCGGACAATTCGAGCGCCGCCTGGCAAACCGCAATGATGAGCGGATCGCGCTCTTCGGCTTCGCCGATATCGGAACGCGGAATGGTGACCGTCAACGCGGCGGTGATCTTGCCGCTTTGATCGCGCACTGGGGCGCTCACGACCGAGATCCCGCGTTCAAAAGATGCCTCGCTCAATGCATAGCCAAGCGCCGCGCTTTCGCGCACGCGTCCATATAGTTCTTCGACAGTCGCGGGCGTGCGTTCAGTGAAACGTTCGAGTTGCGGCTCGGGGTACAACTGACGCAATTCTTCAAAACTCAAATCGCCCATCAGCACCTGGCCGTGGACGGTGGCATGCGCGGGCAGACGCGTCCCGACATGCACCTTCACCGAACTGAACATCGGCTCATGGGTTTGCGCTTTGGCGACGAACACCACGTCGCGCTGGTCGCGGATCAGCAGATGCGTGCTGAGGCCGGTCGCGTCGCGCAAGCGTTCGAGGATCGGGGTGCCGACATCGGTGAGTTCGAGCGAACTCAGATACTCGAAACCGAGTCGCAGCACCGCGACGCTTAAACGGAAATAACGGTCGCCGTTCACGCGCTCGAGAAAGCCTAAAGCTTCGAGCGTTTGCAGTAGACGAAATGTCGTGGTGCGCGGAATGCCGATGCGCTTCGACAATTCGGGCGCGCCCAGAATCGGTTCGCGCGCGCTGAATTCGGCGAGGATGCGCAGGCCGCGCTCCAGCCCCGGCACGAGGTAAGTCGATCCGCCGGTGCTCTCTTCATCGGTGGAATCGGCTGAATCAGCGCCTTCCGCATGGGACAACGCCGCCTCGTCCTGCGAAGCCGGGGCCGCCGCACCGCGTGGCCTCACCTGCTTGCGTCCCGCTCCTGTCTGCTCTTCTTTTGCCATCTTGGCTGCCGTTTCTGCTGTTCATCGGGTACAGATCAGCATGATAGCGCGAAGCATGCGGCCATCTGTGCCACCGCCATCGTTTGACGCGGTGCTATCCTTTGGTGCGGTCCATCGCGCGCGGTCTCACTGCCGCGCGTTGACTCCCGCCAGGCGTCCGGAGGCCACGTTCATGTCCGAATCCGTCCAGATCCAGGTTGCCGACTCACATCTTTATCCGGGCTGCGCCGTGCATATCGCGCACCTGCCCGAACCGGCCCTCGTGGCCGCGGCTATCGTCGAATTCGCGGACGGCTCCGGCGCGCATGCCACCTGCCATCGGCGGACGTTCGACGAACTCGAATTGACCGTTGACGGTTACGCGACGCAGAGGCGTCATCCCGTCGATGCCAAACATTGGCTTCTGTTCGCCATCGACTCGACGCACAATAGCTGGCGCGTGAAACGACGACTACCTTAGCTGTGCCGGAACCTTCCGGCCATCACCTCTTATCAGAAACCCGGTGCCGCGCGCATGCCGCCCCGAGCGGCAGCTTGAGCCTGTGAAGCGCCCGTCACGCTAACTTCGAAACCGACCGATGACAGACAACGACTCCCCCCTGCCGCCGAACCCCAACGATGCCCCCGACGATCCCGAGCGCCGCCGTGTCCTGACCGGGCTCGCCGCGGTCGGTATCGGACTCGCGCTGACCGGTTGCTCGACCGAGCAAAGTACCGCGAGCGGCGCGGCGCCGCGCAGTGCCGCCGACATGCGGCTCGACGCCGCGCTGCACGATCAGGTCAAGCAGATCGTGGTGATCTACGCCGAGAACCGCAGCTTCGCAAACCTGTACGGCAACTTTCCCGGCGTCCAGCATCCACTCGATGCGGTGAGCGCCGAGCGTTACCTGCAACTCGACCGCGACGGCAAGACGCCGCTGCCGCGCTTGCCTGCCATCTGGGGCGGGCTCGTGCCGCAAGCGCAGGAGGTGGACGGCAAGCGTTACATGATCGGTCAGAAGGATATCGGCAACCTGCGCAACGGCCCGTTCCACATTACCGATGCGCAAGGCGCGCCATTGCCGAACGGCGTGATCACGCGCGATCTGGTGCATCGCTTCTATCAGAACCAGATGCAGATCAACGCCGGGCGCAACAACCAGTTCGCCGCATGGGGCGATTCAGGTGGCCTGGTAATGGGGCACTACCGCAGTTCCGCCGACACGCTGCGTCTGTGGAGTCTCGCGCAACAATACACGCTGTGCGACAACTTCTTCATGGCGGCCTTCGGCGGTTCGTGGATGAACCACATTTTTCTGATCTCGGCGCAGCCGCCGTTCTATCCCGACATCCACAACAGTCCGGCGAAGAAAATGGTCTCGGTGGTCGACGGCGACGATCCGACCGGCGCGCGGCTCAAGCTGGCGCCTGACTCCCCCGCATCCGCACTCGACGGTCCGCCGAAATTCGTCAACGACGGCGCGTTTACCGCCGACGGCTACGCCGTCAACACGATGGCGCCGCCGTATCAGCCGAGCAGTGTGCGTCCGGCCGAAGGCGGCAATCCCGCGTTCGCCGACCCATCGAATCCGCGTGTGATGCCGCCGCAACACTACGCGACGATCGGCGACCGTCTGACGGACAAGGGCGTCGACTGGGCGTGGTACAGCGGCGCGTGGCAGTACGCGCTGGAGCATCAGGATACGGGCGCGGTGCCTGACTTCCAGTACCACCATCAGCCGTTCAACTACTTCGCCAACTACGCGCCGGGCACGGCCGCGCGCCGCCGGTATCTGCGCGATGCGGGCCTCGGCGACGACGCGTCCACCAATCGTCTGATTGCCGATATCGATGCGGGGCGTTTGCCGGCGGTCACGTTCTACAAACCGCAGGGCGACCTGAACATGCACGCGGGATATGCGGACGTCGCATCGGGGGATCGTCACATCGCGAATGTGATCGAGCATATTCAGCGCGGCCCGCAGTGGGCCAATACGGTCGTGGTGGTCACGGTCGATGAAAACGGCGGCTGGTGGGATCCCGTCTCACCGCCGAAGGGCGACCGCTGGGGGCCGGGGTCGCGGATTCCCGCGTTGGTGATTTCGCCGCTGGCGAAGAAGGGGTATGTCGATCATACGGTGTACGACACCAATTCGATTCTTCGCCTGATTAGCCGGGTGCATGGGCTGGCGCCGCTCGATGGGGTGGTCGCACGAGATCGGGCGTTTGCGCAGAATGGCCTGGCGCCGCTTGGGGATTTGACCGGTACGCTGGATCTGGCCTGAGCCGTATTACCTATCTCGAAGGGGTGGGCAGCAGTGCGTCAATCACTGCGCCACCCCGTGCAGCTTCGCAATCACCGAATCTGAAATCTCCTGAGCGGTCTTCTTGATCGTCTTTTTCTCGTCGCCGCTCGCCATCACGAACTTGGCCGCGATCACGTAGGGATTGAGTTTGATCACCGCGCCTGGCTTCCCCTTGCTGTCGGCCTCTTCGACAGCCTGATAGAGCGGGGGCAAATCCGCCGTCCCTAAGCTGTCGCACGATACCGCGACTTGAATGTTGTTCTGACCTGCACCAAAACCGACCATCGCGCGTCTTAGACGATTGCCGTCGTCGACACTCAGGAACACGCCGCGCACTTGCCAGCCCGTTGCGGGTAATGGCTGACCTGGCGCACTGCGGCGCGCGTCGACACCGCCTTTTTTTAGATCCGCAGTCAGCGCGTCCGCCATCTCGTTCACGATGTCCTTGGCGTGGTTCTCCGGATTCTTGTCCTTCCCTAACGGTCCCGGACCGCTCGGCAACATGCCGCGCAGGCCGCGCAAACGCTGCCCCGGTCCGCTGTCGGGTTTCACGTTGGCCACGTCGAGTTCGAAGTCGGAGACATAGACGATCGGCACCGGCGCTGCGAAGGGGACGCCGTCTGCCGCGGCACTGAGCGTCGATACCGCGCCGAGGCACGCGGCCATCATCGTGAGTTGCAGGAATCGACGCAGCATGGCGCGCCTCCGGGAATGTCTTTTAGACGCGGCTATCGTACAACCGTATGCACGGCGCGTAGGTTTTTTTCGTGCCTGATCGTCGTACCTTTTGCCTTGCATAACACGCGTTGCGGCATAGACTGTTAGGGCATCACTTCGCACTTTGTACGGAACCTGCCATGCGCCTGACTATCCTCATCAACGGTTCCGATCCCACCGTTAGCCACGACTATGCTGTGTTATGGCTCGACACCGATGAACACCGGTGGTCGAGAGAAGCGCATCAAGGGATCGATCTGCCCCCGTGGGGCGAACTACACGACGACAATGGCGTGACCACCCTCTGTGCACCAAGCGCGGATGCGCCGCTGTGCACGCTGCGCGGATTGCACGTCGATCGCAAACAACGCGTGAGCGCGGCGCAAGGCGCCGCGGCATGGACCGCCTTGCCCACACGCGCGCAAACCAGCGGCTTCTGGCGCTTGCAAGCCGTCGACCGCCAGAACGTTCACGCCGAGCACAGCGTATTCGGTAATTAAGTTCGAGCGCTTTTTTGCCCGTCGAAATTTTTACACACGTAAACCGCGCCGCCCGCGCGCGGGTGGGTTCGTGCGCGAGTTCGCACCTTCAATGCACGCGCTACTTTGCATCGCGTGCGCTTAAGTCCGCCTTAAGTTTGCGTGCGTAGAGTTTGAATTCCACGCATTAGGGTCGCTGCAAAGCGGCCCGTTTTTTTTGGTGTGGCGCTTTGGGGTTTTTTGGTGCGCGGTGCGCTTCTTCCGCTTCTTCCGCTTCTTCCGCTTCTTCCGCTTCTTCCGCTTCTTCCGCTTCTTCCGCTTCTTCCGCTTCTTCCGCTTGCACCATTTTCATCGCCGCAAGCACCGCGCAAAAATCCGTTTTTTCTCTGTGACTTCCTGTGTTCCACGTCGCTCGATTCAAGCTCGCGACGCTATACTTGCGCCCCCGATCTTTCAACTGATTGACCCATGAAGAAGTGGTTTGCCTGTCTGTTGTTCGCCGTTGCCGCTCACGCGAGCGCGGCGCCTTCCTGCACCCAGTTCACCCCGAATGCGCAATGGCCGGTTCTGACCAATCAGAAGATGGCGCCGAAAACGCGCATGCTGTGCTACAGCGATTTCGCAGTGCTGCACTCGGGTATCACGCATGGTCCGCTGTGGTCCGCCGAGCATCTGACGCGCGACCATATCGAAGCCGCCAAAGACATGGTGCGCACCAACAAATTCTTCGAAGACGCGCGTTTGCCCGACGGCGAAGGCGCAACGCTCGCGGACTATAAGCGCAGCGGCTTCGATCGCGGTCATATGAGTCCGGCAGGCAATCGCTGGAATCAGGAAGCGATGGCACAATCGTTTTCGCTGGCTAATGTCGTGCCGCAGAACCGCGAGAACAATCAGCGTTTGTGGGCGCGCATCGAAACGTCCGTGCGTAAGATTGCAACGTCGTATAACGATACCTATGTGGTCACCGGACCGATTTTCAGCGGCCAGCAATTGCAGACCATCGGACCGACACGAGTCTTCGTGCCGACGCAACTGTTCAAGGTGGTCTACGTGCCGTCCCGGCAGATGGCGTTCGCGGTGGTGGTGGACAACGTGTCGACCAACCGCTACGACATCAGGACGATTCATGAACTCGAGGCAGCATCGGGCATCCGTTTTCCGGGTATTCCGGAGAATCTCAAAGATCAGCGACCGGGAGGACTGAAAGGTGTTTAAACCCTATTCGAACGATGACGATGTGCTCAACATCCAGGGCGATGCATTCACCGTCAGCAACGGCACCACGCGCGTGGTGCTGAACGGCACGCTGGAGTTGACTCAGGACCAGCGCGGGTTGAAGGCGGCGCTGGCGCTGAAGGAAGCGATCGATGCGGTGGTGGCTGCGCTGCAGGCGCAGACCAATTTGCCGGCGAAGGTGAAGGACGAGCCGGATGCGAAACCGGGCGTCGTGCAGAATCCGTTTCAATAGCGCGTTCACGGACCACGACGCAGGCCGCACCTGACTCGGCCGCGCGCAGTAGTCGCCGAGGCTTTCGCTGGTGTGGCGGCCGAGGAAGATCGCACCGGCCTGGCGGATCAGCTGACCCCATTGATGCGACTCCAGCGCGGAGATTAAATCAGACAGGGCTCCAAAGGTATTCGGCTAGGCGAGCCAGCATGGAATCGCAGCGGGTCAATTGCTCAAGGGTAATAAATTCGTCCGGCTTGTGTCCTTGATCCATGCTTCCCGGCCCACAGACCACAGTGGGAATACCCACCTGGTCGAACAGTCCCCCCTCTGTGCCGAAGGCCACCGTTCCGAACTCAGTGGAACCGCTCAGCAGTGCCAACAGGCGTGCCGCTTCGCTGTCAGGCGAGGTGGCCAATCCCGGGTAGGCACTCAGCGGCTGCAAACGAATGTCCGTATCAGGCTGCACCGAACGCATCTTCGGCAGCAACTCGGCCTCGGCGTAGGTCTGCAACTCATCCGCCACTTGGTAGGCGTGGAAGCCTGGCAACGCGCGTACCTCGAAATCGAATTCGCATTCGGCCGGCACGATGTTCAGCGCACGACCTCCTTTGATGACGCCGGTCTGCACGGTTGAGAACGGCGGATCAAAGCGCTGATCGTGATGTTCAGGCTGTGCCAGCGCCGAGCCGATCTCTTCCAACCTGCCGATCAGTCGCGCCGCATATTGGATAGCGTTGACGCCGTAGGGTGCGTAGGCCGAGTGGCACGCGGCTCCCTTCACATGGCAGCGCACGGCCAGCTTGCCTTTGTGACCCAGCACCGGTTTCAACTCAGTCGGTTCGCCGATCAGACACAGACGCGGCTTATGCGGACGCTTTTCCAATTCCGCCAACATCGGTCGTACACCCAGGCATCCCACTTCCTCGTCATAGGAGAAGGCAAGGTGTACCGGCAGCTTCAGCGGCCGCTTGAGAAAGACCGGTACCGCCGCCAACACCGAGGCGATGAAGCCCTTCATGTCGGCCGTGCCGCGACCGTACAGCCGCCCGTCTCTCTCGGTGAGACGGAACGGCTCTACCGTCCAAGCCTGCCCATCCACCGGCACCACATCGGTATGGCCGGAAAGCACAACGCCACCTCGGTCACAAGGGCCGATGGTCGCGAACAGGTTGGCCTTGGTGCGCGCCGGGTTGTAAAACAGCTCGCTCTCCACGCCGAGTTCCGCCAGGTGGTGCTGGATGAAAGCGATCAGTTCGAGATTGGAGTCCCGACTGACGGTAGCGAAACCGATCAGTCGTTCGAGCAGTTCGCGGCTGGACACCTCACTCATCGCCCGGTACCCCGTAGCTGGGCGCCGCGGTCGGATTCAACGCACGCGCGAGGTAGTCCTGCATCTGCGGCCGATAGGCTTGCCAGAGCGCGCCCAATTGGCCGATGGGGTCCTCCTCCGCCCAGTCGACACGCAGATCGACGATCGGCCAATTCACCTCGCCCACGACCTTGAGCGCCGCCGAGTGCACTGGGCCCGCTTCTCCACCGGCGGCCATCGCGGCATGCATGGCGACCAGCAGGCGATCGGCAAGCATCCCAGGCGCGTTCTCGAACGCCTGAACCATCGCCTCGATGACCTGGACACCCGCCAATAAGTTGCCGGCGGCTACGCACTGCTCACCCGCCACAGCGTTGTGCGCGCCCAGTGCTTCTTTACCGCTGAAGAGCGCGGTACGGCCTTGACCGTCGATCACCGTCACCTGTCGATACTCGCTCCAGCCGTTGGCGCCAAGCGCCCGGTCCAAGGCCGCGGCAGGCTCGATCGGCTGGTTCTCGAGGAGGTCGAGAATCTGTGGGCCGAGGGCAGGCAGGGTGACGTTCTGGGTCGCCACCGCACCCACCCTCGCACGTACCCAGGGGCATCGCGCACCCACCGCGATACTGGAAGAGCTGATTGCGATTCCGAGTTGCCCGGTCTCCGCGCAACGTCCGACGATAGAGAATGTCATGTCCTATTCCTTAGGCCTGAGCCGGCTTCCAGCCATCCGGGATCACCGCGATCACATCGATCTCCATCAGCCACTGCGGTTGGCCGAGCGCGCTCACCACCAGGCCGGTCGAAATGGGGAACACGCCCTTAAGCCACTTGCCGACCTCCTGGTACACCGGCTCGCGATAGCGCGGGTCGATCAGGTAGGTGGTGGTCTTGACGATGTGGGACATATCGCTGCCCGCCTCTTCCAGCAACTGCTTGACGTTCTGCATCGCTTGCCTCGCCTGGGCACCCGGGTCGCCGAGCCCGACCAGACGGCCTTCGAAATCGGTGCCCACCTGACCGCGCACATAAACGGTGTTACCGGCGCGCACGGCCTGACAGAGATCGTTATCCAGCGTCTGGTTCGGGTAGGTATCCTTGGTGTTGAACATGCGGATACGGGTATGGGTAGGCTGGCTCATTAGTGCACCTCAGTACTCGGAAGAAATTTTGCTTCGTAGATCTCGCGACCGTCTTCTGCCTGGCGTTCCGAGGCATCGCGGTAGGAGAGGTATTTGCGCTGCGTGACGATATGGTCGGCAATGTGCTTCGCATCGTGCCAGACGCCCCAGATGAAAGCGGAGCCACGACGTGACAGCCACGGCAGACCCAGGAAATAAACGCCAGGCTCGATCGACACGCCGCGCTGATGCTTCGGCTTACCGTTTGCGTCGAAGGCATTGACATGCAGCCAGTTGTAATCGACGGCATAGCCGGTTGCCCACACGATCGAGGTCACGCCGGCCCGGGCCAGATCGAGTTCAGGAATGGGATGGGTCACGCATTCCGGATCCGGGAGCATATGGCGGGCTTCAGGTTCTTCCGGAAGGTCGAGACCATTGCGGGCGATATAGGCGTCAGCGGCATTCAGCAACGACAGATAGTTCTCGTCGCCGCGAGCGAGGCTATCCGCCAGATCCGATTCGAAGGTCACCACACCGTCATTGAACGCTTTCGTCAAACCAACGAGCGTGATCCCCTGATGGGCAAGCCGCCGGAAGTCAACCGTATGGCCACCACGAGCCCCGCTTACGGCAATGGTCACATGTTCCCTGCCCGGCCTCATGACCTCCGCATCCCATTCGCCGAGAACGCCTAGCCACCAGCAAAAGTCACGATTGCGATAGGCGCGTGGGGGACGATCGTGCGCGCCCACCGAGAGGTAAACCTGCTTACCGGCGCGCTGCAACTCATCTGCGATCTGCACCCCCGACGACCCGGCGCCGACCACCAGAACCCCACCCTCGGGCAGTTGCCCCGGATTACGATACTCGGCGGAGTGGATTTGTGTGAGCTCCCCGCCTTCAGGCGCGATCGGCGGAATGACCGGGCGCTGAAAAGGCCCAGTCGTGACAACCACGCGGTTGGCCTCGATCACGCCTTTCGTGGTTTCAACGGTGAAGCCCGGCCGGCCGGCATTGCGTACCACCTTCGTCACTTCCACACCCGTGCGGATGGGTGCGTTGAACTTCCTGGCATAGGCTTCAAAATAATCCGCCACCTGATCTTTCGAGGCGAAGGCATCGGGGTCGAGATCGTCGAACTCCATGCCCGGGAAACGATCGTGCCAGGCCGGACCATTGGCAACCAGAGAATCCCACCGTCCCGTGCGCCAGCGTTCAGCGATGCGATCGCGCTCCAGAACGAGGTGCGGTACCCCGAGTTTGCTCAGGTGTTCACTCATGGCCACGCCGGCCTGGCCGGCGCCGACCACAAGCGTATCGATTGACGTTCTTTCAACTGTCACGGCTATCTCCTTGCAAGATCCACTGATGAAAGAAATCTACGCGGATAGATCACATCTGAAAAACATATTTAAAAAATGCAAAACATTTGTTTTAGCTATGCAGAGCGCGAGATAATCAACGTGGAATCGAGCGCCCTGCACGGCGTCTCCTGAATGATTTTTTTCATGGAAACAGGTCAATGGAAAGCCCACTGCTTCGGTATTCGCTGCGCCAGTTGCGATACTTTGTCGTGACGGCAGAAGCGCTGTCATTTACCGGCGCGTCAAAAGTTCTGCACATTTCGCAGCCCTCGATTTCTACGGCGATTGCAGAGCTGGAAGAATCCTTTGGTGTGCAACTGTTCATCCGTCACCACGCCTCCGGGCTTTCCCTGACCCAGGCCGGGCGCGAGATGCTCGGCAAGACGCGTGACCTGCTCAAGAATGCGGAAGAACTTCAGGTTGCGGCACGCGGGATGGACACCGGCATCTCGGGCGGGATTGCGCTCGGCTGCCTGGTCTCGCTTGCGCCGCCGTTGCTGCCGGGTCTCATCAGTCACTTTGTGGCCCAACATGCCGGCGTCGTATTCCAGACGCTGGAAGCGCATCAGGAAGATTTGTTCACGGGCCTGCACGACGGATCGCTCGACCTCGCGCTGACCTACAGCATTGATCTGACCGACGACATTGAATTCCTGCCGATGCTGGCGCTGCCGCCGTACGTCATCCTCCCGAAAACGCACCATCTGGCCCAGCATCGCTCGATTGCGCTCGCGAATCTGGTGGGGGAGCCCTACGTGATGCTCGACCTGCCCCACAGCCGGGAATATTTCGCGGGACTGTTCGACGCGGTAGGCGAGCGTCCGGTCCCGGCGTTCAAGTCCGCACAACCCGAGGTGGTGCGCGGTATGGTGGCGAACGGTCTGGGATACAGCATCCTGAACTTTCCGCTCAAATCGACCCATACCGTGGACGGGGAGGATTTCGTCGTCAAACGGTTCAAGGACGACGTGGCAGCCGCCACGTTGGGCATTGCGCAGTCGCGCAACATGAAGCCGAGACAGGTCGTGCGGCATTTCACGGCTTTCTGTGAAGCACAGATAAAGAAGCAGCACGCGAAGCGCTGAATTTTTGCGTGAGGTGCCCGACGACGTCTGCCGACGAGCACCTCACTCCGACACATCAACAGTTCGACACGTCAACGCAAGGCGTTAGAACGAGTAGATGAACTGCGTCGCGAGCAGGTCGTTGGACTTGCCGTACGAACCGTCGTTCTTCAGGAACACCTGCTTGTTGGCCCAGTCGTGGCGATACTCCACCTTGACCGTGATCTGCTGGGTCGGGTAGAACAACACGTCGAGCGCGGCGTCCTGATGGATTGCGCCCTTGCACTGGAAGCCGAGGCCGCCGCTCGCCTTCGAATTGGCAAGACAGTCCGCGCCGATACCGAAGCCGTCAGCCGTATCCATGCCGTTCGAATTCAACGCAACGCCACCGCCGCCGCCGCCGTTCTTCTGGTCGACCAGCACGTCGTAGCGGGCGGTCGCGCCCATGCGGCCCAACACCGGCAAGCTGAACTTGCGGTGTGCGAGCAGTGACAGGCCGTACCACTGCGCCTGGCCGCCGTTGAACGCGGCGTTCTGCTGCTGGCCGTAGTCGACTTCGGCGTTGTACGTCACGTCCGCCAGCGTGTAGGCCATATCCGCTTCGCCGAAGAAGAATGTTCCGAAGGCGCTGGAGGCCTGACCGCCCACACCGTACACCGGAATGGTGGTGCCGTTCACGTTCTGCGTGGCGGCGGAGAGCGTCTGACGACCGATATTGAACGAACCGCCAATATCCAGCGCGCTCGACCACGTGTAGTCGACACGGGCCGTGAAGGTCGGGATCTTGTTACTGCTGGTGATCGGGTCGCCCAGCGCATTGGTGCCGGTCTGCACCACCGAGCCATACGTGCGGTACTGTTCGTTGCCCAGCATGAACTTCCATGCCCAGTTGCTGTTGTCGCCCGTGTAGTTCACGCCGACGCCGATATAGCTGCCCGGATCGGAGAAGTCATACAGCAGGTTGTGCGTGAGCGTCACCATCTGGTTCGACTGCTGCACTTCATAGCCGCCGAAGCTCGGCATCAAACCGGCTACGAAGGTCGTCGTGGCCGTCACCGGCACGGTCACGACCGCCGTATTCAGAATGTTGTTGCCGATATTGCCGTGCTCGTTCTGCAGCAGCGTAATACCGTTGCCGCGGTTCGGCATCAAGGTGATCTCGGCCGACGGCGCCATCGGGCCGACACCGAAGGTCTTCTTGATGTCGAGGTACAGGTCGCCGAACGTGCTGTTGAAGTAGTTGTAGCTGCTTTCGTGGTTCGCGAACAGGAACGACGAACTACTTGCCGCGCGGTTATACATGTAGGTCGGATCGATATAGCCCGTCACCGACAGACCGGCGATCGGACCGGTATTCTGCGCATCCACCAGCGAGTCGACCTTCAACTGCTGGTTGGCGAGCTGCTGCTTCATCGTATCGACCTGATCGTTGGTCAGCGTCGCGCGTGCTTTGCCGTAGTCCGGCGAAGAGACGTCCACCGGCGCTTCCGCGACAGCCTGCGCCGGTGCCGGTGCCGGCGCGGCAGTTGCTGCTTTCGGCCTGGTTGCCGCTTCCGAGCGCAACTGCTTCACTTCCTTTTGCAGTGCATTGAGCTGGGCTTGTAGCGCCTTGATCTGGTCGCTAGTGGTATCTGCCATGGCAAAGCCTGGCAAACTCCCCGCCACCAACAGACAGATGAGCTTCTTTCTCATGCGAATTCTCCTTATTGGTCGTATTGCAAAAGGACTTCTTATGCGCTGGCCGTATCGAGCGACTTCCGCGCCGTTGTGGGCTGTGGCGTAGCGGGACCTGCATCGGCGGCTTCGACCACCGTCAACGCTGCTTGCATATCGCGCAGACGCTTACGTTCTTTGGCGACCAGCAGGGTATTCACGCTGACCACGCCAATCGTCACCAGACTGATGAAGATCGTCGCCAGTGCATTCATCTCCGGATTCAGGCCGAGGCGGACACGGGAGAACACGACGAGCGGCAACGTGGTGGAGCCCGGACCCGACAGGAACGCGGACAACACGAGGTCGTCGATCGACAGCGTGAACGACAGCAGCCAGCCGGACATGAGCGCCTGCGAGATCAGCGGCAGCGTAATAACGAAAAACACCTTGAGCGGTGTCGCGCCCAGGTTGAGGGCGGCTTCTTCGAGCGATCGGTTCAACTCCTTCACGCGTGACTGCACGATGATCGCCACATAGGACACGCACAGCATCACGTGACCGATCCACATCGTGACGACGCCGCGGCCCTTCGGCCAGCCGAGCATCTGTTCCATCGCCACGAACAGCAGCAGCAGCGAAATGCCCTGAATCACTTCCGGAATCACGAGCGGCGCGTTGATCATCCCGGCGAACAGCGTGAAGCCGCGAAAGCGCCCGAAGCGAGCCAGCACGAAGCCTGCCCATGTACCGATCACGACCGACGCACACGCGGTCATCAGACCGATCTTCAAGGACAACCAGGCCGCGGTCAGCAACTCGTCGTCCTGCAGCAGCGCGGCGTACCATTTCAGCGAGAAGCCAGACCAGATCGTGACGAGCTTCGACTCGTTGAACGAGAACACGACGAGGCTGATGATCGGGATGTAGAGAAACAGGAACCCGAACGTCAGCACGCTATTGGAAAGGGTTTTATTTGGCTTGATCATTTCGCGCCCTCCAGTTCCTTGACCTGGTAGTACTGGAACACGGCCATCGGCACCAGCAGCAGCAGAACCATCGCGACCGTCACGGCGGAGGCCATGGGCCAGTCCATATCGTTGAAGAACTCATTCCACATCACGCGGCCGATCATCAGCGTGTCGGCGCCGCCGAGCAGCTCGGGAATGACGTACTCGCCGACCGCCGGAATGAACACCAGCAGGCTGCCGGCGATGATGCCGTTCTTCGAGAGCGGCAGGGTGATGCGCGTGAACGCGGTCCACGGTTTGCAGCCGAGGTCGTACGCGGCTTCGAGCAGCGTGAGGTCCAACTTCACCAGGTGGGCGTAGAGCGGCATCACCATGAACGGCAGATACGAATAGACCATGCCGATATAGACGCCGATATCCGTGTGATAAAGCCGCAGCGGCGAATGGATCATGCCGATGGCCATCAGCGAGTGATTGAGCAGGCCGTCGTCTTTCAGAATGCCGATCCATGCGTAGACGCGGATCAGGAACGACGTCCAGAACGGCAGCATCACGCCCATCATCAGCAGGTTGCGCTTCGCGGGCTCCGAGCGCGCGATGTAGTACGCGACCGGATAGCCAATCAACAGGCAGCAGAGCGTCGAGACCGCCGCCATCTTCAGCGAGCTGATATAGGTGGCCACATACAGGTCGTCCTGCAGCAGGAAAGCGTAGTGTCCCAGTTGCATGACCACGTGGAGCACACCATCCTTCGCATTGAGGAGATCGGTGTACGGCGGAATGCCAAGCCGCGAGTCGGTGAAACTGATCTTCAGTACCAGCAGGAACGGCACGGCGAAGAACAGCGTGAGCCAGATGAACGGCACACCGATGACCGTCGAGCGGCCTGACGGCAGCAGCTTCGAGAGGCGTTTTTTCAGCGAGCCGAGCAACCGGCTGCCGGACGGCGCGCCGAACGCCGTGGAGGAGGAGGTAGTGGGATGGCTCATTGCGTCAGCACCACGCCGCTCGACGGCGACCAGTAGATGAACACGTCATCGTTGTAGGCGGGCGCACCTTCGCTCATCAGGTGCGAGCTGGAGAGATTCGACACAACGGTCTTGCCACTCGGCAGACGCACGTGATACAGCGAATAGCTACCCATGTAGGCGACATCCGAGACCACGCCGCGCGCCCAGTTGTGCGGCGTGGATGGCTTTTCGAGCGACACCTTCACGCGCTCCGGACGCACCGAGATGCCGAGCTGCATGCCGAGCGGGCCGGTAATGCCATGGCTCACATACATGCGTGCTTCGAGGTCTTCGCTTTCGACGAAGATATGGTCAGGTTCGTCTTCGACCAGCGTGCCTTCGAACAGATTGGTCGAACCGATGAACTCGGCCGAGAAGCGGCTATTCGGAAACTCGTACACCTGGCTGGGCGAGCCGATCTGCACGATGTGGCCTTCGCTCATGACCGCGATGCGGCCTGCCATCGTCATCGCTTCTTCCTGATCGTGGGTGACCATCACGCAAGTCACGTCGACTTTCTCGATGATGTTGACCAGTTCAAGCTGCGTTTTCTGGCGGATCTGCTTGTCGAGCGCGGACATCGGTTCGTCGAGCAGCAGCAACTTGGGGCGCTTGACGAGCGAGCGGGCCAGCGCCACACGCTGCTGCTGGCCGCCAGAGAGCTGATGCGGTTTGCGCTGCGCATACTTGCTCATCTGCACGAGATTGAGCGCATCGCCGACGCGTTCCTTGATCTCGTTCTTCGGCGTGCCTTCCTGCTTGAGGCCGAAGGCGATATTCGCTTCCACCGTCATGTGCGGGAACAGCGCATACGACTGGAACATCATGTTGACCGGCCGTTTGTACGGCGGCATCGCAGCGAGATCTTCGCCGTCGACGAAGATGCGCCCGGAGGTGACCGTTTCCAGTCCGGCGAGCATGCGCAGAAGTGTGGACTTGCCGCAGCCCGAACTGCCGAGCAGCGCGAACAGTTCGTTCTTCGCGATGTTCAGGTTGACGTTATTGACAGCGGTGCTGTCGCCGAATTTTTTTACGACATTTTCGATGCGAACGAATTCGTCCGATTTCGACTTTGTCGTCGGTGCGGGGCGGGCCATCTGGGCGACGCCGGCCGCGCTTTTTAAGGTCGTCGAGTTCATGATGTAACCATTCCTTGCGGATCGCGGGCGCAAGTGTCTCCATACGAGGCGCGGGAAGCGGCTCGCAAAATGCGCTGCGATCGGGAAACATGGGACTGCGCGCAGGTGGGAGCCTTAAAGCGCGCAGGCTGACTACCGTGCTGCTTATTTCAGTTGGGCAGGGGTCACGCGACTCCTGCCGCGAAGGGTGCTATGAGCTGGTTGACCGTGCATAACGGTTTAGCGGGTTTAGAGGGTTTAATGGCCGGTTTTAAGCTGAGCCCAAAGACGGTTTTCAAGCCGTAGGATGTCAGTGGGCAGCGGCTTCATAAGCGTCATCTTCTTCAGCACATCCACCGCCGGGTACACACCCTGGTCATGCAACACAGCCGGCGTGACGAACTGGCGCGCGGGGACATTGGCGGTCGGATAGAAGACCTCGTTAGTAATGGCCGCGTTAACTTTCGGGTCCTCGATGTAGTTGATCCACGCGAGCGCCGCTTCCGGATGCGGCGCATCCTTCGGAATCACCATCATGTCGAACCACACCAGGCCACCTTCCTTCATGTTGTTGAACTTGATGTCGTATGAACGCTTCGCTTCCTCCGCACGGCGGTGTGCGATGCCGACGTCGCCCGACCAGCCGAGCGTGACGCAAATGTCGTTGTTCGCAAGGTCGTTGATGTAGCCCGACGAGTTGAACTGTGTGATGTACGGACGAACCTTCTTCAGCACGTCGAAGGCGGCCTGGTAGTCGGCCGGACTGGTGCTGTTCGGGTCCTTGTGCAGGTATTGCAACGTGGCGGCGAACACGTCGACGGGCTGATCGAGGAACGACACGCCGCAACTCTTCAACTTGGAGAGGTACTGCGGATCAAGCACCAGTGCCCAACTGTCAACCGGCGCATCCGCACCCAGCGCTTTCTGGACGGCCTGCACGTTGTAGCCGATGCCGTCGGTGCCGTATGCGTAGGGCGCGCCGTACTGGTTGCCCGGATCAGCCTCACTAATGATTTTCATCAAAGTGGGATCCAGGTTGGCCAAATTAGGGAGTTTCGACTTGTCGAGCTTCTGGTACACGCCGGCCTGAATCTGCTTCGCCATATAGTTCGACGTCGGTACCACGATGTCGTAACCGGAACTGCCTGCGAGCAGTTTGGCCTGTAGCGTGTCGTCGCTGTCGTAGTTGTCGTACTTGACCTTGATGCCGTCCTGCTTCTCGAAGTTCGGAATCGTGTCCTTGGCGATATAGTCCGACCAGTTGTAGACATTCAGTTCCGTGTCGGCCGCCTGCGCCGGCGTGACCGACAGCGCTGCCAAACTCGTAAAGGCGAGTAGCGCGGCCCCCGCGGCTGCATGGCGAAGATGACGTCCAGAATGACAAGCGCTCATGATGTTCCCCTAGTAAATAAAGAAGCCGGTGCGAGCGTCTGTCGGTGCTCTCGCCGGATGAAATTGGCGTTGAGAAAAGCTGGATGGCGGAGTGCTCTCAAACGTGCAGCAGCAAATGCCGGCGTTCCCACGAGCTGATCACGCGGAAAAACGCTTCGTATTCGGTTTCTTTCAGTGCGAGGTAGGCCTTGACGAATTTCTCGCCGAGTACTTCGGCGATCGGCTCGCATGCGCCCATCAACGTCAGACCCTCTTCGAGGTTGCGCGGCAACTGGTACGGCAATTCATAACCGTCGCTGAGCAGCGGCTCGGTGGCTTTGAGCTTTTGCGTCATGCCGAGATAGCCTGCAGCCAGGGTCGCTGCGATCGCCAGATACGGATTGCAGTCCACGCCCGGAATGCGGTTCTCGATACGGCGCGCGGCCGGGCCCGAATGCGGAATCCGGAAACCCACGGTCCGGTTGTCGTAGCCCCATGCAACATTGATCGGCGCGGCCATGAAGCGCGACAGGCGGCGATACGAGTTGATGTACGGTGCGAAGATCGGCATCAGCGCCGGCGTGTATTTCTGCAGGCCGGCGATATAGCCGGTGAAGAGCGAAGTCGGCTTGCCATCCGCGCCGGTGAACAGGTTGTGGCCGGTTTCCTCGTCAACGAGGCTCTGGTGCATGTGCATGGCCGAGCCCGGTTCGCCTTCCATCGGCTTGGCCATGAAGGTCGCGTACATCTTGTGGCGCAGCGCGGCTTCACGCACCGTGCGCTTGAACAGGAACACGCTGTCGGCAAGCTTCAGCGGATCGCCGTGCATGAAGTTGATCTCCATCTGCGCGGCGCCGACTTCGTGAATCAGCGTGTCGACTTCCAGTTCCTGCACCTCGCAGTATTCATAGATGTCTTCAAACAGCGGGTCGAACTCGTTGACGGCCTCGATCGAGTACGCCTGACGGCCGGTCTCCGGACGGCCCGTACGGCCGATCGGCGGTTGCAGCGGCAGATCCGGGTCCTTGTTCATGTCGACCAGGTAGAACTCGAGCTCGGGCGCGATGACCGGCTTCCAGCCCTTGGCCTTGTAGAGTTCGAGCACGCGGCGCAGCACACGGCGCGGCGAGATCGCGACGGGCGTGCCGTCGAAGTGAACGCAATCGTGAATGACCTGGGCGGTCGGGTCGACGGCCCACGGAATCATGCGGATGGTGCTGGCGTCGGGAACGCACACCATATCCGGGTCGGTGACGCCGGTGAGCGTGCCGTCTTCCGGATAGTCCCCCGTGACGGTCTGGATCATCACCGCTTGCGGCAAGCGCATGGACTCGCCGGATTCGAACTTGCTGCGCGGAATGATCTTGCCGCGTGCGATCCCGGCCATATCCGGAATGATCGCTTCGATCTCGGTGACGCGGTTCTTCTTCAGGAATTCGTCGATCTCGTTCATAGCTCTTTATCCGTCCACCCAACCGGCGCTACGCACAACGTCTTCTGTGCGTGCGTCTCATACAACATGGCGTTCCTGGTACCGAAAAGCCCCTAGATGCAAGGGCTCTGCGGCGAACGACGGATGGAGCGTAGCATCGCGCATTTATTGAATAAAAATAGTTTTCCTACCTTATGGATAGTTTTTTAAGATGCAAAAACGGCTCGTTCCTTCCCGCCTATTAGTAGCCGGTTGACAATCTGTTCCGGCGCTCGAGCAACGAAACCTTGAAAGAGATCAGAAAGAAATGCAACTCTGAAAATGGATAGGAAAAACAGATGCAATGAAGAGCAAATCTGTTCTTTTCGATCCCTTTTTGTTGGTCGACAGTAAGGTGCTAGAGCAGTAGCTGTCTCGATCATTGATACACGAGATGGGCAGGTCAGCCTGCCCATCGCCAGACCGGAGTTATTCCTTGAGTCATTCTTCAGCTGATATCCACACCCATGCGGACTGGCGGCGACTGGCCGCAGAAGTTCTTCCGCGCGCGCAGGCACACATTGACGGTCGCTTCACGGACGCTCAAGACGGCAAGACTTTCCATGCAATCAATCCGGCAACCGAGACGGTGATTGCCAACGTTGCATCCTGTGGCATGGCCGAGGTTAACGACGCCGTTCGTGCGGCCCGCGCCGCGTTCGATGCAGGGCACTGGTCGCGTTGTCCGCCGGCGGAACGCAAGCGTGTCCTGTGTCGGTTAGGTGCATTGATTGCGTCCCACGGTGCGGAGCTCGCCCTGCTCGATTCGCTCAACATGGGCAAACGCGTGGCCGACGCCTTCGACATCGACGTGCCGGCCGCAAGCAGCCTGTTCTGCTGGTACGGCGAAGCGATCGATAAAGTGAACGGCGAGGTCGCGTCGACCGATCCAGGCAATCTCGCCGTTGTCACACGCGAGCCACTCGGCGTGGTCGGCGCGGTCGTGCCGTGGAATTTCCCGCTCGATATGGTGGCCTGGAAAATTGCCCCTGCCCTTGCAGCAGGCAATAGCGTCGTGCTGAAACCCGCGGAGCAATCGCCGCTGTCCGCTCTGCGTCTTGCCGAACTCGCGCTCGAGGCTGGACTGCCGCCGGGCGTGCTGAACGTCGTACCCGGCTTCGGCGAGACCGCAGGACGGGCGCTCGGATTGCATCCGGACGTTGATGTCCTGGCGTTTACGGGATCGACGGCCGTCGGCAAGAAGTTTCTCGAGTACGCCGCGCAATCGAATATGAAGCAGGTTTGGCTCGAATGCGGCGGTAAGAGTCCGAATCTGGTTTTCGAAGACGCGGACGATCTCGATCTAGCGGCCCGCAAAGCATGCTTCGGCATCTTCTTCAATCAGGGTGAAGTGTGCTCGGCTAATTCACGACTGCTGGTGCATCGCTCGATCCATGATGAGTTTGTCGATCGCCTGATTGCCCATTCGCGCGACTTCATGCCCGGCGACCCGCTTGATCCGGCCAGCGGCATGGGCGCAATCGTCGACCGTACGCAGTTTGAGCGGGTAAAAGAATGGATCGCACGCGGGCGCACCAGTTCGACGCTGGCGACCGGCGGCGGAACACGGCTTGTCGACGGCAAGGGGTATTTCATCGAGCCGACCATCTTTGTCGATGTGAACGCAAGCGATCCGATTGCGCGCGAGGAAATTTTTGGACCGGTGCTGTCGGTTCTCACATTCGACACCGAAGACGAAGCAATCGCGCTCGCCAACGATTCGATTTATGGACTCGCCGCGTCGGTCTGGACGGGTGGCCTGTCACGCGCGCATCGCGTGGCGTCACGCTTGCGTGCCGGCACGGTTTCCGTCAACACCGTCGACGCACTGAGCGCGCAAACCCCGTTTGGCGGTTTCCGTCAATCCGGGTTCGGGCGCGATCTGTCGTTGCACGCACTCGACAAATACACGGGGCTAAAAACGACGTGGATCAGCTACTGATCCGGCGCTCCAACGTCTGAAATCAATCTGCAATGAGCCTGAGAGTACAGCCTGCGTGCGTGCGACTCGCCGCACCGGGACGTGAAAGGCCACATCCGTCCGTTACACAACTGGAACCTTGAACATGAACGCTCCTAACTTCCCGCACCGCGCCACCCGTGATTACCAACAAAGCGATGCAGCCCATCACCTGCATGCCTTCGTCGATCAGAAAGTCCTGAACAGCGAAGGGCCGCGCGTGATGGTGCGAGGCGAAGGTGTCTATCTCTGGGATAACGACGGCAACCGTTACATCGACGGCATGTCCGGCCTCTGGTGCACCAACGTCGGTTACGGCCGTCAGGAACTGATCGACGCCGCGTCGCGGCAAATGAAGGAACTGTCGTACTACAACATGTTCTTTCACACTACGCATCCCGCCGTGATCGAATTGTCGGAACGACTGTTCTCGCTGCTGGGCGATCGTTTTAGTCATGTCGTGTACACGAATTCAGGCTCTGAGGCGAATGAAGTCCTCATTCGTACGGTGCGGCGCTATTGGGACATCCAGGGCAAGCCCGGTAAGAAGGTATTGATCGGGCGAATCAATGGCTATCACGGGTCGACCGTCGGCAGCGCGTCGCTGGGCGGCATGGCGTTCATGCATGAGATGGGCGATCTGCCGATTCCGAACGTGACGCATGTCGACGAACCCTACTGGTACGCAAACGGTGGCGATCTGAGCCCGGAGGCATTCGGCAAGCAGGCCGCGTTGTCGCTCGAAAAGAAGATTCTCGAACTTGGCGCGGACCGGGTCGGCGCCTTTGTCGCCGAGCCATTCCAAGGGGCGGGCGGCATGATCTTTCCGCCGGACGGCTACTGGCAGGAAATCCAGCGCATTTGCCGTCAGTACGACGTGCTGTTGTGCGCGGACGAAGTGATTGGCGGTTTCGGGCGCACCGGCGAGTGGTTCGCGCATCGGCATTTCGGCTTCGAGCCCGATCTAATTTGTATTGCGAAGGGTCTGACGTCGGGCTACGTGCCGATGGGCGGTCTCGTGATGAGCCGGCAGGTCGGCGAGGCACTGGTCGAACAAGGCGGGGTCTACGCGCACGGACTGACCTATTCAGGTCACCCGGTCGCGGCGGCGGTCGCGCTGGCCAATCTCGATGTGCTCGTGAAAGACCGTCTCGTCGAGCGCACGAAGAACGATACCGGTCCGTATCTGCAGAAGGCATTGCGTGACGCATTCGCCGATCACCCCTTGATCGGCGAGATCCAGGGCGTGGGCGCGGTGGCCGCGATCCAGTTCGCGAAGAACAAGTCCACGCGCGAGCGCTTTACCGACGAAGCCGAGTTGACCTGGCATAGCCGGACTGTCGGCTTCGAACTGGGCGCCATCGTACGCTCGACGAACGGCCGGCTGATCGTCGCCCCGCCGCTCGTGATCGACCACGCGCAGATCGACGAACTGGTCGACAAGATGCGGCAAGCCGTCGATGCCACTGCGCAGAAGGTACTCGGCAATCGCCGTTGATCCTGCTTTTACGTGTGTGCCGCTTCAGCCCGACGCCGGTGACGGCGGCTGAACGGCACACGGCAATATGTATCCGCCGTTACGTTTTGTCACCAGAGCGCCGTCAACTGCTGTCTTCCGGCCAACGTTAAACCGGCAGCGCTGAAACATTTCAGCCGCGACACAAAGAACAACCGGTTTAACCTGGAGTTACATCATGAAGACGCTTTTCGCTGCTCTCGCTTCCGCTCTCGTCGTGTCGACCGCATTTGCACAAACCGCAGCGCCGTCGGCCCCGCAACCCGCGCAAACGCAAGCCGCCGGTCAAGCCAATCTGAAGGCGAGCACCGCCGTGCAGACCGGCGCCACGGACGAAGGCGCCGCCACGACGAAAGCGCCGACCAAAGCCGCGACGAAGAAGGCGCATGTGAAAAAGGCTTCCGCCGCTCACACGGCGAAGATCCATAAGACCACCAAGAAGACCGCTGTCGAAGCAAGCGCGGGCAAGACCAAAACGGAGAGCGCGAAAGAGGCCAGCAATGCCCCGGCAAAAGCCGACGGCGCAAAGACCGACACGACGAAGACGCAATAACACGTGATCGGTTTTCGGCACACACCGGCCATGCATGCGTAGTTAATCGAAGCCGAACGCTGCCGTTCAGGGAGGGCGAGTCTCACGACTCGCCTTTTTTTATGGGCGCGTCGTATGAACCGGGTTGAAGCCCGCGCAAGGTTGATTTGCCAGCACGGCACCTGATTCAATTCGAGCGACGCGTCGAACCCGTATGTTTTTTTCAGCGGATACCGCAATTTTTGCACTGCGTTTACCCGTAGACGTCTAATCTCGAACTGTCTTGATCAACCATCGCGTCAACGAACGCCAAAGCAAATGGCTCTCACACAATCAATCACCAGCTTCGAAACGCAGCCGCTCAGCGTGCCGCCGGTCCCGCCCCAACGCAACAATGTCATTCCTTTCCCCGCGGCCCGCGCCCGCTTGCAGGTGACCCTGCCTCATCCTCCGCACGATCTGCCTGGCACCCAACTGCGCACCTTGCTTCATTCCCCACTCGGCGTTTATGTCGTCAGCACGGAGGCCGTGCGCGAAGAAGTGCGCGTGCAACTCGACATTGCGCTCGACGACCTCGATTTCACCTTGCATACGCTGATCTCGACACTCCCCGCAGCATTGATCGGACCACTGAAGCGCCGCCAAACCGTCGCAAAGGCGCGCTAATCATGTTCTCAGGTATCTGGTTACCCATCGTTACCCCGCTGCGTCATGGCGAAGTCGACGTCGACGCGTTGCAGCGCCTCGCTGACTACTATCTGAGCACGGAGATCAGCGGTTTTGTCGCCTTGAGCACGACGGGCGAAGCCGCTTTGTTACAGGAATCCGAACGCATCACTGTATTGCAGGCGCTGACCGATGTGATCGGCTCTCGTCTGCCGATGCTGATCGGCGTCGGCGGCGCCAATACGCGCGACGTCCTGCACGATATTCAGCGCTATGAGCGCTGGGACTGCGCGGGTTACCTGGTGTCGCCACCGTCGTATGTCTGTCCAGATCAAGCCGGCGTGCAGTGGCATTTCGAACAAGCCGCACTCGCTACCGAGCGGCCGATTGTTTTGTACAACGTGCCACATCGAACCGGCGTGACGATCGCGCCGGAGACGGTCGCGCGCCTGGTCGAGTTCAGCAACATCGTCGCGATCAAGGAATGCGTGAAGGAGCACTTCAGCAAGCTGCGCGACCTGCCGATCAACGTGCTATGCGGCACCGATGAAGCATTGGACGACTGTCTGAACAATGATGGCACAGGGGGCATTCTGGTCAGCGCACATGTTTGCGCGGACCTTCTGGTTGCGGTACAGGAATTGATTCGGACCGGCCGCGACCACGACGCGCGCAATCTGTTTGCCAGCTTGTTGCCCGTGTTGCGTCTGCTGTTCGCCGCGCCCAATCCGTCCGCGATCAAGGCGATGCTGGCGTTCGATCATTCGATGACCGACGAAACACGTATGCCGATCACACGCGCCTCGGCACAACTCGTCGATCGCCTCAGCACCGCACGCGACAGGTTGCAGGACCTGCGCGCCGAGTTTGCCGGCGTGATGAGCTAAAGCGCTAAAGCAACGACAAGAAAGTCGGAGGAGAAATGCGCCGCGAATGAGTTGATCATTCGTGGCGCAAACTTGCGTCCAGGTGCTGCATCCGCAGCACGACACGCTGCGCATAGCCGCGGCCGCCGCCACTGTAGCGAACGAGCGCGGCGTCGAGATCGCCGCCGCTCTCATCGAGGTAGCCGCGCAAAATGGTCGATCCGATCCGCACGTTGATTGCCGGATCGGATAAGTCGGTTGTGCCCGCAATCAATTGTGGATGCGCAGCAGGCAGGACCTGCATCAGCCCTCGCGCGCCTGCGTTGCTGACCGCGTGGCGATCGAAACTCGACTCGACCGACATCACGGCAAGCAGCAATACCGGCGAAATGGCTTGACGCTCGGCTTCGATCAATACCGCGCGTGCGATCTTCATCGATTCCGATGGCGCAACGCGAAACTGCGCGCGCAACATGGCGGTGATATCGCTGAGCGCCGGCAAACCGGGCTCAGGTGTTGCGTCGCTCGTGGCGATGGGAGCGGTCAACGCCGACTGCGCGTCAGCGGCCTGCGATGCGGCGGCAAGCGAGAAGACGATCGCTGCGAGCATGACCTTCAGGCTGAATTTCGGGTGAGGTTCTCTTCGTGTTTGCACACCATCCAGAGCGCAATTTCCATGCATATTTTCGCTTCCTGACCGGGGTGCCTCGACCTTACCGGGCTTGGTGTAGCGAATCGCCAAAGAAATAGGGGTGCGCCGTAAAATCCTTATAAAGATGCAGCGGCGCACGAGTGGGACATATATGCATCTTTTGCGCTTGTTGGCGCGTTATTGAGGCATTCGATATTTCAGGAATGTCAAACTTCGGTGACCGCTCAACGAGACGTCATCATGTCCAGCCTGAACATCCGTCAGTACGCCGTCACATCTCCAGACGACCTCGGCGACACATCGCATCGTAACTACCTTGCCGGCCGGCAAGCCGCTCGGCGACGCACGCTTGCCCTGGCGGTCGCGAGCGCCGCGGTCGCGGCCATCGCCATCGCAGCGGGATTGCCTTCGACGGGTATCGCCGTCTACCTGGCCGCCACGTTGCCCTTTGCGTTCTTTTCGTAAGTGAGCGGGAGGCCGCGCCGCGCTTTGCGGGTAGATTTATAGGTAGATCGAGGCGATCAATCCGTTGCCGGATTCAGTTCGGCTAGCGCGCTGAGCTTTTGCACATCGGCAATTTCGATTTCCGCATAGCCCAGCTTCAATGCACCCTGCGCTTCGAACTGCTTGAGCACCTGATTGATCGTCTGCCGCGACAAAGCCAGCATCATCGCCAGGTCCTCCTGCGGCACCCTGAGTACGCGCCGCAATGCACCCGGTTCGCCGTAACCGCCAGCCATCAACAACAAGCGGCGCGCCACGCGCGGCGCGGCGGGAAGCAAGGCGGCTTCTTCAATGGCATCGAAAGCGAGGCGCAGCTTTTGCGTCAACAGCAAACCGAAGGCATGCCAGTATTCAGGCGTGCGTTCGAGCAGCGCGGCAAGCGCGGCACGCGGCACATGAAACAGCTCGGAATCGCGCTCGGCGTACGCATCATGGGTTCGCGGGCGATTATCGAACAGCGCGATCTCGCCGAACCAGTTGACCGGCTCGATGACCGCGAGCAACGCTTCCTTGCCGGCCGAACTCGCCGCGCCGATTCGCACGAGACCGTCGAGCACGCAATAGAGGCCATCGTCAGAATCGCCGCGCGTGAAGAGCCGTTGACCGGCCGCCAGGCGCTCGACACGCCCCGCTTTGATCAACTGCGCCTGCATGGCAGCAGGCGCCGAGCGAAACCACGCGCTGCGCTCGAGCAGGCGGCCAAGCTCATTTGATGAAAAACTCGCACTCATAAGACGGCATCCGTGCCCGATTGTCGGTTACCCGATGGTTTCAAATTCCGCTGCCCGCGATTATGCTGACTTTGATTGAGGAGCGGCATCCATGAGAACGCTGACGCAACAGCTGACGCAATACGCGGCCTACCATCGTGACCGGCGCAATATCGCCACCCATTTCATCGGTATTCCGATGATCGTGCTGGCGCTGGCTGTGTTGATGAGCCGGCCGACTTTCAGCTTCGGCGCATTGCTGCTTACCCTATCGCCCGCGTGGGTGTTGTTCGCCGCGGCGACCGTCTATTACCTCGTGCTCGACGTGCCGCTCGGTGTGATGATGGCCGTGGTATCGGTGTTGTGCGTCGCATGCGGGCAGTGGCTCGCCGCGCAAACCACGCTCACCTGGCTCGCCTCGGGCATCGGACTCTTCGTGGTCGGCTGGGTGTTTCAGTTCATCGGCCACGTGGCATACGAACATCGCAAGCCGGCATTTGTCGACGATGTGATCGGTCTGCTGATCGGGCCGCTATTCGTACTCGCTGAAGCGTTGTTCGGTTTCGGCTGGCGGCCGGCACTGCGCGAAGCCATCGAGGCGCAGGTTGGCGCGACACGCATCAATGCGGATCGCGCGGCGGCGCATCGCTGAACCACGGCACCTGATTCAGCGGCCTAAGCGCAACGCTGCGCGCCGCCCCGTCTCAACTACCCGCCGTGGCTCAATCAACGCGGCTCAGCGCGTCGCAAAGCGAACAAGCCGCACGCTATGCAATGCCGTCAGCGCAACCGCAATCCAGATCGGAATATACGTGGCTAACTGCGCGGTGCTCAGCACCTCGCCGAGCAACGTGATCGAGACAAACACGAGCAGCACCGGTTCGACATAGCCGAGGATGCCGAACAACGCGACCGGCAACAAACGGCTCGCCTTCAGGTACGACGCCAGCGCAAGGGTGCTGAGCGCGCCGAGCCCTGGCAACAACAGACACCACATGTCGATACGGCCGCCGATCATCGCCAGCGAACCGCCGATGATGATGAACACGGCTGCCGCCGGCAGCAGCAACGCCATTTCCACCGTGAACATGGCAAGCGAATCCTGGTTGATCTTGCGGCGTAGCACGAAGTACGGCGGATAGCCGAGCGCGACCAGCAGGGTCGGCCACGAAAACGCGCCCGTCATCCACAGTTCGTGCCCAACGCCCAAAGCGGCACAGATAACCGCTAGCCATTGCAAAGCGTCGAGGCGCTCGTGATAGTAGAAGCGCCCCACCAGCACCATGACCAGCGGCAACAGAAAATAACCGAGGGAGACTTCAAGCATGCGCCCATGCAGCGGCGCCCATAGAAACACCCACAGCTGCGCGCCCAGCAAAACCGCGCTGACCACCATCGCCACGCCGAGCTTTGGCTCCGTCACCATGCGGTAAAGAAGCTGCCGGAGAATCGGCAGGCGTTTGCGCAACACGATCAGCAGTAGCGCCCCGGGCACGGTCCATACGACACGCCACGCGAAAATGTCGAGACCGCTCAACGGCGCAAGCAGCTTGGCGTAAGCGGACAGTAAAGCGAACAGCGCCGACGCGCCGACCGACAACGCGATTCCGCGCTTTGGGTCATACTGGTTCATTGCGCGCCCCGTGGCCCAATTGCTTTGGCATGCAGTGCAGGTGCGCGAGCGGATGCGGAGTCAGGTATGTGCAGCGCAGCATACGGCTGCGTGCCTCGAATCGTGGTCATTAGAAGTGAAGTCTCACAAGCAGGCAGCGCGGCTGACGGTGCGGATCAAGCGCTGCATTTTTATCTTCGATAGATGATGCAAGCGGGCATTCTAGACGGGTTCCCCGCCAACGTGCCCGTTCGTTCCTTGCAGTAAGTAGCAATTTTTCCCGTGCGCATCGCGCGACGATGCACTAGAACATAACTTCACGCGCGACCAAGCGAATCCGCGACTGCAACGCCGGCAACGTCCCCTGCTTTGCTCAAGCGCGAATCTTGCTACGAAATCTGGCGACACCGTTTGCAACGTCATCTGAGACATCCTGGATATCCGACGCAACGGCCAGCCGTCATTTGCAACCGTCATCTGCAGCATCAATGAGCCGGGTCGGCAAAGGCAGTCCACGCGGACCAGTCAGCCCTACTTTCCCGCGGCATGCATCAACTGCGTTTCACCGCGCATGCCGCCGCCCGGCCAGCAATCCCGCTCATCGAATGTGACTACTGGAGCCAGCATGACCCAGCCAGCCCTATCGCACGACGCATCTCCCGATCTATTCCGCGCCACCTTCGCCGCCGAAGTACGTGCCGGACTTACGCACACGCCGCAGAAAGAGCTGCCGTCGAAGTATCTGTATGACGAAGTCGGCTCCGCGCTGTTCGAAGTGATCACCGTTCTGCCCGAATACGGCGTGACCCGCGCCGAGGAGCGGCTGCTCACGAAGCACGCAGCCGACATCGTCGCGCATCTGCCGCACGACGTGACCGTCGCCGAACTGGGTAGCGGCAGCGGCCGCAAAACACGGCGTATTCTGGAAGCGCTGTGTAAAAAGCGCCCCACGTCGTACTGCCCGATTGAAATTTCGCGCAGCGCGTTGCAGTTGTGCAGGCGCGAACTCGGCGACATCGAGCGGATCTCGATCGTCGGGTATGAACGCGATTACCTGGCCGGACTGGCCGAAGTGAGCAAGAACCGCGCGGCGGACGAACGGCTACTTGTCCTGTTTCTTGGCAGTACGATCGGTAATTTCGGCAGACTCGCGGCGACGCGTTTTCTGCGCGATATCCGCAACATGCTCGCACCTGGCGACGCGTTGCTGCTGGGGACCGATCTGATCAAGCCGACACCGGTGCTCGTGGCGGCCTACGACGATTCGATCGGTGTGACCGCATCGTTCAATCTGAATCTGCTGGCGCGCGTCAATCGCGAACTCGATGGCGATTTTCCGCTCGATGCGTTCGAGCACGTCGCGCGCTTCAATCCGGACGCACGCAGCATCGAGATGCATCTGCGTGCGAAGCGCGATGTCACCGCGCACGTGGGCGCCGCGCAATTGACGGTGTCGCTCAAAGCAGGCGAAACGATCTGGACCGAGAGCAGCCACAAATATCGCGCGGACGAGATGCCCGCGATCGCCGACGACGCCGGCTTCGTGTGCAGCCATCAGTGGATTGAAGATGGCTGGGGGTTCGCGGAGAGTTTGCTGGTGGCGCGCTAGGGGATAAGTGCTATTTGAGCTGCGAGTGCGGAAACGCGGGACACGCAAACGACAAGGCGGCGCGCTATCGATGTGATGGCTCGCCGCCTTTGCTTTGCGCGACGCTCACGCGCTCAGTGCTGCTCGAAACGCTCGTAACGCTTTTCCGTCACGCGCTCTTCGCCGGCCACTTCGGTCACGCGCGCCGCCGGCGGCCCGTGACGCAGCCACGACAGCATCCGGTCGACCTGGTTGGCCGAGCCCTGCAACATGGCTTCGACGGAGCCATCGTCCAGATTCGCCACCCATCCCTTGATACCGAGCGCGTGGGCCTGCCGCACGGTGGCGTGGCGAAAGCCCACGCCCTGCACGGTGCCGCGCACTCTCACGTAATACGTTTCGATCCGCTGATCCAGATCTGGGGCCATGCCGTCCTCTCTCAACATTCTTTCAAGCCGGCATTCTAGACGCGTCGCGGCAAGATTGCTCGGCAGTCTCCTCTGAGCTCGCCTGCACGCTGAGGCCGCCTGGCGCGACACGCGGCACGCGCGACACGTACAATCCGTCGACTGTCACGCAGGGAATGAAAGAGAATGACCGAACAGAATCGCGATCTCGTGCTCGTGACCGGCGCATCCGGCTTCGTCGGCTCGTCGGTGGCGCGCATCGCGCAACAGAAGGGTTTCAAGGTGCGCGTGCTGGTACGCGCCACCAGTCCGCGCAAAAACGTCGAGGCGCTGGATGCGGAAATCGTCGTCGGCGATATGCGCGACGAAGCGTCGATGCGCAACGCGCTGCGCGGCGTGCGCTATCTGCTGCACGTGGCAGCAGACTATCGCCTGTGGGCGCCCGACCCAAGCGAAATCGAGCGCTCGAATCTCGAAGGCACCGAGGCCACCATGCGCGCGGCGCTGAAGGAAGGCGTCGAACGCATCGTCTACACGAGCAGCGTGGCGACGCTGAAAGTCACCAGTTCCGGCCAGTCCGCCGATGAAACCTCGCCGCTCAAAGCCGACCAGGCCATCGGCGTGTACAAGCGCAGCAAGGTGCTGGCCGAGCGCGCGGTGGAGCGCATGATCGCCGAAGACGGTCTGCCGGCGGTGATCGTCAATCCGTCCACGCCGATCGGTCCGCGCGACGTCAAGCCGACCCCGACCGGTCGCATCATCGTCGAAGCGGCGCTCGGCAAGATTCCCGCGTTCGTCGAGACAGGGCTGAACCTCGTGCACGTGGATGACGTGGCCGCCGGCCATTTTCTCGCGCTCGAACGCGGCAAGATCGGCGAACGCTATATTCTCGGCGGCGAAAATCTGCCGCTGCAACAGATGCTCGCGGATATCGCCACGCTGACCGGCCGCAAGGCGCCGACGCTGAGTTTGCCGCGCTGGCCGCTTTATCCGCTCGCCATGGGCGCCGAAGCGGTCGCCAAGATCACGAAGCGTGAACCCTTCCTCACCGTCGACGGTCTGAAAATGTCGAAGAACAAGATGTACTTCACGTCGGCGAAGGCGGAACGCGAGCTTGGCTATCGCGCGCGGCCCTATCGCGAGGGCTTGAGCGATGCGCTCGAATGGTTCCGGCAAGCCGGATATCTGAAGCCCTGATGAAGCGCGGGCGCGGGCAGAATAGTCAGCGCCGGGCCGCGTAGGCGGCATCATTCAGGTCATGCAGGCCGCGCCGGGCGATCCGGCATAGCCTGCATGCACTTTGTTACAACGTCACTGTGTTTGCGACAGGTAAAAGCCTACGCGCAGCAGGTAAAATCGTGGGTCTTACCAGAGAAACCTCGCATGAATCTTCATGAACAGCTCGGCGCGCTGGAAATGGGCGTCGATCAGCTCATCCAGGCTGTCGCGGCCCCGCAGGCCGAAAACATCCCCGAGACAACCGCAGTAACCGCCGCGCAGGAAGCGCCGGTGGCGAATCACGTCCCGTCCGAATCGAAAGCGGAAGACGTTGCGCCTGAAGCCGCGCCTGAAGCAGCGACGGTAGCGGTCGATGCGGCGGAACCGGCACCCGTGCCCGGTGAAGAGCCGGCCGCCCAGTTGCAGCCCACGCTCGAAATCAACCGCCCTGCGCAGAACGAGATCACGATGACGATCGGCGGCCAGACGGTCGCGCTGCGCGCTGAGCAGATCGGGCAACTGATCGAGGAATTGTCGAACGCGCGCGCCTCGATGACGCCGGAACCGCCGCCGGGCATCCCGCCGGGTTGGCGCTTCGTCTCGACGAAAAACCCCGTCATGGCCGTACAGAAACAGTCGAATGGCGACCGTCTGCTGGTCATGCGCCACACCGGCCACGGCTGGGTGCCGTTCACGTTCTCGCCCGACATGGTGATCCAGATGTACATGATGCTCACCAAGGGCTGATGCCCAAGTCGATGTAAAAAAAGCGGCGCCTGAGAGCGCCGCTTTTTTTCGTCTGATGAATCTGTGGACGGGCGCGTCTCAGCGCTCCTGCACCGGCGCCTGCACCCGCGCCTTCCATTGACCGCCCTTGCCGCGCCAGTAGCGCACCGCCGACGCGAACGTCGCGCCGACATAGAACAACGCGATCAGCGGCAGAAACGGCGCCCACAGCGGCGAGCGGCGGTAATAGCTGAGCATCGGCGCATACGCGCAGCACATGAGCGCCCAGGCAAGCCACGCGGGCCAGCCTAGAGGACCGAGCACCAGCGCAGCCACCGGCGGCATCAGGTAGATGATCGTCATGCCCAACAGCGTGCCCGCCAGCAGCAGCGGCGAGTAACGCAACTGGGTAAAGGCCGTGCGCGCGATCATGTTCCAGATCTCACGCCAGCTATCGTAGGGACGCAGCGACACGCTGCGCGCCGCCACATCCAGACGGATCGGATGACGCCCCGTGCCGCGATGCTTGATCCGCGCGGCGAGGCTGCAATCGTCGATCAGCTCGGCGCGAATCGACTCGATGCCGCCCGCTTCCTCAAGCGCGCTGCGCCGGACCAGCATGCAGCCGCCCGCCGCCGCGGCCGTGCGGTTGCGCGGGTTGTTGACCCATGAGAAGGGATACAGCTTGGCGAAGAAGAACACGAAGGCCGGAATCAGCGCCTTCTCCCAGAACGAATCGCAGCGCAGACGGACCATCAGCGAGACGAGGTCGCGCTTTTCCGCATCCGCGCGAGCGACGAGTTGCGCCACGGCATCCGCGGGATGGCCGATGTCCGCATCGGTCAGGAGCAGGAAATCCGCCGGCAGGCCGAGCGTGCGTACCGCCTCGATTCCTTGCGACTGCGCCCACACCTTGCCGGACCAGCCCGGCGGCAGTGGCTTCGCGCTCAGCACCGTGAGGCGATCCGGGCATTGCAGTTGCAACGCGGCCGCGCGGGCGGCGTCGGCGGTGCCGTCGGTGCTGTGGTCGTCGACGACGATGACGTGAAATTCGCCTGGATAGTCCTGCTCGAGCAAGGTGGTCACCGCTTGAGCGATCACATCGACTTCATTGCGTGCCGGCACCACGGCAGCAACTGCCGGCCAGGTTTCACGCGGCGCGAGAGTAAGTGGCGTGGCGGGACGCGCGCGCCAGAAACCGCCGCGCGCGAACAGCAACACGCACCAGATCAGCAGGGACAGACACGACAGAAGAAACAGAACCACCACCATTAAGCATTACCCTCAAGTGAACCGGCTTGCACGCCGACGCGCCGCGACAGGCGCATCACCACAGTGCGTACCGCGACGACGCACCAGTCAAAAGTGCTGAGCACGGGCCGCTCGCGAAACACGTCGTAGCGGGCCTTTTCGATCCGCTCGAGGATGCGCAGGCCGCCGTGGATGGCGCCGCACAGCTCGATACCCAGCCGCCCGGGGATACGCAACGCGAGCGGCGCACCGCGCACCAGCGTGGTCCGGACGAACGAAATTTCGTAGGCCATCAGCTTCGCCCAGGCATCGTCGACGACGCCCTTGGCGATGTGCGCCTCGGTCACGTTGAAGCGCTGCAGATCCGCGAGCGGTAGATAAAGACGGTCTTTTTTCCAGTCGGCGGCGACGTCCTGCCAGAAACTGATCAGTTGCGAGGCCGTACAGATCGCATCGGCATCGGCGAGATTCTCTGGCGTGGCGGCGCCCACCAGATGCAGCATCAGAACCCCGACCGGGCCGGCCGAGTGGCGGCAGTAGTCGAGCAACGCGGCGCGGTCCGCATAACGATTGGTGTCGATGTCCTGACCGCACGCGTGCAGCAGGTCGTAGAACGGCGCGAGCGGCAGTTTATACTTGGCGACCACGCCGGCGAGCTGGCCGAACAGGAGCGGGTGCACGGGGGCCGCGCGGCGCTGCGCTACCGCGTCGAGGCCGGCGCGGAAGTCGGCAAGGCGGGCATGCCGCTCGGCCGGGCTCCAGTCGCCTTCATCGGCAATGTCGGCGGCGGTGCGGACAACCTGATAGATAATGCCGATAGGCGCGCGCAGCGCCTTTGGCAGCAGCACGCTCGCGACCGGAAAATTTTCGTATAGATCGACGTCCATCCAGCGAGCCTCGAAACCTTTTTGTAATGCGGCCGCAAACGTGCGCCGCAGGACCACGTAGTTTAAGGGTTCCGCCAAACCGGTGCAGTGCGTAATCATTGCCACCTGCGGATTGCCACCCGCGCATTGCCGCCTGCACCATGGGGCGGCGCCGGGCAGCGAGCCCGCGGCGCGGCAGCGGCCCAACACCTTGGCGGGCGGCCAGAGCAAAGCCGGCCTGATAGCGTTAGAATGCGCGTTTGGTTTTGCTGTACCGGCTCCTCGCCGGGGCTCAAGACGTCAACTAAATAGATGGTCGCGGCGATAAAGTCATTTTTACCGACTTCTTCGAAACCCGCGTCAGTCGGAGTTCGCCAATTTATGCGAGTCATCCTTGCTCAACCCCGCGGCTTTTGTGCGGGTGTTGTACGTGCAATTGAGATCGTCGATCGTGCGCTACAACAACATGGCGCGCCCGTGTATGTTCGCCACGAGATTGTTCACAATCGCCACGTGGTGGACAACTTGCGCCAGAAAGGCGCGCGCTTTGTCGAAGAACTCGATGAGGTGCCGCAAGGCGCCGTCGCGATTTTCAGCGCACATGGTGTCGCGCAAACCGTCGAGCGCGACGCGGAACAGCGCGGCCTCGACGTGCTCGACGCGACCTGCCCGCTCGTGACCAAGGTTCACGTGCAAGGGCGTCAATATGTGGCTGCGGGCCGTACCCTGATCCTGATCGGCCACGCGGGCCATCCGGAAGTGGAAGGCACGATCGGCCAGATTCCCGGCAAGGTGCTGCTGGTGCAGAGCGAGGCCGAAGTCGCGCATCTGGACCTGCCGCTCGATACGCCGCTCGCGTACGTCACGCAGACCACGCTGTCGGTCGACGACACGCGTGGCATTATCGACGCCTTGCTGCGCCGTTTCACCGACATCGTCGGGCCTGACACGCGCGACATCTGCTACGCCACGCAAAACCGCCAGGCGGCGGTGCGTGAACTGAGCAAAGAAATCGACGTGCTGCTGGTGGTAGGCGCAACCAACAGTTCGAACTCGAACCGGCTGCGCGAGATCGGCAGCGAAAGCGGCGTGGCGAGTTATCTCGTCGCCGACGGTTCGGAAGTGAAGCCGGAGTGGTTTGCGAACGTGCAGACTGTCGGCATCACGGCTGGTGCTTCGGCACCGGAAGAGATGGTAAAAAACGTAATCGATGCGCTGCGCGCATTGGGGCCTGTCGATGTCACGACGATGGCGGGCCGTGAAGAGAAAGTCGAATTCAAGTTGCCATCGAAATTGATGCAACCACTCGCTGCACGCGAAGTTTAAGGAGGACGTCTTGTCTATTCCGCTGCTACAGAAAGTCCGGGTTGGCGCATACATCATGCGTCAGCATCTCTCTGGCAACAAACGCTACCCGCTCGCCTTGATGCTGGAGCCGCTGTTCCGCTGCAATCTTGCCTGCAATGGCTGCGGCAAGATCGACTATCCGGATCCCATCCTGAATCAGCGTCTGTCGCTCGAAGAATGCCTTGGCGCAGTCGACGAATGCGGCGCACCGGTCGTGTCGATTGCAGGCGGCGAGCCGCTCCTGCACAAGGAAATGCCGCAGATCGTGAAGGGCATCATCGCGCGCAAGAAGTTCGTGTATCTGTGCACGAATGCGCTGCTGATGGAAAAGAAGATGGACGACTACGAGCCGAATCCGTACTTCGTCTGGTCGGTTCACCTGGACGGCGACCAGCAGGCGCACGATCACTCGGTGTCGCAGGAAGGCGTGTACGACAAGGCTGTCGCCGCGATCAAGGAAGCGAAGCGCCGCGGTTTCCGCGTGAACATCAACTGCACGTTGTTCAACGACGCCGTGCCGGAACGCGTCGCTGCGTTCTTCGACACGCTGGGCCCGATGGGCGTGGACGGCATCACCGTCTCGCCGGGTTATGCGTATGAACGCGCGCCGGATCAGCAACACTTCCTGAACCGCGACAAGACCAAGCAACTGTTCCGCGAGATTTTCAAGCGCGGCAACAACGGCAAGAACTGGTCGTTCAGCCAGTCGGGCATGTTCCTCGACTTCCTGGCCGGCAATCAGACGTACGAGTGCACGCCTTGGGGCAACCCGGCGCGTACGGTGTTCGGCTGGCAGAAGCCGTGCTACCTGGTCGGCGAAGGCTACGTGAAGACCTTCAAGGAATTGATGGAAACCACGGAGTGGGAAAAGTACGGGACGGGTAACTATGAGAAGTGCGCGGACTGCATGGTGCACTGCGGTTTTGAAGCGACGGCCGTGATGGATACGGTGGCGCACCCGTTGAAGGCGTTGAAGGTTAGCCTGCGCGGCCCGAAGACGACCGGTGCTTTCACCAAAGATATCTCTTTGGATAAGCAGCGTCCGGCTGAGTATGTGTTCTCGCGGCACGTCGAGATCAAGCTCGAAGAAATTGGCCGTGCTGGAAAGGGTAAGAAGGTGCAGACGGCGGCTTCCGCTTCCGCACACTAAGAGCTGTGCCTGGGGCGGCTTAGGGGCGGCTTAGGGCCGTTTTATCCGCCCCATGATGGGCATGAGTAGAAAAAAAGCGCGGTGGCCTGATTGCCACCGCGCTTTTTCTTTTTGCGTGAGTGTTACTTCGGCGCTACTTCAGCCTGCGCTGCGTGCGTTATGTGCAGTCAGGAACTTGATCAGCCCATCCACGCCGCCTTTGGAAATCTGATCGGCAAACTGTGTCTGATAAACCTGAATCAGCCAGGCGCCCATCATGTTGATGTCGTAAATCCTCCAGCCCGACGCATCTTTAGTCAGCCGGTAATCAATCGCATCGTCGCCGCCATTGCTGATCACGTGCGACTGCACGACCGCATCCTTGGCGCCGGCCGGCACGTTGGCCGGCAGAAATTTGAATTTCACATCCTGATCCCGCAACTGTGACAGCGAGGCAGCGTACGTGCGCACTAGCAGCAGCGTAAACTGCTCATAAAGTTGCTTCTGCTGCTCAGGCGTCGCCGTGCTCCATGCCTTCCCTACGGCGATCCGCGTGGTCCGCTGAAAATCGGTAGCCGGCACAAATCGCGTCTGAACCAGATCGGTGATCTTCCCCATGTCGCCGCCGCGCGCCTGCGGATCGGCCTTCATTGCGGCGACCGTGCCTTCGACGGCACTCTTCACCACCGCATCAGGCGCGCTTTGCGCGTATGCCGCAGTGGACACCACGGCCGCAGCCAGAAAAGCAGACAGATAACGTTTCATACGCTCGCCAAAACCCCAAGAAGTAAGCGCCGGCAGGCTCAAAAGCCTGTAGCGAAAGCAGGATAGACCCAGTATACCGATATTGCGTTCCCACCCCACTCACGTCGCCGGGAGCCGGCCTTGCTACCGAAGTGGAGCCGAACCGCTCCGGCTCTGTATACTTGTGCACTTTCGTCAAAATCACCGTCTGCGATAAGGCCCTCTCCGCCTACATGTTGAAGTCATCTATTGTCCGTCTCGTCGCCTATTCGGTGCGCCATCCGTCACGGATCATCGCCCTGTCGCTCGTGCTCGCCGTTTTGAGCGGCATCTACGTCGCCCATAACTTCAAGATCAATACGGATATCAGCCGTCTCATCGAGACCGACAAGCAATGGTCGTCGCTCGAAAACGCCATGGACAAGGCCTTCCCGGATCGCGGCGACACCGTGCTGGTGGTAGTCGAAGCCCGCGCCCCGGAGTTTGCCGACGCGGCTGCCAATGCCCTGACGGCCGCCCTGAAGGCCGAGCCGAAGGAGTTCACCACGGTCTCGCAGCCCGCCGGCGGCCCGTTCTTTGAACACAATGGCCTGTTGTTCCCGTCAACCGATGAGGTCCTGTCGACCACCTCGCAACTCGTCCAGTCGCGCCCGCTCGTCAATGCGCTCGCACACGATCCGAGCCTGACCGGCCTCGCCGGCACGCTCACCACCAGCCTGTTGCTGCCGCTGCAACTGGGTCAGGTGAAGCTGGGCGACATGAGCCATTTGCTGTCGCAAAGCGCCACCACACTCGATCGCGTGCTGGCCGGCCAGCCGGCGGCGTTCTCGTGGCGCGCGCTGGTCGACAAGAGCGCCGCCACCGATCCGGCGCGCGCCTTCGTCACCGTGCAGCCGGTCGTGGACTACGATGCGCTGGAGCCGGGCGCAACCGCGTCGAAAGCGATCCGCGACATCGCGGCCTCGCTGCACCTCGATGCGCGCTATGGCGCCACGGTCCGTCTGACGGGCGAACAGCCTCTCGCGGACGAAGAATTCGCCTCGGTCAAGGACGGCGCCGTGCTCAACGGCATCGGCACCTTCATCGTCGTGCTGATCATTCTGTGGCTGGCACTGCGTTCGGGCCGCATGATCGTCGCCGTGTTCATCACGCTGTTCGTCGGGCTCGCGATCACCGCGGCGCTCGGCCTGATGTTGGTGGGCGCGCTCAACATGATTTCGGTCGCCTTCATGGTGCTGTTTGTCGGGCTCGGGGTCGATTTCGGTGTGCAGTTCGGCGTCAAATATCGCGAGGAGCGTAATCGCGACAACCGTCTTTCCGCCGCCCTCATGCATACGGCACACAGCATCGGCGTGCCGCTGACGCTCGCTGCCGTGGCGGTCGCGCTGAGCTTCTTCTCGTTCCTGCCGACGGCCTATCGCGGCGTGTCGGAATTGGGCGAGATCGCCGGCGTCGGCATGTTCGTCGCGTACTTCACCAACATGACGCTGCTGCCGGCACTGCTGAAGGTGTTCAACCCGCCGGTTGAAGCCGTTTCGCCCGGCTTCAAGCAACTCGCCCCCGTCGACGATTTCCTCGATCATCACCGCAAGCCGGTGCTGATCGGCACGCTGATCGTCGTCATCGGCGCCTCGCCGTTGCTTACGCATTTGCGCTTCGACTTCAACCCGCTGCATCTGAAGGACCCGCATACGGAATCGATGGCGACGCTGCTGTCACTGAAGGATTCGCCGGAAGCCGCGGTCAACAATGTGCATGTGCTGGCGCCCACGCTTGCCGATGCGGACCAGAAGGCCGCGCGCCTGCGCGCGCTGCCGGAAGTGGGCCGCGTGACCACGCTGGACACCTTCATTCCGACCGAGCAGCAGCAGAAGCTGATGCTGATTGCCAGCGCCGCGCAGCAACTCTTGCCCGCGCTGCAGCAACAGCCCGCGCCGCAAGCCACGGACGCGGTACGCGTCGCCGCGCTGAAGCGCGCGTCGAACCAGCTCTCGCTCGCCGCCGAGGACCACCCGGGCCCGGGCGCCGCCGAAGCCCAGCATCTGTCCACGACGCTGCAAAAGCTGGCAGCCGCCGACGCCGCCACGCGCGACCGCGCCGAAACCGCGCTGTCCGAGCCGCTGCGCATCGCGCTGAAGCAGCTGGCGGATCTGCTGCAGCCGACCGAGATTACGCGCGACAACCTGCCCAAGGAGATCTCCACGAGCTGGGTGTCGAAGGACGGCCGCGCACTCGTCGACATCGCGCCGCGGATAAAACCCGGCACCGATCCGAACGACGACGCGACGCTCGCCGCCTTTGTGCACGCGGTGAAGAAGGCGGAACCGGACGCGATTGGCGGCCCGATTTCGATCCTCCATTCCGCCGACACGATCATCAAGGCGTTCCTGCAGGCCGCTGGCTATGCATTGGTGTCGATTGCCGTTCTGCTGTGGATTGCGCTGCGGCGGGTCAGCGATATGCTGCGCACCCTGGTGCCGCTACTGATGTCGGCGCTCGTGACATTGGAGTTATGTGTGGTGTTCGGCATGCCGCTGAACTTCGCGAACATCATTGCGTTGCCCCTGATGCTGGGCGTCGGCGTAGCATTCAAGATCTACTTCGTGATGGCGTGGCGTAACGGGCAGACGGGTCTTTTGCAGTCGAGCCTCACGCACGCCGTGTTGTTCAGCGCGGCGACCACGGCGACGGCGTTCGGCAGCCTCTGGCTGTCGCACCATCCGGGGACGTCGAGTATGGGACGTTTGCTGGCGCTCTCGTTGTTTTGCACGTTGATTGGCGCAGTGGTGTTCCAACCGGTACTGATGGGCAAACCGCGACGTCGCGCGAAGCGCAAAGGAATATAAGTATGAAGATGCGAACCACCGTGCTAGCGTTGGCCGCCACCGGGCTGATCTCTGGCTGCGCGACCGGCCCCGACCGCAAACCGGGCGACCCGTTCGAGCCCGCGAACCGGGTGATTTTCAAGTTCAACGACGGCATTGACCGCTTCGTCGCCGTTCCGGTCGCCAAGGGTTACCAGAAGGTGACACCGCAGCCGTTGCGCACGGCGGTGAGCAACTTCTTCTCGAATCTGGGCGACCTGACCAACGCCGCCAACAACCTGTTGCAGTTGAAGATCACGGACGCGACGGAAGACTTCGTGCGTTTCGCGTTCAACTCGACCTTTGGACTTGGCGGCCTGCTTGACTGGGCGACGCCGGCCGGCCTGCCGAAGCACCATCAGGACTTCGGCTTGACGCTAGGCCACTGGGGCGTCCCGTCGGGCCCGTACCTTGTTCTGCCGCTATTCGGCCCGAGCACGGTGCGTGACAGCATGGGCCTCATCGTGGACGTGAAGTTCAACCCGCTGAACTACATCGAGCCGGCGGTGCGCAATCCGCTGTACGTATTGCAGTTCGTGAGCGTGCGCTCCGACCTGCTGGGTGCATCCAGCCTGCTGGAACAGGCCGCACTGGACAAGTACTCATTCGTTCGCGACGCTTATACGCAGCAGCGTCAAGCGCGCCTGCGCGGTACGGGCGAAAACGCCGCACCGCTCCCGAACTACGACGACCAGGACAACTCCGGCGCCGCCGCACCCGCCAAGGGTGCTTCGGGCGCGGCGGCAGGCTTGCCGAACTACGCGGACCCGGGCGACGCAGCCGAAGCCCCGAACGCCGCATCAGGGAGCGCCACAGGCGCCCCGGCGGGCGTCCCGAACTACAGTGATCCGGGCGAGACACCGAGCGCCCCAGCCGCGGCGCCTGCGGCTGCGTCGGGCGCAATGACACCGACGCCGCAGCAGCAAACCGCGCCGACGGACATGAAACCGCAGGACGCGGTACCGGCACCCCAATAAGGGGTTTGAGTCCGACGCCCCGGCGCGCGCAAAGCGTGCCGGGCGGCCGGCAAACGGTGGGGATCAAAATGAGTCGCGCGCCCGCCAATTACGGAGACGAGCGCGGAACAAAACAAGCGGTTTTATGAAGTACCCGTCGGCGCGCGCAGCGCCGCCGGAGGTATGACGGCCTGGTCACTGACGCCGAATGTGCGAGAACTCAGATTCCAGATGCACCACTACCGCGACTGTGCGAGGGACCCGCTTAGCAGGGGCTTCTAGCCGCTTTCTTTGCTTATCTTTCTTTGCGGCGGCAAAGAAAGTAAGTGCCGCCCCGCACAGGGGCAACGCTAATAGACCACTAAGAAATCAAGGAAAGGCCAAAGAAGCCAGCTCAAAGAGCGGAGAACGCCGGCGGCGGCAAGTAACGCACAAGCAACGAGCAGCGAAAAGCCACCGTCAGGCAACAGCCACCCGCAAAACCCCAGCCTCGCCCATCGCATGCCGCGCCTGCACCAGCGAGGTCCGCGCGGCCCGCGCATCGACAGCGACCTGAATCAGCGCGCCCAACTGCGACGGCTGCCGCAACAGCTCCCGCAAAATCGGCCCTAACGCCGTCGTGCCATCATCCCGCAAGCCAGCGGTTGCAGCAGAAGGCAACGTCCGCCAGGCCGGATCGACAATCGCTCGGCACACCGCAAACGGCAGCCCATGCGCGGCGGCCGTCGCACCGGCAATATGCGACTCCATATCAACAGCCAAAGCCCCAGTCGAGCGATGCAACACACGCTTGTCGTCGGCAGTCACTAAAGGCGCGGTCACAGCCGCCATCAGCCCCCGCTGCAGACGCGCCGCCAGCGGCCCAGTCGACAGCGCGGCGGCGAGCCTGTCAGCCCATGCCCGATCAGTCTCGAGCCGCCCAAACGGCCCCTCGACGGCCTCCGCGACGATCAACGCGCCCGGCTCCAGGTCCGGCGCCAACCCACCCGCCGTCCCAAAACTGACGATCCCCGAACAGCCGCGCGCAACCGCCACACTCAACGCCCGCTCCAGCAGATCAGCACGCGCCGCATAAACCACCTCGACACCCTTGCCACGCGCGATGCGCGCTTCAAACGCCATCCCCGTCACCACAATCACCGGCAAGGTGCTACGGCCGGCGCCGGCTAACGGCGTTGTCGAAAGCGCCATCCCTTACATCCCGACCGCGACGCGCGTCAGCCCGTTGCGTGTCAGATGACGGAAGCGCGCCAGCGCCCACAACGGGAAGAACTTGCGATAGCCGTGGTAACGCAGATAGAAGACACGCGGGAAACCGGTCGCCGTGAAGCGCGTTTCGTCCCACAGGCCATGCTCACGCTGTTCACGCTGCAAATACTCGACGCCGCGCGCGACCGCCTCGTGATTCACCTCGCCCGCTGCCATCAGGCCCATCAGCGCCCATGCGGTTTGCGAAGCCGTGCTCGGCGCGCGCTCGTAACCGCGATAGTCGAGCTTGTAGCTCTCGCCGCCCTCGCCCCAGCCGCCGTCTTCGTTCTGGATCGACAGGAGCCACTGCGCGCCGCGCTTCATGCGCGGGTCGTCGTGCGGCAGACCTGCGGCGTTCAGCGAACACAGCGCGGTCCACGTGCCATAGATGTAGTTCAGGCCCCAGCGGCCGTACCAGCTACCGTCCGATTCCTGTTCCTTCAGCATGTAATCGAACGCGCGTTGCGCAGGTTCGCTGCCCTGCGGGAATTCGCCGAGTTGCGCGAGCATCGACAGGCAGCGGCCCGACACGTCCGCGGTCGGCGGATCGAGCAAGGCGCCGTGATCGGAGAACGGAATGTTGTTCAGGTAGTACTGCGTGTTTTCCGGTTCGAACGCGCCCCAGCCGCCATCGCTGCTTTGCATGCCGACCACCCATTCGCGCGCTCGCGCAATGGCTTCGCGATCGACATCCGATTGCGTCAGCGCCGCCGAACGTTGCATCGCCATGGCCACCACCGCCGTATCGTCGACGTCCGGATAGTGCGCGTTGTTGTACTGGAACGCCCAGCCGCCAGGACGCACGTTCGGACGGCGCGAGATCCAGTCGCCGCGCACGTCGAGAATCTGCAGCGGACGCAGCCATGCGAGCCCCCGTTCAGCCGCTTGCTCGGCATGCGCTTCGCCGGTTTCAAGCAGCGCGTGCGCCACGAGTGAGGTATCCCACACCGGCGACAGGCACGGCTGGCAATAAGCTTCGTCATCCTTGATGACGAGCAGCTTTTCAATCGACTGACGGGCAATCGCACGGTTCGGATGATCGGCCGGATAGCCGAGCACGTCGTACATCATCACCGAGTTGGCCATCGCCGGGAAAATCGCGCCGAGGCCGTCTTCGCCATTCAGCCGTTCGTCGACAAAGCGCACGGCCTCACGCACCGACCGTTCGCGCGTCGCCTTCGGCAACAGGCCGTCGACCATACGCAACATCACGTCCACGCCGCGGAAAAAGCGGAACCAGCCGAGGTGCTGATGCGGCGCCCGGTCGCGCATGCCGGTGTTGACCGGCGCGCCGCGGAACAGCTCGTCGATCCGCACACGGCGCGGATTGCGCGCCACCGGCCGCTTCGCGTTCAGCACCAGCAACGGCACGATCACCGTGCGCGCCCAGTACGACACCTTCGACAGGTGGAACGGAAACCATTGCGGCAACAGCATGATTTCCACGGGCATCATCGGCACGGCACGCCACGACACCACGCCGAACAGGGCGAGCAGAATCCGCGTGAACACGTTCACCGTTTCAGCGCCGCCGTTCGCCAGGATTGCCTCGCGCGCGCGGACCATGTGCTCGGCATCCGGCGAGTCGCCGATCATCTTGAGTGCGAAGTACGCCTTGACGCTAGCGCTGATGTCGAGCGCGCCGTCGGTGAAGAGCGGCCAGCCGCCGTCCGCCAGCTGGATGCGGCGCAGATAGCGGCCGATCTTCTGCTCCAGTTCCACGTTCGGCGTCTCGCCAAGATAGTGGACCAGCAGCACATATTCCGCGGGAATCGTCGCGTCGGCTTCGAGTTCATAGACCCAGTGGCCGTCCGGATTCTGCGCGGCGAGGATCGCGTCGGTGGCGCGCGTGATCGCGGCGTCGAGCGGCCCAGCGGACGCTTGCGGCGCAACGATAGGCGCAGCAAGCGACACAGTCGGCGCCGCGTCGGCGAATTCAGGCAGGACGGCGTCCAGCGGCTGGGCTTGAGATAAGTCGTTCATCGGCGTTCCATCGGTTGATTCAGCAGCGTGTCCGCGGCCTTCTGGCCGGAGCGGATCGCGCCTTCAATCGTCGCGGGCAGGCCGGTGGCCGTCCAGTCGCCCGCGAGCATCAAATTGTTCCAGCGAGTGCGCGTGCCGGGGCGCAGCGTTTCCTGATCCGGCAGAGCGGCAAATGTCGCGCGCTTTTCCATCACGACCTGCCAGGCCGGCATCGGCTCGGCCGGCAAACTGGCGGCCTGAGCCACTTCTGCCCAGATGGTTTTTGCGAGCGCTTCATGCGGCGTGTCGAGCAGGCGCTCAGCGGCGTTGACCGTGACCGACACGCGGCCCTCGAAGGCGAACAGCCAATCGGCCGTCGCATTGAGCAGCCCCGTGATCGGCGCCATACCGAACGGTGGCTCGACCGCGAAATGCACGCTGAGGGTCGAGGCGAAACGATTCGGCGAGCGCAACCCGGGCACGAGCGTCTGTGCAATCTCCGGCGGCACCGCGAGCACCACGGCCTGGTTCGCTTCGATCGCGATGCGCTCGTCCGCGAAATTCAGTGCCGAGATACGACCGGGGCCGGTGTCGGCAAACTCCATGTCCTTCAGGCGCGCCCCGAGCCGGATTCCCGCGCCGCCATGCTGCAACAGACGCAGCGCCGGGTCGACAAAGGCACTGCCCAGACCATTCTTCGCCACCAGGGGCCGGCACGCCAGACCACCGGCGAACAACGTCTCCCTGACCATCGCGCCCGTCAGCTCCGCCGACGCTTCACGCGGCTCGACATTGAGCATCGCGAGAAACAGCGGCCGCAGCAGGCGGTCCCACAGCGGGCCATTGCCGCGCATGGTCTGCGCCACACTGCGCCCCGGCTTGGCGAACAGCAGCGGCACCAGCGCCAGATAGTCGCTCGGGCCGGTATTCGGCACGCGCGCGTTCGCATCGAAGATCCACCAGGGCAGACGGCCCGGCGACATGCGCACGGTCCAGCGCGCCCGCGTCGCCAGATCCACGAACGGATACTCGGGCTGGGCCGGGCCGACCAGCTCCTCAGCGGCGCCGATCGCGCGCACATAGTTGAGCGTGGCGACATTGCCCGACATCATCATGTGATTGCCGCTGTCGATGGTCGCGCCCAGCTTGGGGTCGTAATACGAACGGCAACGGCCACCCGCCTCGCGCGCGGCCTCATGTAACACGACTTGCGCGCCGCGCCGCTGCAATTGCACCGCAGCGGCCAGGCCGGCGAGCCCGGCGCCGATCACATGGATGAGCTTCGGCATCAGCTCAGAAGAGCGCGTAACGCGCGACGATCCACAGCAGGCGCAGTTTCGGCTTGCTGACCTTCGTCCGCGGAATGTCGAAGCCGCGATCGAGCGTGCGGTCGAGCAGCACGCGATAGACGCCCGACATGATGCGCGGCGCACGCACGTGGTTGCGCGGTTCGCGGTCCATGATCGCGTTGGAGGCAGCGAAATGCGCCTTGGCGCGCTCGGCGAGCGTCGCGCAGACGCGCGGCAGCGACGGGTCGTCGGCGATCTGTGCCGGGCTCGTCACCGCGATGCCTTCGCGCGCCAGCAATTCGTGCGGCAGGTAGCAGCGGTTGATACCGGCGTCTTCGTCGATATCGCGCAGGATGTTGGTCAGTTGCAGCGCGCGGCCCAGATGGTGCGCGAGCAGCCGGCCGGGCTCCTCCTGCATCCCGAATATCCTCACCGATAGGCGGCCCGCCGCGCTGGCGACACGATCGCAGTACAGGTCGAGCGTGGCCTCGTCGGGCGCGCAAATGTCGGCGGCGGCGTCCATCGCCATGCCGTCGATCATCGCGTGAAAATCTTCGCGTTGCAGGTGAAACGTATGAATGTGCCGCGTCAGCGCGCGCAAGGACGCGCGCGGTGCGCCGGCGTAGCACGCGTCGATGTCGGCGCGCCAGCCCTCGAGCGCGGCGGCGCGCTCGGCGCGCGGCATGTCGCTGTCGGCAATGTCGTCGACAGCGCGGCAGAAGGCGTAGACCTGATACATCGCGTCGCGCTGCGCGGCCGGCAGGATGCGCATCGCGAGATAAAACGAGCTGCCGGACGTGGCGGCAGCGGCGTCGATTTCTGTATCGTCCACGACAAGATTGGAAACAGCCAAGACGATCTCCGCTGGAGGCGCCCGCTGAAAGGCGTTCAAGAAGTTTTAATGCCTACCCGCAGGGTAAGCGGCCCGCGCGCGCGGACACGCGCGAAACACCCGGCTGGGATGCCGGAAACGGCGAAAAGTATAACAACGTTTGTGAGATGCCGCAGTTTTGGGGGGCGAATAAGGGACGGAAGGCGGGTCGGAGGCGGCATGCGCCGAGCGTCGGCCTAGCGGGAAAGGCTCAGGAAAAAGCCACCGAGCGGTTGCGTCCTTGCCGTTTCGCGCTATACAGCGCCGCGTCGGCTTCATTGATAAGCACGTCATACGTCGGCACACCGATGCGTGCCGCCGCGCCGCCGACGCTGGCCGTCACCGGCACGCTTGTGCCCTGCACTTCGACCGGCGTGTCGGCGATCGTGCAGCGGATCTTCTCCGCGACCCGCATGGCGTCTTCAAGCGGCGTGCACGGCAACAGCAAGGCAAACTCCTCGCCGCCGAAACGCCCGAAGGTGTCCTGCACCCGCACCACCCCGGCCACCCGCTGCGCCATCACGCGCAACACCGTATCGCCGACGCCGTGGCCGAACTGGTCGTTGATTTTCTTGAAGTGATCGAGATCGAACAGCAGCACGGACATCTCGCCGCCGTAGCGCTGCCAGCGCGTGTACTCGTCGCGCAGGCGCGCTTCGAAGAAACGGCGATTGGCGATGCCCGTGAGGCCATCGCGGTCCGCGTATTCCTGCAGTTTGGCGACCGCCTCTTCACGCTCGCGCTGCACGATGCTGACATGCGTGACGTCGGAGATGGTCACGCACACCGCCACCACTTCGCGATCGCGCATCAGCGGCATGAACGTGCAGTCCTGCTGCATGAAATCGACGCCACCGGTAATCGGCCGGTCGTGATCGAACTTGAAGAGATACGGGCGCTGCTCCCACGAACTGAACGCGAAACTGCCGAGTTGAAACACGCTTTCGATCTTGCGTGCCAGCCACACGCGCGGCAGTTCCGGAAAGTGCGTGAAGAGCGATTTGCCGACCATCTGTTCGGGCGAGAACCCGCTGTGATCCTGCATGAAGCGGTTCCACATGAGCACGTTCATGTCGCGATCGAGCACGAAAATGCCGAAACCGACGCGTTCGACCACCAGATCGCTCAACGAGTCCACAGGCACATTCATAGACTGGACAACAGCGCGTCGAGCGCCTCGTTCATATGCCGGATCGATTCTTCGGCCATCAGCATCACGAGGTGCGCGCGGAAGCTTTGATCCTCGAGCGCGAAATTGACTTCGACCAGCAGCGCGACTTCCCATTGCAGCACGCCGGGCTGGAACACTTCGTCGAGCGTCATCGCTTCGCCGAGCAGGCCCGGCGCGGAGAAGACCGGCGTGCGGCCAAGCTGGTCGAGAATGCACGAGACACACGCGCCCGTCAGCACATTCGCGACGTCGAATACGAGTTCTCTCTGGCTCACCGCCTCGTAGCTCGAGCGCGAATACGGATCGCTCACGAGCGAACACAACTGGTCGATGCTGTCGCTGCGGCAGATCACCAGCGCTTCGCCCTTGATGTCGGAGCGAAAGCCCTGGCGCACCGCGCTCACCGTGTCCTCGATCCCGGTCATCTCGCGCAGCGCCTGGGCCGCTTCGTGCACCGCCACCACCTTCACGCGCGGCACCGACAATTCGATGAACGCATCGAGCAGGCGCGCGAGACGCGTCGCGGCCTGGCCCATCGCCAGATTGGCGACCTCTTGCAGCGCGTCGCGCTGGTCTTCGTTGAGGGCTGGCTCAGACATACAACCCGTACTCCTTGAGGATGGGCAGTACCGCCTCGGGCGTCACGGGCTTGGCGATGAATGCAGCGGCGCCCAGCGCGCGCACGCGCGATTGGGCCATCGGCTGGACATCGGCGGAGACGACGATGACGAAAGTGTTCAGGTCCTCATGCTGCAATGCCTCCAGCACCTGATAGCCGGTCATGTCGGGCATCGTCAGGTCGAGGAACATCACCGACGCCTTGCCCTCGCGATACAGGCCGAGTGCTTCGCGCCCGTTCGTCGCGTAGGACACGTCGACATCCCAATCCGGCGGCAATGCCTTGGTGAGCACCTTGCGGGCAAGCAATGAATCGTCGGCGATCACAATGGGCAAAGGCATGGGCAGGTCGGTAAGCGGGATGAGCTCTTGCGCGTTAACGGCGGGTAGAGGCGATTTCTTTAGCGCGCGGTCGGTCGACCTGCGGCAAAACGGGTCGAGACTTGCGAGAATACGGCTTGCAGACGAGCGGGGAGCGCGCGCAACGAGGCGCTTGGGACGGAAGCCGTGAGCACGCCTGGATGCGCGCGAGCACGGTGGACGACGGCTATGACCGGCATGTTCGAGGCCTACCCCGTAGATGATTCCGCGCGGCTTCGTGGATCGGATGGTCCCCTTGCCGCGCGCGTGTTTCCGCGAGCGCCTTCCATCACGCGTTGTGCGCGTTGTCTGGCGGGCCCTCGCGGCAGATGCATCCGAGCATGGCGGATACATTATTTGTAGTGGCGTCGATTTTCGAAGTAAAACGGCGGAAAGGCAATACACCAATATCGCGTTGATTAAAGAGATCTTCCCAATAGTGGCTATTTTTGAAAATATTTTGATAGATATGGAAGGCTTTCTTTTGCATTTATACTTTTGTGTACGTTTGCGCTTCTCGATTCGTCACTGATTCAAACAGTAGACAAATCAGGTGGCGACCATGTGTCACGGTAACCAGTACCGCCGCGGCATGTCTATGCTTTCCGTATGAGGCCGACGCCTGGCCCTTTCGTCCCGAACGACCTTAGCGTTATCGACCATGACACCAGACCGGTTCGACCCGTCCAAAGCGAGCCGCCTTCCCGCCGACCGCCAGCACGAGGCGCTATTCCCGGCCGTGCCGGAGCAGAATTTCCACGTCCGGCGCATCACGCTGATCGCGCTGCTGATTGCAGCCATCGTGCTGCCGTGCGTCTACGTCGCGGCGATGGCGTTCAGCGATCTGCGCGGGCGCATGGCCGACGCAACCGACGTGACGCTGCGCACCGTGCGCGTGGCGGAAGAACACGCCCTGAAAGTGTTCGACATGAACGAGACGCTCGACTCGCGCATCGTCGATCTGACCCAAGGTCTGGACGACGACGGTATCCGTGCTAAAGAAGCCGATATTCACGAGAAACTGCGCACCATGGGCGGCGGCTATCCTCAGGTGGCGGCCGTTTCGATTTTCGGCCGTGAGGGCGATCTGCTCGCCACCAGCCGTTTCTATCCCGCGCCGGTACTGTCGATTGCCGATCGCGAAGATTTCATCGGCATTCGCGACGGCAAAGGCCTCGAGCATGTCTCCAAGGTGATGACGGGACATGTTGTGGGCGAGCAGGTCTTCAACACCGGTGTGGAGCGTCCCGCCGTCGACGGCTCGTTTGCCGGGGTTGTCTCGGTGGCACTGCGGCCCAGCTATTTCGATGCGTTCTACCGGGAACTGCTCGGCGGCAGCGACAGCACGCCGATGACCATGAGCCTGATCCGCACTGACGGCGCGATCCTTGCGCACTATCCGCGCCGGCCCCACGAGCCGGCGGCAATGACGCCGGGTTCGCCGTTGGCCGAAGCGCTCGCGCAAGGGCGGCGGGCCGGTGTCGTACGGATGCACTCCGACATCGACGGCGACAACGTGATCCTCGCCTTCCGGCGCGTCGGCGCCTATCCGGTTTACGTGTCGTGCGCCTATCGCACCTCGGCGATCTGGGCCGGTTGGTACCGGCATCTGAGCGTGCTGATCCTGTCGATGTTCACACCGTCCATCGTGCTGTGGTGCGTGATCTGGCTGTCGCTGCGGCGCCTCGGCGCCGAAGAGGAAGCGTGGGAGCGCTGGCAGGCCGAAGCCTCGATGCGCCGCTCGATCGAATCCGCGTATCGTCAGTCGCGCAAGATGGAGGCGCTCGGCAATCTGGTCGGCAGCGTCGCGCATGATTTCAACAACCTGCTGATGATCGTCTCGGCCAACCTGCAGATCGCCCGGCGGCGTGGCGCACCGGGGCTCGACCGGGAATTGTCGGCGATGGAGCGGGCCATCAAGAGCGGTCAGTCGCTCACCCGGCAATTGCTCGGCGTCGCGCGCAAGCAGCCGTTGCGCAACGAGACCCTGGCGCTCGAGCGCTGGCTGCCGGCGTGCCGCGAATTGCTACGCACCTCGCTCGGCGCGAAGATTTCGCTGGTGATGGACATCGGCATCAATATCTGGCCGATGCGTGTCGACGTCGCCGAGCTCGAACTGGCGCTGATCAACGTCGCCGTGAACGCGCGCGACGCCATGCCCAACGGCGGGCGCTTCACCGTGCGGGCCGCCAATATCAATTTCCGCCACGAGGACGGCTTTCCGTTGATCGGCGACTTCGTGCAACTGTCGCTTGAAGACACCGGTGGCGGCATGCCGCCTGACGTGCTCGCGCATGCCTTCGAACCGCTTTTCACGACGAAGCCGAAAGGCATGGGCACCGGTCTCGGGCTGCCGCAGGTTTTCGCCTTCTGCGAGCGCTCCGGCGGACTTGCCGCAATCGACAGCGCAATCGGCGCGGGCACCTCGGTGCGCCTCTATCTGCCGCGCGCCACAACCGCGCCCGAGGCCGAATTGCCGGCTGAACCGGGCGTCGAGGAAAGCGGTACGCCGCACGGCTTGCGCATCCTGCTGGTCGAGGACAACGACGAAGTCGCCGCCGGCACCGAGGCCCTGTTACAGATGATGGGCCACCAGGTCACGTGTGTGTTCAACGCCGATAACGCGCTGCGCCTGTTCGACGACGCCCACGCAAGGCAGGCTCGCACCGGCGAGCCGCTGCCGTTCGACCTGGTGCTGTCGGACATCCACATGCCCGGCACGATGAACGGCATCGACCTCGCCGAAGCCGTGCTGGCTTTCGACACCAAACTGCCGGTCATTCTGGTCACCGGCTACGCGGAAGAACTCGACCGTGCGCGGCACGTGAACGTGCGGGTGCTGTCCAAACCTTTCGATATCGCGTTGCTGGAAAAGCTCCTGCAAGCGATCCAGCGCGACCTCGCGCAGACGGACCCCGATCCGGCTGCGGCGGCGCATCCGGCAGGCTAAAGCCTGCCTGGTCGGCGTCGCCGTCAATTACCGGCGGTTGTAAAAGCGCGGCAGCGGGTTGCCGTGGTTCCTGCGTGACCCAATCGGCGCAGGCAGGCAGCAGCGGGCGAGCAGTGACATCGTGCTCGCCCGGCATGATCGTTGCGGCGTTGTTTCCGGGAAAGAGGCCGACGCGTTTTTGGCGCCGTCCATTCCACTCAGATACGTCGGGAGACAGCCATGCGACACACCGTGATTGGTTTATTCGACACCTATTCTCGAGCAGAAGCCGCGCGCGACACGCTCGTACAGACCGGTTTCGCACGCGAAACGATCGAGTTGCAGGCGAATCCGGAACCCTCCGTCGCCTCAGCCACCGACGAGGTGGCCAGCTCCGGCGTGCTGGCCAATATCGAGCGCTTTCTTTCGAGCCTGTTTGCGTCCGGCCCCCGCGCGTCGGAAACGGCTCGCTATACTGAAGCCGTGCGCCGGGGCGCCGTGCTGGTGTGTGTGAACGCGGCAAGCGAATCGCATGCGGAACTCGCGCGCAATACCTTGACGAGGCTGGGTGCGACCGACATCGGCGAGCGCTCGCCCGATTGGGACACGCCGCCGGAATCGAGCCGCGATCATTCGATCCTCGACGAACTCGGCATCGGCGCAATGATGCCCGGCACGCCGCACACATCGAGCGTGGCGAAGCCCGGCGTGGTGCCCCCCGGCGTAGCGACGCCCGGGACAACGACGGCGGGTTCAACCACTCAGCCGGCCGCCGCGCCCGATCCACGCTATCCGCCACCGCTGATGGGCACCGACGCCGAGCCGTTCGTCCCGCCGCCGCTGGCTGAGCGGCCGGTGCTCGGCCCGGTCGACGAGCCGCTCACCGACTCGCTGGCCGGCGAGGCGGGGCGAAGCGCCATCGCCGCCGGTTCGGTGCCGGGCTCGGGCGCGATCATGCAGCCGTCGGAAGTTATCCCCGCAGCGGCGCAGCCGGCCGCGGATTCAGGCGACCCGATTCCGAACGAGTATCTGGAATACGAAGAGGATTTCCGCACGCACTATGACGAGCAGTACGGGACGGAGAACGCGCGCTACGAAGATTACGTGCCGGCCTATCGCTACGGCGCGGAGATCGGTCAAGACGCGCGTTATCGCGACAAGCCGTGGGACGACGTCGAGCCGGAAGCCCGGCGCCATTGGGAAACCACGTCGCCGGACAGCACATGGGAGCGCTTCAAGCTCGCCGTGCGTCATGGCTGGGAACGGGTCACGGGGCACCACCACGTCTAAGCGGGGGAGCGAGCAGTAACGCCGACGTGCCGTCGCGTTGCGGCAACGTCGGCGCTTTCCGTCTGAATAGACCTGTGCAAAGCCGCCCGATTTGACCCGAATTGTCGGTCAGGCAGCCGTCTGAAGTTTGACCCACGCGACGTAGCGGTCGACGAAAGACTGCAAGAACTTACGCGTGCCGTCGTTCACGATCTCACCTTTCTCGTTGATGGCCGCCGGGTCGTGCTTGATGAACATTTCAGGTTGGCCGAGCGTGGGCACATCGAGGTAGGCCAGCACATTGCGCAGATGCTGTTGCGCCAGCGCCGTGCCGGTCGCGCCGACGGAGGTACCGAGCACCGCGCCCGGCTTGTTGCGCCACGAATTGGTGCCCCACGGCCGCGAACCCCAGTCGAGTGCGTTCTTCAGAACGCCCGGCATGGAGCGGTTGTATTCGGGTGTGACGAACAGCAGGCCGTCGGCAGCTTCGACGCGCTGCTTCAGGTGTTTGGCGACTTCAGGATAGTCGGCGTCGTAGTCCTGGCTGTAGAGCGGCAAGGAGCCGATGTCGATGAACTCGAAGGTGAAGTCCGCGGGCGCGAGTGAGATCACGGCTTGCGCCAATTGGCGGTTGAACGACTCGCGACGCAAGCTGCCGACGACAACTGCGATGTGATAGGCCATGGTTCGCTTCCTTAAGGTGAGGCGCTTGACGCGCCAAAGGGTACGAACTGTCCATCATAGGCAAAAGCCTCGCGGCATGGAGGCGGCGAGTACAAAAACACCTTCTTCTGGCTGCGCGGGACCCGACCTCGAAAGTGGCTACCGGTGGATAACCCGGTAGCACCCAAAGTTATCCACAGATTTACTGAATAACCTTGTGGATAACTGGTACTTTTGCCTTGTCAATCAAGCATGCTTTCGGTCTAGGACGATTTTAGGCAAATGGGGATTCTTTGCTGTCCGGCCGGACAAAAATCTCGCTGCGAAGCATACGTCTGATCATTCATTCGGGGACGGCGATGTCGCCATCCACAAGCTGCCAGCCGTACGTCTCGGCAAATAGTTGGGCCGCATCGGCATTTTCAAAAAACGGCATGTCCGCGTGCCCCTGAAAGGGATAGATCACGCGCTCGTCGCTCAACCGGATCACTTTCAGCGTCGGCACCGTACCGCTGGATGTACGGCGCGACGATGCGGCGACCTGATAGTTCGCGCGGCCCGTCAGCGGCGTGGAATTCGCGCCCTGCGAGCGCCTGGAAACGTGACTTGCCATCGGTGCGCGCATCAAAGTCCGACGATTGACTGGCCGGCAACCATGCCGTCGATCACCCGCTCCGCGTAACTCGCTGAGGCAATGCGGGCGTCGCCGGCCGCGCCGAACGGCGAGCGGCTCGGCACGCGAAAGACGCGGCTGCTGGTCAAGGTGTCGTCGGTGCCGCGTCGGCAGATTCGCACCGCGGCGTCGAAGCCGGAATCGTAGTGACGGGCGCCGTCGGGCGAGCGCGGCTGGTGCGGATAAACCAGTGGATAAATCTCGAGGCCCCGGTAGCTTCTGATCGTATTGCTCATGGTGGTCATCTCCGGTGAGGGATCTCGCTTGCAACGCGTCGCTGTAGGTTCGGCGCGACGCGGGACGAGTCACGGCGCTTCAGCGGAAACAAGGCGTTGATCGACGATGCGCGTAAAGAGCGGCCGATTCTGTCAGGCCACGCCACGACACCGCAAAGCTGAGTAGAAGAAAGGGACCCCGTTCGATTCAGGGCGCTGTGATGAGAGGCTGATGCCTGAGGGACTGCGTGAGACGCGCAGGAGAACTGCAAGCTGTTGGCTCACTGTAACACGTTAGAAGAGTGAGCATTAGCCGCATTTGCGCGCCGGGCCCGGGTGTTGCTTCGGAGTGCCGGGTATTGTGTACCGCTTTCTGTTTCGTGGCGCCCGCACGCCGATGGAGTGGGCCCGTGGCCATGTTCTGCGGATGCCTTCGACGCGCGTCAAACGTGTGGGATTCAATGCAAAAAGGGCGCCTTTATCGGCACCCTTTTTTTGACTTCGAGAGCCCGCCGCATCGGCAGACTTGCGCCGGACAGGTGTCCGGCGGCATCCAACAGACGATTAGTTGCCGAAGAACACGTTGCAGTACGACGCCGGGCCGTTGCATTGAGCCGGCGCGGCAGCTTGGGCGGCGCCCGAAGCAGCAGCAAACAGGGCGACGGAAGCGATCAGGGCGGTAAGAATGCGTTTCATGGTGCGACTCCTCTTCAGCGTTGGGTTCGCGATCTGGTGTGATCGATGGACTGAAGAATAGCAATTCAGTGCCCGCTTAAAAATACCGAAGACAAGAAGACTTTTTTTCAAATAATGAAATAATCCCGGCGTGCATTTGCGGCGAGTTTGAGACGTGCCTGCCTGCACATTTCACATGTAGGCTTGACACTAAGGTTCGCTACCGCAGCCTTGATTTCATTTTTCGCAATAATGTTTTTTTGCTGTCATAAATGCTGCGGCGGCACGACTAAGTTCATCAGGTCATCGCTTGCTGGCGGACACATGTTCAATACCGATTCGCTTGTGCAGGAACGTGCGGGAGAATGGCGCACACGTCCAGGCACTGCGCGAGGAAAACCACCCGCCTATGAACCACAACGATTCAAGAGAAACCGTGCGGCAACCGCGGACGCGGCGACGGAGCCTGCCATGGCGCAAGTAAGCGGGCCGGCGCTCGACGATCCCGTCTATCTGACGCAACTGCGGCGCGACCTGTTGCGCTTCGCCCGTTTGCAACTACGCGATGCCGCTGCCGCCGAAGACGCTGTCCAGGAGGCCCTGGCCGCCGCCTGGACGCAAGCCGACCGGTTTGCCGCGCAATCGGAGCACAAGACGTGGGTGTTTGGGATCCTGCGGCACAAGCTCGTCGACACCTTGCGCGCCCGGCAGCGCACGGTGAACCTGTCGGCGCTCGAATCCGAAATCGACGGCGAAGCGCTGCTCGATCGCGAGCTCTTCAAGGACAACGGCCACTGGTCGCGCGAGAGCAAGCCGCAACCATGGCCGACGCCGGAAACCGCGCTGCGTCAGCAGCAATTCTGGACTTTGTTCGAGATGTGTCTGGACCACCTGCCCGAGCACATCGGGCGCGTGTTCATGATGCGCGAATTCCTCGATCTCGAAACCGAAGCAATCTGCGCCGAACTACAGATGACCGCCAATCACTGCAGCGTGCTGATCTACCGCGCGCGACTGCGCTTGCGCACTTGCCTGAGCGAAAAGGGCCTATCCAGAGAGGATGCGAATGGGGAAGTGTAAGCACATCACGCGCCTGTTGTCGGACGCGCTCGACCGCCGTCTGACGACCGGCGAATGGGTCGCGATCCGGCTGCATCTGCCGACTTGCAGCGGCTGCCGCAATTACCGCAAACAGATCCGTCTATTGCGCGTGGCGGCGCGCACGGTGAGCGGGATTGCGACGCCGGGGGCGGCCGGCAGCGACGATTGAAGTGGCATCGAGGTTTGGCGGTGCCTCTCAAGCAGTGAGTGTCTCAGGCGGCGGCTTCGCGGGCGGCGCTGCGAACGGCGGCCACATTGAACGCCGCCCTCAACGGTTGGCTTGTTTAACGCTCGCTGGGCGGCGTATTCCGGTAACGCTCGAAGAAACTTGCGTGCGACGCTTCATCGATAGAGACGGAATGGGCTTCGGCGCGAGCCGGATGTTTGGCCAACTGCGCACGCGTGCGGATCGGCCGATGCTGAAAATTGCCGCCGCAGTTCGGACACACATTGCGCAGCGTGCTAAGCGCACACACTTCGCAGAACGTGCATTCGTAGGTGCAGATCATCGCGTCGGGTGCGTTCGGTGGCAGTGCTTTGCCGCATCCTTCGCAGGACGGTCTCAGTTCAAGCATGCTGGCTCCGCGTTGACAGGGGAGCGAGGTGCTGGATCGCACCTCGTCTCGTGCCCAAGCAGTGTAAGCGGAGAGGGCCATGCGGAATTGACAGCTGAGCGTCAATTCCTGCCACCGTTTGCGGTCGCGATGCCAGGCTCAGGTCAAAAAGGTCCACAACGCAAACGTCAAGGCGAGGCCGACGACGGAGACGATCGTCTGCAGCACCGACCAGACCATCACCGTCTGCTTCAATTGCAACCCGAAGTACTCACGCACCATCCAGAAGCCCGCATCGTTCACGTGGCAGAAGAACACGGAACCGGCGCCGATCGCGAGCGCCATCAGCGAATTGTGCGTCGTGCTGAGACCCACCACGACCGGCGCGACGATACCCGCGGTCGTGGTGGTCGCGACCGTCGCGGAACCAGTGGCCTGCCGCAGCGCGACGGCGATCAGCCACGCCAGCAGAATTAGCGGCATGTGTGCGCCAACGGCGATCTTGCCGATCGTGGTGCTGATGCCCGCCACCACGAGCGCCTGCTTGAGACCACCGCCTGCGCCGATGGTCAACAGCAGCGCGGCGATCGGCGGCAGGCTTTTGCGCAGAATGCCGCCGACCCGGTCGCGCGCCATGCCGCGCGACCAGCCCAGCGCCACCACCGCGAACAGCACGGTGAGGCCCAGCGCGACCAACGGCTCACCCAGGAAATTGAGCGTGTTGAACAGGAAAGTCTCAGGTTGAAGCAGTAGCTTGGCGACCGTGCGGCCCAACATCAGCACGACCGGTAACAGGATCGTAACGAGCGAGATCGCGAAACTCGGCGGCTCACCGGCATTTTGTGGCGCGGTGAAAAGCTTGCCCATTTCTTCCGGTTCGACCACGTGCATCCGTTTCGACAACCAGATGCCGTAGACCGGGCCCGCGAGAATAACCGCCGGAATCGCGACGATCAGGCCGAAACCGAGGGTGAGGCCGAGATCGGCATGCAGTGCGCTCACCGCGATCAGCGGACCCGGATGCGGCGGCAGCAGCGCGTGCAGCGTGGTCATGCCCGCGAGCGCGGGAATCGCAATCCGCAGGATCGGCTGCTGCGAACGGCGCGCCATCACGAAGATGATCGGCACCATCATCACGAGGCCAACCTCGAAGAAAAGCGGCAAGCCGACGATGATCGCCACCAGCGCCATCAGCCACGGCAGCGTGCGTGGCGTGGAATGTTTGAGGATGGTCGAGACGAGCCGGTCGGCTGCGCCCGATTCGGCCATCAGCGCACCAAGCATCGCGCCGAGCGCGATGATGATGCCGACGTCCCCGAGCAACGCACCGGCGCCTTTGCTGAAGGCGCTGGCCACCGCTTCCAGCGGCAGGCCGGCGGAAAAGCCCGCCGCGAATGTGCCGACCAGAATCGACAGAAACGGCGCGAGCTTCAGCACGCTGATGAAAATGATGATCAGTGCGAGCCCGAGCACGCACGACACAATCAGTTGCGTGTCGTGGGATGACCACGGCGCGAGTGTTGTCGTCAGATTCACGATGTCCCTTTTTCGATTGACGCAGCCGTGACTGTGCACGGATGACGGATTGTAGCGGGGCGCTACCCGTTGCCGCAGGGCGGCGCGCAGATAAGGACTTCTGGTCAGTCCGTCCCCTCCGACGTGATTTGCTTATGCGAATTTATCGGTTCGTCCAGGATTGCAGAAGAATTATCGTCAGAGCCAATCGGTCCGTTTTGCGGCCGTCTTCTTAACGAGCACTTTTATGTCCCGTCATCCGCTGCTCAACCGCCGCGCGTTTATCGCCGGCGTGGGCGCCTCGCTGGCCGTTGCGGCCTTACCCATTGTCTCCACGTCTGTCTTCGCCGCGGACGCTCAAGCGAAAGAATTTCGTATCGGTTATCAGAAAGCAGCCAGTACGCTCGTGTTGCTGAAGGCGCATGGCACGCTCGAAAAGCGGCTCGCGCCGCTTGGCATCACAGTGAAGTGGACCGAGTTTCCCGCCGGGCCACAGTTACTCGAAGGATTGAATGTCGGCGCGATCGACTTCGGCTATGTCGGTGAGGCGCCGCCGGTGTTCGCGCAGGCGGCCGGCGCCAACTTCGTCTACACCGCTTATGAAATCCCGACGCCGCATGCCGAAGGCATCCTCGTCCATCAGGACGCGCCAATCAAAACGCTCGCCGATCTGAAGGGCAAAAAGATCGCGCTCAATAAAGGTTCGGATGTTCACTGGTTTCTGGTCGCTGCTTTGCAGAAGAGCGGCGTGAAGTACAGCGACATCCAACCCGTTTTTCTGGCGCCCGCCGACGCGCGCGCGGCGTTCGAACGCGGTGCGATCGACGCATGGGCGATCTGGGACCCGTTCCTCGAAGCGGCAAAACGCCAGTCGAATGCCCGCTTGCTCGCGGACGCCGAAGGTATCGTGAGTCACCATCAGTTCTTTCTGAGCGCGCGGCCGTTTGCGCAGCAAAACGGTGACGTGCTCGCGATCGTGATGGATGAGCTGGGTAAAGAGGGCGCGTGGGTACGCGGCCACTATGGTGAAGCCGCCGCTCAGCTCGCGCCGATTCAGGGGCTCGACGCAAGCGTGATCGAAGCGGGTTTGCGGCACTATGCGCACATCTACAAACCCGTCGACGCGAACGTACTTGCAGAGCAACAACGTATTGCCGATACATTCAGTGAACTGCGGATCATCCCGACAAGGATCGTGACGAAGGACGCTGCTTTGCCTGCCAAGGCTTAGGTTACTTACTTAGGCCGTGGTGTTTCGACGTCTAGGCGAATAGCGCTTCGACATTTTCCGGCGGGCGGCCAATCACGGCTCGCCCGTTTCTCACGACGATCGGTCGTTGCAGAAGGATAGGGTGTTCTGTCAATGCTTCGTATAACTGAGCGTCGCTCAGCGTGGCGTTGGAGAGGTCGAGTGTTTTGTATTCGGCCTCGGTGTCGCGGATCATCTCGCGGACGGTGCAGCCTAGCTGCGCGTTGAGTTGCTTTAACTGCGCGACCGTCAGCGGCTGCTTCAGGTATTCGACAATTTCCGTTGCTTCGTTTGCGCTGTTGTAGCTGCTGGCGATCAGGTCGCACGTGGCTCGCGATTTTGAACAGCGGGGGTTGTGGTAGATGGTGATCATGGTTGTCTGGATAGGGTGGCTTGGATTGGGTTGAGGGTGATTTTTGCTGGGGATTTTAGCGGGTGCTGGGAATCAGGTGGGGGCGTAGGGCGGAGCGGGGCGATTGGGTTTCGCGTGGTTGGAGAGCGTGGCTTTGTCGGTCGATGATGCGGGCGTTTGGTTTATGCGCATAAAGTGCCGGCCGGAAGGTTGTTGTCACGTGCTTCAGGACGGCACGCAGCGTGCGACGGAGCGTTTCGACTCATAGTAAGTGGCCCTGCGTCTGTGTGTATGAAGACGCGCCCAGCCCCGATGCCGTGCCGTGCCGTGCCGTGCCGTGCCGTGCCGTGCCGTGCCGTGCCGTGCCGTGCCGTGCCGTGCCGTGCCGTGCCGTGCCGTGCCGTGCCGTGCCGTGCCGTGCCGTGCCGTGCCGTGCCGTGCCGTGCCGTGCCGTGCCGTGCCGTGCCGTGCCGTGCCGTGCCGTGCCGTGCCGTGCCGTGCCGTGCCGTGCCGTGCCGTGCCGTGCCGTGCCGTGCCGACAGGATCATGCACCCGCCCGCTGGGTCAAACCTCAACACCGCGACGGCTCAATCGGTGAGTAGAGCCCGACGAGTTTATGCGCATAAAGGCATCGACTCAGAATGACTCGCGGTCCCGATCGTGACCGGCACACGTCCCTTGCCATCGGCAGCCGGGCCATGGCAAAAGCGACGCGATCAAGCGGGGTAGCTTCGCATCCGAAATGACTGACGCGCCCAGCGATACCTTAGGGCATAGCCCCACATCGCACTGACTCGTGTAGCCGCTTCACCCCTTCGATATCCCATAACGCCTCGTCTCTCCCCGACGCCACCAAACGGGGCGCCGCCGATCGCGCTCCACATCCGTTGCGCTTTAGCTCAGCCACGCCACATCCTTTATGCGCATAAACCTATCCCAAACAGTTATTTCTTATCTCGTTTACACAAAAACGATTGAAATGCGAATTCATCCAGGTAAAATCCATCTGCGTCTAAAAAGAGGAGGTGAAGATTGGCAGCAGAAATCATCGCGGTAACTCAGCAGAAGGGTGGGGTCGGGAAGAGCACAATCGCGATGCACCTCGGCGCTGCGTTCCATGAGAAAGGCAAGCGCGTCCTCGTCGTAGACGCAGATGGTCAAAACACACTGGTTCACTGGGCCAGTGCATCATCAGACGGCGACACCGGCATCCCCTTTCCGGTGGTCAACCTCTCCGAAGCCGGTAGCCAGATCCATCGCGAGATCAAGAAGTTCGTGGCGGACTACGACATCATCGTCGTCGACTGCCCACCCTCCATCACAGAGAAAGTGTCTGGCGTTGTGTTGCTCGCGGCGAGCGTCGCGATCATGCCAACGTCGTCGTCGCCGGCCGACTATTGGTCGAGCGTCGGACTGGTGAAGCTCGTGCAGCAAGCCCAAGTCATGAACGAGGACCTGCGCGCAGTCTTTCTGCTGAATAAGACCGAAGAGAAACGGATGCTGACGCGCGAACTGAAGCGCGCGTTGGAAGAGCTCGGCTTCCCACTGCTCAAGACCCAGATCCCGACGCGCGAGGCCTATAAGCAGGCCATGGCGTTAGGGCAGACAGTGCTTCAGATGAACGATCGCGGCGCCAAGCTCGCCGCCATCGAAGTACGGGCGTGCGCCAACGAGATCGCAGCCCTGCTCCCCTGAATTTATGCGCATAAAGAAAGGACCCTGAATGAAACCCTCCCAATTCGCCAAAGGCTTTCAAGCACGTCCTGATACGACCAGCAGCGAAAAGCGAACCGCTCTCGACCGTCTGAATGCGATCGACGGTTTGGTCAAGAACGGCGCCACGACTGCCGAGGTGCCGAGCCGCACGATCCAGCCGGCCATGTCGCAGGACGTCGCGGAAGTCGATGCAGCCGATATCGCCAATGAGTCGGCGGCCTACCGTGCGTGGCGAATCGAGCACGCTTACCGGCCGGGTCAGGTCATCGAGCTCGCGCTCAAAACGATCAAGCCGAGCCCATTCAATCCGCGCCACTTCTACCTGAAGTCGTCGATCGCCGAACTTGCTGTCAACCTGGCGAAGCAGGGCCAGCAGCAGGCCATTCACGTCATTCCCGATTACGACAATCCTGGCACCTACTTCGTCAGCGACGGCGGACGGCGCGTGCGGGCGCTCAAAGAAGCGAACAAGGAATCGGTGAAGGCGATCGTGATCGATCTGCCGATTGGCATGCAAAGCTATAAGCTTGGCTACGACCTCAACGTCCAGCGCGATTCACAGACCGTGTTCGACAACGCCGTCGTCTGGAAACGCTTTCTCGACGACCGGCATTTCCAGAGCCAGAAGGAGCTCGCCGAACATCTCGGACTCGACGAGTCGACCGTCGCGGTCGCCCTGTCAATCGCGAAGCTGCCCGAGGTCGTGATGCATGAGATGGTCGCAAGGCCTGACCGCTTCGGCTCGAACATGGCCTATCAGGTGGGCCGTTATCACACCGCCCGCGGCGCCGACGCTACACTGCGTCTGATCAACAAGATTCTCTCGGACGACCTGAGCACGCGACAAGTCGCGGACATCGTGAAGGGCAGGGCAAGCGCACAGGAAAGCACCAAGCCGGCGGGCCGGCAGCGCTATGCGCAGCGTCTGGAGATCAAGCTCGGCGGTGTCGCAGTCGGCGATCTGAAATCGTATGGGGACGATCGAATCGAACTGCGCCTGAAGGGTCTCACACGTGAAAAGCGTGACGACATTCTTCGTCAGATTGAAAAGATGCTGAAGTAACGAAGGAAAAGCATCAGCAGGAAAAGAAACGGCGGCGCACGAAAGTGGCCGCCGTTTTTCTTGATGCGCGCTTGATGCGCTGTTGACGCGCTCTTGACGATTACGCCGCGCGCGATTGGCTCAGCGTAAAGGCGAGCAGGTCGCCGTCGGTGGGTTCGCCCCAGGTTTTGCGAGCCAGCCAATCGAAGAACGCCGTTTCGACGATCTTCGAGTCCAGTCCACGACGGCGCCAGTCGTCGCGCATGTGTGTGCCGAGATCCGGTAACACGTCGTCCTCAAACGATTTCCGCGCGATCTCCCGCTCGGACTCACCTTGTTCGTCGTAAAGCTCGCGCGCTTCCTTGCGACGAACCGCCGAGTACTCGCCAAGCAGACGCGCTTTCAGGTCGTCCGCCGGCGCGGCCACCGCAGCCTTGCCACCGCTACCGGATGGCAGCGCTTCGACCGGCGGCGCATAGCCTTTCTTCAATGCGTCCTTGAACAGAGCCGGTGCGCTGCGCACAGCGGGCAACGACGTGCTGCGCATGCGTTGTTCGGTCATCTGCAGCGCCGCGCGAATTCGGTTTTCTTCGCTATCGGCATACAGTGTTTGCGCTTCTTTCAGCGGAATGCCGATCTTCACCATCCGGTCGACCAGCGTGCTGTCGAACACATTCGGGTGTTCGTCGAGTGCGAGCATGGGCTGCTTGCGCTCGGTCACGCGGAACTGGATCTCGGCAACGCGCCGCCCTTCCCGGTGCTCGATCAATTCGACAAAGATGTTGGTGACCGCATTCACTTCGGCGATGGCCGGGCGCAGGTAATCGCGCTTGAAGTACTTGTACTCGCGCTTCGCCTCGTCACCCGCTTCGGTGTCGGGCGTGCCGGAGAGAATAGGGCGCCACCATTCCCATGTTTCGCGCATCGTAAGATGGCTCGGATTCGTCAGGTAGCGAACGCAAATCTCATAAAGTGCGAGACCCGCGCTACTGCGCAACTGGCTCTGGAACTGCAGGCTTAGCCGCGCATACTGAACCGGATCGAGCAGCTTCTTCTTGATCTTCGGTGCGAACGAGAACTCCACCCAGACGCGGCGGGTAGTGGGATCTTCGAGAATTTCCGCATCGGCGATCAGCGTGGAAATACCCCATTTCCGGCCCGGCTTCTGGCTGGACGTGCCGGTACTCCATTCGACCTGCACCGACACCATGCGCCGCAGGTGCTCTTTGACGAGCGCGGTGTCATTCGAATCGAATGCCGAATTGGCGACGATGTCGGATAGCAAGGCCCGATACGTGTCGCCGGACTCGTCGGCTTGCTGAGCGACGGCAAGGAGAACGTTGAACAGCTTGCGGGTGAGGAGCGTGATCTTGCCGCTCTTCGGCTGGATGGCGATCGCCTCGACGGCCTTGCGTAATTCGGCCGAGCTCGGGCTGACTACATCTGTCTTCTTCGCGCGCTTAGTGGCCATGCGTCTGGTCGAGGAGGGATTTGGCGAGAGCATACCGGCTGTGGTGATACGCGTCTATAGCATGGGTCTCACCGTTCCCGGTGAAGTGAGTTTACGAGGCGCAACTCACCTCGAGCGACTCCCGAAAACCCTCACCTCACCCGTTTCACGCCAGGTTCAGGGCATCCTTACAGGTCGCGGCCTCCCGAAATGCTGACCGATTTCCAACCTGCTGCGAACCTAAGTCATTCGATCCCGAATCTTCTCACCTCAAAAAATTCTCGTGAATTTTGGTGGTCCGCATGTTGCGAGCCGGGCGTACTCGAGCCGCATCCATGACGCGAACACGCGTCGACCCATTTCAGCGGATAGGGGAGGGGAGGCGCGCGGGGAAAACGTGGGGCGGCAGCAAGCGGACGGCCCCACGCGCGGGACCATTCCCGGCGCCGCCCCGCTGGATCCCGGTTCGACGCGAGAAGTACTCGCCAACGCGCGCCAGACGGCCTGCACGGCGGGCGCCGCCACGAAACTCGCCGGACCGCACACCCGTCGGTTGCGACCGCGTGACCTTCGCGGCGCAGATATGCACGGCAATCGCCGCCTATCCATTTGAGCAAAAGCGGCCGAACCTGGCAGAGACAGCTCATACCGCGAGCCTGAGCTCCAACTCGCGACAAACTCCCCCCGAAAAAGCTCACCTTAACGTCTGGCGAGCGCTCGGAACGACGCGGCCTCCAGACCTGGAGGCCTGAAAAAACACCGATAAATACTCCCGAAAAGCCTCACCTATGCCCCCGGAGGAGGCTTGCGCAGGCCATCGAAAAGTGCCCCCGAAAAACCTCACCTTTGCGCGCCGCACAAAATTTATTCAATGATTTCATTGACTTATAGAATCGCCGCGAGCCGAGCTATGGCCACGTACTCCCGTATATCCTCACCTTTAGGAGCATTTCAGCGAAATCTGACGTTTTCGGTCGCAATCTAAAGGGCCCCGAAAAACCTCACCTTAGCAATTCAGCAGCCGCAAAATCGGAACTGCTCTGACAGCGTCAGTAGGGCTTTTCCGACCCATCGAGGCAATTTTGGTCCTGTATTTCCTCACCTTAGCGATCACAAGCACCCAAAAACGCTCCCGAAAAACCTCACCTCAGGCCCAAAACAGGCAATTTGATGAGCCGGCGATCGCCTCGACCCACGTCTCCCGAATTCGCTCACCTTTGCGCAAGGGTGACTAGGACCCCGCTGATGCAACAGACAGAATTTCGATCGAAATCCCAGTCAGCTCCCGCAAACCCTCACCTTAAGCGCCCGAATGCCCAGAAATGAGGCAAAAATGACGTCCGGGCCCCGGAAAGTCTCACCTTCGGTTCGCGTTTTCTCCTGTCTTGACTCACCAATGGGGTTTACGAGGCCAAAATAAGGCCAAAAGTTGGGGTCCGCAGCAGTCCCGAAAGCGCTCACCTTAAGGCCGGCCGCGGTCAGAACCGACTTTTGAGCGCTGCCGGGCGATCCCGGACGCTCAGGTCCTGCAAAATCTCACCTTTAGCCAAACCGCACTTTTGGAGGGGCTCCTGAACCCGCTCACGTTCTGTCCCGGACCCCCTCACCAAGGCCCCCGAACCTCATCACTCAACCTTCCCGCAAGACCTCACCACCCCTCCCGTAAAGCTTCACCTTGCCGGGCTGGAACCCCGTCCTGGTAAGGGTTTGCCATGGCGTTAACGTTTTTAACATGGGTTCAAAGGTGTTTACTTTTATTACTCTCTAGCATTTCCCCGCGTGTCCTTCGGACAGCACCTTTCCACCACCTCAGCTCCCAGCAAGCGTTCGTGAAACAGTGAGCGATCAGAAAGAAACCCTTGAAAGCTCTTTATTTACAAAAGCTTATTGGCTAATCTTCGTTTTGTTTCACGGAAAAACCAGGCTGGCTCTGATCTAACGACCTACCTGTACCTCTAAAACACGCCAACTTGCGAAGCAATGCCCTCATCCAACAAATACGTAGCAAACAGTACGTAAATTGTTATGATTAATCCAATTCGAGCGACATCGAGGTATACATGAATCTGGATCAGGAACGACAAGCCATCCGTGAGGAGCTTGAATCGTTGAGGGCTAGCGGGGCACGGCGGCAGGAACTGTCACTGCATGCTTGCAAGCGACTTTTTTTCGATTTGGGAATTCGCCCGTCCATGGCGGCCGTTCGCGAGCTGACCCAAACAGGCAGCGCAAGCGATATCCCGAAGGACATCGACCACTTCTGGGAACGCATCAGAACGGTGTCGCGCGTAAAAGTCGGTGCCGGCGCTATCCCTAAAGGATTGGAAGATCGCGCCGGAGAACTGCTGGGCGCACTCTTTGAAGAAGCCGTTGTGCATGCCCGCTCTACGCTCGACAGCGAACGCGAGGAAATTCGAGCTCAAGTGACCGCCGCCGACCAACGTGCGAGAGAAGCGGAAATTCGTTGCGACGTGTCGGAAGAAGCCATCAAGCGCAGCGAACTGAGAGCGGAAGCCGCGTGGGAACGTGTTCGCGCATTGGAAACGGAGCTATCCAGCACCACAACACATGGGACCGCGCACCAGGAAGGCTTGCAGGCGACGGTTCGCCGACTCGATGGCGAAAACGAAACGCTGCGTCAACGCCTCGATATCGAACAGGCGACCAACGCGGCACTCCGCGACCGAATCGATGCCCTGCATGTTGAATTGCGTCAAAGCACCGAACACTATGCGCAGCAGATCAAGGATGCCGTCGCGGAAGCCGAGCGCCGTGTGAAGCCTATGCTGGTCGAACTCGATTCCTTACGCAACATGGCGGCTACCTATCAGTCAGGGGTGCGGGACGCGAGCCGCAAGGAATTCGAATTTATTCAGCAGATCGCCGCCGCCAAGGCGCGTGGCGACCGGCTCGACGCGCAACTACGCGAGCAATCGGACGAAGTGGATGTTTTGACGAAAGAAGTGGCCGCGCTGCGCGGCCAGCAGGGCATCGACCCCGCGATCGCGAGCCTGCTGTGTTCGCTGGTCGAAGCAGGCAGGCTCACGGCCGACGAGCTGACAGCGATCGGCACCGCGGCGGACGGCCATGTCACGCTGCCGCTGCGCTGCCCAAAATGTGAGGAAGGTGAGCCTGAGCTATCGCAAGTGGATCACCGCTTCGAACTGCAGTGTCCGGAATGCGATCACTCGTCAGGCCTTGGTGAATCAAGACTGGAGGCGGTTAGCCGGTTTTTGTCGAACGGTACGATTGCCGCATCGGCATGAGCGTTCGGCGCGGCCGCAATAGCGCCTAAATTGCCAAAGGTGAGGAAATTCGGGACGCCAAGGGTGAGTATTTTCAGGGCTCGCCCGATCACCCTTTCCTCGTCAAACGCCCGTCCTGCCTAGGCGACGGCAATGGCGGAGCGGATGGATCCGGTTCATCGACGACCGGCGAATCCTGCTGGTCCATCCACTTTTGCCACGCCCGATACAAACGGTTCGCGGACACCGCCTGTACAAATCCTAGCCATTGCCCGACCAGTTCTGCCTCAACCCCGCTCTCAAACAGGTCTGCCGCGAAGGTGTTGCGCAAGGTTTGCGGACTGGCGCGTGAGGTTCGCGACGCAGCAATGCCAGCCGCGTCGATCAACGCGTCGACTGCGCGCAGCATGGTTGCCTTGTGCATCGGGCGTCCTGAAGGCGACGCGGGAAAGACCAGATTGCCGGCCAGTTCGGAAAGGCGCCGTTCAGCAAGCCATGCGTCAAGGATGGCGGCCGCGAACGGGGCGAGCCGGGTACGCCGCGTCAGCATGGGATTCGCGGACTCGATCGTGACCCACGGCGAGCCGGCATTCACGCAACTAACTGTAAGTGCGGCAGCTTCGCCCGTCTTGAGCCCACCGCCGAGAAACACGGCAATCAATGCACGGTCGCGTCGCTCTCTCCACCGCTGCGCCGCGGACAAATCCTGCAAGGGCGAAAACAGATGTGCAATGAGCGCGGCGCGTTCGGCATGGTTAAGAAAACCGGTCGGCTCGTTATCGCGTGCATTTCGCCATGCTGCTTCGCCATCCTGAGCAATGAAGCGGGCGGGATTGGTCGACGCGGATTCGATCTCGCGCACATGGTCCAGTACCCGTTCAATGAGCCGAAGATACCGGACGCGTTGTGGTTTCCGGATCGCAAGGCCGCCCACGAATTCAGCAATGGTGTGTGTATCGACCGTGACCAGACTCTTTTGGCGAACGGCAAGCCAGTCGAGGAAAAGCCCCCACTGCGCTTGATAGACTTCGGCAGAAGAGCGCCTGAAATGCTGCTTGGCAAGCCATGCGTCGAACGCGATTTGCGGATCGCGGCGCCAGTCTTCGCGTTCCTGATCGAAGAGATCGGTAGACGGTGCGGGGCGTGTGACCGGGTCGGACAGATTAGGAGGTGACATAGGCTATCTTTCCGTTAGTTGCGCATATTGTAGGTGGCAACCGATGAAAGTACAGCCCTTAAGTCAGTCGCCCCATGCTCGGGCGTGCTTGAGCGGAGCGTCTTTAGACGCAGGTTGTGCGGCGCGGCGTGCCGCCTCTTCATAGGCCGAGACGGCAAACGCGAACACCGCCGGCAACGCGGTGGAGGTGCCGAAGTCCACCGCCTCGTCCGTTTCCGGATAAGGCAAGGCGGACGGCCGTTGGAACAGGCCGAGCATGATCGCGTCGTGCCGGCTGGCAAACCCGAGATCCGCCAACGCTTCGGCTTCGATTGCTTGCAGCAGGCGCCACGTAAGCGGCACCTGCTGGACGATGTAGCGTGCAGCGATGTTGCGCACGATATGTTCAAGATCGCGCGCCGCGGTTTGATAGCGCAGCGCGGCCAGAGCATGCTCGGCTTGGTTGGTGGTCAGGTCGTTCATTATCGGCTCCTGTCGATACCCTGTACTGTACAAATATACAGTGTCTCGCGCAACCTCAGCCGAACGGACAATTCAGCGCGAATCGGCCCGGGTCAGCCCGGGTCAGCCAATATCCAGCAACGGTGCGCCCGCAGCTCAGCCGTGAATCACCACCAGCAGCGCTTTCGCCTCACCCTTCCCGGCGTTGCGGATCGCGTGCGGCTCGTCGGCGACGTAGCGCGCGGTGTCCGCGGCCTTGAGCCGCTTCGTCGTGCCGGCCGCCTCGATCTCGATCGATCCCTGCAGCACGGTCAGATGCTCACGCGTACCGGGTTCGTGCGCGTTCGACACCAGTGCCCCGCCCGGCTGGAGCGTCAGCTCGTACCACTCGAACTTACCGGCCAACTCGATCGGCCCCCAGACTCGCAACTGATACTTGGCCTCGTGCCCGCTCAAAGTCGGGATGTCGTGCGGACCGGAAACGGCGATCGCCTCCGGCGCCTTTTGCGGCGCGAACAGCGAATCGAGACTGACGCCGAGCGCGTTCGTCAGACGCCAGGCGACCGCGATCGTCGGATTAGCCTTGTCGCGTTCGATTTCCGAGAGCATTGATTTCGACACGCCGGCCGCGCGCGACAGGTCGTCGAGCGTCATGCGCCGTTCGGCGCGCAGACGCTGAATCTGCTCGCCGACACGAGGCGGCGCCGCGATTGCAGGGACCGGGTTCGCGCCGGAAGTGGGTGTCGCGCTGGCTGCTGCACGGCGGTTTCCCGAACTTGCCATTTACTGACCTATCGTTTAGAGTTGTTCGACATACCGGATTTTAGTTCGGAAAAACGAAAATATCCGATAAAACTGACAGCCGACTATAACAGCCCGCCTCGACGTAGAAAATGCCGCAGATGCCGGACATGTCGGAGCGCACCACCCTTTCAGGAGTCTGGTTCATGCGTGACCTTTACCTCGCCCATCTGCGCGGCACTCTCGAGCAGATTCGCGCTGACGGCTTTTACAAGAACGAGCGCGTGATCGCCAGCCCGCAGTCGGCTGACGTGCGTCTCGCGAACGGTACGGAAGTACTGAATTTCTGCGCGAACAACTATCTCGGTCTCGCCAACGACGAACGGTTGATCGAGGCCGCCAAGCTTGGTCTGGATCACGACGGCTTCGGCATGGCGTCGGTGCGTTTTATCTGCGGCACGCAAACTGTGCACAAAGATCTCGAGAAAGCGCTGGCCGCCTTCCTGCAAACCGACGACTGCATCCTCTATTCCAGCTGTTTCGATGCGAACGGCGGTCTGTTCGAAACCCTGCTCGACGAAAACGACGCCATCATCAGTGACGAGCTGAACCACGCGAGCATCATCGACGGTGTGCGGCTTTCGAAGGCGAAGCGTTTTCGCTACAAGAATAATGACCTTGCCGATCTCGAAGCCAGGCTGAAAGAAGCCGATGCCGCTGGCGCGCGCTTCAAGCTGATCGCCACCGACGGCGTGTTTTCGATGGACGGCATCATCGCCAACCTTGCCGGCATTTGCGATCTGGCCGACCGCTACGGCGCACTGGTGATGGTGGACGATTCGCATGCGGTCGGGTTCGTCGGCGAACATGGGCGCGGCACGCCGGAGCATTGCGGTGTGCTGTCGCGTGTCGACATCATCACCGGCACGCTCGGCAAAGCACTGGGTGGCGCATCGGGCGGCTACGTCGCCGCGCGCCAGGAAGTTGTCGATCTATTGCGTCAACGCTCGCGTCCCTATTTGTTCTCGAACACGCTGACGCCGAGCATTGCTGCCGCCTCGTTGAAAGTACTCGAATTGCTCGCCAGCGACGAAGGTGCTCAACTGCGCGCGCGTGTGCGTGAAAACGGTGCGCATTTCCGCCGTGCGATGAGCGCGCTCGGCTTCACGCTCGTGCCCGGCGAACACCCGATCATTCCGGTCATGCTCGGCGACGCGCAACTCGCATCGAACATGGCCGATGCGTTGCTGAAGGAAGGCGTTTACGTCATCGGCTTCTCGTTCCCCGTCGTGCCGAAAGGCCGCGCGCGCATCCGCACGCAAATGAGCGCCGCGCACACGCCTGAACAAATCGACCGTGCCGTCGACGTATTCGCGCGCGTCGGCCGTCAACTCGGCATCATCTGAAGCGGAGGCGCACATGAAAGCACTAGCAAAACTCGAACGCGCACCGGGCCTCACGCTGACGGATGTGAAGAAACCCGAAGTCGGTCACAACGACGTGATGATCCGCATCACGCGCACCGCGATTTGCGGTACCGATATCCACATCTGGAAGTGGGACGACTGGGCGCAAAAGACGATTCCCGTGCCGATGCATGTCGGCCACGAATACGTCGGTGAAATCGTCGAGATGGGCCAGGAAGTGCGCGGCTTTGCAATTGGCGATCGCGTTTCGGGTGAAGGGCATATCACCTGCGGTTTCTGTCGCAACTGTCGTGCCGGGCGCCGGCACCTGTGTCGCAATACGGTGGGCGTTGGCGTGAATCGTGAAGGCGCATTCGCCGAGTATCTCGTGATTCCCGCGTTCAACGCGTTCAAGATTCCGCCTGAAATCTCCGATGATCTCGCCGCGATCTTCGATCCGTTCGGCAACGCCACGCATACGGCGCTGTCGTTCAATCTGGTCGGCGAAGACGTGCTGATCACAGGAGCCGGGCCGATCGGCATCATGGCGGTGGCGATTGCGAAACACGTCGGCGCACGCAATGTGGTGATTACCGACGTCAACGATTATCGCCTCGAACTCGCGCGCAAGATGGGTGCGACGCGCGCGGTGAACGTCTCGCGTGAATCGTTGCGTGACGTGATGACGGATCTGCACATGACCGAAGGTTTCGACGTCGGGCTGGAAATGTCAGGTGTGCCGAGCGCTTTCACCAGCATGCTCGAAGCGATGAACCACGGCGGCAAGATTGCGCTGCTCGGCATCCCGCCCGCGCAGACCGCCATCGACTGGACCCAGGTGATTTTCAAAGGCCTTGAAATCAAGGGCATTTATGGCCGCGAGATGTTCGAGACCTGGTACAAGATGGTTGCGATGCTGCAAAGCGGTTTGGATCTGTCGCCGATCCTCACTCATCATTTCAAGGTCGACGATTATCAGGAAGCGTTCGCCACAATGCTCTCAGGCGAGAGCGGCAAGGTGATTCTCGACTGGACGGCGGCCTGAGCTAAAACGACAACACGCTCAGCCCCAGCATCTGAAACAAAGGATCTCGAAACAAAACGCCCGCACCGCGCTCACCCGCCTGCGGGCGTTTTAACGAACTCGGCCTGAACGCGTACATGAATATCGTCGCCGACGGCCGGATACCACGTCGCCAGACCGAACCTCGCACGGCTGAAATGACCGTCCGCGGAAAAACCGAGCGTGTCTTTTTTCGTCAGCGGATCGGGCGCGAAACCGTTGAACGTCACGTCTAAGGTCACGGGTTGCGTAACACCGTGAATGGTCAGATCGCCGCTCAACGTGCCGCGCGATTCGCCGGTGCGCTCGAAGCGCGTGCTGGCGAAGCGCACTTCCGGATAGCGCGACACGTCGAGCATGCTCTCGCTTTTCACCATCTTGTCGAGTAGCGGCACATTCGTATCGATGCTCGCGGCGTCGATCGTGATCGTTGCACTACTCTTGTCCAATCCCCCTTCGTTCCAGTCGAGCTGCCCCTGTTTGCGGTCGAAGCGCATGGTAAAGCGCGAATACTTGAAGTGATCGATGTCGAAGGTAATGCTGCAATGGTCCGGGTCGAGATCGTAGTGTCCAACCGGCACGCGCGCTTCGTTCTGACTGACCGTATGGGTGAGCACTCGCACAGGCGTACAGGCCATTGCCGTCAGCAGCGTTGCGCTGAGGAGCACACGTACAAACGTTGCGCGGACAGGAGAGCGACTCATGGAATTCGTTCCAGTTGATTGATCGCCACCACGATAGCAGCAAGCGCACTCACCCCGCTGAAGTGCACAAAAACTTGACGAAGGAGAATGATCGTTCTACCCTTCGTACATGGCTATTCAAAACCCAACTGAATCGGCTGCGTCCGGCAGCGCGCGTGAACGGCTGCTCGATGCTGCGGAAGCATTGATCTACGCCGGCGGCATCCATGCCACAGGCGTCGATGCGATCGTCAAACAGTCCGGCACCGCGCGCAAAAGCTTCTACACGCATTTCGAATCGAAAGACGCGCTCGTTGCCGCCGCGCTGGAACGGCGCGACGAACGCTGGATGAACTGGTTTATCACGGGCACGCTGCAGCAGGGCAAGACTGCGCGCGAACACCTGCTCGGCATGTTCGATGTGCTGCGCGACTGGTTTGCTTCGGAGGATTTTCATGGTTGCGCGTTTCTGAACGCCGCCGGCGAAATCGCCTCCGCGGAGGATCCGATCCGGATCGTCGCGCGTGAACACAAGGCGCGCCTGCTCGCGTTCGTGCGGACCCAGTGCGATGAATACGCGGCCGAATCGGGCATGGACGCCCGCCGCGCCGTGGGTTTGTCGCGCCGATGGCTGATCCTGCTCGACGGCGCCATCGGCGTGGCGCTGGTGAGCGGCGAGGCCGACGCCGCGCTCGACGCGCAAACCGCAGCCGAGGCCCTACTCGACGCCGAGTCCGCCGGCGAATCAAGCGAGTCGCGCAAAACCCCGAGCAAAGCCCCGAGCAAACGACCGCCGTCCCGGCGCACCGCAACCTGACTGAGGAACTCCCATGGCCGACCCAATCGAAACCCGCCCGCCACTCCCGCCGTTCACACGCGAAACCGCGATCCAGAAGGTCCGCGCCGCGGAAGACGGCTGGAATACCCGCGATCCCGAGCGCGTGTCGCTCGCGTACACACCGGATAGCGTCTGGCGCAACCGTGCCGAGTTCACGCATGGGCGCGCGGAGATCGTCGGACTGTTGCGCCGCAAATGGGCAAAGGAACTCGACTATCGCCTGATCAAGGAGCTATGGGCATTCACGGATAACCGCATCGCCGTGCGCTTTGCCTACGAATGGCACGACGACTCGAACAACTGGTTCCGTTCATACGGCAACGAGAATTGGGAGTTCGATGAACACGGACTGATGACGCGCCGTCATGCCAGCATCAACGATCTGCCGATCCGCGAGGCCGACCGTCTTTATCATTGGCCGCTCGGCCGCCGTCCCGACGATCATCCGGGCCTGTCCGATCTCGGCCTCTAACGCTTTTTCAGCGATTGAAGGTGAACGTCTGTCACGTGTTCACCGCTTTGCCATCGGTTCTCCGTTATGGTTGCGTCTGCGCCGCGGGGCACGTCCTGTGCCCGCGGGCCCCGAGCGTGTCCTCCACATCGTCTGTGCTGGTTGAGGTACAGTGCGCGACGGACGGCAAGCAAGAATAACCAGAACATAGATGACACCGGCGCTCGACCGGTGGCGGAGCGTACATGCATTTTCGGCAGATCAAGAAGAACATTCGGCGTACCGCCGTGGCGCTCGCCGCGAGCCTGGCCGCAGCCTCCGCGGCGCATGCGGGCAACTGGTGCGAGGGCGGTGTGTGGGTCGACGCGATGCTCGGTTCGTATCACATCAACCCCGATCCCAACACCCATTTCGAGCAGTTCAATCCCGGCCTTGGCGTCGAATGCTGGCTCAACAACCAATGGGCACTGACGGCCGGCGGCTTTCGGAACTCGCTGCGGCGCCCTTCATATTATGGCGGCGGCGTCTGGGCGCCGGAATTCGCGCACTGGGGCATCGTGCGGATCGCGGCGATGGGCGGGATCATCTCGGGCTACAACTATGGCAACTGGGGCTTGGGTCGCAACCACACGATCGGGCCGGTGGTGGCGCCGATCGTGATGGTCGACTATAAGCGCGTCGGGGCTAACTTTATTGTGATTCCACCGATCCCCTCGGACAATCTTCCGTTCACGATCGGGTTTCAGGTGAAGGTGAAGTTCTAGATAAACTGCCGATTCACGGGGCCACGAGAGGTAACCTAGTAAGCCCTCTGCTGCCACTGCGTCATCGCTGATGAAATTGCCGCGATCCAGCTGAAGGTAAGCGATTCCAGGATGGTGAGGAATTCCAGGAGATGGCACCATCGTGATCAAAGGTGAGGAACGCCAGGAAATGCCGTCACCCTAGTCAAAGGTGAGGAATTCCAGGAGACGCCGCCACCCCGACGAAAGGTGAGGTGTTCCAGGGAGCATGGCATCACGTTGGTGAGCGGTGAGCCGTTCCAGGAGGTATCGCTATTTCAGCGAGCGGTGAGGTCAGCGTCGAAAGGCTGATCGAACCCGTGGTGAGCGACGGGCAAGTGGTACCAAATTAGCGATTGGCTCGAAACGGACGCCGCACCAAAGCAATCAGCTTACTTTTCTACGCGCTCCGCGGGTTGCTCACTCGCTTGCGGCACATCTTCAGGCGGATTCTCAAACCCGACACCGACCGGAGCACCGCTCCATACAAGTCCTTGTAACGCGAGTGCCATACGGATCTGTTTCTGACCTTCCGTTTCGTCGAGCCGGAAGATGTCGGACTCCTCGTAAGTCCACCAGGTCGATGACATTGGGGGCTCAAAAAACAGAATGACACTTTCTGTGCCGGCCTGTCGAGAGTGCCACCGCAATGCGGCACCAGTGTCGTAGCCAGCAGCCGCCAGCTGGCTCATCAGGCGAGCGGCAACATTGTGCGTTTCTTCGTGATGCGGTGTTTTGAGCACGACATCCCACATACCGTCTAGCTCTGAATGCGCGTCCACTACAGCGCGGCGATGAGGTGGGCGCAACTCGATGACAGGGACATCTACTTTCAGCGCGAGTCGTGCAAGCATCCAGTCCTGCAAATTCTTCTGGTCGGTGGACACCCGACCTCTGCGGACGGCCGCGAATCGAAGTGCGGTCTCCCAAAGCGCCGCTGCCGCGGTATCTCCGACGTAGAACATGCCATGAGAGCCGTCTCGCCATGCAAGACGAGCTTTCGAGTAAGGGTTGGAGGACGTCGGAGTGTACGCGGCCGGGTAGACATGCCAGTAGGTGCCCGCCTCGATGACCCCGAACTCGATCCGATGCAACACATCGCCTTCACCAGTGCGCATTCGGATCTCCGCAGAACTCCTCTCTCGCCGCTTCCACGACCCGCTGCGGATCTAGCGCAAAGACTTCTGCCGGGGTTTCACCCGAAAGTAGCGCATGTGGCGAATAGAGCCAGAATGCGCGCCGCCAGCCATTCCTGTCTTCATCGTTGCCGGGCAAGACTTTCAACAGATCGGCGACCGCTGGGCGTATCGCACCGTGGGCGTCGAACTGGAACTCCGGGTGCCTATAGGTCCGTTCCGCAGCGACCCACACTCCGAGCAACGCGCCGTTCGAGCGTTGACGGGCCGCGTACTGATGCGGGTTGCTTCGTGACCCGGCGCCCGCCATTTCCGCTACGCGTTTCCCATCTGGCCAGTTCCTGGACAGAAGCTCATTGCGAAACGCAATGGCTTCTTGATGAGCGTCACCTTTTGCCGCAGCTACGGGCGGCGCCTCCGCTGAAGGCAGATCATCACAGTCACCAACCCTCTCATCACGGATGGAATCCAGTAGTTTCAATAGGTCGCTGTAAGGGCCTTCGGCAGAGATCCACAGCGCATGGTCACGAGTAGAGTTCCAGTGCGGCTCAAGGTCGTGCCACGAGCAGAAATGCAGGCGCTCGACATCGCCCTCGTTGCCATTTTTCGCCCTGAAGAAAAGCAAAGGCGCTGCACGGGAGTAGTTGCAGCTGGAGTGCACCAGCATGTTTCTAAACGCCGAATCGGGTCGAGCGAGCCGGTGCACGAGCGTAAAAACGAACGTTGCCATCGAAAAAGTGAACGATGGCTGACCGTGGATTCGCCGTGAAAAGACACGCAGGCGCGCACTGCGGTGCGGCTCCGCGGCCACCACTTCCTGTACGTTCACGTGTCCCATTGCGACGACAGGAAGTTTCCCTTTACGAGCAACCTCTACAAAGTCGATCGACGACATAGTTGACCTCCTTGACCGGCATGCGACGGCGTCGCGCTGCTGCAGACTCGACGCCCACCATTTTAGTGTAAAGAATGATAGGCTGGTTAGCAAGGTTAGGCTGGTTAGAATAGACTATTCGGTAATCGCGAGGCAAACCTGAAAAAGGATACGACGATCACAAACTACCTTTTCCGCCCTGATCTTTCCCCGTTTATCGCTCAGCTTACAAAAAGGAACGGGAGACGGTCGGTTTTTAAGAATCTGTGGAGCATTCTCCGGAAGGCAGGATCAATGGCACCCGCAGCTTCGTCAACGGCCCCAGTTCGGCAGCGTGGTTCATGGCCGTTGAAGTATGTGCTGGCAGATGAGAACGCCTCCCGATACGAACCGTTCGGCCTGGTCATTTCCAAATCGTACGCGTACCAACACGACTGTCGGCCGGTCTGTTATCTGTCAGATTCTGAGGCCGAAGAGATGCAGGTGCCTGTATCGCAGTGATGGCGAGTCGTGCGATTTGACGGCGTCGGTGAGTGGGACAAGGGGCGGTCGCATGAGCGCGAATGGCGTGCCAAGGGAGGCTTTGAACTTCCAAGGTGACTTCGCGCTGTGCTAGTAAGAAACACGAGGTACGCGCAGATACCTAGCAAGTTGATTGAGGACGAGCGCGATAGCTTCAAAAGCACTCCGTTATCGATCATCCCGTTGTCCGTGCTTTGCCAAGGACTGCCACGCCTCAAGTCATCTAGGCCGCTTTGCAGCGCTGACTCACAAGACTTTCCTAAAACTCGAAACTTTAATGCGAACGGACACCGCCACGGGGCCTCTACAAGGCTGACCTGCCGGGGCGGAGAGGTCGAAACTTTGATGTCTCGTTATATCTGGCGTAATCAACCCCGAGCCTGGCGTAAAAAGCCGCTTGCGAATGCGTTGAATGCGTCGGCGGAATATGACGAAAATTTTCGCTATCACTTCGGCATCTCACGCCCTATAACACATATCTGCAGGGCGATTATTCCGTGTCGAGGGGTCCAAAAAATCCGTTGACACTGCCAGTTCGCACGCCACCTTGCGCCCCGGGACCTCGGCTCGGCGCACTGCTCTACTTTTTCTCACGACGACCTAAAACTTTGGCCTCGAGCAATTCGCCTGTGGGCCCGAAGAGTGCTTTCGCGCGTCCGAAAATCCTGTCCATGCTGACTTCCTGACCCGCGGATAACGAATCGCATCAGTGGAAAACGTACCCTAAATTTAGGAGGTAAAAGTGAAATCACGACTCGTGGTGGCTTCTGCCGCCGGATTGCTTGTTATGGCCGGGCTTGCGCATTCGCAGAGCATGCCGGCGACTCAACAACCTGCCCCATCGGAAAACGCAGCGACTCAGCCGACCGCCTCCCCCTCCGACACGGCGACCCAGTCATACGGTGGCATGCCAGACACGAAAATGCAGAGTGGCGCGAAACACATGAAGCCCTGCAGCAACGACCCGCAATGCAATATTTTCTTTGGCGGGAGCTAAAAACAAACCGATGGCGTGCGGGACAATAACGGCAAACAAAACGGGCCCGCGCCGGAAGGCGTGACCATCCAGCCGAAGGTGAGCGATTCCAGGATAGTGAGGAATTCCAGGGGATGGCCTTAAATCGACGAAAGGTGAGGAATTCCAGGAGATGGCCTCATTCCGTTCAGAGGTGAGACGTTCCAGGATCTGAATTTTTTGATCAGCGCGCCCGACGCCCCCGTCTTTTTTGCTACAACGATGTAAAAAACGATGCGGCTACAGGGCGGGCACATACCAGGACGTCCCGGAGCGACAGGAAACGACACGCGATTGCCCGACGCGCTTCACAACTAAATTGTGCCGAGTTCCGCAAGCGATGTACTTCCTGCGACAAAATCCAGGTAGATGCTGAGCCAATCATCGGATGTCTTATTTTGGCAAAACTGCTAGTTTAGCTGTGCAGCTAAATTAGCAAAAAATGCTAAACTAAACATCAATATCCTTCCCGATGCTGTTCAGCTAAGGCTACTTATGGACGCTATTCCGGCCATGGCCCTCGTCGACCGCTTTGTACAGGCGTTCGAAGCGGCGACGGGCGCTACCATCGCGGACGCCCGCGGTTCGGAAATCCCCTTCCGCCGACCGGAAGGCATACGCCGGCTTGATCTGCTTCTGCACGCGCAGACCGCACATCGGGAACTGGATCTGGCTGTCGAGCTAATAAGCCAAGCTTACCCGCGCGACATACGCCACACGGTCTGGCAGTTGGAAGAGTATCTGCTTTCCACGGAGCGCCGTAACAGTACGATCCCCTTCGTGGTCGCAGAGTATCTCAGCACCGGCGCGCGTGAGAGCCTTCGCGAACGCGGCATCGGCTATTTTGACTCCAGCGGGAGTCTCTTCCTCAAGAATGGCGACTGGCTTGTCAATATCGATCGCCCCGGCAAGCCGAAGAAGTCGCCTCGCGTTGGGTCAATTTTTGCGGGTGCCCGCGAGCAGGTTGTTCACGCTCTTTTGCATGCAGGCGACAAATGGCTTACCGGACTTGAGATTGCTGAGCTAGCCCAGACCAGTTCGTACACCGTATCCCAGACCCTGCGGGAGCTAGAGCGACTCGAATGGACGGTATCAGAAGGTAGTGGCCGGAACCAGCGAAGGCGTCTCGTCCAGCCCGGAAAGCTCCTGGACGCCTGGGCCGAAAGCTGGCGTACGCGGGAAGAGACGAAGACGCGCTGGTACATGTTCGCGCCGAGCCCGCAATCAGCGGTCCCGTGGATCTACAACGTCTTCGGGAACACGAAGCGGGATGACTGGACCGTCACGGGCGCATCTGCGGCAAACGCTCTGTCTCCGCTTCTTACGAGTGTCGATACGGTCGACCTGATTGTGCCGCCCGGCAGCGCTGCGCAATACGCCAAAGATATCGGCCTGAAAGAAGTCGCGAAAGGGGCGAACGTCACACTGCTGGAGCGAGCTGGTGCGAGCACGTTGTTTCGGCATCATGCGAACGATGTCCACGTCTGGTTCGCCAGCCCTTTTATCCTGTACCTCGACCTGCTGGATGGCCGTGGTCGCAATAAGGAACTGGCGTCTGAGTTCCGCTCCAACATACTAAAAATTTAGTCGATGGCATCAAACAAACCTCAAACGGCCGAGGGCTATGACGTGGAACACACGCTTGCCTGCGAACGGACATTGGTGACGCTTTTGCGCGGCTTTGGGACGTTAAAGGATACATTGAGGCTGGTCGGTGGGCTGGTACCTCGCTACCTCACACCCGAAAGCCCCCCCGAGGTTCCGGCCCATGCGGGAACCTCGGATGTGGATATCGTGCTCAACCTGCAGGTCCTTGCAGGCGACGATACTTACGACAACCTCGCGGATCAACTGAAAGCCCGCGGCTTCGAGCGCTTCGTTAAAGACGGGCGGCCGAGTAGTTGGCGATGGCTGCGCAAGGTGTCCGAGCACGAATCCGTGTTGGTCGAGTTTCTTCGGGACCCGGACGAAAAACTGCCAGCCGGAAAGATCGCCTCGGTTAAAGGGGAAGGTGTGTCCGCGCTGGCGATCAACCACGTCGGCATAGTGCACGAATGGTATTTGGAACGCGAGGTCACGACCGAGCTGTTAGACGACGGTGGTATCGCGACGGAGATTGTGCGCTTCGCAAACGTGACGGCCTTCATCGTTCTGAAATCGCTCGCCTTTGATCAAAGGGCGGAAAACAAGGATGCAGCTGACCTGATTCACGTGTTGCGCTACGCCAATTCCGGGGACGTTGAAGTGGCGGTACAGGAATTCGTGCAGTATCACTGCGCAAAGGACAACCAGGCCGCGCTCGACAAGGCGCTCGCCGCTCTGCACCGTCGGTTCTGCGATGGCGGCGAAGTGGAAGGCTATCTGCGGGATGGTCCGAAGGCATGCGCCAATTTTGCGTACGGGCTCGACGCTGGACTCGATGAGGAACGTATCCTCGAGCAGCGAAACGTTGCGGCGCTCGTCGGTATGTTCGTGGAGCGGGTCCGCGAAGGGATAAAGGATATGCAGTAGGCGAGGGGTTTTACCTGGTTAAAGGTGAGCGATTCCAGGATGGTGAGGAATTCCAGGAGATGGCGCCATCGTGATCAAAGGTGAGGACCGCCAGGAAATGTCGTCACCCTAGCCAACGGTGAGGAATTCCAGGAGATGGCGTCATCTTGGTCAAAGGTGAGGAACGCCAGGAAATGCCGTCACCCTAGCCAAAGGTGAGGTGTTCCAGGAGACGCTGCCACTTCGACGAAAGGTGAGGCGTTCCAGGTCGCATAGCTTCACGTCGGTGAGCGGTGAGCCGTTCCAGGGCGTACGGCTTCACGTCGGTGAGCGGTGAGCCGTTCCAGGGCGTACGGCTTCACGTCGGTAAGAGGTGAGCCGTTCCAGGAGGTGTCGCCAATTCAGTAAGAGGTGAGCTGTCCCAGGAGTCGAGCTGCACCGTGGAACCTTGCCAAAACACGTGAAGGTGAGGAATTCCAGGAGATCGCTCGCAAAAGGTGAGCGATTCCAGGAGGTGAGCAATCGCCAAGTTGAACGCGCACCTGTCATAAAGTGAGGATTTCCAGGGAGTCCTCCTCATGGCCATTCAAGGTGCTGCATAGGGCATTCAGGGTGCAACCTGCGATTACGCGGGAAGCGTAAGCCTTACCGCGAAACCGCCGCCGGCAGGCCAATCTTGCGACCTTGTACACAGTGTTAGGCAGCACCTGGGTGGGAAGCTAAAAACCCAAAGGTGAGAAGATTCGGGAGCGCGTGCGGTGATAATGTTGCTACCTGTAGGCGCACTTTCGATTCGAAGGTGAGAAGATTCGGGAGGCCTGCACGAACGCAGCTAACCACGAATCACATCCCATTCAGATGGAGCGCTTTTCCCAATGACACCGCGTGCCTTTGGCAAAGAAATCAAGGCGGCACTCGCGCCGCACGCCGACGCTCAACGCGCGCTCGCCATGAGCGCCTATATGCGTAACCACTTCGAGTTCATCGGTGTGCCGACACCGCAGCGACGGCAAGCGGTACTGCCGGTGTTCAAGCGGCTGCCGGTGGAGAATGCCGCTCATCTGCTGGCGTGCGTGAATGTCTTATGGTCGATGCCGCAGCGCGAATTCCAATACGTCGCGACCGATCTGTTGGCACGCAATTGGAAGACGCTTGCGGTGGCAGACATCGCACACTTATTAGCGCTCGCACAGCGAAGCGCCTGGTGGGATTCGATCGATCCGCTGGCGGGTGTCGTCGGCGATGTTCTGAAAGCGGCGCGAACTCATACACCGGCGGTGCAGGCCGCGATGGATGCAGCGCTCCAGCACGAATCGCTATGGGTTCGGCGCATTGCCATGATTCATCAAGTCGGCTGGCGCGACCATACCGACGAAGAACGTCTTTTCGGCTACGCGCGTTCGCTGGCCGCAGAAAGTGACTTCTTCATCCGTAAGGCCATCGGTTGGGCGTTGCGGGATTACGCGTGGCATGCGCCCCAAGCGGTGAGCGCTTTTCTTTCCGCTTCGACGGGCATCATGTCGCCGCTTACTTTGCGCGAGGCGTCGAAGCATCTGCCGCCGATCCGCTGACCTGTCTGGCGCAAAACATTTGCCGCACAATTAACCCCATTCAATGAGTGGTGTGCGTCAATGCTACGCACCGTAATACGGAAGATAAGTGGGCTATAAAAAGGACAACAAATAACGGCACCAAAATCAAAAACTTTAGAAAAATATTTAACCCCCCGGGCGTGCTCAAAACCCCTGCCGTCATCGCTCAGTAATATGCGTCCGCAATACTCGGCAGCGCTGCATTCTTGACTCAAATTCGCAAAAAAACGCGCCGCTCCAATCGAGGGCTGACGCGAAGGCCATACCCTCGGGGGTTTCACATGACTATTCGTCATCGCATTACGCTATTGGTAGTCTTGATGTTCGTCGCCCTGTCGGCGATCGGCGGCTACGCGGTCTATCAGACGCGCGGCAGCGCGGCCGAAGTGCGCAAAGTGACCGAGGGCGTCGTCCCTAGCGCGCTCGCCTCGGCCGACCTCGTTTCGCAGGTCAAGGACGTCCAACTGGCCACCATGACCCTCGTCTACGCGCCGGACGCCAACATGGTCGCCCAGGCGCAAGACGAACTGAAGAAGAAAAAGGCCTCATTGCAACAGGGCCTCGCGCTGCAAGCCAAAGATGCCGCGAGCCACGCCCAGCAAGGCCTCGTTTCGCAGGCCAACGACAGCCTCGTGAACTACTTCGACGCTATCACCGAGACGGCGAAAATGAAGGCCGACGGCAAGAACGAACTCGCGCAAGCGTATCTGTTCGCCAACGTCGCGCAGTATCGCGACGAACTCGAAGGCATCGTCGAAACCCTCCGCGTCGAGAAGAACCGCCAGAAAGACGAAGCAATCACGGCACTGAACGCCACGCTTTCCACCACCACGACGGCCATCGCCATCGTCACCGGTATCGCGATCATTCTGCTGACCTTCATCGGCACGCTGCTCTACCGTCAGATCACCCGTCCGCTCAGCCGCATGCAAGCGATGATGAGCGAGATCGCATCGAGCCAGGACTTCGCGCGCCGTGTGCCGGTGGGCCGGCTGGACGAGATCGGCCATTCGATTGTCGCCTTCAACGGCATGATTGAAAAGATTCAGGAAAGCTCGGCGCAACTCAAGCAGAAGACCGCTGACATTCAGGCAATGTTGCAGAACATGCAGCAAGGTATTTTGACGGTGATCGACGGCGCCGTGGTCCACGCGGAGTACTCGGCGTATCTGGAAGACATCTTCGAAACGAAAGACATCGCCGGCCGCGGTCTGATGGATCTGGTGTTCTCGGATACCGATCTCGGCTCGGACGTGCTCTCGCAAATCGATGCCGCCGCGCATGCGTGCCTCGGCGAAGACTGCATCAATTTCGCGTTCAATCAGCATCTGCTGGTCGGCGAAATTTCGAAGCGCATGCCCGATGGCCGGGTGAAGATTCTCGACCTCAGCTGGTCGGCGATCACCGACGAAAACGACGTTATCGTGCGTTTGATGCTGTGTGTGCGTGACGTTACCGAACTGCGCAAGCTCGCTGCGGAAGCCAGCGAACAGCGCCGCCGTCTCGACATGATCGGCGAGATTCTCGCGGTCAGCGAAGAGAAGTTCCATCACTTCATCGAAAGCTCCGCGGGTTTTGTCAGCGAGAACGAGCGCATCATCCGCAAGCATTCGGAAGCGGATCATGCGGCGATTGCCGAGCTGTTCCGCAACATGCACACCATCAAGGGCAATGCGCGGACTTATAACCTCGCGCATCTGACCAACGTCGTCCATGAAACCGAGCAGAGCTATCACGAACTGCGCCAACCGGACGCGGACCGCTCGTGGGATCAGGAACACCTGATGCAGGAATTGACGCGCGTGCGCGAGGCGATCGAGAGCTACGCCAAGATTAATGAACAGAGCCTCGGCCGCAAGGCTAAAGCCGGCGCGAACAACGCCGGCAATGCGGGCCGTTACGTGATGGTCGAGAAGGACCAGATTCAGCAGACCCTGAGCATGTTGGACAAGACGAACGCCGGCGAACTCCACGAACTGCAGTCGATGCGCGATGCGATGCGCCAGACCTTGCGCGCTCTCGGCAGCGAAAGCGTGCGCGATGCGTTGTCCGGCGTGCTGGACTCGCTGCCTTCGCTCGCGCAAGAACTGGGCAAGCCGGCGCCGACCGTGCGCATCGACGACAACGGCTACCGTCTGCGCGGCCAGGCGGGCGGCACGCTGAACAACGTGTTCATGCATCTGTTGCGCAATTCGATGGACCACGGCATCGAGACTGCCGAGACCCGCAGCGCACACGGCAAGGCGCCGGCCGGCACGATCGATATCGAAGCGGGCGTTGACAACCACGCGCTGCAGATCACGCTCAGCGACGACGGGCGTGGCCTCGCGCTCGAACGGATTCGCGGCATTGCCACCGAGCGCGGCTGGATCGGCGGCGACGAACAACTGAGCGACGAAGCCATCGCCGAATTCATTTTCCGGCCGGGCTTCTCCACTGCAGCAACCGTCACGGAAGTGTCGGGCCGTGGCGTCGGCATGGACGCCGTGCGCGACTTCCTCAAACGCGAGAACGGTCGCATCGAACTGCGCTTCACCGACGATCACAAGGGCGCCGCGTTCCGTCAGTTCCAGACGATCGTCTGCCTGCCGGATAACGTCGCTGTCGATACGCTGAGCGTGGAAGCGCGCGGTGATGCCGGCGAAGTGCAACTTGACGCGATGGCGGATTGAACGTCGGTCGAACGCTGATTGGCGAGCTTCGCGACGGACTTCGGAAGGATAGGTTGTGATTCAACAGTTCGTATTAGCGGCGGTGGCAGGCAGCGCGGTGACCGCGCTGCTGGCATTTGTCGCGCACAAGTTGCAAAGCACGAGGCTGACGGCACGGTTGCGTGCCGAAGCAGATGCACGGATCAAAGCGTTATCGGCGGAACAAGCGGACCACGGCGAAGCGATCCGCGAACGCGAACAGGCGGCGCAAGACATGGAAGCGTTGGCTGCACAGTTGCGCGAGGAGTTGATGCAGCAATCGGACCGTGTCGATGAGCTGCGCGCAACGCTGAAAGCCGCGACCGACGACAAAGACCAGTGGGCGCATCAGGCGCAACAGATCGCCGGCGAAGCCGCGCGCCTGAAGAGCCTTGGCGCGACATTCGAGCGTTGGCACGAGCAGATGATCTCGCTGATGACGCAGAACCACGACATGCACGCGAAGAATCAGGAGCTGTCGTCGATCGTCCGGCATGTGGTGATCGTCTCGCTGAATGCGTCGATCGAAGCCGCCCGGGCGGGCCCGGCCGGCCGCGGCTTCGCGGTGGTGGCGAGCGAGGTTCGAGCGCTCGCCGCGCGTTCTGAGGAATTGTCGAAGAGCTATCGCGACAGCCTGCACCGCAACGATCTGACCACCACCTCCACGTTCCAGGACATCCAGGCGGGCGGCAAGATGATCGCGGCGTCGCTCTCCAGCGTCGAATCGCTTGCCAACCAGTTTCACTCGAAGCTGCACCAGGTGCCGATGTGATTACGGGCAACGCGAAGGACAGCTTCGAACGCATTTTCCGCAAGGCGGCGCAGGCGCGCCTGCCGCGGGATGCCGGCGATATGTGCGAGATCGCGCCACTCATCGAGGCGGGCACGGGCGCCACGAAGGACACTCAGGTGGTCGTGCTGACCATCTCGTCGATTGTGTTCAGACTGCTGCTGATTCTTCACTTCGACGAAAACGACAGCACGCGCAGCTACTACCTGAAAGAGGGCGACGAACTGCCGTTCCAGGAAGCCTTTCTGGAAATCTGCAATCTGTGCTGCGGTGCGATGAATCAGGAACTGCTGCACTATTTCCCGGACCTCGGCATGTCGACGCCTTATGTATTGAGCGCGCGTTGCCTAGGGCATCTGGCGGAATTGAAGCCGGCGTTTTTGTCGTCGTATTCGATCACGCTTAACGGTTCCGTGCAGCTGGCCGCGACGGTATGTGTGTGCGCGCATGCGCCGATCGACTTCGTGGCGGACACGAGCGCAGTTGAAGAAACCAGCGGTGAGCTGGAGTTGTTTTGAGTGTTGACCATAACGTCGATATCCGCAGTGAGCAGGAACGCGAAATGAATATGAACAAACCGGTCAGCAAGGTGCTGGTGCTGGACGACTGCCCGGTGCATAAAGAAGCGCTGAAGCGCTTCTGCGACGAGAACAATCTGGTCGGCGTGAAGGTCGGCAAGAACCGCTTGCAGTCCGTGCTGCGCTCGAACATTGATCTGGGCGCGGTGCTGTTCGCTGAAGGCTACGGGGGCTCAACCGAAGCGAGCGCCGAGATCGCGATCAGGATCAACGCGGTGCGCCCCGAGTTGCCGATCATCATGCGGCGAGAGACCGATCCGAGCGTCGAGGGTTTGCCGGAGAGCTTGCGCCGGGTGGTCTGCGCGGCCTACGTCGCGCACGACATGGCGCCCTTGCGGAAGGTAATCGACGAATACATCTTCAGTCTGGATTACCCGAACGCGTTAGTGCGCGGCATTGCCGATATGACACAGGCCATTCTCGGCGACGTGTTCAAGGACCTGACCATCACGTGCGACACGCCTTATATCGTGCGCGACCGGATCATCTTCGGCGAGGTGTTCAGTCTGATTCCGCTGGAGAGCGCGTGGTGCCGCGGCTACATGATGATGCAGGCGGAAGAGGCGCCGATTCTTGAATTGCTCGATCGCTATCGGATGACAGCCAACGCGGAAGACGGCGAAGCAAACTTCCGCGATCTGAATGGTGTGCTCGGCGAAGTGACGAATCTGATCTGGGGTTCGTTCAAGAACCGCTATGTCGGCGACGCGGACGCCTGGCTGCGCAGCCAGGTGCAAGTGCCACTGCTGGTGAATCACAAGCACAAGTACATCTCGTTCGGCAGCGGCAATCCGCAGCTGTGTTTCATGTACTCGCTGACGGACCCGCAGTCGGGCCGTTCGGTCAAGCTGCATCAACGTTTTGTGTTCAGCCTGAGTTGGTCGCCCGAGGACTTCAAGGAAGTCACGGACGACGTCGGCGCGATGGTCGAAGCGGGCGAACTGGATCTGTTCTGAATGTTGTCATAGGAAAAAACATGTCGAAAATTCTGGTGGTGGATGACTCGAGCACGGTGCGCGACGAAGTGGCCGGCTTTCTGAAGAAGAACGGTCTGGACGTCGATACGGCGGTGGACGGCAAGGATGGCCTCGCCAAATTGAAGGCCAGCCCGGACATCAAACTGGTGATCAGCGACGTCAACATGCCGAATATGGACGGCCTGACGATGGTGGAAAAGATTCGCGGCGAACTCGCGAACACGACCGTCAACGTCATCATGCTGACGACCGAGAGCAGCCCGGCGATGAAAGAGCGCGGCAAAGCGGCCGGCGTGAAAGGCTGGATCGTCAAGCCGTTCAAGGGTGACGCGGTGCTGGAAACGTTCCGTAAGCTGGCAAGCTAAAGGCGGCACAGGTGGCCGCGCAGGCGGCGGGCCGGCCAAAGGTGAGGTTTTTCGGGAGCCTGTGCGCCGGTGATTTGCAAAGCATGATTCGCTATAACGGCGGCGGTTGAAACACGCTAGTCTCCCAGTGAATGTGAACGACTGGGACGACACGTGATGGCCGCGAAAACTTCAAAAAGCGCTGGCGCCGCAAACGCGGATGTCGTCACGTCCACGCACGTCCTGGCTCAACGGGCATAGGGCGGCGTCGGACATGTGCCAATTGCTCGCCCTCAACTGCGCCGAACCCACCGACGTCAGCTTCTCGCTGACGGGCTTTGCCGCACGCGGTGGCCTCACGGATCATCACGTCGACGGCTGGGGCGTGGCATTTTACGAAGACCGCGCGTGCCGCGTGTTCGTCGACGATAAACCCGCGTGTCAGTCGCCGGTGGCGGACTTTCTGAAGAGCCATCCGATCAAGTCGCGCAATGTCGTCGCGCATATTCGCAAAGCGACTCAAGGCGGCGCGCGCGTGGAGAACTGCCACCCGTTCATGCGCGAGTTGCGTGGCCAGCAATGGGTGTTCGCGCATAACGGCGATCTGCAACCGCTCGGTGAACCGGAGCGAGGTCCGTATGCACCGGTCGGCACGACCGATAGCGAAGCGGCGTTCTGCTTCATCATGAATCGCCTCCACGCGCATTTCGTGGCTCTTGCGGACGCCGACACGGACGTGGACGACATCGACGCCACCTTCGACGTCATCGAGCAGGCGACACGCACACTGAACCCGTTTGGCATTTTCAACTTCGTGCTCTCGAATGGAAAAGTGCAATTCGCGTATTGCTCGACGCGTCTGTCGTACGTGATACGCCACTGGCCGTTTTCGAGCGCGCGCCTCGTCGACGGTGACCTCTCAGTTGATTTTGCCGAGCGTGGCACGCCGGCCGATCGCACGGCGGTGATTGCCACCACGCCGCTCACCGATGAAGTATGGACCGCCTGCCAGCCCGGCGATCTGTTGATGTTTCGCAGCGGCGCGCTGTTGCGGCGCGCGCATGTTCCCGTTCCTGCCGAAGTCCTCGCGACTTCGAAATACGCGCCCTCCGAATTGTCCGCCGTCCCGGCGTGACATCGTACCAACGCGTGGCCTTAGAAGCGGCCACGCGATCGGCACATTCATATCCATCGAAGAATTAGTTAGTTTGCCGACGCAAACTCATCTCGTATCGTTGCGCCAGATTTAAACAAATACAACATTGATACGGGAACTCGAAAAATGAAACGACTTTCTCTCCTCGCATTGCCTGCCGGTCTTTTGCTTGCTGCCAGTGCTCAGGCACAAAGCAGTGTCACGCTGTATGGCATCGTCGATGCCGGTATTGCTTACGTGCACAACGCACAAGGCGCGAACGGCCAGAATCAATCGTCGCTCGTGAAGTTCAGCAGCGGCAACCTGTCCGGCAGCCGCTGGGGCCTCAAGGGCACCGAAGACCTCGGCGGCGGACTCGCTGCGATATTCCAGTTGGAGAACGGCTTTAACGTCGGGACGGGCGCGCTTGGGCAGGGCGGCCGCGAATTCGGCCGCAAGGCAGTGGTTGGTTTGTCGAGCGGCACGTGGGGGACGGTTACCCTCGGACGCCAATACGATCCAATCGTGGATCTGGTTCAGGGCCTCACTGAAGACAACTACTTCGGCGGCGTATTCGGCACGCCCGGCGACCTGGACAACTACGACAACAGTTTGCGTGTGAGCAACTCGGTCAAGTACGCAAGCCCGCTGTTCGCCGGCTTCCAGGTCGAGGCACTGTATGGCGTGGGCGGCGTTGCCGGTGCGACGGGTAGCGGCCAGACGTACAGCTTCGGCGCAGCCTACGCAAACGGGCCGCTGTCGCTCGGTGCAGGCTACTTCTACGCGAACGGCGGCAACACTACGACGGCCGCGAATGTACGTACGTGGACCAGCAGTTCCGATTCGCTGTTCAACACGGTCATCAACGCCGGCTTTGCGAGCGCGAAGTCGATTCAGATCGTGCGTGTGGGTGGACAGTATGTGATCGGCGCGGCAACGATCGGCGCGGCTTACTCGAACACGCAGTATGCGAATGACGCGTTCTCCGCGTTCCGCAACACCGCCAAGTTCAACAACGGTTCGGTGTTCTTCAACTATCAGATCACCCCGGCCTTGCGCACGGGCGTGGGCTATAACTACACGTCGTTGACGGGGCCGAGCTCGGCGCACTACAACCAGGTCAACCTCGGTGCGGACTACGCGTTGTCGAAGCGCACCGATCTGTACGCACTGGCGGGCTACCAGAAGGCGAGCGGCAACACGCTGAACGCGAGCGGCAAGGTGGTGAGCGCTCAGGCGTCGATTGGCGATTACGGCGTGAATTCAGGGACTAACAGCCAGGAAGTGGCGATCGTGGGGATTCGCCACAAGTTCTGATTGCCTGGTTGATTGCCAGGTTAAGCGAGCCGGCCGCCTTGATGGCGGCCGGCTCTCCGAATGCCTTCAAAAAGCTCAAAGGTGAGAACATTCGGGAGCCGACGGGCAATCAGCGATACGTGAGCCCGCACGCATCATTCCACCTCACCATCCAGCAATTCCGACGACGATTCCCGCAAGCATTCGCTGAACAGATCCGCCGCCGGCGCGGCGGTATCCGCACGCCACACCAGTACCACTTCACCTAACGGTTCGAGCGGCGCGAGCGGCAGCACACGCATGCGTCCACGGCTCACATGATGCCGCGCAACCGACAGCGGCAGGATCGACACGAAGTCCCCGCCGATCAGCAGCGACAGATTCAACGTCAACGAACTCGATTCGACGGCGCCGCGATCGAGCGGAATGCCTTGCTCCGCTAACGTCTCGGCCAGCGTCGCAAAAGCGGGTGAACCACGCAGTGGCGTAATCCAGCGCACCGAGCGCAGATCGTTCCAGTTCACCGGCATATCGACCTTGCCGAGTGGGTGACTCGCGCCCACCACAAACACGAACGGCTCGCGATGCAACGTCTGCTGACGCAACAAGCCCTGGTTGTCGGCGATCCGGTTGCGGCCTAACGCGAGATCGAGTTCACCTTCGTCGAGCATCTTGATCAGCTTGTCGAGCGTCGCTTCCACGAACGAGAGCGTCGCCGACGGCGCACGCCGCATGAACAGCTCGACCGCATGCGCGATCAGCGGCTGCGGAATCGTCACGACCGCGCCGAAGCGGACGTGACCGGCGGTGCCGGTGGTCAGCGCGCTGACATCGCGGCGTGCCAGCTCGATGTGCCGCAGGATTTCGCGGCCCCGTGCGGCCATCACCTTGCCGATGCTGGTCAACTCGACCGCGTTGCCGACCCGTCGCGCGACCGGGACGCCGAGCGCTTCTTCGATTTCGCCGATCTGTTTTGAAATGGCCGGCTGCGTGACGTGGAAGGCGGCCGCGACGCGCGTCACCTGCCCAAGCTCCGCAAGGCTTACCAGGATACGCAGATGCGGCAGCTTCAAGCCGCTACGGAAGAAGCGGTCGATTGCGTCGTTTTCGGTGGTTGCCATCCGTGTTTTCTCGGTGCACATAACTGAATGGTAATGACCTGCACCGAAACGGTGATTTGCGGTGCGGCGCTCAACCCGGCTAATCTTCGCTATCGGCAGGACGGTAGAGCGTGAAGCGGGCGGATCGAGCATAGCAGCTACGTGTCGATCGCATGACTCAGGGTATAACCGGAGCCGCGCCATGCACCGCATCGCCACGACCACAGCGCGCATTCAAGCGCGCGGAAGGAGACAAGCATGAGCACCCCTCTCTACGGCGGCGCCGAACGGCCCGCTGTGTCTAACGAACCCCCGGCACCCACGGAATCAGCAGAACGCACGGCGCTCTATCGCAAGCTCGCGTGGCGCATTGTGCCGTTTCTGTTTCTCGCGTTCATCGTCGCGTATATCGATCGCGTGAACGTGAGCTTCGCCAAGTTGCAGATGCTCACCGATCTCTCGTTGAGCGAGACCGTGTACGGCGCGGGTGCCGGCATCTTCTTTCTCGGCTATTTCATCTTCGAAGTGCCGAGCAACCTCATCTTGCATCGCGTCGGCGCGCGCATCTGGATCGCGCGGATCATGGTCACGTGGTCGATCGTTTCGTGTCTGACGATGTTCGCGAGCGGTGCGACCTCGTTCTACGTGCTGCGCTTTCTGCTCGGCGTCGCCGAAGCGGGTTTCTTTCCCGGCATCGTGCTGTATCTGTCGACGTGGTTTCCGTCGAACCGGCGCTCGCAGATCATCGCGCTGTTCATGGCGGCGATTCCGGTGTCGGGTGCGATCGGCGGTCCGGTGTCGGGCTGGATCATGCAGCAACTGGCCGGTGTGCATGGGCTCGCCGGTTGGAAGTGGCTGTTCCTGATCGAAGGGATCGCCTCGTTGCTGGTGGGCATCGCGGCGTTTTTTGTTTTGCGTGACCGCATCGAGTCGGTGAGCTGGTTGAACAAAGAGGAGAAAGCGTTGCTCGCGCACGACCTCGAAGCCGATGCGCGGACCCGTGCGCATCAAACGGTACGCGGCGCGTTCACCAATCCGAAGGTGTGGCTGCTCGGCCTGCTGTATTTCTGTATCGCGATGGGCAACTACGGACTCGTCTTCTGGCTGCCCACGATGATCCGCGCGAGCGGTGTGGTGAGCGTCGCGAATATCGGTTTGCTGTCGGCCGTGCCGTCGCTGATCAGCGCGGTTGCGATGATCCTGATCGCGCGTCACGCCGACAAACACGACGAGCGGCGCAAGCACGTGGCCGTGTGCGCGGTGCTGGGTGCCGCCGGCATGCTGGCGTCGGTGCTGCTGGGCCAACACGTATGGCTCTCGATGGCGGCGCTGGTGGTCGCTTCGATCGGCATCAATTCGATTGCGCCGGTGTTCTGGGGCATTCCGACCGCGCTGATGGGTGGCGTGGGCGCGGCGGCGGCCATCGCGGTGATCAATTGCACCGGCAATCTGGCGGGCTTCGTGAGTCCGTATGTGATCGGTTTTCTGAAGGACACGACCGGCACCTTGCTGCCCGGCATGATCGTGCTCGCCTGCGCGCTGGTGCTGGCTGCCGTGATCGTACTGGCGATGCCGGTCACGCGTAAAACAGCATGAGGAGAGCAGGATGATGCAGCAGGTTTGTATGGTCACCGGCGCGGCTACCGGCATTGGCGCGGCCACCGCATTGCGCTTTGCGGGCGCCGGTTGGGCGGTGGCGATCGGTAATTTCGACGACAGCACGCGCGAAGCGGCGTTGGCCGTCGAAGCGCAATGCAAACGACTCGGCGCCGAGACGATGGTGTTTGATGTCGACGTCGGTTCTGACGCGGCATGCGTGAAAGCGGTCGACGCGGTGGCCTCGAAGTGGCAGCGCATTGACGCGCTGATCAACTGCGCCGGCACCACGCGCTTCATCCCGCACGGCGACCTGGCCGCCGTCGACGACATGGAGTTCGAGCGCGTGTATCGCGTGAACCTGATCGGCATGTTTCAGATGACGCGCGCCGCAGTGCCCGTGCTGCGCGATTCGTCGACCGCTTCGCATAGCACAGCGGTGATCAATATCTCGTCGCTGGCCTCACTGAACGGCACGGGTTCTTCCATTGCCTATGCGGCTTCGAAGGGCGCGGTCAATACACTGACCCTCTCGCTTGCCCGCAATCTCGCGCCGCATATCCGCGTGAATGCGTTGGCGCCTGGCATGGTGGACGACGGCTTGCCGCGTCGTGTGCTGGGTGAAGAGGCGTACGCGAAGATAGTCGACAGCATGACGAATGTCGCGCCGCTCAAGCGCGTGTCGCAGCCTGGCGAGATCGCCGACCTTGCCTGGTTCATCGTCGCGCATGCGCCTTCGATGACCGGCCAGGTGATCGCCGCCGAGAACGGCATGCTGTTGAACGGCTGAACGGCTGAACGGCTGAACGCACAGCACAGCACAGCACAACACCGCATACGGATACGTACAGGAAGAAAACCATGAGCAATCTCCACAAACACCGCTCGCGCACCGTCACCGAAGGCATCACACGCACGCCGCATCGCGCCTTCCTGCGAGCGACCGGCATGGACGACGCCGCGATCGACAAGCCCTTCGTCGCGATCGTCGATACATTCGGCGAAAACACGCCGTGCTCGATGTCGCTCGCGGCGGTTTCCGACAACGTGCGCCTTGGCGTCGCGGCGGGCGGCGGCGTGCCGATTCGCGGCTCGGCGATTTCGGTGTCGGACGGCACCTCGATGAATCATTCGGGCATGCGTTTTAGTCTCGTCTCGCGCGAGATCATCGCGGACAGCGTCGAGGTTTTCGTGCGCGCGCATTGCTACGACGCGTTCGTCGGCGTGGCCGGTTGCGACAAGACGCTGCCCGGGATTCTGATGGGCATGGTGCGCGTGAACGTTCCGGGCGTGTTCCTGTTCGGCGGCGCCATGTTGCCGGGCATTGCCCCGGACGGCACGCAAGCGACGATTCTGACCGCGATTGAAGCGGTCGGCGCGGCGCAACGCGGCGACATGTCGCTCGATACCTTGCGCGGCATCGAGAAGCGTTGCACGCCGGGTGCGGGATCGTGCCCCGGACAATTCACCGCGAACACGATGGCGATGGTCGCCGAAACGCTCGGTCTCGCGCCGCTCGGCTCGGCGATGGTGCCTGCCGTCTACAGCGAGCGCATAGCCATTGCGCGCCGGGCCGGCGAAACGGTCATGAACACGCTGAAAAACGGCGGTCCGCTGCCGCGCGATCTGGTCACGCGCAAGAGCCTCGAAAATGCCTGCGCCGCAGTCGCGGCCACCGGCGGTTCGACCAACGCCGCGCTGCACATTCCGGCGATCGCGCACGAAGCGGGCATCCGCTTTACGTTGGACGATGTGTCCGAGGTGTTGGCCCGCACGCCGTTGATCGGCGATCTGCAGCCGGGCGGCAAGTATCTTGCGCTGGATCTGTATCACGTTGGCGGCGTGCCGGCGGTCCTGAATGCGTTGCTCGCGGGCGGCTTCCTGCATGGCGATACGTTGACGCAAACCGGCGACACGCTCGAAACCGCGTTGAAGGCGTTCGCGGGCCCGGATGGACGCGTCGTCCGTCCGCATAACGAGCCGCTAAGCGAGAACGCCGGACTGGTGGTGTTGCGCGGCAATCTTGCACCGGATGGCGCGTGTCTGAAAACCGCAGGCCTGAAATCGCTGGTCTTTAGCGGCACCGCGCGGGTGTTCGAAACCGAAGAGGCGTGCATGTCGGTCGTGTCGAAGCGCACCTATCAGGAAGGGGACGTGCTCGTGATTCGCAACGAAGGGCCGAAGGGCGGCCCTGGCATGCGCGAGATGCTGAGCGTGACGGCGGCGATCTACGGTCAGGGGATGGGCGAAAAAGTCGCGCTGCTGACCGACGGACGCTTCTCAGGTGCGACGCGCGGTATGTGTATCGGCTACGTCGGACCGGAAGCGGCGGCAGGCGGCCCGATTCGTTTGCTTAGAGACGGTGACCGGATTCATATCGACGCACACAAAGGCACGCTCGACGTCGAACTGAGCGACGAGGAACTCGCGCGACGCAGCAAGGAAGCCGTGCCGTTCACACGGGGGCGCTTAGGCGGCGTACTGGAGAAATATGAAGCGCTGGTACGGCCGGCGAATCTCGGCGCGGTGACGCATTCGGGCGCCGTGGAGTGGCCGTATGAGGCGTCGATCGGTGAGGATGAGGCATGAGCGCCGCCATCGCACCGGATGTGCCGCGCGTCGGCTTTTGCGGCATCGGCAAAATGGGCGAGCCGATGGCGTGGCGGTTGCTTGCAGCCGGGCATGCGCTGAGGGTGTGGAATCGATCGTCGATGAAGCTCGCCGGGCTGGCAGCAGAGGGTAGCGTCGTCAGCGATTCGCCGAGGCGGCTGGCCGAGGCCAGCGAGGTCGTGATGCTGTGCCTCGGCGATGCCCACGCCGTTGAAGAAGTCGTCTTCGGCGAACAGGGGCTCGTGCATGCGGCCACCGCGCCGCGCTTTCTGATCGACCATTCGACCATCGCGCCCGCCGAAACCCGGCGCTTCGCCCAGCGTTGGCACGACCTGACTGGCAGCGTGTGGATCGACGCACCCGTGTCCGGTGGCACGGCAGGCGCTGTGACGGGCACGCTCGCGATCATGTGCGGCGGCAGCCCGAACGATATCGCCTCAGTCGAGCCGCTGCTGCGCGCCTATGCTTCGCGTGTCACGCGCATGGGCGCCACCGGCGCAGGACAGGCGACCAAGCTCGCGAACCAGGCGATCGTCGTGACGACCATTGCGGGTATTGCTGAAGCCTGCGTTCTCGCTCAACGCGCGGGCATCGACGCCGCTGCGATGCCGGCCGCCTTGCGAGGCGGCTGGGCCGATTCGGTGCTGCTGCAAACCTTGATGCCGCGGATGTTGACGCCGCCGTCGAGTCCATCGGGCACGATCAGGACGATGCTGAAGGATCTCGACGCGGTGGCGGAGTTGGCGCGCGAGGCTAACGCGCCGTTGCGCGCCGTCGGCGAAGTGCGCAAGCTTTTGCAGGAAGCGGTCGATCGAGGACTCGGCGATGAAGACATCTCGCAGATCGTTAAAGTCCTGCTCGATCAGCGAATGACGCACGAGTCGTGAGTAAGCAACGAGCACAAAGCACTCAGCAGTAAGCGCTAGCGCTAGCGCGGCGTACACCGCTCGATACAAAGCGGACGCGGCTGATAGAAGCACAAAGGCAAACGCACAAAGACCAACTCAATGGCAAAGCGGTGAACGTGGCAATCAGCCATGCCGGGCCGCGCAGGAGACAACCATGTCCAGTCTTGAATCCGCCAGTCTTTCGGAAGCAGCCCCGACGCGGCTCACGCGCTCGCAGTGGCGCATGATCATACTCGCGAGTCTTGGGGGCGCGCTCGAGTTCTACGATTTCGTCGTCTACGGCATCTTCGCGCAGTTCATCGGCCGTGCGTTCTTTCCGATGCATGATCCGATTGTTGGCTTGATGTTGTCGTTCGCCGTATTTGCGATCGGTTATCTCGCGCGGCCAGTCGGCGGTGTCGTGCTCAGCTATTTCGGCGACAAGTACGGACGCCGACGCGTCTTCATCGTGTCAGTGATCGTCGTGTCGATGTGCACGATCGGCATGGGGATCGTGCCGACTTACGCGACGTGGGGCATCAGCGCCACGCTGTTGATGATCCTGCTGCGTCTCATGCAAGGCTTCTGCCTCGGCGGGGAGCTACCCGGTTCGATCACCTACGTGGTCGAATCGGTGCCGCGGCGCGCGGGACTCGTGTGCGGCATCGTGTTCTTCTGCGTGAACTCCGGCGTGCTGCTGGCGGCGGCCGTCAATCTTTCGGTGCACAGCTTTCTGAGCGGCGACGATGTCGCGGCGTACGGCTGGCGCATCGCGTTTCTGTTCGGTGGTGCAATCGGCTTGCTGAGTTTCTGGCTGCGCCGCAAGCTCGAAGAAACGCCTGCGTTCGCCGAGATGAAGCATCTCGCCGCGAAGCATCCGCTGGCAGAACTGTTGCGCGAGCACTGGCGGCCCGTGCTGCTCGGCATCGGCACGACGGCGGTGGTCGCCGCATTCAACGGCCTGCTGTTCGCGCACATGCCGGCTTACCTCGATCGTGTGTTGCACTACGACCCGCGCCGTGTAGCGATCGGACAGAACGTCGGTCTCGCGGTGGTGTCGACGGGCATTCTGCTGTCGGGCTGGCTCGGCGACAAACTGCCGAGGCGCTTTGTGCTGCGCTTCGGCTCGCTGCTCCTGATGGTGCTGAGCTATCCGTTCTACCTCGCAGCCAGCCACCATACGATCGATGTCGTGCTGTTACTCGCGCTGGCCGGTGTGGCCGCGTGCCTCGCCAACGGCACGTTCGCCTGCATCATCGCCGACATGTTTCCGACGCGCGTGCGTTTCAGCGGCGTCGCGTTGACGTTCAATGTCAGCTTTACCGTGTTCAGCGGCACCGCGCCGTTGATCGCCACGTGGCTGATTTCGTCGACGGGCAATGTCACCGCGCCTGCGTATTTTATGGCGGCGTGCGCGGCGCTCTCGCTGGTCGCGAGCTTTGGATTGAAAGCGGTGAGTGGCAAGATCGATCCGCGCTCGATAGGCTGAGGTCGTTCAACGGAGGGTGCCGTTGTCCGGCACCCTCGTCCATGCTTGGGCTATATCGCTCAACGCCAGCAGGCACACCGCCTGACACACATCGCCCGATACGCACCGCCCGATACGCACCGCCGGATACGCACCGCCGGATACGTACCAGCCGGATACGTACCCGCCTCTTACCTGGGTATGCAGATTACTCGACGCCCTCCAAAGGTGAGGGTTTGCGGGAGTGGCCTGTTCTGGACCATCGGCTCCCCGCCCAGCATGCCTTTGCGGCCTGACCCTAAGCGCTAAAGGTGAGCGTTTTCGGGAGCTGCTCGAGGTTCACTTCGCGCCCAGCCCCACCCGCTCCGATTCAAAGGTGAGACTTTTCGGGAGCAGGCGCGCGCACAGTACGGTGATGTTGCGAGCTGAACTTCTCCGCTCGCGAATTGCGTCGCGACAACGAACATTTCGCGCTGCGCAGCGCCGAGTTCGCGTTGCTGAAAGTCTTCGTCAATCACGCGATGACCGTTCTCACGCGCATGCAACTCAACGAGAAATTGCGCGGCAATAGCGTGCTGCATCAAGGTCGCAGCCTCGATGTATCGATCTGGCGGCTGCGGCGGCTGATCGAGATCGATCCTTCGGAGCCGCGCTATGTGTTGACGGTGTGGGGACGCGGCTATGTGTTCGTGCCGCACGGTGAGATGGGGGCGGCCGAGCGCGGCGCGATGGTCGCGCCCGGCGTGTGAGTATCGGCGTTTTTGCCGAAAGGTGAGGTTTTACGGGAGCGGAGCGCTCGCGACTCAGACCTGCTTCGCGACCTCGCGAATATCGGCCACCGGCGTTTGCCCGAATGCATCGCTGAAGGCGTAGTCGAGCAACTGGGTGGCGCATTGTTCCGGTGTCGAAAGCAGGCCGTTGCGCTTGAGGTCCTCGAATTTCTCGCGCATCGGGAACTGCTCGGTGCCGCTGCCGCGAATCTCCGCCTGCATATTCGTATCGATGACGCCCGGTGCCAGGCTGCAAATACGCAGCGCACGATTCGCGTCGAGTGCAACGGCGCGTGCGTGATGATCGAGCGCGGCTTTGGTCGCGCAGTAGATGCTCCAGCCGGGAACCGCATTGCGCGCCGCACCGCTGGAGATATGCACGATGCGCCGATCGGTCGCGTCGACGCTGGCTGCGGCGAGCGCGCTCGCCAGCATCAGCGGCGTGGCCACGTTCAGGCTCACGGCGGTCGCGATGTCCGCGGCGTCCTGGCCTTCGATCGGACCAATCGGTTGAACCATGCCCGCGTTGTTGATCAGCAGGACGCTCTGCGCGCCGCTGACGAAGCTGCGCAGGGCATCGGTTGCGACCCACTGAGCGACGCGGGTGGGATCGGCAAGTTCGAGCTCGATTTCTTCGAGCAGCGCAGGGAAACGCGCTTTCAGCGTGGCATGACGCGAGCGGGACAAACCTAGTACCGCGACACCGCGCGCCAGCAGTTGTTCAGCAAGGGATGCGCCGAGCCCGCGCGCGTGGCCGGTCACGATCGCGCGGATTGGAGAAGAGGTGGACATGTCGTTCCTTGTGATCGTTGGCTTGAGAGGACCGTTATTTTCTCACGCTATGTTTGATGCTTGCAGCGGCGCCGTTCTTCAAGCCGAATTCTTGCCTTTGCACGATGATTCTGGGGGCGGCGAGGAAGGATTAGTCGGCGCGAGGCGGCGAAAGTGACAGCCGCATAGAAGAAAGATTGTCGACGCAATTTTCATCCAGCATGTCATTTCCAGTAAGCGTTCGCGACTAAAGCCTTGAAACACCCGGACGATCGTGCATGGCGGCGATCTGCGGGTGTTGCATCCTCAGACCTGGCATGTACAACGGATCGACCGCGGCAAGCCAGTCTGAGCACCTGAAGCTCGCTTATGCAGCCCTTGTTGAAGCCGGGCTGCTCACGTAAGACTGGAGATGAAATGAAATCGATCCGAGCCATACTGATGTGCGGCTTGCTGCCGCTCACGCTTGCAGCCGGTTCTGTGCAAGCACAGGGAATAGGACGCGCCGGCACTTATCTGATGCCACCTGAGTACAGCATGATGATGGACAAGCTGACGCCTGAGCAGCGCACTCAGGCCATCGGCATCCAGCAAAAAATGATGCAGATGGACATGGAGTATCAGGACACGATGGCGCAGATGGAGATGAAGCACGCGCACGAGATGATGCAGATGCAAAATCAATTGCTCGATATTTTCAAGGGCCATTGAACCCATTACGGTTCGACCGGTTCGCGTCTCGACTCACGTCAGACGCGGCCCGGTCACCCTCTGCCATGCAACGCCGCGATCTCCTGCAAATCCAGATCCCGCTCCAGCACGGTCAGCAGTTCATCATGAATCAACCCTGACCGATGCATCCGCAACAACTCGCGGCGACCGGCTGCCACGGCGGCAAGCACGACGTCGTAGTGCGCGGATCGAACATCGGAGGGATATTCCGTCACATCCTGGTAGGTTTCGGTCATCCGCGCCCGATAGCTATATTGTTCCAGCAGGCGCGGATGAATCACTTGTCCCTGGGCGTCATGCACGAGCGGTTGGATCGCGGCAAGCTGCGTCGCTTCGAGCCTCGCCCACGCCTGAGGTTCGGTCAAATGCTGTTCGTTGCGCTCCTTCACGCTATCCAGTTTGACCCAGCGAATCAACGCACCGATCGTGGTCCCTTGCCCGAGCACGGTCACGAGAATCACAGCGAACGAAGCGACCAGAATCAGATCGCGCCCCGGCATCGCCTCGGGCAACGAGAGCGCGATTGCCAGCGTCACCACGCCACGCATGCCGGCCCAACTCGTCACCGTTGACGAGCGCCAGTCGAGCGCAATGTTTGCGCGCTGCATCAGCTTGCAGACCCGTCCCTTCAACCATTCGACGGCGAACACCCACACGAAGCGCGATAGTACGACCGCCGCGATCACTGCGCCGACCGCGGGTGCAAGCGCGGTCAGCGTCTCGCCGACACCGCCCAGCCGCACGATCACGCCGCGCAGCGACAGCCCGATCAGAATGAACACCATGGCTTCCATCAGGAAGATCAGGACCTGCCAGAAGGCTGTGCCGCGCGTACGCACCGAGGCGGAAAAGACTTCGTGCTGATGCCAGCCAAGCACCATTCCGCAACTGACGGTCGCGATGACGCCCGAGACGTCCAGCATGTCGCCGGCGATGTAGCTGATCCATCCGGAGAGTGCGGCTGCGGTGATGATGAGGTAGGCGTCGTCGAGATAGCGCAGCAGCCTGACGACCACGAAGCCGATGGCGATGCCCACTGCGATGCCGCCCAGTCCGAGCACAGCAAAGCGCCCGATGGCATGTTGCGCGCTGAAGGTGCCGGTCAGCGCGGCCGCGACGGCGAAGCGGAACAGGACAATGCCGGCGGCGTCGTTGAGCAGGCTTTCGCCTTCGAGGAGCACCATCAACCGGCGCGGCAGCGCGACGCGTTCCAGTACGGCCTTCGCGGCGATGGCGTCAGGCGGCGAGACGATCGCGCCCAGCGCGAAGCACGCGCTCCACGGTAGGGCTGGCACGACCCAATGCACGACCAGGCCGACCGCGAGGGTCGTAAACGCGACGGCGCCGATCGCAAGCAGCAGGATGCCACCGACATTGCGTTTGAATTCGTCCCACACGGAGAAATAGGCGCCGTCCATGAGGAGCGGCGGCAGGAACACGATCAGGACCAGTTCGGGGTTGAGGTTGATGGGCGGTAGTCCCGGCACGAAGGCCATCGCGGCACCGCCGACCAGGAGCGCCGCGGCCGGTGGGAGTCGCAGCCGCTTGGCGAGCAGTTGGAGACCGATCATCGCGACGAGCGACAGCAGGACGAGTTTGAAGGCCATGACGGTGGGCATGCGGCGCCTCGATGAGTGGCAAAGCGTGGGAGCTTCTTTTTATCACACGACGGGGTGTGTGCCTGCGGCTGAGCCGATGGGAGATACGCGTGTGGCATCAAGCACTTGGGTTGGCTGTGCGCAGGTTGTCCACAGGCTTGGGCACAAATTATGTGGACAACTGGAGGATGGGGGTGATGCGGCTTGCGCCGCGGCCTTGTTGGCGGGCTTTTTGGGTGGGTCTGAACGCGGATGTCGAGCGATGCTTACTCGTGAGCCGCCAGCGGATATTTCTATCGCTTCAACCACTTGGTTGGGATGTGCGTGGGTTGTCCACAGGCTTGCCAACAATTTGTGGGGACAAGTTTTTTGCTCGCGGCGCGGTTGGCTGTGCGCCTGCGGCGTTGGCCTTTCCTTGATCTGACTTTTTGGCCTCTCCTTGAATTGTTATTGGTTTATTAGCGTTGCCCCTGTGCGGGGCGGCACCTACTTTTCTTTGCCTGCTGCAAAGAAAAGCAACCGTATTGGAAGTCAAGCGGTGAACCGGCGCTCAAGGTGGAAGCTGTCAGCCGCAGGGAGCATTTTGCGCGCGCGAGTCGTCCTCGCGACCTGCACGATTGAGTGACCTGCACAAGGGGGGACGCCGCGAGCGCCTGGGTTAAAACATCACAGGCGGCTCAGGCGTGCCGGAAGTCAGTCAGCCGATGGTCTCCATGGAGTCGAGTTGTGGACCATGGCGTTGAGCGTCACGATGAGCTTGCGAATGCACGCGGTGATGGCCACCTTGAACGGTTTGCCAGCTTTGCGCAGACGATCATAGAAGGCTCTGATCACCGGATTGAAGCGCAATGCCGGTATGCAGGCCATGTAAAGCGCGCGGCGCACGATGGCGCGACCGCCCTGGATGCGACGCTTGCCGTGATGCTTGCCGCTATCGCAATTGAAAGGCGCAACGCCGGTAAGGGCGGCAATTTCGCGGCGGTTCAGCGAGCCGAGCTGGGGCATGAAGGCGATCAGCGTGGCTGCGGCACCGGGACCGATACCGGGCACCGAGCGCAGCAGATCCTCCTTCTGACGCTAGGCGGGCGAAGAACGCATGAACGAATCGATGTCGTTGTCCGCGACGGTGAGCTGCTGTTTGAGCCACTTGATGTGGTCATTCAGGCTTTCCTTAGCCGCGGCATGGGCACGCTCCAGGCGCGCTTTCTCGGCCACGAGCATGTCGATAAGCTGGGCGCGGCGCAGCAGCAGGGCCTGCAGCTGCTCGGTCTGCACATCGTTGAGCGGACGCACGACGGGTTGGATGACGGCGCCGAAATGGGCGATGACGAACGCGTCGATGCGGTCTGTCTTCGCATGTTTGCCGGTGGCCTTGGCAAAGTTGCGCACCTGTCGGGGATTGACGGCGACAGCGGGGAGACCGGCCTGACAAAGCGCCTTGAGCACGGCGAGTTCGAGCTTGCCGGTGGCCTCCATGACGATCAGTGTGGGGTTCAGCGCGATCAGACGCTGGACCAGTTGATCGATGGCGGTGGTTTCATTGTCGACACTGAAATGCTCGGTTGTGTCGTGGATGGCAACGTCGAGGGTGCTACCGCTCACGTCGATGCCGATATAAACGGAAGAGGAAGTCTGGTTCATCACGGTACCCATACTTGCAGGAAAAATACGAGCTCGAGGCTCAGTCAACTGTTCGGGTTAAGAGGATGAAAAGGACAGTCGCTCCGGCTTTTCTGCGGGCTCGAGGCACTTTAGGCAGACGAGCTGACTGTCCATGTGGCGGCAACTGATCGGGTCGACGCCACAGGAGGGAATATACAAGTAGGCAAAAGAAAGCGGCTCGAAGCCCCTGCTAAGCGGGTCCCCCGCGCAGTCGCGGTAGTGGTACATCTGGAATCCGTGCCCTCGCGCATTCGGCGTAAGTGACAAAGGGCTCATCAGCTCCCACTCCGCACTGCGTGCGTCGCGGATGGGTTTGCATGGGAAACCGTGGGGCTTCGATTGCGCGTGGTGGGGGCAATCGGCTTCGCCTCGGTGAGGCGCCCAAGATCCCGAAGACGATTTGCGCAAGCAAATGAAAGCGCGATAACTCAGGCCGAACCAAACGCCGTTGCGTCGCAGTCGCAACGCAACGATGAGGTGGGAGCCCAATCAAAGCGCGAGTGCGAAACGTAGTGGTGGGTTCTATGAAGTACGCGTCGGCGCGCGCAGCGCCGCCGGAAGTATGACGGCCTTGTCACCAGGGCCGAATGTGCGAGAACACAGATTCCAGATGCACCACTACCGCGACTATGCGGGGGACCCGCTTAGCAGGGGCTTCTAGCCGCTTTCTTTGCTTATCTTTCTTTGCGGCGGCAAAGAAAGTAAGTGCCGCCCCGCACAGGGGCAACGCTAATAGACCACTAAGAAATCAAGGAAAGGCCAACGCCATAGGCACCCAGACAGAAAGCGCCGCGCAGGCAAACAACCTAAACCTTCAACACCGAAGCCGTCACCTCTTCCCTCGACTGCACCTGCAAAACCGCATCCCTCTTATCCAGCAAATGCTGCCGCAAAATAGCACTCAACTTCTTCCCATCCCGCGCTTCAAGCGCCTTCAACATCTCATCATGGTCATGAATCGCGCTATCCCACTTAGGGATCTGAAAATTCGACCGAAACCGCAACGCCTGCAGGCGTCGATTAACAGCGACATAAGTCTGCCGCAGTGCTGAATTCCTCGCCGCCTCATTGATCTTGTCGTGAATCGCCTGGTTACGACTGTAGTACCCAGCCAGATCGTTCTGCGTCCGACAAGCCAGCATCGCATAATGCAGCGCCTTGATCTCGGCAAGCTCCGCAGCCGTCATCCGCTCCGCCGCCAGTTCGCCGGAAAACGCTTCAAGACCACTCATCAATTCAAAGGTCTCGCGCAACTCCGCTTCCGACATCTTTGACACCGACGCGCCCCGGTTCGGCGAAATCTCAATCAACCCTTCGGCGGCCAACACCTTCAGCGCCTCCCGCAACGGCGTGCGCGAAATCCCAAGCGTCTCGCATAACTCGCGCTCGTTCAGTTTCTTGCCCGGCTCCAACACCCCCTCGACGATAAAGCGGCGAATGTGCTCCACCACCGTGTCGTGCAAGCGCTGACGCTCGACCTTCGGCATCAGCGGGGAAGCCGCCACGCCCGCATCGAAATCCGGATTTTGCATACAAAAGCCCTCAACATCGTATTAGGTAGGATTTTAGCGGAAGCATAAAGATTAGTTAATAGCACGGGTAAACACCGGTGTCCGCAAGTAATTTTGGACTTGGGGGCGCCGCGGATCGTCTGATATAGTTTTTTGCATGCAAAATTCAATCGGAGGAGCCAAATGCTCAAGCTAGACTTTCACCCCGCTGGTCGTCACTTCCTGCAGATTCCGGGTCCGAGCCCGGTGCCCGATCGCATTCTCCGGGCGATGAGCTACCCGACCATCGATCACCGCGGCCCCGAGTTCGGCGAACTTGGCCTGAAGGTGCTCGAAGGCATCAAGAAAATCTTCAAGACGCAGCAGCCGGTGGTGATCTATCCGGCCTCCGGCACCGGCGCCTGGGAAGCGGCGCTGTCGAACACGCTGAGCCCCGGCGACAACGTGCTGATGTTCGAAACCGGTCACTTCGCGACGCTGTGGAAAAAGATGGCGGAAAGCCTCGGTCTGAAGCCGGAGTTCCTCGGCCTGCCTGGCATTGAAGGCTGGCGGCGCGGGGTTCAGCCGCAGATGATCGAAGAGCGCCTGCGCGCCGACACGCAGCACGCGATCAAGGCGGTGTGCGTCGTCCATAACGAAACGTCGACGGGCGTGACTTCGGATATCGCCGCCGTGCGCCGCGCGATCGACGCCGCCGGCCACCCGGCGCTGCTGCTGGTCGACACGATTTCGGGCCTCGCGTGCGCCGACTATCGCCATGACGAATGGGGCGTCGACGTCACCGTCTCGGGTTCGCAAAAGGGCTTGATGCTGCCGCCGGGCATCAGCTTCAACGCGATCTCGCCGAAGGCATTCGCCGCCAGCAAGCAGGCCAAACTGCCGCGCAGTTTCTGGGACTGGACCGAGATCGTCGAGATGAACAAGACCGGCTACTGGCCGTACACGCCGAACACGAACCTGCTGTATGGGCTCCACGAGGCGTTGGAGATGATTCTCGGCGAAGGGCTCGACAACGTGTTCGCGCGTCACGAGCGTCTCGCCGAAGCAACCCGCCGTGCGGTTCGCGCGTGGGGTCTGGAGATCCAGTGCGCGGATCCCGCTGTGTATAGCCCGGTGCTGACCGGCGTGATGATGCCCGAGGGCATCGATGCCGACGCGGTGCGCAAGGTCATCTACGAACGCTTCGACATGTCGCTCGGCACTGGCCTCGGCAAGATGAAAGGCCGCATGTTCCGCATCGGCCACCTCGGCGATTGCAACGACCTGATGCTGCTGGCGACGCTGGCCGGTTGCGAAATGGGCCTGCGCCTCGCGGGCGTGCCGCTCAAGGAAAGCGGCCTGCCCGCCGCTATGGAGTGGCTGAGCCAGCCGACGCAAGCCTCGGGGCTGAAAGCGGCGGCTTGAGCACCTGAGCGCTTGGGCGCCGGGCGCATCTGCTGGACAGCGCATAGGCGCTCGGCGCGCCAGCGTATGAGTGCATCGGCGCATCAGCGCATCTCGCAGCAAGGGAAGGCGGGAAGCACTTCCCTCACGAAGCCGCGCATAGAACGCGGCCCCCAACAACATGCGATGTTCCCGCGGCGTACGTCGCCGACGGGCGACGACGCAGCGCGCCATTCCAGGCGCGCCGTCGATAGACTGCAATGGAGAGAGACGATGAAGCGGTTTCGTGTGAGCAGTGCGACCAGTATCGTTTTAGTGATGCTATGCATCATGTACTTCATCACTTACCTGGACCGCGTCAACGTCAGCACCTCGGCTGCAGGTTTCGGCAAGGAGTTCGGCCTCTCGCATACGGAAGTGGGCCTGGTGTTTTCGGCTTTCGCTTATCCGTACCTGATTTTTCAGATCATCGGTGGCTGGGTCAGTGACCGTTTCGGCGCGAAACGCACGCTGATTTTCTGCGGCGCGATCTGGGGCGTTGCGACTTTGCTGACCGGCTTCGCCGGCGGACTGGTCTCGTTGCTGGCCGCGCGCGTGTTGCTCGGTTTCGGCGAAGGCGCCACGTTTCCCGCTGCCACATCCGCGATGGCGCGCTGGGTCGCGAAAGAAAAACGCGGCTTCGCGCAGGGCATTACCCACGCGGCATCGCGGATCGGTAATGCCGTGGCCCCGGGCATGATCGTGCTGGTGATGGCGACCTGGGGCTGGCGCGAATCGTTCTATATCTGCGGCGTGTTCAGCTTGCTGTGGGTGGCGGTGTGGGCGTTCACGTTCACCGAACATCCGAAAGATCATCCGCGTATCACGACCGAGGAACTCGAAATCTTGCCCGCGCCGAAGCCCAAAGCGGCCAGTGTGCCATGGGGAAAACTGTTTCGCCGCATGTGGCCCGTCACGATCGTGTACTTCTGCTACGGCTGGACCTTGTGGCTGTTCCTGAGCTGGATTCCGCAGTACTTCCTGCACAGCTATCACCTGCAACTGCAAAAATCGGCGATCTTCGCTTCGGTCGTATTCTTTGCCGGCGTACTCGGCGACACGCTCGGCGGCATTGTCACCGACTGGATCTTCACGCGGACCCGCAGCCTGAAGCGTGCGCGCAGCTGGATGGTGTCGGTGTGCATGTTCTTTTGTCTGCTCTCGCTCATTCCGCTGATGTTCACGCACGACCTGTATCTGTCGATGGCGTGTCTCGCGTCAGGCTTCTTCTTCGCTGAAATGACGATCGGCCCGATGTGGGCGATCCCGATGGACATCGCGCCGGAATACTCAGGCACCGCGAGCGGCATGATGAACACCGGCTCGGCATTGGCCGCGATCATCTCGCCGGTAGTCGGCGGATTTCTGATCGACTACTTCGGCAGCTGGGAGTTGCCGTTCGTCGGCAGCATGCTGTTGATGGCGATCGGCGTGGTGCTTGCATTCCGCATGCAGCCGGAAAGCAAATTCGAGCTCAACACGGCCGACAAAGCGCACGCCGCCAAGGGCGTGGGGGCATAAACAGACTGGACCGTTCCTTCTCTTCGCCTTCAAAGAAATGACCACACTACTGAGTCAGCGTCTCGCCGACGCGCACCGCAATCACCGGACGCTTGATGCGTTGCCGCCGGAACAAACGCCCGCAGACGGTGCAGCCGCCTACGCGATCCAGCACGAGATCCTGCGCGCACTGGACACGTCGATCGGCGGCTGGAAGATCGGCGCGAAGTCCGACAGTGGCCCGATTCAGGGCGCGCCGTTGCCCGCGAGCGATCTGTACGCCGACGGCGCACGCTTGCCGCGTGGAGCCTTCGCACCGCTCGGACTTGAACTGGAGATCGCATTCCGTTTCGGCCGTCGCTTCGAGCCGTCGACAACACCCTATAGCGACGCAGAAGTGCACGCAGGCATCGGCTCGATCGGTGCGACCATCGAGATCGTGGCGAGCCGCTACGCCGGCTGGCCTAATGTCGACAAGCTCGCCCAACTCGCGGACTTGCAGAATCACGGCGGGCTGATCGTCGGCGAATTTGCGCCGTATCGCGAGGACTTTCCGTTTGTGGCGCCGTTGGCCCAATTCAGGTTCGAAGGGCGTGATGTGGTCGAAACGGCACCCGCCAATCCGGCCGGCGATCCACGGCGCCTGCTGACGTGGCTTGTCAATCACGCCACGTCGCGCGGCATCGCGATCACGCCGGACATGGTCATCACCACCGGTTCGTATACCGGAATGTTTTTTCCGCAGAGTGCGGGCACGGCGAGTGGGCGCATTGAAGGGCTCGCCCCGATCAGCCTGACGCTGTACTAGCCCGCTTCCTTATAGGCCGACGATATGACGAACCCCACTTCCGCTTTACTCGTCAAGCCAATCCATCTGGTGCCATCTGCCGTGCGCCTGACGACCCCGCTCGCGCAGCATCTGCGCAAGTCCTTACGCGGCGACGTGTTGTTCGATGCGGCGAGCCGCGGCCGTTATGCCACCGACGCGTCGATCTATCAGATCACGCCGATCGGTGTGGTGGTGCCGCGCGATCAGGACGATCTGCGCATCGCACTGGACATTGCCCGGAGCGAGAAAGTGCCGTTGCTCGCGCGCGGCGCGGGCACGAGCCAATGCGGCCAGACCGTCGGCGAGGCGCTGGTGATCGACACCAGCAAGTGGCTGAACAACATCGTCGCGTTCGATGCCGACGCGCGCACGGTGACGGTCGAGCCGGGTGTCGTGCTGGATCATCTGAACGCTTGGTTGAAGCCTCACGGCCTGTGGTTTCCGGTCGATGTCTCGACGGCGGCGCAATGCACGATCGGCGGCATGGCGGGCAACAACTCGTGCGGCTCGCGCTCGATCGAGTACGGCAATATGGTGCACAACGTCGACGCAATCCACGCCATTCTCGCCGACGGTAGCGAAGCACGTTTCGCTTCATTGCGCGAGGCGCCGCAAGGCGCGCGCTTGCAGCAGATCGTGGAAGGCGTGAAGCAGATTGCCCAACGTGAGCGCGATGAAATCGTGGCGCGCGTGCCGAAAGTCTTGCGGCGTGTCGCAGGCTACAACATCGACGTGTTCGATTGTCAGAACCCGCGCGCTTATACCGACGACGGCATCGCGAATCTCGCGCATCTGTTGGTCGGTTCGGAAGGCACGCTTGCGTTCAGCCGGCAACTGACGCTGAAGCTCGCACCACTGCCCACGCATAAGACGCTTGGCGTGGTCAACTTCCCGACCTTCTGGCAGTCGATGGATCTCACCCAGCACATCGTCAAGTTGAAGCCGGTGGCCGTGGAACTGGTCGATCGCACCATGATCGACTTAGCGATGAGCAATCCCGCCTTCCGGCCGGTGATCGAGAAGGCGCTGGTCGGCGAGCCGCAAGCGATCCTGCTGGTGGAATTCGCGGGCGAGGACCGTGCCCAGCAACTCGCGTCGCTCAAACAGCTTACTGAGCTCATGGCCGATCTGGGCTTGCCCGATTCGGTCGTCGAGATGCCTGCCGCGAACGAACAGAAAGCGCTGTGGGAGGTCCGTAAAGCCGGCTTGAACATCATGATGAGCATGAAGGGCGACGGCAAGCCGGTCTCCTTCATCGAAGATTGCGCGGTGCCGCTCGAACATCTGGCGGAATACACGAGCCGCCTGACCGAAGTGTTCCATCGTCACGGAACGGAAGGCACCTGGTATGCGCATGCGAGTGTCGGCACACTGCACGTGCGGCCGATTCTCGATATGCGGCGCGACGGCGCGGTCAAAATGCGCGCCATTGCCGAAGAAGCGGCGGCATTGGTGCGCGAATACAAGGGCGCGTATTCCGGCGAGCATGGCGACGGCTTGTGCCGCGGCGAATGGGTCGCGTGGCAATACGGGCCGCGTCTGAATCAGGCCTTCACCGAAATCAAGGCGTTGTTCGATCCGGATAACCGCTTCAATCCCGACAAGATCGTGCGTCCGCCGAAAATGGACGACGCACGCAATTTCCGCTTTGCGCCGGGCTACGAAGCGCATCGGATCGAGACCGCGCTCGACTGGTCCGCATGGAACGTCGAACGCGATCCGCTGACGGGGCAGGAGACGCTGCCGGGTAGCGGCAACGATCTGTCTGGCGGGCTCGCGAAGGCCGTCGAGATGTGCAACAACAACGGCCATTGCCGCAAGTTCGATGCGGGCACCATGTGCCCGAGTTATCGCGTAACGAAGGACGAGCAGCATGTAACGCGTGGGCGCGCGAACACCTTGCGTCTGGCCATCTCTGGGCAACTCGGCGAAGCTGGACTCGCCAGCGACGACGTCAAGGACACGCTCGACCTGTGCGTCTCGTGCAAGGGCTGCAAGCGCGATTGCCCGACGGGCGTCGACATGGCGAAGTTCAAGATCGAGGCGCGGGCGGCGCGCGTTAAACGGCACGGTCTGCGTCTACGTGACAGGCTAGTGGCTTTCATGCCGCGCTATGCCGCCGCGGCGAGCCGCATGCCGGGTTTGATGGCGTTGGCTGACAACGTTCCGGTGTTGTCGGCATGGTTCAAACGCTCGGTGGGTTTCGCGCCTGAACGGACGCTGCCGCGTTTCAAGAAATCGTTTCTATCGACCGCAGTGCCGGGCAAACGGGCCCAAGGTGGCGCGCTGAAAGAAGTACTGTTGTTCGTCGATACATTCAACAACAACATGGAGCCTGAAAACGCGCGCGCCGCGCAACAGGTGTTGGAAGCTGCCGGTTACACGGTGCACTTCAATACGCGCCAGGGCGAGCGGCCGGTGTGTTGCGGGCGCACCTTCCTCGCGGCCGGTTTGGTCGATGAAGCGAAGCAGGAAGCGCGGCGCATGCTTGATCTGTTCAAGCCGTTTGTGGAGCGTGGTGTACCGATCGTCGGATTGGAGCCGTCGTGTTTGCTGTCGTTGCGTGACGAGTTTCTGCACTACGGCTTCGGTGAAGAAGCACAACGGCTTTCGAAGCAGGCGTTTCTGTTCGAAGAGTTTCTGGTGCGCGAGGAAAAGGTGGGGCGCTTGCAGCTTGCGCTGAAGCCGTTGGCCAAGGAGCAAGCGCTGGTACACGGGCATTGCCATCAAAAGGCCTTCGACGCGTTCACGCCCGTGCAGACCGTACTGAACTGGATTCCTGAACTGAAGGTGTCGACGGTTGAGTCTTCGTGCTGCGGCATGGCGGGCAGCTTTGGCTACGAGGCCGAGCACTACGCGACATCGCAGGCGATGGCGGAACTGTCGCTGCTGCCTGCGGTGCGCAAGATCGATGGCAACACGGTGATGGTCGCGGACGGCACGAGTTGCCGGCATCAGATTCATGATGGAGCGGGCGTCGACGCAATCCATGTGGCGCGCGTGCTGGCGATGGCTTTGAAGTGAGATCGGCCGGATCAGCGCGCCAGTCACGATTGCGCGCTAACCACCTGCCGATACGCCGCCGGCGCCACACCGACGCTTTCACGAAAACGGTGGCTGAAATGGCTGGCGTTCGCATAGCCGCATTGTTCGGCGACTTGCGCGAGCGGCAGTCTCGTGGTGCGCAGCAGCGTGCGTGCGCGTTCGAGCCGTTGCTGCGCGATCCAGGCAGCAGGGGGTAATCCGAACGACGCGCGGAACATACGAGCCAGATGAAACTCCGACAGCGCCGCTACACCAGCAAGCTCGCCGAGGGTGAGCGTTTGCGCGAGATGGTTCTCGATGTAGTCGCGTAAGCGCCGCCGGGTCGCGACCGACAGACCGCCCTTGAGCGACGCATCCGTGCGGCGCACGCCTTGTGCGCGCAGCAGCAGACTCAGCACCTGATGCGCGGTTTCATTGGTTCGCAGCAGGCCATCGGGGTCTTGCCAGTCTTCATTGGCGAGCGATTGACACAGGCTCGCGATGCGGGCGTCTTCGAAATAGGTGCGATCGGCGAGCGTCAGTTCGCGCGGCTCACGATCGAGTTCCTGCACGGCGCGTTGCGTGAAGTGTTCGGGCAGGAAGTAAAGATGCATGAAATGCATGTGGCCGCGTACCCACCAGCGCGATTCATGTTCGCCGGGCAACGCGCAGAGCCGCGACGGCGCGCCGTAGCGCCCGGGCATCTTCTGACGCTCGGTGCGATAGCCGCCATCCAGATAGCATGACAGCGTGTGATGGCCGGGCCGCTCGTAGATGGTCTCGGCCTCCTCCGTATCGCGGGTCCAGAGGGCGATGGCGAGCCGGTCGCCCAGCCATGCAAAGCGTTCGAGATTCGCGTTGGCGTTGCGCAGCGTGTGACAGACCGACTGAAGGCCGAACGGCGTTTCGGTGGATTCGATCACGGGGGCGGGCGGTCTGGCGTTCACGGAACGAGCGGGATGCATTCGATGGCGGGGTAAGCGTCAGTATAGGGCGAGCGATCGCCGGCCGCCCGGACCTCCGAGAAAATGCGCAATCCTGGACAAGTGCGGCCGCCAGCGCTGCAGCATAGTAGGACTCCCGCTCTTTGCTGCTGCAGGCTTCCTCATGAATCTTTCGCTCTATGCCGTCACGGTGCTCATTTGGGGCACCACGTGGATCGCGATCAAATGGCAATTGGGCGCGGTGCCCCCGCCGGTGTCAATTGCATGGCGTTTCTGGATCGCGGCGCTGGTGCTGTTCGCGCTGCTGCGCATCATGCGCCGGCCGATCTGGCCGCCGCGCGCCGCATGGCGCTTCCTGGCCGCGCAAGGCCTGGCGCTCTTCTGTCTGAACTTTCTGTGCTTCTACTATGCCGAGCAGGTGGTGCCGAGTGGCCTCGTCGCGGTGGTGTTTTCCACCGCGCCGCTGCTGAATTCGATCAACGGCCGGCTATTCATGGGCCGTCCTTTGCAACCGTCGGCGATTGCCGGTGCGGCGTTGGGACTCGTCGGTATCGTGTGCCTGTTCGTCCAGCAGATGGCAGGACACCTGGGCGACCACACGGTGTGGCTGGGACTCGCGATCGCGTTCCTCGGCACCTTGTGCTTTTCGGCCGGCAATCTGCTGTCGAGCCGGATGCAATCGATGGGCTTGCACCCGTTCGCCACCAATAGCTGGGCGATGCTGATCGGCGCCGGGATCCTGACGGTGGGAAGCGCGCTGGCCGGCTTTTCCTTCTCCATCGAGCCTGACGCGCGATATCTCGGCGCACTCGCTTATCTGGCGATCTTCGGCTCGGTGATCGGCTTTACCGCGTATTTGATGCTGGTCGGGCGCATCGGGCCCGAGCGGGCCGCCTACTGCACCGTGCTGTTTCCGATTGTGGCGCTGGCGGCGTCGACGATATTCGAGGGCTACCGATGGTCCGCGTTGGCGGTGCTCGGGCTTCTGCTGGTGGTGGCGGGGAATCTGGTGGCGTTCGATCTCACGCGGCGACTCTTCGTGCGGCGGGTGAGGGCGTCTTAATCCGCCGCCGTCCACTCCGGCCGCTTCCCAAGGCTGTCGAACAGTTCGAGTATCGTCGCCTTGACCTTCTGCACGGCATTGCTCAGTAACGCGGTGTCGTGCCAGCAGAGCGACAGGTCGCGCGAGAACAGCGGGTGATCGACCTTCGCAAGCTTGAGCTTGTGCTCATCGAGTTCGACGTGCGCGGCCGTCCACGGCAAGATCGTCACACCTAACTTGGCCATTACCGCCGCGAATAACAATGCGGTGGAACTGGCTTCGAACAAAATCTCGCACGGCAGCCCGGCTTCGCGCAGAGCCCACTCGACGCGGCTGCGGATCGTATTCGGCGCGCTTGGCAGGATCAGCGGCATGCGCGCGAGTTCAGCGATCGATACCGGCTCGCGAGGCATCTGAAACTCCGGCCACGCAATCAGATAAAGCGCCTCGGTGAGCAACCTTTGCGCGGCGACCCCGCGCGTTTCGACCGCGTCCACCACGACGGCCAGTTCCACTCGTCCGCTACCGATCAGACTGCCGAGCTCCGCGCTCGGTGCTTCGACCAACTCCAGCGCGATGCCGGGGTAACGGTCGCGGATCGTGCGTGCAAGCGGGATCGCTACCATCCGCGCCGTGCTCGACGGCATGGCGACCGACACTCTGCCCTGCGGCAGCTCGGCGTCCTGCCGCAGCAGTTCGCGCGTGCTGTCGGCCTGCCGCAGCAACTCGATTGCATGCCGGTAAAGCGTTTGCCCGGCTGCGGTGGGCGCTACGCCCTGCACGCTGCGCTCGAGCAACTGCATGCCCAGATCGCGCTCCAGATTGCGCATCTGCTGGCTGATCGCGGGCTGTGCGATATGCAGCGCTTCGCTCGCGCGCGTGACGTTACCGCACTCCACCACTTTGACGAAATACCGCAGTTGCCGCAGATCCATGTGCGTCGCTCGCCCCCTCATCCCATAACGAAATCCGATCGAGCTAGAGAAATATCATATTTTTAGATTATCGGGCGCGTTCTTATACTCAATCTACAAAAAACCGAAGCGTGCCCAGCCAGAGCTGTCCGGCGTCGCTTCAAAACGGCCGGCTTCTGCCGGCTAGGAGACAAGGATGTCCAAAGCGATCGCTGCATCGACGCCCGGGCTCAAGCCCCGGCGTACACCCCTCACCCGCGAGCAGATCGGCGGCTTCTGGGCGGTTTACTCCGGATGGGTGCTGGATGGCGTGGATTCGGTCATCTACGCGCTCGTGCTGATTCCGGCGCTCACCGAGTTGTTGCCCGTCTCGGGCATTGCCGCGACGCCCGGCAATCTCGGTATGTACGGGTCGATTCTGTTCGCGTTGTTTCTGATCGGCTGGGGGTTGTCGTTCATCTGGGGGCCGCTCGCCGACCGCTTCGGGCGGGTCAAGACGCTGGCCGCCAGCATCCTCATTTACTCGGTGTTCACCGGCGCTGCGGCGTTCGCACACAACGTCTGGGAGTTGGCCGCGTTCCGGCTGATAGCCGGCATCGGCGTGGGTGGCGAATGGGCGCTGGCGGGGACCTATGTCGCCGAGAGCTGGCCGGAAGATCGCCGCAAGATGGGTGCGGGCTATCTGCAAACCGGCTACTACGTCGGATTCTTCCTTGCCGCCTTGCTGAACTATACGGTCGGTGCGACGTACGGCTGGCGCGCGATGTTCCTGTGCGGTCTCGCTCCGGCGTTGCTGGCGATTTTTACGGTGCTTAGGGTGAAGGAGCCGGGTCAGTGGCGCAAGGCCACGCATGGCCTCGGTCAGACGAACGCCGAAGCCGTGCCCAAGCGCCGGCCGCTGATGGAGATATTCGCGCCGGCTTATCGGCGCCGCACGTTGACGAGCGCGAGCCTGGTGGGCGTCGCGATCATCGGCTTGTGGGCCGGGTCGGTCTACGAAGCGAGCGCGGTTGTGACCCTGGCGACGCGCGCCGGCATCGACCGCATCGGCGCCGTGCATCTCGCGTCGATCGGGGCGGCGGTGCTGTCGGTGGGGACGATCCTCGGGTGTCTCGTCGCGCCGTGGCTGGCGGAACGTTTGGGGCGCCGCGTCGCGCTTGGGACGTACTTTGTCGGGATGGCCGTGTCGATTGTGTTCGCCTTCGGCTGGGTCTTCTATCTGCCGAACGGACTCAACTTGTTCATGGTGTCGCTGCTGTTCCTTGGTTTTTTCGGCGGCAATTTCGCGATCTTTTCGCTGTGGCTGCCGGAGCAATATCCGACCCGGATACGCGCTACCGCGTTTGCGTTTAATGCGTCGGTGGGCCGCCTGCTCGGCGCGGGCGTCAACTTCCTGCTGGCTGCCGCGATTCATTGGGAAGGTTCGCTCGGCTTGCCGATTGCGTGGACCGCGGTGGCTTTTGTGATCGGCCTGCTGATCTTGCCGTTCGCTGTCGAGACCCGTCATCAGACGCTGCCGGAATAGTGCGTCGTCGAGCGCTGCGCTCGCGCTATCCGCACGGGTCCTCAGACACTTCGGACATAGCCCAAGCGCATCACTCGGGCTATCCGCACCCGTCATCAATTCGCTGGAGAACTGAATGCAAGCGTTACAAGGAATCAAGGTCGTCGAACTGAGCCGTGCGCTGTCGGGGCCGTTCTGCTCGATGGTGCTGGCCGATCTCGGTGCGGACGTCATCAAGGTCGAACCGGGCCCGGGTGGCGACATGAGCCGAACCTGGGGGCCGTTCGACCGGGGGGTGAGCACCTACTATCTATCTTGCAACCGCAACAAGCGTGGCGTGTGCATCGACTTTCGCAACCCGGAGGGACTGGCGGCGATCCACCGGTTGATCGACGATGCCGACGTGGTGATCGAGAACTTCAAGCCTGGCACCATCGACAGCATGGGGCTCGGCTACGACGTCCTCAGCGCGCGCAATCCGCGGCTGGTGATGGGCAGCATAAACGCGTTCGGCGCTGATGGTCCGATGAGCGGCTGGCCCGGTTTCGACCAGATCGCGCAAGGTTATTCCGGGCTGATGAGCTTGACCGGTTTCGCCGATGGCGACCCTACACGCACCGGCACCGCGATTGGCGACCTGAGTTCGGGCATGTGGCTCGCGATGGCGATCCTGTCGGCGTTATTGGAGCGTGAGCGAACCGGACGTGGCCAGCATGTGAGCACGTCGCTGCTTTCGAGTCTGGTGGGGCTCTTGAGCGTGCATGGCCAGCGTTACCTTAGCCTCGGCGACATTCCGCACCGCACCGGCAACGCGCATTCGGTGATTGCACCGTATGGCGTATTCGAAACCGCGGACGGGCCGCTCAACATCGCGCCGATCACGTCGGACATGTGGCTGCGCTTGTGCCAATTGCTCGAATTACCCGCGTTGCCGGCCGATCCGCGCTTCGCGACCAACGAAGCCCGCGTTGCGCATCGCGATGAATTGAAGGTTGCGTTGGAAGCACGTTTGAAGACGCGTAGTAAGCGGGAGTGGACGGAACTTTTCATTGGCGTCGGTTTGCCCGCTGGCCCGATCAACACGTTAGACGAAGTGTTTGCCGATCCGCAGGTGCAGCATTGCCGGCTGGTGGAAACGGTCGAGCATCCGACGCTTGGCCCGCTGCGCCAGGTTGTGACGCCGGTGTCGAGTACAGCAGCGACGGGCGATGCTTCGCATCACGTCAGCCGGCATGCGCCGCCGGGTCTTGGCGAACATACTGTCGATGTATTACGCGAGGCGGGATTCGACGAGGGCTCGATTGAAGCGCTGCTTGCCGCGAAAGGGGTATATCAGCAGGGTGGCTATGTTTCGCCGGAGAATGTATCGGAACGTATGGCAGGGGCGACACAATGAGTCCGACGCAAGACTCGGATCATCCGATAGAAGTTGTGCAATGAACACGCCGAAAAACTTCGAACTCGCGACGGGAGCCACGCTATGAAACCGACGCAAAACTCGGAACAGGGCTGCGCGAGTCGCGCAATAAGCATGCCGCAAAACTTGAAATACGCTGCGGGCGTTACGCGATGAGCAGGCCGCAAACTTTGGAACATGCTGTCGAGGTCACACGATGAACACACCGAACGCATCGCCGTTTGCGGTAACGGCCGATATTGTGGATGAACGGATGGCACGTTTGACGTTCAGTCATCCTACGCGCCGGAATGCGCTGAGCGCGGAACTGTTGAACGCACTTGACTCACACCTTGTCGACCTTGCCGCGCAGCGGATACCGGTCGTGATACTTGGCAGCGGCGTAGGGCAGGACGTTTGGAGCGCGGGGCACGACCTTGGAGAGTTGGTGGACGACCGCGACCCGATTGCCTACGGCAAGCCGTTGGAGCGGGTGTTGCGTCGCGTGCGTGCTTATCCGGGCGTGGTGATCGCGATGGTGTCGGGCTCCGCGTGGGGCGGCGCCGTCGATCTGGCGATGAGTTGTGACCTTGTTGTTGCAGATAGCAGCGCGCGTTTCGCGATGACACCGGCGAACATTGGCTTGCCGTACACAACTAGCGGCCTGCTGCGGTTCTTCAACAACTTGCCGATTCATGTACTGAAGGAGATGTTCTTCAGCGCGCAGCCACTCGATGCCGCACGCGCCGAGCGTTTCGGCGTGATCAACCGTCTGGTCGACAGCGATAAGCTGGAAGCAACGGCCCTTGAAATGGCGCGCGGAATCGCAAGCAAAGCGCCCTTGGCGATCCAGGCCGTGAAGGAACAACTACGGATACTTGAAGACTTGCAGCCCATGCCTGTGCAGGCGATGGAACAGATTGCCGAACTGCGTCGGCAGGCGTGCGAAAGCGCGGATTTCAGCGAGGGGCTGGCGGCGTTTTCAGAGCGACGGCCACCGGTGTTTAAAGGCGAATGAACGAGGCGTTTGCCGGAGGCTGTGAAGATGTTGAGGGCAGCGAGCGATTCAGGGAGCGGTGATGTCCTGAACGATCGCGCCCGCACCGACAGCGTCAAAGGTGAGTCTTTTCGGGAGTAAAAAGCGGGCTGCAGACACCACCGGTGAGCTTTTCCGGGAGCGAAAAAAGCGCGAAGCGCGTAATTGCAGGCGCTTCGCTGGGCAACCCGCAAGCGCCGACGGGGGCTGCCGGATGGTTTTAAGAAGTACGCTTCGGCGCGCGCAGCGCCGCCGGAAGTATGACGCCCTTGTCACTCAGGCCGAATGTGCGAGGGCACGGATTCCAGATGCACCACTACCGTGGCTGTGCGGGGGACCCGCTTAGCAGGGGGGGGCGAGCCGCTTTCTTTGCTTATCTTTCTTTGCGGCGGCAAAGAAAGTAAGTGCCGCCCCGCACAGCAATGCTCTCAACTTAAGCCCCATTTCATCAAGCAAGCTTGTACGCGAGATGGTGATGGGGCTTGGCTTTTCTGGGCGGTCGTGGGTAAGAGCGCGAGGGCTGGATACGACATCGGGCCTGGTGGATGGCCGGCATGACTTTGGGCAGCAGGTTCAGGCAGTGTTCAATCCGTAGCAGGCACGCGCCGAGGATCGGCTTGAGGGCACCCAGCGCATAAACACGGTCAGGACGGCTGGCAGGTGCGTCATCGTGAGACGCATCGTCGAGATCGCTGAGCAGTGTGCACAGGTTGTCGGCGACGGTTTTTGCGCCGAAGTCCTGCTGCAGCGCCAGGTAGTCCAGCCCCGTGACGGCCTCCAGCCGCAGCCGGTGCTTGAGCCGTTTGAACGCTTCCTCGATGCGCCAGCGCTGATGGTAGAGCGCCCCGAAGGTGGCAGCCGGATAGCGCTGGCGATCGAGCAGCGAGGTCATCAGCACGCGAACACGTCCGCCAGGAGTGACATCGCGGATCAGGCGCACCGTGGTGGGCGTGCGCACCAGTTCATAGTCAAGGGCGTCCTGTTCATCGGGCGCGGCCAGTGTCACGAAGCGCTCAGCCTCGCCACTGCGCGCAAAGGCGGTGACGCACGTCCAGGCGCGTGCATCCACGCGTAGACAGAACGGGATCTCGCGCTGTGCCAGGGCGGCTACCATCATGTTGCCGAGATAGCCGCGATCGAGCAGCAGCAGATCGGTGTGCGGTTGCAGTACGTCCAGCGCTTCGAACAGCATCTGCCGCTCGGAGCCGTCGGCCGGATGAAGCGCGGCGTGCAGGGTCAGTTCGGGCCCCGGCAGGAACAGCGCAAATGCGTAGTGGTCGGCGCGCAGATCATGGCCTTCGCGCGTGCCTACCCGCAGACGGCTACCGTCGGCTGCGACCAGCCTCAGGCCATTCCAGCGCATCGAATCAATGTAGGGTTGGGCCAGCTCGATCAGGCGCGCGCGGGCCAGTTCGAACAGCTCGGCCGACAGGCCGCGGCGCGCCTTGCTGAAGGCCTGTGCACTTACCGCCCGGGTGCGCACCGTTTGCCCGTGCAACGCGCCAAACAGCCCATCGAGCTCGGCCTGCACGCTCGAGCGCATGCCCGACATCATCAACGCTGCCATGCGTGGCAGCGTCAGGATGCGATTGCGGGTAAAGGCAGTGGGAGAACGGCGAACACGCTCAGCGAGCGCCGGATCGAACAGGAAATCGGAGAACTCAGCCAGGAGTTGGGAAGACGCTGGTATTTGAGTTCATATCGTTTATTTATCAATCAGTTATGCGATGAAGTTTACAGGGCAAACGCCCCGTATACAAGCCCTTTCGGGCTTAAGTTGAGAGCATTGCCCCGCACAGGGGCAACGCTAATAGACCAATAACAATTCAAGGAAAGGCCAAGAAGCCAGATCAAGAACGGGTCAACGCCGCAGCCGCACAGCAACAACCGCCGCGCAAGCGGCCAAACCCGCTGCACTCGCATACGTCACCAACCCCATCGCAGCAACCCACCACAACGCAGTCGACACATGCGGCGCCAGAATCGTCGCCGCACCGGCCATCGCAACCCCGACGAGACCACCCGCCTGCCGCAGCGCATTCAACAATCCCGAAGCCACGCCAGCCAACTCACCCGGCACCTGCTCCAGCACAGTCGAAATCATCGGCGGCACCGACAACGCTGTACCACCGCCGAACATCACCATCGCCGCATACGTGACGACCCAAGGCGCGCGCCATTCCAGACTCATCGCCATCGCCGGCACCGCAACGGCGGCCAATACGAGACCGGTCGTCATGAACTGCGTCGCAGAGAAGCGTCCATGCAACCTGCCCACCAGCACATTGCCGATCGACAAACTGCCCGCAAGCGGCAACAACGTAAGCCCGATCTGCCGCGCGTTGAACCCAAACTCGCCGTGCAAATACAAACTCAACTCAAACAACAACCCAAAGTAGCCAACGTAAACAAGCGTCCCCATCGCATTCATCGTCACGAACATGCGATTGCTGAACCACTCGACCGGCACCATCGGATGATGCGCGCGCCGTTCGACGGCAACGAGCGTCAGCACTGCCAGCACGGCGAGCAGCGCCGCGCCCCACACCTCGCGGGCAGCGATCCCACGCGACGGCAATTCGATCGCCGCATAGCAGAGCGCGCCGAGCGCGACAATGCTCGCCAGTTGCCCACCCCAGTCGAAATGGCGGCCGACGCTGCGCGTCGAGTGACGCACGACGGCCCATGCACCCGCGAACGCAACCAGACCGGTCGGCACATTGATCAAAAACGCGCTGCGCCACCCGAACCCTTGCACGAGCAGACCACCTAGCACCGGCCCAATCGCCGCCGCTATCGAGGCAATCCCCGCCCACGCCGCGATAGCGCGCCCTCGTTCGACGGGGTCGTCGAAGGTGCTGCGCACGATGGCGAGCGACGCCGGCAGGAACAGCGCCGCGCCGCTGCCCTGCACCAAACGCGCGACTACCAGCGCGCCGACGTTCGGCGCCAGCCCGCAAGCCGCCGAGGCCGCGACGAACAGCGCCAGGCCCCACAAATACACCGCCTTCGCACCAAAGCGGTCAGACGCGACGCCGCCTGCAAGAATCAGCGCGGCAAAGCTCAGTGTGTACGCATCGACGATCCACGCAAGACCGCCCACGGACGCGCCTAGGCTGACGTGCATCGCGGGCAGGGCGACATTGACGATGGTGGTGTCGAGCACGGCCATGAACATGCCGCTCGCCACCAGCGCGAGCGTCAGGCGTGGACGCTTCGCGGGCCGCTCCCTGTCGCCAAGCTCGGTGGCCAGCGGTTGTTCAGCGGCGCATTCGGTCATCACACTTCCTCGGGCTAGAACGGCAATTGAATCAATCGACGAAGTCTAATCACATACGTGAATGCAATAAAGTAGTGATTTCGCATGTGTATGATGCAAATATGCATCACGGATAAGGCAGGCAATGATCAACTGGGACAACGCACGATTTTTTCTCGCCGTGGCGCGCACGGGGACGTTGCGCGGCGCGGCGGCGCAACTCGCTGTCGATCAGGCGACGGTCGGGCGGCGCATCGCCGCGCTCGAGGAAACGCTTTCGACGACGCTGTTTCTGCGCACCCCCGCCTTGTTCGTGCTGACGCCCGCCGGCGAAGCGTTGCTCGGGGCGGCCGAGACAATGGAGCAGGCCGCTTTGTCGATCGAACGGCGGATTGCCGGCCTCGACGATCAACTGGCCGGCACGATCCGCGTCGCCACTACGGATTCGCTCGGCAAACACTTCGTGGTGCCGGCCATCGCCAAAGTACGGCGTGCGCATCCATGTATCGAGATCGTCTGCGTGACATCCGCGCAGATTGCCAATCTGACGCGGCGCGAAGCCGACGTGGCGATCCGCACGCTGCGGCCCGATGCGCCGGACCTGATCGCGCGTAAGCTCGCGCAGTTGGAGGTCGCGATTTACGCGTCGCATGACTATGTTGCCGCACGCGGCGAACCGCGTGAAGGCGAGGCATTCGACGGTCACGATCTGGTGATGTATCAACAGCCGGTCTCGCCGTCGATGCGGGCACCGATGTGCGGCGAACCGACTTCGCGTGGACGTCTCGTGTTCCAGACGCAATCCACGGCGATGCTGTTCGAGGCGGCGCTTGCCGGCTTTGGTATCGCCGAGCTGCCGCGTTTCCGCGCTGATTACGAACCGGAACTGGTGCGCGTCATGCCGCATCGAGCGGAGCCGTTCGATGTCTGGGTGGTCGCGCACGCCGATCTGTTCAAGACCGCGCGGATGCAGGTGCTGATCGCGGCGGTGGCGGAGGAGTTTGCGCAGGCGCGCTGAGGGGCGCTAGTACACGTCAATTCGTATTCGCATATCGACGCACTCATCGATGCACTTAGGGCGACGCCGTATTGAGTCCGTGCATCCCTTGCGCATCGAGCACCGGCCACGCCGGCGGATCGGCCAGCGGTGGCGCCGCCTTAACCATGCCCGGCGCGTTTTCGAACACCTCGGCGAGCCAATCGACAAAGGCGCGCACGCGCGGCGAAATCTGCCGGCTTTTCACATACGTCACCGAGAGGGCGACCGGCGTCGGCTTGCACTTCGGCAGGACCTCGATTAACTGTCCGGATGCAAGATACGGTGCAGCGGCGGCGCGCCCAGGCTGAATCAGTCCCAGGCCTTCGAGCCCGCATGCGAGATACGTGTGTTCGTCGTTCACCTGGATGAAGCCGTTCACTTTCACCTTGCTCGTCCGCGCCGCCACGCTGAAGTCGAAGTCCACGCGCCGGCCGGTTTGCATCGACAGCCAGTTCACCGCGACGTGATCCGAGAGATCGTCCAGGTGACGTGGCTCGCCGAACCGCGCGAGATACGCGGGGCTCGCGCAGGTGACGCGTTCGAGTAACCCAAGACGGCGCGCGAGCAGCCGGGAATCGGGCAACTCGCCGAGCTCGATGCTGCAATCCACGCTCTCGCCGACCAGATCGAGTGTGCGATGACTCACGCCGAGCGCCAGCTCAACATGCGGATGCAGCGCATGAAACGAGGCCAGCGCGGGTACCACGATCGACGCGGCGATCATCTCCGGCATCGCCACGCGCAAGCGGCCACGCAGATTCTCCGGACGGTTGAACAGACCTGATTCGACCTCTTCGATCGCGGCGAGAATCTGCGCGCAGCGTTCGTAGTAGGCGGCGCCTTCCGCGGTCAGTGTGACCTTGCGCGTCGTGCGCACCAGCAACTGCACGCCGAGCAGGGACTCGAGCGCCTGCACGGTGGTCGTCGCGGTGGCGCGTGGAATCTCGAGCGACTCGGCGGCGCGCGTGAAGCTGCTGGCATCGACGATTCGCACGAAGATCCGCATGGCTTGTACTCGATCTATCACAATGCTTCTCCGGTGAGATGCGGCTTATGGCGAGTCAACCCGGCTGCGAGCAAGGGCGCGAGCGCGAACGTCGCAAACAGCCAGAGCGCGGTGTGTTGCGCGCCGGGCAGCGGGGCGAGGGTCGTGAGACCGGCGCCGTTCGCGACGAGGCCCGCGAGTGCGGAGCCGAACGCCATCGCGAACAGTTGAATGGTGGTGATCGAAAGCGACGCGAGGTTCTCTTCGCCCGGCTGCGCGGCGGTGAACACGCGAGTGAGCAGATGCGGCCAGCCGATCCCGACACCCAGTCCAACGCTCGTGAGCGCTGCGCACAGTGCGACCGTACCCAGCAAGCCATCAAACAAGCCTGCTATCGGCATCAGCCAGGCGAGTGCGGCGAGCCCGAGCGCCGCGACAACCGGACCGGCTCGGCTCAAACGCTGCGCGGCGGTAGCGGAGCGGCCGGCGCTGAACATCGAGCCGGCCGACCAGCCGGCCGCCATCAATGCGGTCAGATAACCGGCGGCCAGCGGCGAACGTCCGTGGATCGTCTGCAAGAAATACGGCACGAAGATTTCACTGGTCACGCCGATGCCGAGCAGACTCATGCAGGCGTAGATCCTGCCGATCCGCGTGCGAATCGAGAACGAGCCGCTCGGCAACAAGCGCGGATGCGTGCTGCTGCGTTCGAGTCTGGCAAGCAGCCATACGAAGCCGAGGCCGGCAATAACGCCGAGCGCGTTCCAGCGCATGTCGTCGGTTAACGCGGCGAGTGAAATCACCAGGACTGAGGCACTGAGCAAGCCGACTTTGAGTAAGGGGATCGGCTGAGCCGATTCACCGTGGGCGCGCTTGTCGTCGACCTCGCGATGCACAATCACGGCGAGCAGCAGCACGACCGGCAGCAACACCCAGAACGCCAGCCGCCAGTCACCGAGCTGCGCGAAGATGCCGCCGACCGCTGGCCCGCATAACGTCGCCACGCCCCACATGCCCGACACCAGCCCCATCGCGCGTGGCCACAGGCGCTCTTCGAACACGACGCGAATCAGCGCGTAACTGAACGCGAGCAGAATGCCGCCGCCGAGACCTTGCAGCGTGCGGCCGGCGAGCATCCAGAGCATCGACGGTGCACTCGCGCACACGACGGTGCCCAGCGCGAACACCGCCAGCGCGCTGAAGTACGCGGAGCGCGCGCCGAGCACCGCGAGCAGGCGCACCGATAACACCGAGCCGAGAATCGACGCGACCACGAACAGCGTCGTGTTCCACGCATACAGTTCGAGCCCGCCAATGTCATGCACGACCGACGGTAGGATCGTCGTCGCCACATAGACGTTGGTGGCATGCAGCGCGACGCCGCCTGCGAGGCCCAACGCCCGCCAGCCGTTACTGCCGCTGAGCAGATCGCTCCAGGCCGGCACATCCGATTGCAGATTTTTCATATCATGGACAGCCGAACGAGGCTGGCTTATTATGCAAGTATTGGCTTGGATAATAATGTGCTCCGATGAGATATGCAAATGAAAGCTTGGAAAATTCACCGGCGCTCGCGCAAGCCGCGCAGACTGCTGCGCCGGTGGATCGCATCCTGAATCTGTTGAAGATGCAGGGGCTTTTGTCGACGGCTTCGATCGCGGGTGAACTCGGCATTACGGTCGAAGCCGCACGGCAGCAGATCCAGAAACTGCTGAGCGGTGGCTTGATCGAAGGGCGCCAGGCGTTGCAGGCGGGGCCGGGGCGGCCGAGTCAAAGCTGGGCTTTGACGGAAGCGGGCAACGCACGCTTTCCAGACGCGCATCCGCAATTGACGGTGCAATTGCTCGGTTCGATTCGCCAGTTATTCGGCGAAGAGGGGCTCGATAGATTGATCGATCAGCGCGCCCTGGAAACGCGCGCGAACTATCTCGCGGTGCTCAAGCCGATCAAAGGGCTCAAGGCGCGGCTGACCAGACTCGCGGAGCTTCGCAGCGCCGAAGGCTATATGGCCGAGTTGCAGAAAGACGGGCGCGACTGGCTGCTGCTCGAGAACCACTGTCCGATCTGCGCGGCGGCGCGCACCTGCCAGGGTTTTTGCCGCACGGAGTTGCAACTGTTCACGGAGATCGTCGGCGAGGAAGGATCGATTCAGCGTGAGGAGCATGTGCTCGTCGGCGCGCGACGATGTGCCTATCGCGTGACAGTGAAAGGCAAATAGCATGGCATTGTCGCGCAAGCTTATGCGCTTCGAATGACTTCAAGCGCACACAAGCTCGCGATGAATTTTTTACGATTAAATTTCCGCTTTTTCTATGCGAGGATAAAACGTCAATGTTGACGTATGCGCGATAGCTCCTGATCCGCATGCATGCGAAAGCGCGCCGGACACGTCGGCCGTGTGCGCTTCGCTCCTTGCAAGGAAATACCGTCGTGAAACTTATCCCCCGCCTCGGCGTCGCGGTTCTTCTCTTCCACAGTCTCTTATCGCAAAGCGCGCTCGCGCAGTCGCAACTGACTTACACCACCTCCTGGATCGGCAACAGTTTCGGCTTTGGCGACGGCAAGTGGATGCAGCAGGACATCCAGGCGATTAGCGTCGGCGCCGACGGCACCGTTTACACCAATGCACCCTGGGACGAAAGCGGCAGCGAGATTGCCGCGTATCGCGCGGGCGACAAAATTGCCGTCGCCGGTTCGACGCACGGGTGGGGCAACACCGGCGGCGATGCGCTCGCGACGAACCATACCTACCTGTACGCGGCGATGTCGATCGGCAACGAGAACAACGGGCTGGTCGGCGCGGACTATCCGCCGGCCAACCAGACGTGGTTCGGCATCACGCGGCGCACGCTCGCCAATCTTGCGACCGGAGCGCCGTTCGACGGCGGCCGTGGCAATAGCGCCAATGCGACGAAGAACAGTTTCCTGCGGCTGAATGCGGTGACGACCGGCACCGATGCGGGCATTCGCGGCATGGTCGCTACCGATACCGAACTGTATGTTGCCGATACGTACAACAACCGGATCGTCGTGCTCGATGCCGCATCGATGCGGCGCGTGCGTTCATGGGATGTGCCTTCGCCAGGGCGAATCGCGTTGGATACCGATTCGACGCTGTGGGTGATAAGCGGTGTCTCTTCGGGAAACCTAAGCATTTTGCATTACGCCGCCGATGGCACCGCGCTCTCCGGCGCATTGACGTTGCCCGCCGGCACGGTGCCGACCGACATCGCAATCGCACCGTCAGGGCAAATCCTGGTCGCGGACAACGGACCGACGCAGCAGATCCTCGTTTTCGACAGGCACGCCGACGGCCAGCCGCGCGCCGCTGCGCCGATCGGTACGCGCAATGGCATCTTCCATACGGTCAAGGGTGTGCCAGGCAACTGGCGCTTCAATGGCATCACGGGCCTTGGTGTCGATCCGGCCGGCAATCTGTACGTCGCGCAAAACGGCGAAGGTCCGCGACCGCTCGGTTCGGCATCGGTCGGCCAAGGGGCCGTGCTCGAGAGCTACGTGTACAGCACGCATGCGCTCAACTGGCGCCTGTACGGATTGACCTTTGTCGATAGCGCCGCGTTCGATCCGGCGACGCCGAATTCGGTCTACACCGGCTCGAAGCGCTTCAGGCTCGACTACAACCGGCCGGTCGGCCAGGAATGGTCGTATGCGGGCTTCACGCTCGACCGTTTCGACTATCCCGACGACCCGGCATTTCATGAGCCGCGTGGCGTGCGTGGCGAGCCGATGGTGCGGCGATTCGACGGTAGGCGCTTTCTCTACACCCTCGATCCCGGTGCGCATTATCTGAATGTGTATCGCTTCGACGAGGCGCATGGCGAAGTGGCGATTCCGTCCGGTTTGCTGGCGCAAAATCCGCTGCCGGGCGCGTGGCCCGCGGGGCAGCCGACGTATGGCGAATGGATGTGGCGCGACAGCAATGGCAACGGCACCGTCGACGCCAGCGAGATCACCGGCAATCCGTCGACGGGCAGCACGGTCGGCAACGGCTTCTGGTGGGTGGATACACCGGGTAACGTATGGCTCGCCACGCCGACGAGCGGCATCCGCAAGATGCCGTTGCAAGGCATCGATTCATTCGGTAATCCGATCTACACGTACGCGAGCTCGAAGATGTTCGCGATGCCGCAGCCGTTCACGCGGATTGCGCGGATCGTCTACATCGCCGCGACCGACACGATGTACATATCGGGCTTTACGAGTGCGATCCCCTGGGACCCGACGCACTGGAAGGAGGCCGGCCCGGTGCTTGCGCGCTACGACAACTGGAGTTCCGGCACACCGACGCAGCAGTACACGGTTTCATTGCCGTGGAACACGCAGACCGATCCGCAGACAACGCCGGTCGGCGTCGCGGTGGCGGGCAATTACATCTTCGTCGCCGAGTTGTACATCGCGAGGGTGGATGTGTATGACGCGCGCACCGGCCAATTGGTCGGCTATATGACGCCGGGCGCGAGCGTCGGCAACACCAGCGGCTGGGTGGATGTCTATCTCGGCATCAGCGCGGTGCAGCGCGACAATGGCGAATATGTCGTCCTGCTGGAAGACGACGCGCGCGCGAAAATCCTGATGTATCGATGGACGCCTTAACATGGATCACGTAGATCGCACTGAGTCCGATCACGAATGGACGGCAGCGCACGATCGGTATATAACAAACGTGAAAGGATGGGCTTTGTTCACTGATGCTTGGGACAGGAGAGAAGATTCATCATGACGCAAGACGTAACGCCTCAGCCGCCCCCGGGTGACCGGCCCGACCTCGAAAATCTCGACGCCGCGCTCAGTCACGTGAATCAGCAGGTATCGTCCGGCAGCATCGCTTCGGGCGCCGCAAAGGGCATTCTGTATAGCCTGATCGAAACGCTGGGTGCGTTTGTCGGCGATCCGGATCTGCCGGAGCACGCCCGTTCGGGTTATGAAGGGCTGCTGGAAGCCGCTCGCGAATTGCGCGCGAAGCTGGAGCACTGAAAAGGCTTCGGCGCGCCGCCTGCTGGTAGGGTGGTCCGCATCGCAATCGCCACCGCGTGTCGGCGGCGCGGTTCTCTGTGATAAAAAGGCGCATTGTTTCCAACATTGCGCCTTTTTTTATGCTTTCCTCGTCTGCTATCGCGTTGCTGGCTGTCGGCATTATCGTCGTATTGATTACGCCGGGTCCGACCAATACGCTGCTTGCGGCGGCCGGTCTGCGCCAGGGCGTGCGGCGTTCGTTGCCGCTGATCGCCGCCGAACTCGCCGGCTATCTTCTGTCGATTTCCGTGTGGGGACATTTTCTCGCGCAAGCCGCGCATGCGTTGCCGTGGTTGCCGTCGCTGCTGCGCGTGGCGGCCGGCGTGTACATCGCCTATCTCGCCGTCGATATGTGGCGCGCCGCAGTGGCCTTGCCCGATTCGACGCCGCGAGCGAGCGGCTTGCGCACGCTATTCGTGGCGACCCTGCTCAACCCAAAAGGCTTGTTGTTCGCCGGCACGATCTTTCCCGCCGTCGCGTTCACCCATGTTCCCGCATACGCCATCGCGATGCTGATGTTCGCCGGCCTGCTGGTGCCGATCGCACTGGCGTGGATCGCGTTCGGCGCGGCGCTGGGCAGCGGCAAACTCACCTGGCTGAATCCGGTGAAGATGCAGCGCGGCGCGTCGATTGTGCTGGGCGTGTTTTCCTTGTCGCTCGCGTGGGCGGCGCTGCATTAAGACCGCGGATTGTCGAGCGCGGGTGCCGCGCGGTCAGGCTTCCATCCTGCTGTCTACGCTCAACGCCTCAAGCCATTCCGGCGGCGCCGATGCGATCTCCAGTTGCGGCGTGCCGTGCCAGTCCGCACAGCGCTGCAGAGCGCGGCGTAGATCGCCGGCCAGCCTCGCGCTGAGTCGTACGCCGGGTTCGATGTGCAGCGATTTCAGTTCGAACACGCCGGTGGTCCGATGCGCTTTCGCATCCACGCGACCCACCATGCGCCCCCGGCTTAAAAGCGGCAACACGAAGTAACCGTATTTGCGCTTCGCAGCCGGCGTATAGCACTCGATCGCATAGTCGAAGTCGAAGAGCGCGGCGGCCCGCTTGCGGTCCCACACCACCGGATCGAACGGCGACAGCACCGTGGTGACGGTCGAAGCGAGCTTGCCGCTTGCCGCGTCGTCGATCATCGGCGCGAATTCATGATGGACGAAGGTGTCCTGCTTCCAGCCTTCCACTTGCACGGGGATCAGCTCACCCTGATCGGCGAGCGCACGCAATCCGTCGCGATAGGGACGGCGCGGCAGCCGGTAGTAATCGGCGACCCAATCGGCGCGCACGATGCCGAGCGCCCGGCAGCTACGGCGCAGTGCCTCCTCGGTGACCGTTTCCCGCGGCGGCAGGTCGCGCGCGTCGTCCCAGTCCGGTAACACGCGTTCGGTCAGATCGTAGACGCGATGAAAATTGCGCCGCTCGGCCACCATCAGTTGCCCGATCGCGAACAGCACTTCCAGGTGGCGCTTCTCCGGCTTCCAGTCCCACCAGCCGTTGCCCTTGCCCGCCTCGCGGGCGAAGTCCGCTGAACGCACGGGGCCTGTCGCACGGATATGAGCGAGCAGCTTGTCGATGTCCTTGCGATGCTTCTTGTGCCATTCGGCCGCGTACTTCCAGCCCATCTCGCTCGGGTCGAGCATGCGATGGCGCAGCAGGCCGTAGTCTTCGGTCGGGACGAAACAGGCTTCATGCGACCAGTATTCGAACAGCTTGCCTTCGGCGAGATGCTCGTCGAGCCATTGCTGCGGATACGCGCCGAGCCGGCTGAACAGCACGAGATACGGACTGCGCGCGACAACGTGGATCGTGTCGATTTGCAGTTGCGCCATGCGGCGGATCGCGTCGAGCACGTCGGCCTTGACAGCCTTGCGGCGCGGCGGCGTCAGCAAACCTTGCGCGGCCAGATGCAAGGTGCGCGCGGCGGATAACGGAAGCGTCTTCACGCGGGCGTCGGTCACGGGCTTGGGTCGCGGGCTGGAGGCACGGGTTTGAGTCACGGGCTTGAGTCAACGCGTGACTGCGATGGGAGCGGACGCGAGGTCCTTCCCGGATCAGCAGCCGCTACTGTAACGCGAATACGGCAGACGAATCGGCTTGCTGGACGACGCTAGTGCAGGCGAAACGGGTAGGTATAAGCGGGCGCTCCCCACCGCGGAGCCCGGCGCGCGGCACGTCGTGAACCGACGTTAGCGGCCGTGCCCATGATGCTTATCCCAGCCACGATGGCGGCCATGGTCGCCGTGTCCGCGGTACCCGCGGTAGTAGTCGCCGCGATACCCATATCCATAGCCGTATGCCGGTTGCACAGGCGCATAAACGACCGGTGGCGGGGGGGCATAAACCACGGGCGGCGGGGCATAAAAGGGGCCCGGCGTATTGACGAACACGCCGACATCCACCCGGGCCGAAGCCGCAGTCGATACGCAGGCGGCGGCAAGGCCGAAGGTGGCGAAAACGATCGCGCGTTGGATCATGCTTATCTCCTGTTTCGAAAGAGCCTGTCATTCGCTGTCGAATGGCTGACGGCTATATTACGAAATAGAAAGAAAAGCAGGTGCAACCAGTTGAAGGCGTGTGTAACAGCAGATTACCCGGGGGCCGCTCAAGCCCCCAACGCGACCGCTGCTTCTCCCTCCGATACCGCCAGCAGCTGATGTATCTGCGCGACCACGGCCGCGCCTTCTCCGACCGCCGCCGCAACGCGTTTCGTCGACCCGGCGCGCGCGTCACCAATCGCATAAACACCATCGACGGTCGTAGCGAGATCGCAGACGGATGCGCCGTCCACGCCGGCGCCGGTCAGCACGAAGCCCTTGTCGTCCAGTTGCACGCCGCAAGTGCGCAACCAGTCGGTATTCGGATCGGCGCCGGTGAAAAGGAACAGATGCCGCGTATCGAAGCTTTCGGTGCCGTCCGGCAGCGGCTTCTTCAACACGACCGACGCCAGCCCGATATCGTCCGCCTCGAGCCGGCCGACCTCCGAATGCGGATGCACGAACACATTCGGCAGCGAACGGATGCGGTCGATCAGGTAGCGCGACATGGTGGCTTCAAAGCCGCTTCGGCGGATCAGCACATGGACCTTGGCCGCGTGCGTCGCCAGATAGACGATCGCCTGGCCCGCCGAATTGCCGCCGCCCACCAGCACGATCTCCTGGCGCTTGCACAGCTTGGCCTCGACTGGCGACGCCCAGTAGTAGACGCCGCGCCCATCGAAGCGGTCGAGCCCTTCGAGCGCGGGGCGCCGATAGACCGCGCCGCTCGCGATCACAATCGTGCGGGAGGTAATCTTGCCGCCGCACTTGAGCTCCAGCCGATACGGTGACTCCGCGCAATGCAGCGCCTTCACATGGACCGGAATCGCGACGTGCGCGCCGAATTTCTGCGCCTGCACGAACGCACGGCCTGCCAGCGCCTGACCGGAGATGCCGGTCGGAAAGCCGAGGTAGTTTTCGATCCGCGAACTGGCGCCTGCCTGGCCGCCCGGCGCGCGGCTGTCGAGCACGATGACCGAGAGGCCTTCGGACGCCGCGTACACGGCCGTGGCGAGGCCGGCCGGTCCCGCGCCGACGATCGCGACGTCGTACACATGCGAATCGTCGAGATCGGGCAGCAAGCCGAGGCAGGTGGCGAGTTCCGGCATGCTCGGATGACGCAGCACCGTGCCGTCCGGGCAGATCACCAGCGGCATGTCCTCTTTCTGCGCGGCGAATTGCTCGATCAGACGCAGCGCGTCTTCGTCGCGTTCGTCGATGACCGAGTGAGGATGGCCGTTGCGCGACAGGAAGCCTTGCAACATCACGAGCCTGGCGTCACTGCTGTTGCCGATCAGAATCGGGCCGCCCGCGCCCTTTTCGATCAGCGACACGCGCCGCAGAATCAGCGCGCGCATGATGCGCTCGCCCAGTTCGGCCTCGGCGACGATCAACGCGCGCAGCTTGTCCGGCGGAATCAGCAAAGCGTCGACCGGGTTGACAGCCATGCCGTTGACCAGCGCGGGCCGACCGGACAACTGACCGACTTCAGCGAGAAAATGCTTGGCGCCATGTTCTGCAATCAGAACTTCGCGCCCGATGCCATCGCGTTGGTAAACCTTCACACGCCCACTCAACACCACAAACATGCCTGGGCCGGTGTGGCCGGTTTCGAACAGCAACTCACCGGTTTCCCAGTGGCTCACTTCGCCGAATCGGCGCAGACGATCGATTTCCGCGCAGGTGAGTTCGGGGAACATCTGATGCATGCGCGTCGCGAGCGACGAAAACGGCGCGTCGGCGACGACGGTTTGTTGCCCTTCTGCTTCTTGAGTCGACAGCATTGAACCGCTCCTTCTGTGTTCATCCTGATTGATCGACACGGGGGGCGAAGCGGCGCGGGCGCGCGAGGGCGCCAATGGGAATGCGCTGCTGCGCTACACGGCCTTCGGCGCGATATCGTCGACCACCACCTCGGGCGGCGGCATGCCGGGCAGCGAGTCTACCGCTTTGCCCGAGTCGCGCCAGGCTTCCATGCCGCCGCGTAACGGCAGCACGTCGGCGAAGCCGGCTTCGTTCATCTGTTTGGCCATCCATGCCGCGGATATTTCATTTGGGCACGAACAGTAAATCACCACCTTCTGATCGTGCGGGTACGTCGCAACGATCTCGTCGAGCTGCCGCTCGTCGGCGAATTGCGAGCCCGGAATCACGAACGGATCGAGCGCACGCTTTTCCTGCGAGCGGATATCGAACAGTATGGGCGTTTTGCCCGCCGCGACCAGCTTTGCCAGTTCCTCGACTTCGATCCGCTGGGTCGCAAGCTTGGCAATCAGCTGACGCCGGCGAATCCAGCGATAAGCCGCATACAGCAACAGCAACGCGACGGCCACCAGTGCGGCCGTGCGCCCTAGGCGTCCGGCCATGGCGAACAGCATGTCGATCTGCTTGGCGAACAGCGCACCGATGATCAAACCGGTACCCGACCACAACGCGGCGCCGATGCTGTCGTAAGTGAGAAACGTGCGGTAGCGCGCGCCCATTGCACCGGCCATTGGAATCGACACGATCGACAGGCCCGGCACGAACTTCGCCACCGCCAGCACGCGCACGCCCCAGCGGCCGAAAAAGCGTTCGGTCTTTTTTACACAGGTGTCGCGTGACAGCGAAAGACGGCAGATCGTTTTCAGCGTATTGCCGCCGTACAGACGGCCGGCGAGATACCAGGCGCTGTCGCCGATTAGCGTGGCGAAGATCGACAACACAAGGACCGGCATCAACTGCGTGCCCACTGACCCGGGATGCATGGCCGCCATCGCCCCAAACAGCACGAGCGACGGCATCGCCGGCACCGGCAGCCCGAGCGAGGCGGCCAGCACGTTGACGAAGACGAGCGCCGGTCCATATTGCTCGACGAGATCATGTAGCATCGGCTTACATCCGCAGCCCTTTCGGACGCGGCGCAGGTAGGTAAAGCAGCAGGGTATGTAAGGATTATGGACGCATTTTCAAGACGTGCAAACGTCAGGAAAATGGGCCCGCGATTCGGATGTTAAAAGCGCGGCCGCGGCATGCCTGGCGGACTCGGCGCGCGGATTAGAAGCGCGAATGGAACAAAACGCAATTGATGAAGAATTGATGAAGCTTACGCGGCAAACCCGTGGTGAATAGCACGCTACGGACACCCGTAGGGTGTCTCGCAGTACGTCAACCCAAGCTGGCGGTACGGAGGTAGCGCACAGCACACGGCATGCGCGCGTGAGCGTCATGCCGTGCGCGGCTGCTTTTACTGACGATGATTGTGCTGTTCGCCGGGCAATTCCGCGCCATGCGCACGGATCGCCGCAATCAGCTCGGCCGGCGTGATTTCGTAGCGCACTTCGCGGTGAATGCCTGGCTTGCGCTCATCGACCTCGATCAGAAGGATGCCTTTGCCGTCTTCTGTCGATTCGAGGCGCAGCGAGCGGAGTTCGCGCGCCGTTGCGTCGTCGTATTCGGTGAGCAGGGCCATTGACCCGGAGGACCCGGTAGTGCGCATCGAGGTTGTCCTTGTTCCGTTGTTGATCGAACCATTGTACGGGCAGGCTGGCGCGCCGTGACGTCCAGCCGCGACAACCAGTTTAACGCGACTCCCCACAACGACGGATTGATTTTTCATGCCCAGTGACGGTGCAAGTCTTCTCCCCGGCTGTCACGGCGCTGACGCGCGCGTCGGTTAGGGCGAGGCGCCGTGCGAGAAACAATGGGCAAAAAAATAGCCCGTCCTTCAAGAGGACGGGCTGCTAAACGCCGTTGTTACTCGGGTCAGCGTGTCCGTGCAACCAACTGGGCGCTGACGTTTCCATCCTCATGCGCCAATTCTGGACTGTCGAGGTGGGAGTAACGCCGATCTATCAGATCAATGTCGATTCTTCCTGTTCGCTCGCGTGCGCGAATTCTTGCGCAGCTTTGCGCTTGAATTCGGGTGTGGGCGTGTGCGCGGCATGCAGCGCCGCATGGGGTGCGGGTGCCTGCCGCAACGGCTGCGCCGCGCGCTGCGCCGGCGTCGCATCGGCGACGGTGAACAGGCGCACCGCTTCGTCCAGCACATCGGCCTGTTCCGCGAGACGTTGCGCCGTGGCTGCCGCCTGCTCGACCAGCGCGGCGTTCTGCTGCGTGGCGCCGTCCAGATGCGAGACCGCCTGATTCACCTGGCGAATGCCTTCCGCCTGCTCGCTGCTGGCGTTCGCCACTTCGACGATGATCGACGACACGCGGCTCACCGCTTCATCGATCACGCGCATCTGTGATGTCGTGCGTGCAACCAGTTCGGTGCCGAGCGCCACCTCGGTTGCACTGGCCTCGACCACCGACTTGATTTCCTTCGACGACGCCGCGCACCGCTGCGCCAGCATCCGCACTTCGCCGGCGACGACCGCGAACGAGCGGCCCGATTCTCCGGCGCGCGCCGCTTCGACGGCAGCATTCAGCGCGAGGATGTTGGTCTGGAACGCAATGCCGTCGATCACGCCGGTGATGTCGGCGATGCGCCGCGACGCCGCCGTGATGCCGGCCATGGTCTGCTCGACCTGACCGGCGATCTTGCCGCCGACGGCAGCCGCCGCTTGCGCGTCTTTCGCGAGATCGAGTGCGCGCACGCTGGCATCGGCGTTGGCCTGCACGGTGGTGGTCAATTCTTCCATCGTGGCGGCGGTTTCTTCGAGCGACGCAGCCTGCAATTCGGTGCGGCGCGCGAGGTCGACATTGCCGCTGGAGATTTCACGCGCGTTATCGAGCATGCCGGTGATCTGCGCGCGCACGTCGTAGACGATCGCCGCGAGATTCGCCTTCAATTGATTCAACGCCTGCAGCACGTCGCCGAGGTCGTCGTGACGCGCAATCACCAGATCGGCGGTCAGATCGCCCGCGGCGAGGCGGGTCGCGAAACCGGACATGTCGCGGATCGGCTCGGCGAGTTGCCGCGTCAGCATTCGCCAGGAGACGAAGCTGAATGCCGCAGTGACGCCGAACGCGATCCAGAACGGCACGGGCGGCGTGCCGCCCCACGCGGCGAGTCCCGTCAGCAACAAAGCCAACGGTGTGATCGCATAGCCGACCGCCGCGCGCGTGGCGACCGGTAGACGCATCAGCGCCTGCAGGCGGCCAAGCAGACCGGTGCGCACCACCACGCCGCGGCGCAGCTTGAACGCGCGCGACTCGCCGGCGCGGATTCGCGCGTACAGCGCTTCGGCGGCGCGTACCGTGTCGCGTTCCGGCTTCACGCGCACGCTCAGATAGCCGACGACCGCGCCTTTATCGACTACCGGCGTGACGCTCGCATGCACCCAGTAATGGTCGCCATTCTTGCGGCGGTTCTTGACGAGCGCGGTCCACGGACGGCCATCGCGAATCGTCGCCCACATATCGGCGAAGGCTTCACGCGGCATGTCCGGATGACGGATCAGGTTGTGCGGCTGGCCGATCAGTTCGTCGCGTGTGTAGCCCGAGACGGCGATGAACGCCGGGTTGCAATACTCGATGCGGCCCGTCAGATCCGTCGCGGAAACAAGCATTTGCGACGAAGGGAATTCGTATTCGTGCCCGGTGACAGGCTGGTTGTTGCGCATGGCTTTCCTTGCAGGTGCGGACGCGCGTCCACAAAAACGGTCCTTACATCTATGCAAGGAATAACGGCATTAACCCCTTACTCTTTAGGGTTTCCCAGTAAACCACTCAGGTTTATCGTGCACCGAGCCGTTACTGCATGGTTGCCTTGATGCGTACCGAGTCGCCGTGAAAATCAGTGCCGGATGCTTCGCGTGCTGTCGTCAAAAGCGCTAAACTGCGCCGATTAAAGGGCTGCAGACGTGTTCCGTGCTCCTCTGAGCCGCAGCGGTCTGTGTGCGCGAACCACGCTAACTTTGCCAGCCGATGCAGAAGATCCTCGACCGTACTCAGGAATCACTGGCGCATGCATTCGCGTCGCTGGCCCATAGCGCGAAGCGCCAACAACGGTTGTATCTCGCGACGATCGCTTCGCTGATGCTGATCGTGGTGATCTTTGCGCTGCTGCTGGCCGTTCTTGCCGCGAACAAGCAACTCGAATACCGGCGGACGTTCACGTCTCAGCGCGCTGCAGACATCTCGCAGCTCCTGCATCGGCAGGAGTCGTTTATGCGGCGTGCCGAATATACGCTCGACTACTATCACGACACCGACAACGTATTGCGGGTGCCTTCGAGCGTCGAGGAAGCGGTGCGCGTGAGCGGCGTCGCGCGCGGTACGGTGCCAAGGGTCGGCGCGCAATTCGATCTGCTGGTCGGCGACGCCACGCGCGCGGCATGGGGGCCGCGATTCGGCGCGAACCTGTGGCGTATCTACGAAGCGGCACAGTCGACGCTAGTGACCCAGCAGTCGTTCGAGCTGCCGCAACGGGCGGTCTTGCTCGGGCTGACCGAAGACTATGCCGCGATTCTGCCTTCGCTCGCTCAACCGGTCGCCGATTCAGGCGCTAATTTAGGCGCTAATTCAGGCGCTAGTTCGGGCGCCGGTCGCGGTGTCACTGCGGCGCCGCCTTTGCAACCGGCGATCGTGAGCACGTTGCGTGAGACCCTTGAACAGGAACTGCTGGCGCAAACCGGCAAGCGTGTGCCCGGCAAGGGCGAGCGGATCTGGCTCGGCCCCTATCGCGATCCACTGCAAGGCGTGCCGGTGATCTCAACAGTGAGCGCCTACTATGCCGGCGATATGCCGACTACGGCGACTACGGCGACTACGGCGAGTACGGCGACTACGGCGAGTACGGCGAGTACGGCGAGTACGGCGAGTACGGCGACCACGGCGACCACGGCGACCACGGCGACCACGCTGATTGCGATGAGCATTCCGCTTGACGGGTTACTAGCGCATCTCACGCGGCCTGACCGCGAGGGCACGCTGTTGCTGATGACGGCGGACCGCCGTGTGATCGTGTCGTCACCGCCCGTCGATGCGCCGACGACAGCCATGCTGCAAGACGCCGTCGCGCAGACGCCATCCGGTGCATACCGTTACACCCGCGATGGCGTGATGCTGAGCGAGCCGTTGATGCCCGGCTTCGGCTCACTGGTCAGCTATCTGTCGTGGCGCGAACTGATTGCCGCGCTCGGTTGGCAACTGGCCGCGCTCGCCGGCCTCGCGCTGCTGGTCCTGGCGGGGATCGCGCTGGCGGCGCGGTTCTGGGGGCTGCGCCTGATGCGCAGCACCTTCACGGAAGCCTCGCGTGCACTGGAAAGCGAAACCATCAACCACGTTCTGGTCAGTGCGACGCCGGTTGGTTTGTGCATCGTCCGGCAGAGCGACTATTCGATCATCATCGCCAATGCATTGGCCGACGAGTTGCTGCACATCGAAGCCGGCCGCAGTCGCTTGCCGCCGCATATCGTTGACGAGATTCGCGCGCAGGCGCCCGATGGACCCTCGATCACCGAATTCGCCAAAATCGCCGCTTTTGTCGCGCCTGCGCAACCGGTGCAGCCGCAGTCACAGCCTCAAGCGCATCCGCAATCACAGCCACATCCGCCATCGCAACCGGCGTCCGACGAAAGCGCTTCGTCGCACGCACAGTTTCTACAGTTCACCTACGCGCCGGCACGTTACGCCGACGAGGATGTGCTGTTCTGCGCGATCCTCGACGTCACCGCGCAACATGCGCTCGAACAGCAATTGCGGCTCGCGCAGCAGACCGCCGAGATCACGATGCGAGCTCGCTCGAATTTCTTCGCGTCGATGAGCCACGAAATCCGTACGCCGCTGAACGCGCTGCTTGGCAACCTCGAACTGTTCGCCCGTACACCGGGTCTCGAAGCGCACGCGCAACGACTCACGACATTGAATGTCGCTGCCAATGCGCTGCGCCACATCGTCAATGACATTCTCGATTTTTCGAAGATCGATGCCGGCGAGATGAAGCTCGTGAGCGAGCCGTTCCGTCCGCTCGACGATTTCGAGAACATTGCGCTGTCCTACGCGCCCATGACGGCGGATCGCGCGATTCGCTTCTATGCGCATCTGTCGCCGACGCTCGATCAGGTGCTGCGTGGCGACCGCACGCGCATCGCGCAGATCGTCAATAACCTGCTGAGCAACGCGTTCAAATTCACCTCGTGCGGCAAGATCACGCTGAATGCCGAAGTGGAGGACGATTTGCAAGGCCGCCCGATTCTGATCTGCCGGGTCTACGATTCGGGGATCGGCATGGATCAGGCGCTGGTCGCGCGCATCTTCAGTCCGTTCGTGCAGGGTGAAGCGAGCACGTCGAGCCGCTATGGTGGCACCGGCCTCGGCCTGTCGATCTGCGCGCGGCTGTGCGAGTTGATGGGCGGCCATATTTCGGTCGAGAGCGTGCTAGGTGTCGGCAGCGCGTTCAGCGTTTCCATTCCGCTCGCGCCGCCCCCGGATGAGTTGCGCGAGCTGGTCGTCGAACCGGCTCGCCGGGGCAATGTGTTGGTGGTGTCTCAGGAACGCGAGTCAGGGCAGCTCCTCGACAGCGGCCTGCATTCGGTTGGGTGGACTGTACACGCGGTTGTGTCCATGCGTAGCGCGCAAGCGTGGTTGAACGTGAACCGGCCGGACGCGATGGTGGTCACCGGCGAATACGATCTTGACGCGATTGCAGCGTTGCGTGCGGCGTACCCGGCCGGGGTGGTGTGGATCACGCGCACCGGACCCGATCGTCCCGCTCCGTGTGGCGACGGCGTGTTCGAAGTGACGCAGTTCAGCCGCAAGGCGATTCTGGCTGCGATCGATCTCGCGGCGACGGGTGCCGCCGATGCCGCAGCGACGCAGCCGCTGGCCCCCGCGGCATTGCCGCCTCCCGAAGCCGATCCGGCCTTGCAAGGCTTGACGGTGCTGGTCGCCGAAGACAATCCGCTGATCCAAACCTTGATCGTCGAGCAGCTCGACGCGCTAGGCTGCCTGCCGACGATTGCCGGTGACGGGCGGCAAGCGCTGGCGGCATTCGAGCAGGGGCATTTCGAAGTGGTGCTGACCGATATCCACATGCCAGTCATGGATGGGTACACGTTGCTGGCGGCACTGCGCAAAGCGCATGCGGACGTACCGGTGCTGGCTTTTAGCGCGGTCACCGACAACCAGCAGCAGGACGGCTGGCGCGAGCGAGGCTTTACCGGGTACGTCGCGAAACCGGCGTCGCTGGGTGAGTTGGAGGCGGCGTTGCTCGCAGTGACGTCCGCGGCGTCGCAGCTTGTGCCGGCACCGGCGACGGCAGCGGCATCAGCAGCGACACCGGCATCAGCAACAGCCGCGCAGTCGGCTGTAGCGACCTCTGCAGTGGCGGGTGCAACCACCGACCCGGCGAACACGCTCAGCGCGGACGACAAGTTGCGCTATACGGCCATGCTCAAGGAGCATCTTCAAAACGATCTGCCGAGGCTGCTGGCGATTGTCGAACGGGAAGACCGGGAAGCCTTGGGCGGCTGGGCGCATAGCGCGGCGGGCGGGTTCCTGGTCGTGCAGGCGCAGCGCTTCGCACAGCAATGCCGCGAACTGCAACGGCTGTGCGAGACCAGCGAACGTTGGACAACCGAGATGGACGAACGCGCCATCTCGCTGCACGAGGCGATATGCGATCACTTCGGGCTGGATGAAGCGTCGATGCATTGACTTGCGCGGCCACTGCCGGCTTGCGGCCACAGCGTGCTATCACGGGTGCGCTGATGTCCCAGCGCACCCGGATCCGAATCAGCCGTTTTTCAGCGCGATAAAGTTAAACCAACCCGGTCATGTAGTACACCGAGATCACAAAGAAAACCGCCAGAGTCTTGATCACCGTCACCGCAAAAATGTCGCGATACGACTGACGGTGCGTCAAACCCGTCACCGCCAGCAGCGTGATCACGGCGCCGTTATGCGGCAGCGTGTCCATGCCGCCGCTCGCCATCGCGACGACCCGGTGCAGCACTTCCATCGGAATATGCGCGGCTTCCGCGCCCTTGATGAAGGTATCGGACATGGCCGCGAGCGCGATGCTCATGCCACCCGATGCCGAACCCGTGATGCCGGCCAGCGAGCTCACCGAAACGGCCGCATTGACGAGCGGATTCGGGATGCTCTTCAGCGCATCGCTGACCACCAGAAAGCCGGGCAACGCCGCGATCACACCGCCGAAACCATATTCCGACGCTGTATTCAACGAAGCCAGCAGTGCGCCCGCCACCGCAGCTTTGGTGCCGACCGCGAAGCGTTCGCGCACACGGCCGAAAGCTGTCACGACGACCATCACGATACCGAGCAGCAACGCGCCTTCAACGGCCCAGATCGCAACGACGCTTTTGATCGTCGTGGTGACCGGTGCATGGATGCCCGGCAGGATGTCCGGTGTGACCGTGTACGTCGCGCCGTACCAGTTCGGAATCCAGCGGGTCAGCAGGAAGTTCGCCACGCCGACCAGCACCAGCGGCGCGACCGCGAGCAACGGATGCGGCAATTGTTTCGACTCGACGCGCTCCGGCTCGTTGACGAGGTCCGTGCCGTAACCTTCGCCGGTTGCCATGGCCGCGCGGCGGCGCCATTCCAGATAGGTCAGCCCGACGACAATGATGAACAGCGAGCCGATCACGCCAAGTGCGGGCGCGGCCCAGGAGGTTGTCTTGAAGAAGGTGGTCGGGATGATGTTCTGGATCTGCGGCGTGCCCGGCAGTGAATCCATCGTGAAGGAGAAGGCGCCGAGGGCGATCGCGCCCGGCATCAGGCGCTTCGGAATATTGCTCTGGCGGTACAGCTCGGCCGCGAACGGATACACCGCGAACACCACCACGAACAACGATACGCCGCCATAGGTGAGCAGCGCGCACACCGCGACGATCACCGCATTGGCGCGCGAGCGGCCGATGTAGCGGATCGCCGCGGCCACGATCGACTCCGAGAAACCGGACAGTTCGATGACCTTGCCGAACACGGCGCCCAACAGAAACACGGGGAAGTAAAGCTTCACGAAGCCGACCATCTTCTCCATGAAGATGCCGGAGAACACCGGCGCGACGGCGCCCGGATCGGTCAGCAGCACCGCGCCAAGGGCGGCGATCGGCGCGAACAGAATGACGCTGTAGCCGCGATACGCGGCAAACATCAGAAACGCCAGCGCGGCGAGGACGATGACAAAGGACATTGAGTCTCCAAAGCTTGGTTGTTCTACGTGTACGCCGTCTCGGTGGTGCGACGGCCCGGCGCCCGCAAATGCAGATTCCATGCCACCCGCGCCGCAGCGGCCAGCCTGTTGATTTCGCAGGCCAAAGTTCGAAACGTGATGCGGCCGATTGTACCCAACCGTCTCAAAAACGGGACATAAAATCATCTGAACATAGGCTATCCCAGGTAAACTCCTTATGCCGTTTGGTTTATAGCGATCTCGTCGATGAGATAAGCTTGTCTACGAAATGAGACAAGCATAAATAAAACGGTAGCCGGAGACAGCGACACCATGATGACCGACTGGGCGGGCCTTCCCGCCACCTACGGCGACGTACTGCGCCGGGCGATGGATTCGCTCTTCCGCACGTTCGAAAATTTCAGCGAAGGCACGTTCATCGTCGATGCCGACGCGCGCGTCGTGTGGATCAACAAGCGCTATGCGGCACGCTTCGGCTTTTCGGATCCGCAGCAGGCGATTGGCCGTGACTGCGAAGCGGTGATTCCTAACAGCCTGATGCGCGAGGTCGTGAAGACCGGCAAGCCGATTCTGCTCGACATCCTCGAAACGGACCGCGAGCCGCTCGTCGTCACGCGCTTGCCGCTGAAAGACGACGGGGGGGAAACGGTCGGCGCGGTGGGTTTCGCGTTATTCGACGAGCTGAAAGCGCTCACGCCGCTTTTTTCCCACTATTCGCGCGTGCAGGAGGAGTTGATCGCGACGCGTCAGTCGCTCGCGCAGGCAAGACGGGCGAAGTACACGTTCGGCAGCTTTGTCGGCACGAGCGCGGCCAGTCTCGAAGTGAAGCGCCAGGCGCGCCGCGCCGCGCAACTCGAATCACCGGTGCTGTTGCTGGGCGAAACCGGCACGGGCAAGGAACTGCTGGCGCATGCTATTCACGGCGGGTCGGCGCGGGCGAATCAGCCGCTCGTGACCGTCAACGTCGCGGCGATTCCCGATACCCTGCTCGAAGTCGAATTCTTTGGCGCCGCACCCGGTGCGTACACTGGCGCCGACCGTAAGGGCCGCGTCGGCAAGTTCGAACTCGCGAACGGCGGCACGCTGTTTCTGGACGAAATCGGCGATATGCCGCTGCCGTTGCAGGGCAAGCTGCTGCGTGTGCTGCAGGACAAGGAGTTCGAGCCGCTTGGCTCGAACCGGATCGTGCGCGCGGACGTGCGGATCATCGCCGCGACCTCGGCCGACTTGCCGGCGCTGGTCACCGCAGGCCGATTTCGCGCGGATCTGTTCTATCGGCTGAACGTGTTGACGATTCATGCGCCGGCGCTGCGCGAGCGTTCGTCTGATATCGAAGCGCTTGCCTACGCCATGCTCGAGGACCTGTCGACCCAAGCGCGCGGCGCCCGTCACTTCGAATTGCAGGACGACGCGTTGCGGTTGCTGTGTTCGTATGAGTGGCCCGGCAATGTGCGCGAACTGCGCAACACGCTCGAGCGGGCGGTGATGCTTGCGGACAGCGAGCGAATCGATGCGCGTGCGCTGGCGCCGTTCATCGGTCCGGCACAGGGGGGCTATCGTCCGCATGGTTCGATGGCCTCTGAGGTGCGCACTTCAGAGGCGGCTTCAAGGGCAACCCCGGGGGCGACCTCAGGGGCCACCTCGGGGGCGCCCGAAGCGATGCCGTGGAGCGACGCCATGGCCGCGTTCGAAAAGCGCTACCTGGGCGACGCCTTGCGCGCCAATGGCGGACGCGTGATCGAGACTGCCGCGCAGATCGGCATGGGCCGCGCGACGCTCTATAAGAAGATCGCCGCATACGGCATCGAGGTGTGACAAAGTCTGACGACGTTGGATGACGCAGCGTAATTGCCGCGTGGCACAATCGCGTGATCGAACAACAAGACGTGATCGGGGTTTCAAATGAAACGCAGTCTCTCCTCATTCGTGCGCCGGGCCGGCGCCGCGCTGGCGATCCCTGCACTCGCTGTGCTGAGCGGTTGCAGCAGCAGCGCACCGCTGTTTCTGTCGGACGGCCGCCAGACCACGCTGGTTCAATGTCCGGCCGGCTCAGACTCCTGCTCGCAGCAGGCGAACGCGGCTTGCGGCGGTGCTTTTGACGTCGTGCGCCAGTCCACCGACAACGGCATGCTCAGTCTGATTTACGCCTGCCGGGCGAAATGACAACGCGCCAGCCCGAAGCCGGCGCAGTGCGCTTTACCCATTCCTCCCTTTAGCCCGCCGCCCGACCGCGACGGTGGGCGTCTCTCCCCTCCGCAGATTGCATTGCAACCGGGCAAACTCAGCCGTACGGCGAGCCGGTTTCTCCCAATATGCATATGGCCGTCATAAATGTCTGCCTTTAATATGCATTCGCCGATTGGTTTATGATGCGTTCTGGATTTTCCAACGCGTTGTTTACAGATTATTTCTCTTAACGTTGAAGCCAATAACCAAGCCCCCAGTCTTTATTGATAAGCCGGGTCGGTGCGGCACCTAACGGAACGCGAAGATTCACCGCAGTATCCTCATCTGGCGGTGATGCAGATAAAACAACGCGCAGGTTTTGCCGGTTTCCACCGGCTTGAAATTAACGCTTAAGAAAGATTTTCCGTTTAGATCAAGTGCAGGCAGTAATTACGGCACGTTTTATGCTTTTTGATCGAGTTCAACGAGTAATTCCGGGGGCGTCAATGAATCACCACCAACTCGAAAAAGATATTGAACATCTAGAACACGTAATTTCGCATATTTCCGCTGAGGACCGCATTCCGCTGTCATATTGGCGTAACCGTATCGACTCGGTGTCCGGCGCGGCGCTGGTGCCGGCTCAGGCCAGCCGCGTCAAACGGCTCAATGCCGCACTCCTCGCATTGGAGCAGCGGAAGAAGGCGTGATCGCTGGCCATGGCGTGTGGCTGCGTGTACCGTCTGATCGGGTAACATTTTCCGCAAAAGTGACGGAACGTAACGCGCGAAGACGCTCAGGATAATCATGCAACCAGCAGGACTTTCAGCAGCTCGGCTGACGGCGTTGACCCACGCCATGCAAGGCTATGTGGAACGAGGCGAGGTGGCGGGCGTCGTTTCGCTGGTCTGGCGGCGCGGTGAAATCGGCTATTTCGAGCCGCTCGGCTTGCGCGACGAAGCCGCGCAATTGCCTATGGAGCGCGACACACTGTTTCGCATTGCCTCAATGACCAAGCCGGTCACCAGCGCCGCGATCCTGATGCTGATCGAAGAGGATCGGCTCGCGCTCGACACACCGGTCTCGTCGTGGCTGCCGGAGCTGGCGGCGCCGTCCGTGCTGCGCGACCCCACCGGCCCACTCGACGAAACCGAGCTGCTCCGGGCGCCAATCACCGTGCTCGATCTGCTCACCCATCGCGCCGGCTACGCGTATCACTTCACAGCCACCGGTCCGTTGGCCGAGGCTTACACGGCGGCTTTCAACGGCACGGAAGCGCGGGGGGATGCCAGCGCGTGGCTGGGGCGTATGGCCGGCTTGCCGTTGATGTTTCAGCCCGGCTCGCGCTGGCATTACGGCATCGCGACCGACGTTCTCGGCGTGTTGATCGAGCGCGTCAGCGGCATGCAGCTTGGCGACTTCTTCCGCACGCGGATCTTCGAACCGCTCGGCATGCGCGACACGGCGTTCTGGGTGCCCGACGCACAGCTCGCGCGTTTGGCGACGGCTTATGGCGTCGAGCCGGGCACGCAGCGGCGGGTAGTCGAAGATCATCCGTCGGCGAGCCGCTGGGCGAATCCCGGCCGTTTCCAGAGCGGCGGTGGCGGCCTTGTCTCGACGGCGCAGGACTATCTCCAGTTCGCGCAGCTGTTGCTCGGGCGCGGACGCGTCGATTCGACACGTTTGCTGTCGCATCGCTCGGTCGATTTGATGCGCTCGAATTTTCTAACCCGCGACCAGCGCCGCGTGCCGGCGTTCGGTCAGGTGATGTGGGCGGGCCAGGGGTTTGGCCTCGGCTTGTCCATCGTCGACGATCCGGCGCAGCAGTTGCCATTCGGTTATCGCTCGATGGGTTCGTTCGGCTGGCCGGGAGCGTATGGCACGAGCTGGTTCGCCGATCCGGTGGAGAACCTGATCGGTATCATGCTGATTCAGCGACGTGCCGGCGAACCCTTCCCAATGTCGGTCGATTTTGAACGCCGCGTCTACGATGCAATTGACGATTGAGTAGGTTGGCGACGGCGCTGGGCTGTCATAAGCTGCGGGCAGTTGCGGACCTCTCTGCGCAGGTTGCCCTATGCGGACCACCCGTGCGGACCACACTATTCGGCGTTTTTTTCGTCTGATAGTGTCCGCCCATCCCCCAAGGGGACTTCTTCCGGGGCCGTGGACTTCCTCCGGGGCGTCCGCACTGCAGTTCGTCAAATCGATCGGAGTACCCGTCATGCCCTCGTACAAACAGTTGACTGCCCAGCTCGAAAAGCTCCACAAGGAAGTCGCGGTGGCGCGCGAGAAGGAAATCGCGCAGGCGATCGTCGAGATCAAACAGAAGATCGTCGAATACGACCTGACAGCGGAAGAACTGGGTTTTACGAGCAAGCGTGCTACGGCGCGCAAAACGGTTTCGGTCGCCAAGTACCGCAACCCGAAGACCGGCGAGACGTGGAGCGGTCGCGGCCGCTCGCCTGGCTGGCTCGCGGGCAAGAATCGCGAGCGCTTTCTGATTGAAGGCTGAAGGTGTTTTGACCATGGCGCTTGCGCTCGCAACGCGTCGAATTTTTCTGAAGTGAAGTTGCGCCGGGTTTTTCTCGCACCGCTGAGAGGGTCCCGAAAACGCTCACCTTTCGCGTGCGCTTGCAACGCGCGCTGTGAGTTTCTGCAACGGCCCGGTGCCAAGCTTCGTTGTTTCGGTGAGCCTGGTTTTGTCGGATGACGCACCTTGCGGTGCGATCGCCTCGTCTGTCCCTCGTGGCTGCCCCACTTTCCTCGAAACCCGCGCCAGCCTTTGCTGGCGGGCGTTCCCAGGCTATGCGAAGGATCACGTGGCCGGTCGTCTGGTTCTCGTGTCGCCTTTTCTGCGGACTTCACCTGGTTGCTGATCCTCGCACTGTCGGTGCGTGAGCGGCCTTCGGCTTCTTCACTTTTCGCCTCGAATTGATGTTCGCAATCGCGAGTCCCGAAAACGCTCACCTTTGCGTTCGTCCGGAGGCGTAGTGGCATGCGCCGCCCGATCTACGACTCGATGAGCCACTTAATCGCCACCCAAGTCGTCCGGGGGCAAACCCGGAGATGAGTTCGCCTCATACCCCGCATCAAAACTCATCGATACAGGGTCGCGAAGCGCGGACAGCACAATCGGTCATCCACTCACCCTCGACGGAAAGACCATGAGCGTATCGACGGACAAACAACTCTTTATCGGCGAAGGATTCGAAGGCCCCGGCGTCAACCTCGCGCACATCAACGTACTCGTCGGCCCGCGCAATGGGCCTGCGGGTCAGGCCTTCGCCACCGCATTAGCGACGCCTTCCGCGGGGCATGCGCCGTTTGTCGTGATCGCGAGGCCGGGCGTGCCGACCAAGCCGCTCACGCTGTATGTGAACAAGGCGCAGATCGGCAGCGAGTTCCACGGCAATGCGACATGGGGCGCTTCGCAAGCCGGCATCGCCAAGGCGGTGGCCGAGTCGCTGGAGAACGGCACGCTGCCGCCGGAAGCGGAAAACGATTGGGTGGTGGTGTCGGCGAACTGGGTCAATCCGGGCACCGACGATCTCGACGCCGTCTTCGAGAACAACTACCGCGCGTGCAAGAACGCGATCCTCGCGGCGATGAAGGGGCTGCCGCACTGCGATGAGGTGTTTGCGGCCGCGCGCGACGTATCGAACCCGTTCTACACCCCGAAAAAACGTTAATCACGCGCAACGCGGTTCGCGCGCCGTGAGGGGGTGCTGCTGCGTGCGCTATTGAATGTGATCAGGAAGGAAGGAGACAAGCACTATGGAATACATTCGCCTTGGCCACTCGGGCCTGAAGGTGTCGCGTCTGTGCCTCGGCACGATGAACATGGGCACGCCGCAATGGAAGCCGTGGATTTTCGACGAAGCGCAGAGCGAGCCGATCGTGCGTCACGCGCTGGAAGCCGGCGTCAATTTCATCGACCTCGCCGATTTCTACTCGACCGGTGTCGGTGAAGAAGTGGTGGGCCGCATTCTGAAGCGTATCGCGCGGCGTGAGGAGATTGTCGTAACGACCAAGGTCGGCTACGACATGGGCACGTATCAGAACGCCGGCGGCCATTCGCGCAAGCACATCATGGACGGTATCGACGCATCGCTCACGCGCCTTGGTATGGATTACGTCGATATCTACATGCTGCATTTCTTCGACGTGAACACGCCGGTCGAAGAAACGATGGGTGCGTTGAACGATATTGTGTGCGCGGGCAAGGCTCGCTACATCGGCGTTTCGACGATGTACACGTGGCAGTTCGCGAAGATCATGCAAGTGTGCGAGCGCAACGGCTGGCACAAACCCATCAACATGCAGTTGCAACTCAACCTGGCCTATCGCGAGGAAGAGCGCGAAATGATTCCGTATTGCCAGGATCAGGGCGTCGGTGTGTCCGTGTTCAGTCCTTTGGCGCGTGGTTTGCTCACCTGTGATTCGAACTCGACGCGTAACCAGACCGATTTCTTCACGGCGCAAATGTATGGCGATACCGCGTCACGTGAGATTGCTGCTTCGGTGGCGCGCGTGGCGGCGCGGCGCGGGGTGTCGGCGGCGCAGATCGCGCAGGCGTGGGTGCTGAACCATGGCGGCGTCGCCAGCATGCTGGTCGGCGCGGATACGCCCGCGCAATTCGATAGCGCGCTGGCCGCGCTCGGCACGAAGCTCTCCGCCGACGAACTGTTCGAGCTCGAACGCAATTACACGCCGTGCGATCTGATCAACGACTACACCGCGGGCAAACGCATCGCTCGTGAAGCGCGGCTTGCTCAGGGTGGGTTTGTCGAGAACCTGGAGAAGGCAGCATGAACGAATTTCTCCGAACCAGACATTACATTGGCGGCGAGTGGTACGAAAGCGCGACCTCGTATCCCGTTCTGAATCCGGCAACGGGCGAGGTGATCGCTCAAGTCGCCAAGGGCGGCGCGGCGGAAACGACGCAGGCCGTAGCTGCGGCGGAGCGAGCCTTTCCGGCGTGGCGAGCGATGACTGCCAAGGAACGTGGCGCACGGGTCAAGCGCTGGGGCGAGTTGATGCTCGAAAACCGCGACGCGCTCGCCGAACTGCTGACGCGCGAGCAAGGCAAACCGCTTGCCGAAGCACGCGGAGAAGTCGGCTATGCGGCGAGCTTTCTCGAATGGTTCGCCGAGGAAGCGAAGCGTAGTTATGGCGACGTGATCCCCAGCCCGAATCGGAACGCGAAGATCATCGTGACGCGCGAACCGGTCGGCGTGGTCGCGGCCATCACGCCGTGGAACTTCCCGCTCGCGATGATTACGCGCAAGGCCGGTCCGGCGCTCGCGGCGGGCTGCTCGATGGTGCTCAAGCCTTCCGAAGAAACGCCGTTGTCCGCCTTGGCCTTGGCGGTGCTGGCAGAGATGGCCGGCATTCCACCCGGCGTGTTCAACATCGTCTCCGGCGATGCGGTCGCGATCGGCGGTGTGCTGACTGAATCGGAGGTGGTGCGCAAGCTGTCGTTCACCGGCTCGACGCGCGTCGGCAAGCTGCTCGCGAAGCAGTCGGCGGATACGCTGAAGAAGCTGTCTTTGGAGCTTGGCGGCAACGCACCGTTCATCGTGTTCGACGATGCGGATATCGACGCCGCCGTACAGGGCGCGATGGCGTCGAAATTCCGCAACACCGGGCAGACCTGTGTGTGCGTGAATCGCTTCTATGTGCAGGACGGCATCTACGACACGTTCACGCAAGCGTTGACACAAGCCGTGCGGAAGATGCGAATCGGCAACGCGCTGCAAGGCGACGTTGAGCAAGGTCCGCTGATCAACCAAGCTGCGCTAAAGAAGGTGGAGGTACACGTCGCCGACGCGTTGCAAAAAGGCGCGAAGGTGCTGACCGGCGGCAAACCGCATGCACTTGGCGGCACATTCTATGAGCCAACGGTGCTGATCGACGCATCAAAGTCGATGCTGATTGCCGAGGAAGAAACCTTCGGCCCGGTGGCAGCGTGCTTTCGCTTCAACACTGAAGACGAAGCCATCGCCGCCGCCAACGATACGCCGTTCGGCCTCTCAGCCTATTTCTACACGCGCGATCTCGCTCGTGCATGGCGCGTGGCGGAAGCGCTGGAGAGCGGCATGGTCGGCATCAACGAAGGGATTCTGTCGACCGAAGTCGCGCCGTTCGGCGGCGTCAAGCAATCGGGCCTCGGCCGCGAAGGCTCGAAGTATGGCCTCGATGAATACACCGAACTGAAGTACATGATGATGGGCGGGCTCGGCCGCTGATCTTCGTCTCACGCGTTCATCTCACACATTCGCCTTGTGCATCGCATGCCGCAGCACGCGGCGAATAGCGAGGCGAACGACGGGATAAACCGCGAAGCGAATAACGAGCCCAACTGCGTGGCTTGGCGCGAAACCGGCATCACGTCGGCACCGCGCCATCCGCGCACGTACAAACAAGGAGACAGCGTGAGCAATCAGGATAGCCAGACGGCCACTCTCGGCCTCGCCCCCACTTTGCCGTCGGCCGCAGCGGCAGCCGTGCGCGGCCCCATTCCACTCGACGACGTTCCGCTGAACGCGTTCCACGTCAAGATCGCCGGGCTGACGTTCGGCGCCCACTTTACTGAAGGGTTTGCACTCGGCACGATCGGCTATGCGCTGGCGTCGCTGAATCGCCAGATGCCGCTCGACGCGTTCTGGATGGGCATGATCGGCAGTTCCGCGCTGATGGGCATCTTTGTCGGCAGCCTGGTGTTCGGCTGGCTGTCGGATCGCCTGGGACGGCAGAAGATCTTTCTGTTGAGCTTCCTGATCATCACCGCGGCGGCGTTTGCGCAGTTCTATGTGAGTTCGCCGTTCGAGTTGTGTCTGCTGCGGGTGTTGATCGGCTTCGGCATGGGCGGCGATTTCGCTGTTGGGCACGCGATCCTTGCCGAGTTCTCGCCGCGCAAGCATCGCGGCACCTTGCTCGGCTCGTTCAGTGTGGTGTGGACCATTGGCTATGTGGTGGCCAATGTACTCGGCATGCAGTATGCCGACGCGTCGCCCGATGCATGGCGGTGGCTGCTTGCGTCGGCCGGTATTCCCGCGCTGATCGTGCTGATTTTGCGGATGGGCACGCCGGAATCACCGCGCTGGTTGCATGGCAAGGGACGGGTTGCGGAAGCCAAAGCGATCGTGCTCAAGCACTTCGGCCCCAACGTGACACTGAACGACGGCAGCGATGAACATGCGCATATGCCCGGTGGCTTCATGCGTCTGTTCAAGAGAGATCTCATCCGCAGAACGATCTTCAATTGCGCGTTCTTTGTGTGCCTCGTGATTCCCTATTTCGCGATCTACACGTTTCTACCGACCATTCTTAAAGCGATCCATTTGGACAACAACTCCAGCACGGATTTTCTGTTGAACGGATTCCTGGTGCTTGGCGCGTTGATCGGCATCTGGCTCACCATTAAGCTATCGCGCCGTATGTTTCTGATCGGCTCGTTCGCGGTGACGTGCATGTCGCTGATTGCGTTGAGCTTGCTGCCGGAGTCTGCAACGTTCGCGATGATCGTTGCCTTCGCGATCTTCACGCTGACGATGTCGGCGTTCTCAAATCTTGTCGGGGTGTTTCCGCCGGAGTGCTTTCCGACTGAGGTGCGCGCGTGTGGTGTCGGGCTGGCCATTGCCTGCAGCCGCCTTGGTTCGGCCGTCGGTACGTTTTTGTTGCCGCTCGGCATCCTCCATCTGGGCTTTCACTCGACGATGATGGTGCTTGCCGTTGTCCTGCTGATCGGTATGGTGGTGTCGATTGCGTGGGCGCCTGAAACGAAGCATCTGACCTTGAACGAAGCTAGCGGCGCGTAGTCCGCAGTTAGCGCTGTTTAGAAACCCCGCCGCATTGGCAACGATGCGGCGGGGTTTTTTTTATTTGTTGCGCGAGAGCCGAGCGGAGTTTCCCCCAGGTATTTTTCGGAAAAGTCTTAATCGTCGATCAGGGTAAAGATCATGTCTGTCAGATGTATTTGACTCAATCCTAAGGGTAGTCCTAGGACTTTAAGAATCGTCTTAGGTACTTCGACAAAGCGGAATCTTAATATTGGTTTGCGCCTGAACGATAGGCCAATAGTTCGAAACACATACCGCCACTTTCTGGCTTAGAACATTGGAGCGCCCGGGGGCTAATGGCGAGTCTTGTCCAATTTCGATTCGCCGTTGAATCGCAAAATTTCTTAACTCACTGGAGCAGTAAACATGAAAGCAATCCTCCCCGCACTCGCAATCGCAACCGGCAGTCTGTTGGGTCTTGCATCGTCTGGCGCCAACGCGTCGGACGGCACGATTACGTTCACCGGCAGCCTGTCGAATACCACGTGCTCGATCAACGGCAAGGCAGCGGGTTCGCCTGCCGATGTGTCGGTCGAGCTGCCGGCAGTTTCGGCAGCCTCCCTCGGCACGGCCGGTGCAACTGGCGGTAGGTCGAACCCGATCACTTTGGCGCTGAGCGGCTGCACAGGCGTGGCGACCAAGGCGGTTGCCTTCTTCGAAAGCGGCTCGACTGTTGATCCGGCCAACGGCTACCTGGCGAACCAGTCAAAGACGACCCCCGCCACGAACGTTGACGTGCGTTTGTTGAACGCATCGTTCGAACCGATCAACATTCTGACCGGCTTTAACAACGATTTCGACACCAACGGCGCGACGATCACCGGCAACGCCGCAACCCTGAAGTATTACGGCGAGTACTACGCAACCGGCAAGGCCACGAGCGGTAACGTGAGCACGAACGTTCAATACACGATGCAATATCAGTAAGCGATGGCCCGAGGCGTTCGCTCAGGCGAGCGCCTTTTTTACGGCCTTTTTTCAAGATTAATTCTTATAGGTGATGTGATGAAGTTGCTCGGAAAAATGACGATGGGAATCGGTTTTGCATGTGCGCTGCTCGCGGGCAGCGCACATGCAAGCGTGACGGTCGGCGGGACGCGAGTGGTGTACCCGCTTGAGCAGCGCGAAGTCACAGTCAAGCTCGATAACGATAGCCACAACCCGTCGCTCGTACAGGTATGGATGGACGATGGCAACCAGGATGCAAAGCCCGGCGAAGTCAAGGTGCCGTTTGTGATTACTCCGCCGATCTTCCGCATGGATCCGGCGAAAGCGCAGACGCTGCGCGTGATGTACAGCGGCGAAGCGCTGCCGCAGGATCGCGAATCGGTTTACTGGCTCAACGTGCTGGATATCCCGCCGAAGGCCGACGCAGCGCCCGACGCCAACGTGCTGCAGCTTGCCTACCGCACCCGCATCAAGGTGTTCGTGCGTCCGGCCAAACTGCCGGGCAAGGCCGAAGACGCCCCGGCACAGTTGAGCTGGAAGGTCGCCGCGTCGCCGAATGGCAAGGGCCAGGCGGTGAGCGTATCTAACCCGACACCGTACTACGTGTCGTTCAGCGAAGTCGATGTCGAGAGCGGCGGTCACACGTTCAAGAACGGACGGGGCGGCATGGTTGCGCCGCACGCCACGGAAGTATTGCCCGTCGAAAAGATGAATGCAGTGGCAGCAGGCGCGAAGGTTCACTACAGCGCGATCAGTGACTACGGCGGCGCCATCGAAGGCGACGCGACGCTCGGTCAATAGACCGCAGCCTTGCTCGCCGGGCGGCAGCCTTCCGCCCACAACTCAACCTTTCTCGCATACGGCGTGCGTTGCACAGGCAACGCACAGGGATGACGCACGCCTCTCGGAAGACATCGGAAGTCGGTCAAATCATGAAGCACTCACCTCGCCATCAATCGCAAGTTTGCGCCCGTGAAGTTCCCGATCCGCTCGGCTTGCACCCTATCGCCGCGGTTGTCATGTCGGTGTTCGCGGTCCTGGGAGGCGTCCAGTCGGCGAACGCGAATGCCGCTGAGACGACTTCCGCCCCTGCCGTCCAGTTCGACACGACATTTTTGCGCACCGACCCGACGCAGACCGTGGACGTCTCGCGATTCTCGCAAGGCAATGCGGTGTCCCCCGGCGTTTATCCCGTCGATGTCTTCATGAACGATATGCGTGTCGCACACCAGGACGTGCGTTTCGTGGCTGCAAGCGAAGGACAAGGTGCGCATGCATGTCTCAGCCGGCAGATGCTGGAAAAGCTTGGGGTTGATTTTGCCAAGGTGAATGCGGATAGCAGCGTCAAGGCGGCAGCGCATGTGCCTGCTGACACGGGCGCCGATGCTCATGGAGCGGATAGCAAGCAAGCCGGCGAGTCGGCCGTTGCCCATGCAGACGAATGTGTCGATCTTGCCGCCCTGGTGCCGCAAGCGACGGTCGACTTTGACTTTTCAGAACAGAAGCTCATGCTGAGCGTGCCGCAGAAGTACATGCGCAACGCCGCACGCGGTTATGTGCCGCCTGAGATGTGGCAAAACGGTGTGAACGCGGGGTTCGTGAGTTACAACGCGAACACTTACCACACCTCCGGCTCGGGCACGGATTCGACTCAGAGCTATCTGGGCCTGAACGCCGGTGTGAACATTGGCGCATGGCATTTCCGCCATCAGTCGTCTGTCTCGCAGGGGACCGGTCAGGGCACACAGTTCAACAATATTGCCACGTATGTGCAGCACGACCTCACCGCGCTGAAGTCGCAGGTGACGTTAGGCGACGGCAGCACGACGGGTGACGTGTTCGACAGCGTGCAATACCGTGGTGCGCAGATTGCCACCGACGATCGAATGTTGCCCGACTCGCTGCGCGGCTATGCGCCGGTCGTGCGCGGAACGGCGGAGTCGAATGCACGTGTGACCGTCAAGCAGAATAATCAGGTGATCTATGAAACCAGCGTGTCGCCGGGTCCGTTCGAGATCAAGGATCTGTATGCGACTGGTTACGGCGGCAATCTCGATGTGACTGTCACCGAAGCCGATGGACGTACCAAGACCTTTACCGTGCCTTATGCCTCGGTGGCGCAGTCACTGCGACCGGGCACCACGCGCTTTTCGGTGACTGCCGGGCAGTTGCGTAACGACAGCCTTGAAAACAAGCCGAACTTCGCGCAGTTCACCTTGCAGCGCGGTTTGACGAACATGCTGACGGCCTACGGCGGCGGCATCGCGGCGAATGGTTACGTGTCGGCCGACATCGGCGTGGCGCTCAACACGAAATTCGGTGCAGTTTCCGCCGACGTGACGGGCTCTCAGACTCAGGTTCCGAACCAGAGCACGATGCGTGGCACGAGCCTGCGTATCGGTTACAACAAATTCGTTGACTCGACCGATACGAATATTGCGGTTGCAGCGTACCGCTATTCGACGGCTGGCTTCATGAATCTGTCGGATGCCGCATCGGTGCGCGATCAGGCAATGCGGGGCGGCGATATCAATTCGGTCTATCGGCAGAAGAACCGTTTTCAACTGACGGTCAATCAGAATTTCAAGGATCACGGCAGCGTGTTTCTGAGTGCTTCCGCGCAGCAGTACTGGAACCACAGCGGCAGCGATACGTTCTATCAGGCCGGCTACACGAATAGCTACAAATACGGCACCTACAGCGTGACCGCAGGTCGCACGCGAAACTCGGACGGCTCGATGTCGAACCAGTACATGGTCAGCACGACGATCCCGCTCGGTCATAGCCAGCATGCGCCGCTGATGTCGACAAGCCTGTCGAGTTCGGGTGGCAGCACCAGTATGCAGGCCAACGTGAGTGGCTCGCTGGGTGATAACAACCAGTATTCGTACAACGCGTACGGTACGTATGGGTCGGGTAACGGGAGTGGTTCTTCCAACACGGGTGTGAGCGGCACGTACCGCGCGCCGTATGCGCAGATGACCGCCTCGGCAAGTGCGGGCTCGGGTTCGCGTCAGGTGTCGGCCGGCATAAGTGGATCGGTTGTGGTCCATCCGGGTGGCGTGACGTTATCGCAGACGGTTGGCGATACGTTCGGGATCGTCGAAGCCCCGGGGGCAGAAGGCGCCAGCGTGTCGAGCGCGTCGGGTGTCAAGGTCAATAGCCGCGGTTATGCGGTGGTGCCGTACCTGACGCCTTACGGGATGAACACGGTCGATATCGACCCGAAGGGCACCTCGACCGATGTCGAGTTCCAATCGACTTCAGAGCAGGCCGTGCCGCGGCTTGGCTCTGTAGTGATGCTCAAGTACAAGACGGTGAATGGACGTGCGGCGTTGATTCGCGCACCCCAACTCGGTGACAAGGCGTTGCCGTTTGGCGTGGATGTGGTCGACGGCAATGGACACAGTGTTGGCGTCGTGGCGCAGGACAGCCGGATTTTTGCGCGTGGGTTGGAAGACAAGGGTTCGCTCTTTGTGAAGTGGGGCGCGGCGGCGTCTGAGCAGTGCAAGATTGACTATGTACTGCCGAAGTCGACTGGCAAGACGGGCGCTGCATACACGTCAGTGCAGGGGCATTGCCTTGGCATGGAGGAGTCGCTTCGGGCGGCATCCGCGACGGTGCGCGACGAGCAGGATCACGTTGCCGGGTCGAATCCTGACCATGCAGCAGAACAAACACATTGAACGGATTTTCAGAACGGCAAGTGCCTGGTAAAGGGGCCTTGTCAGGAAGTACTCAAGCTCGCTGTCAAATGCAGTTGAGTTTCGAGTACCGGCACAATCGCTGGACGGCAAAAAGAGTGAGTCTTGCATCACAAGGAATGGACATTATGAAATTCGCATCTGGATTGGCAAATAAACTATCGCGATTCGTCGTAGCGGACCGCCAGGGAATGGGGCGGTTGGGGCTGCTGCTCACATGTCTCGCGTTGCTTCTAGTGGGACCCGAGGCGCACGCTGATTGCTCTGCGAAAGGGTCGCTCGGCACCACGCAGGTCAAGTTCCCGACGACAATCTATGTACCGCCCGATGCCGCCATTGGTGCTGTACTCGCTACTACAGGACCTGTTGCTGTGACAGGGGCAACAGCCAACACGCAATACGCGAGCTGTAGTGGAAGTGGCAGTCTCTATTGGCAGATAGCCGCTGTGCCAGTTGTCGCCGATCGGACCGGCACGACGTCTGTAGCAGGAATAGGCTATACGACCTCCCTGTCGGGTGGCGGTTTCAGTAGCGACTTGAATATGGATACCAAACTCAACGCGGCAAATGTTCCTGGCGGACTTGCTACGCCTAAGTTCACCTCTCAGTTGTATGTCACGGTCAATCTGGTCAAGACCGGGTCCATCACGCCCGGCAAGCTTTCGCTGAACCCTAGCGGAACTGGCACTCCCGGTCGTGCTGGAGTTTTTTTCGCAGGCGACGGCGGTAGCACAGTGTTCACGGTGACGGTGCCCAGCAACGTCTCGTCCGTTAGTTCAGCGGCGTGCACCGTGACAACGCCTTCGCCCAACGTCCCGTTGGACGCCATCAGTACGAGCGCGCTGACGGGGGTTGATTCTACTGCCGGCGAGAAGTCTTTTCCAATCAAGCTCAATTGCCCGAGTGCCGAAACTAAGGTCTATATTACTTTGACGGATAACGCTAACCCAGCCAATACAAGCACCACGCTTTCTCTGAAATCAGGCTCAACCGCGAGTGGCGTCGGGCTCCAGGTGCTCAACGCAGGTACGCCGGTCGCGTTCGGACCGGATTCAGCGGCACCCGGCAACAAGAATCAGTGGCTGGTGGGCACCTCTTCCGAAGGTCCGATGACCATCCCGCTCACAGCGAGATACGTCCAGACGGCCACCAAAGTCAAGGCTGGTACCGTCAACGGCGTCGCAACCTTTACGATGTCATATCAATAGTTTCTGACAGGGCGGCAATCTGCCGCCCGCACCTCTACGCGGGGATCCTTGCGGCCCTACAGCATCTGCCCCCCAATCTGCATTTCCCTCCACACGCCCCCATGACGTGTATCATTCGTTCCCTGCGCTGTTCTGTGCCGGCAATTCCCGTATTTCCAAACGCTCGTTCGTAATCTGGTTGCGATGCGGCGGAGTTGCCGCGTGAAGCGGGTCTCGGACCGGCTCCCGCAGTTCGGCGCCGCCGCGCCAGACATGGCAGACCGGAGGCCACAAGCTTCTGAAGACCGCCTGAACCTCTATCCGTGACCGCCAGACCCGATGTCAGTCTCCGAACTCAAACGCCGCCGCACGTTCGCGGTCATTTCCCACCCGGACGCGGGCAAAACCACGCTTACTGAAAAGCTGCTGCTGTTCTCCGGCGCGATTCAGATCGCCGGCACCGTGAAGGGCCGCAAGAGCAATCGCTACGCGACCTCCGACTGGATGGAGATCGAAAAGCAGCGCGGCATTTCCGTCGCCAGTTCGGTCATGCAGTTCGAGTACGGCGACGCCGTCATCAACCTGCTCGACACGCCGGGCCACGAAGACTTCTCCGAAGATACCTACCGTGTGCTGACGGCGGTCGACGCCGCCGTGATGGTGATCGACGGCGCCAATGGCGTCGAAGCGCAAACGCTGAAGCTGCTCGAAGTCTGCCGCAGCCGCAAGACGCCGATCGTTACCTTCATCAACAAGCTCGACCGCGAAGTGCGCGAGCCGCTCGAACTGCTCGACGAAATCGAGCAGCATCTGGGCGTCGCCGCCGTGCCGTTCACCTGGCCGATCGGCATGGGCAAGGAATTCCAGGGCGTCTACGACATCCAGCATGACCAGGTGCGCCTGTTCCGCGCCGGGCAGGATAAGGCGGGCGGGGCGGTCGAAACGCTGCAAGCGCTCAGCGACGAAGAAGGCGAACGCCGCTTCGGCCATAGCTGGGTGAAGGCGAAAGAAGAGATTGACCTGATCACCGGCGCGTCGCCTGATTTCGATCGCGAACAGTTCCTCGCGGGTCAGCAATCGCCGGTGCTGTTCGGCTCGGCGATTAATAACTTCGGCGTGAAGGAAATTCTTGATGCGCTGGTCGATCTGGCGCCGCCGCCGTCGATGCGCATGACCGTGCAGCGTCCGGTGATGCCGGACGAGCCGAAGTTCACCGGCGTGGTGTTCAAGGTGCAGGCGAACATGGACTTGGCGCACCGCGACCGCGTGGCGTTCATTCGCGTGTGTTCGGGGCATTTCGAACGCGGTATGGCCGTGAAGGTGACGCGCACGAACAAGACTTTCCGCGCGAATAACGTGGTGACGTTCCTGTCGCAGCGTCGTGAGACGGTTAGCGAGGCGTATCCGGGCGATATTATCGGTATCCCGAATCACGGCACCTTGAGTCTTGGCGATACGCTGACCGAAGGCGAGTTGTTGCAGTTCGTCGGCTTGCCGTTCTTCGCGCCAGAAATTTTCCAGACGGTCGAAGTGGTGGATCCGATGCGCGCGAAGCAACTCGGCGAAGCGCTTAAGCAGCTCGGCGAGGAAGGCGCGATTCAGGTGTTCCGTCCGGAAGTGGGCGGTTTGATTATTCTCGGCGCGGTTGGCCAACTGCAGTTCGAAGTGGTGTCGCACCGCTTGTCGACGGAATACAAGGTCGACGTGCGGATGGCACCGGCGCGCTATCGCATGTCGCGTTGGGTGACCTGCGACGATGCAGCCGAATTGCGCCGTTTCACCGACTCGTACGCGGCGCGGATCGCACTCGATGCATCGGATGCGCCGACGTATCTGGCGTCGCATGTGTCGGAGATCGAAGTCGCACAGAAGGCCTGGCCGAAGATTGTCTTTAACGAACTGCGCGAGCATTCGGGCGCGCCGTTCAAGAAGGCGATGTAAGCCGGTATTTCCGCGCCAGTACGGTAACGTTGATCGATCGTGTAAAGGGCTCCGTCGAGTGATGACGGGGCCCTTTCGTATGGAAGCTTCGCGTCGTGCTTTTTGTGAGAGGCCCGTTTGTGCTCTACGACCTCTTAAGCAGGTGAAACCTTCTTGGCGATCTTTGATGCATCTTCAAGCAGCCGCTCCGCACGGCTCGCAGTGATGCAGCTTTCAGGGCCGTCCCAGGAGTTTGCGAGCCTGGTCCGTTTGGTCATGCTCGAAGGCGTCGTCGAAGTCCGGCAGCTCCTGAAGCGTCAGGCCAATTTCGGGCGTCGTCGCCGTCTGCTTCCAGTCCAATATCGCGTCGAGAACTTCGGCCAGAATCGTCAGCGCCTGGGCTTCGGACAGCGAAAAATACGCGCACTCGTCCAGCAGCATCTGAACCGAATCGATAGGACCCGCGTCCTCCGTCAGCCAGGTCTTGGACTCGCGCAGCTTGCCGGGCATCGGGTTCACGTCGAACGCCGGCGCCATGCGCCACAGACCGTTGCCGTCGTACAGGAAGCCCAAGTTCTGGAGATGGTCGTCGGTATTGGTGGCGAGTAGATTAAAGACCAGTCGCCGCCATAGTTCCCGCGCGTCCTTGTCAGGATGCGAGCATTTTTGCTGCATGACGTCCACGATTTCAGTGTAAGCGTGGTCGTCCTGGCGCGAGGCCTGCAACATGGACGCTGCAGACAAGTAGGGAATGCGCAGGTCAGCACCTTCCCGGTCAAATCGTTCGATGAGGGCAACCGGCGAGCCATTCACGTCAACGCAACGGGCATTGGCTGTGGTGATGCCCGCTTTGCGCGCGAGGTGCAGTGTCAGCACTTCGGCCCGGGTAACGTTGATGGTGTCGTTGACGCTAGGGAACTTGCCGATGGACAGCTTGCCGTTTTCATCCAGCACGGTACATTTGGGACGCATACCGCCAAGCGAGGTGCCCTTGCCTAGCAGGTAACGCAGATCTTCGGTCGTTTCCGTGCTCGTCTCGACTGCACGCGTCGCCCGGTACATCTGCTCAAGCTCGATCAGAGACGGCGTCTTGCGTCGACCTTCAGCAACCGTACTTAGATAAGTACCGTGCTTGCAAAGGCGGAGAGCGCCAACTCGACTGAAATCATCTACCGCGCACAGATAGTCGAGTTCGTTCAATGGTCGCAGACGTGGATTGTTCTTGCGCTCCTTGGCGCGTGCCCGTTCGATGACGCGACGTCCCCAGGCGTCAGGGGCCGTATCCGCAAGCGCAAAATGAAACACGGAGTCCCCGGCGTTGGGGGCGCGATGCGGTTGATAGCCGGATACCAGCGGTAGGTCAGGCGAGACTTCGAATTTGTTCTGGTTTGCAAGCCACGCGTTGTCATAGACGAACTGTGATACTTCGCGACGCCCTTGGCTCGCATAGGTCAGATGCCCGACAAGTTGCCCTGATGCGCCAAGGTGGACCTCCAGGTTCTCGCGAATGCCGGGTTTGGCGGCTTGAGTTTTCATTCCCTATGTCTTCAAAACGCTTTGGTGGCTTGCTTGCGGATGCGCACGCGCTGAGGGAGCTTCTCATCCATCAACGTGAGACCAATGTCGTCTTGGCCGCTATCGAGGAGGTCGTCGAGTCGCTGCAGCTCCCCGAACAGGTGGAGCGCCCGAGCGAGGAAATGCAACTGCACGTGCGGGTCGCCAGCCTCCATTCGCTTGACGGTATTGAGCCCCGCCCCAATGCGATCAGCGAGCGCCTGCTGCGTTAACCCTCGTCGTCGACGCGCACGATTGATGTCTTCACCGAGTTTCGTGAGCGTGCGCTGCACCGGAGTGGGGAGCGGCTTATCGCCACTACGACCCTCACGTGGGCTTTTAGGGGATTTAGTGGACTCCATGAGGGCTATTATAGGATATGCCATCGGAGTTCGCTGGATAAGCCATATAACAACCCATATATGGGTCACTAAGTCGTTTATTGGCCCACACGTGGGCTATTAAATTAAAAATCGCAGGATTTGGCTGTTCAAGGATGAGCGAGTGCCCGGCGCAGCGAACCCATGAGCGAGAAAGCGTGTGATCTCACTCCATCTTCAAGACTTCTTCCCGCATCCACCCGGCAAACGCTTGCACATATTCAAGCCCCACATGCTGCTGCGGGATGTCGAGCCAGTACCCGAACGGCCCGGCCACTTCGACATCCGAGAACCGCGCTAGACTCCCATCCGCCAGTTCCTCGACGATCATGTTCCGATCGACCACCGCTAGCCCCGCGCCTTTGCGCGCGGCTCGGATCGCCTGTTCCAGTGTAGAGAATTCAATGCCATTTTCCGCGTAGCGTGCGGGCAGACCCGCCTTTGCCAGCCAGTTCGGCCACAGGTCCAGGCGGGCATCGTTATGCAGCACGTGCAGCGCGGGCATATGCTCGAGCAGCATGTCGAGTGATTCGCTTGGCAGACGCGGCGCGCCGACCAGGACGTGGCGCTCGGTCATCAGCAATTCGGAATGCACACCCGCCAGCGCGTCGCGCCCGAAGCGGATGATGCAGTGACAGTCTTCCGTGGCCGACGTGCGAACTGACAGTTCGACATCGGGCAATTCGTCCCCCAGCGAACCGAGCCGCGGCGAGAACCACTGTGTCGCAAAGGTGGGCGGCACGGCGACGACGAGGCGCCGCCGCCCTTTGGCCGCGTTGATCTGACGGAAGCCGCGCTCGATCGTGTCGAAGGCTTCGGAGAGGCAGGGCAGGAATTGCAGGCCAGCCTGTGTCAGGCGAATGCCTTTGTGGTCGCGCTCGAACAGCTTTGCGCCGAGCGATTCCTCGAGCAGCTTGATCTGCCGGCTCACCGCGCCTTGGGTGACGCATAGCGCAATGGCGGCGCGATTGAAACTCATATGCCGGGCTGTTTCTTCAAAAAAGCGCAGCGCGATCAGCGATGGCAAGCGCCTCATAAATCACCTTCTGTCTCTTTATTCGTCCGAAGCAGCCGCGACTTGTGTCGGGCTAGCTCCGCCGCGGAAATAGGCTCGTGCCGCGCGTTGTCTCCGACGCACTCCGCAGGCCGTCAATCAGCCCGCGAATTTCAAAAGGCAAACGTGCCGTTCGGCATCTGCAGGATTGTCGCATTCGGGCTCGATATTTTCCTGAGCGAGGCAAAAAAATTACAATTGGCGCCGGTCCGAATCAAGCGGAAGGTCGCGCCCGTCACGCCGCGGATTCAGAACCCCCGCGTAAGCCCTCGACTTCGCCTATCCTGACGAAGACGTGCGCCTCGCTGCCGGCGCGCTTTCCCCACTCCGCGGAGCGCCCGTGACCGTTCGCAATCTCGATGCCTTGTTCCGACCCAAATCCGTCGCCGTAATCGGCGCGTCCGAGCGGCCCGGCAGCACGGGAGCGATGGTGTGGGCGCGCGTGCTCGAAGGCGGATTCGACGGCCCCGTCTGGCCGGTCAATCCGAAATACCAAACGCTCGCCGGCCACGTGGTGATCGGCGATGCCGGCGATCTGCCGCAAGCGCCTAGCGTGGCGGTGATCTGCACGCCGCCCGATACCTGGCCCGCCATCATCCATAAACTCGGCGGCCTGGGCACGCGCGCGGCGATCATCGTCGGCGAGGTGCGGACCGATGAGGACCGCCTGCATCTGCGGCATGCGCTTTCGGCAGCGCGGCCGCATTTGCTGCGCATCGTCGGGCCGGGCAGTCTCGGGGTGGTGTCGCCGGCGCTGCATGCGCATTTCGGCGCGCCGTCGTGCACAGTGAAGGCGGGTGGCGTGGCGTGGGTGTCGCAATCGAATGCGCTGACGAATGCAGTGCTCGGTTGGGCGCATGCGCGCGGCCTTGGTTTTTCGCACGCGGTGGCGCTGGGCGGCGAAGCCGACGTGGATGCCGGCGACGTGCTCGACTACTTGGCGAGCGATCCCGGCACGCGCGCGATCCTGCTGGAGCTGGATACGGTGCGCGCGGCGCGCAAGTTCATGTCGGCGGCACGCGCGGCGGCGCGCAACAAGCCGGTGCTGGCGCTACGCTCAGGGCGCGCCGATCCGGCCGACGCGCTGTACACCGCTGCGTTTCGCCGCGCGGGCATGGTGCGCGTCGATTCGCTCGACGATTTGCTCGATGAAATCGAAACGCTCGGCGTCGGCCGGGTGGCGGCAGGCGCAACCGCGACGCTGATCACCAGCGACAGCGGTCTCGCGACGCTCGCCTGCGACGCCTTCGCCGCCGCTGGCGACACGCTCGCGCCGTGGCCCGCCGAAGCGGATGCGGCGCTAAGCGAAGCGCTGCCGCACGCGGTGGCCGGCAACCCGCTCAGGCTTGGCGACGACGCTCGTCCCGAGCATTTCGGCACGGCGCTCAAGCTGCTCGCCGAGCATCGCAGCACGGGTACGGCGTTCGTGGTTCACGCGTCGACACATGGCGCGCCGGTCGACGAGGTCGCGCAGGCATTGATCGCGAATCAGCGCTTCGCGTATCGCGGGCTGCTGGCGTGCTTTTTCGGCGGCGTGGATGCGGCGACGCGCGACGCGCTGCATGCGCAAGGTATCCCGGTTCATACGACGCCCCAGCGGCTCGCCCGCGCTTTCGCCCGGCTGGTCGACTACCGAATGGGCCGCGAGTTGCTGATGCAAACGCCGGAAGATTTGCCGGCTCAAATTCCCGAAGCAATCGACACCGCCCAGGCGCAGGCGCGCGCCGCACTCGCCGCAGGTGAGCACCAACTAACCGGCGAGGCGGCTGCACGGTTTCTTGAGCGTTTTGGGCTGCGCGTTGAAACGCAAGAGGGCGGCGCGACGAAAGGACCGTCGGCGCACGGCACTGCGGAAGGATTGACGCAAGGTCCAACGCAAGCAGTCGCTGAAGGATCAACGCTCGCGTTACCGCAGGCCCCAGCCCCAGCTCCAGCTCCAACTCCAACTCCAACTCCAACTCCAACTCCAACTCCAACTCCAGCCCCAGCCCCAGCCCCAGCCCCAGCCCCAGCCCCAGCCCCAGCCCCAGCCCCAGCCCCAGCCCCAGCCCCAGCCCCAGCCCCAGCCCCAGCCCCAGCCCCAGCCCCAGCCCCAGCGCTAGCGCTAGCAGACTGCGCAGACCGAGCTGCCGCGCAGGCAGCCAAACCTATCGTCGACATCGCCGTCGAGCTTCACGACGACGACAACTTCGGCCCGGTCTTCCGCTTCACCGCGCCGTCCGCGGATGGCGTGTCGGACCCGCTGCGCGTCTACGGCCTGCCGCCGCTCAATCCGATGCTGGCGCGCGACATGGTCACGCACTCGCGCTACGCGCGGCTGATCGATCCCGAGCCGGCATTAATCGCATTGACGGCGCTTTCGCAGGCGGTCTGCGACGTCAAGGAGATCGTCGGTCTCACGCTGACGCTGCGGGTGTTCAAGGACCACGTGGTGGTGATCGAGCCGGCCCTGAGTCTCGCGTCGAAGCGCAGCCGTCTTGCCATCGTGCCCTATCCGCGCCGCTTCGAAGAGACGCTCGACTGGCAGGGCCTACGTGTGACGATCCGGCCGATCCGTCCGGAAGACGAAGCCGCGCATCACGATTTCGTCGAATCGATGACGCCGGAAGATTTACGGCTGCGTTTCTTCGGCGCGGTCGGCAGTTTCGATCACTCGCAGCTCGCGCGCATGACGCAAATCGACTACGACCGCGAAATGGCGTTGATCGCGACGGTGACGAGTGAAGACGGTTTTACGCGCACGCTCGGCGTGGTGCGCGCAGTGGCCGATCCGGACAACGAGACCGCAGAGTTCGCCGCCGCGGTGCGCTCCGACCAGAAAGGCCGGCGCCTTGGGCAATTGCTGATGGACCGCATCATCAAGTACGCGCGGGCGCGCGGCACGCATTGGCTGGTCGGCGAGGCGTTGCGGGAAAATACGCCCATGATCGCGCTCGCCAGATCGTGCGGATTCACGATCACGCCGACGGAAGATCCTGGCGTGGTTGGCTTCAGAATGGCGCTGGATGAACCGGCGCAGGGGTGAACGTTGGATTGGCGCTTGCTGCCACGTTCAGCCCTCCTGGGTACAAGCCGCAGCGGAATGCAAGGCCACCCGCTGCGACGAGTGTCCGCGGCGATTCGCGGACCTCGATGCTAAGACCTGAGCCTCAGGCCGGCAGCTTCGCCGCGGCTTCGTCCACCTGCGTGCGGGTTACGGACAACTCTTCCAGCAACGCTTCAGCGTAGACAGCGCCGGTCTCGCGTTCCAAGCGTGCAATCGTCGCCGCGCAACGGTTCGCGTCCTTCAGCGTCGCGATGAACGACTTCACCGATTCACCTGCCTTGAAGGCGTCGAACAGCGGCACGCGGATATCGTCCGGCAGCGGACGCGCTGTCCATTGATACGGCTTGCCGTTGAACGTGAACTGCGGCGGGAGCACACGCTCTTTCTTCGCGGCCGGAATCAGGCCGAAAGTGCGTGCGGCGTCGCCGATCTGGTCGGCCGAAAACAGCTCGTCCGGGCTGATGTCGAATTGCTGAATGAAGGTCTCGATGCTTTGCATCGCCGCGGCGCGGTCATCGCGGCGCTTTTGCGCGTGAGCGACGATGTCGCGCAGTTCGTCGGCTTCTTCAGGCGTGATCGTGAAGCTCGACTGCTTCTGCTGGAGTTCGGAAAAACGCAGGAATTCGGAATCGGTCAGAAGTTTCGCCATTGCTTGATCGTTGAGCGCGCATGAGGGGACCCATGCGGCGTGATTTTTGGGAGGGTCGCCATTCTAAACCATGTGCCGATGAGGGCGCGTTGGCAAATCGGCAACCAGGTCGCGACCGCTTCCGTGCTAACAATGGCGATTGTCAGATGCGTACCGCAGTCGCGCGTGCCACCATTTGCTGCACTTGGGTGCTAGCTCGTACCGGAATCAATTCCACTTCCGGATGCGCGTTGGCGTACACCCGGAATATTTCGTCCGCAAATGCCTGGCCAACCGTATCTACGTCCTTGAAGTCAAACAACACCACTTTGAACCTGTCCACTCGCGCCAGAAGCCGTTGAGCTTGCGAACGCGAGACCAGACTCTCGGCCCCCATTCTAGCCAACCGAACCGGCACGACTGTTTTGCTGAACGTGTATTCGTCCGGCTCGGCGTACTCGTCAAACACTTCTGTCAGCACGCGCTCAGTGTGATTGCCATGACCCATCAGGACGACGGTGCCTCCGTGAGAGAGGTCGCGCTCGAAGAGGAAATCTTCCTCCCCGTCCTTGTGATCGAACAATAGACCGCCAGAAGAAATCTGAAATATGTCGAAGGCGCGCGACGAAAAGAACACCCCCTCCCCAGTGTGCCGTTCTGGATCGGTCGTCAGCTTTCCTTTTGCCAGTTCGAGAATCGCTTGCCGCTCGTCGGCAAGGTTGCAAAGACGTGTGATCCGCTTGAATATCCCTTCGCCGTCGTCTGCAATAGTACACATCGTGCCGCCGGCTTTGACTTGCGCGTGCACGACAACCTTGGTTCCCTGCGAATGCTCGATCGCATTGTTCAGCATCTCCGTGAATCCATAGTCCCAGATTTTCAGCGCCGCTTCTCCCATAAATTCGGCGAAACCCGGGCGGAAATCCTGTGCCCATACGACATGCTCTTCGATGCCGGCGAGCGGGTATTCGCGCGTAAGAGCCGCTATCACCGGCTGGACGTATGTTTTGGGACGCTGGCCTTCGCCTTCCACTAGCAGGCCACTTGCCACTAGCCGCGTCAAAAGCGTGTTTGCCGCCTGTCGGGAAATCCCCCGAGTTTTCTGAAAAATTGGTCCGAGCGGCGCGGCTGTTCCTTGGTTAGCCCAAAGTGTGCGGCTAATCTCTGGGGACAACTTTTTCAGATGGTTGATGGCATCCATGTCAACTTTAGCTGGAGTCTATGTCAACATATTATAGAGTATGTTGACATAGAGAATTGCGAGTACTTGCGCCCTTGGATGAGGACTTCCCCAACCTTGCCTTGAAGCGCCTATACGCCGCTACCCGCTGGGTCATACCCTCAGTCGCTCTGCTCCCGAAACATCGACAGCGCCTGCACCGTCTCGCGCAGCAACGCCGTCGCCGCTTCCAACGTCGGCGCGACGTATTCGTCGATACGCCGCAAGTACGGGCAGGTCAGCACCGCAATGGCCTGACCGGACGGTCCCTGGATCGGCACCGTGACGTCGGTCACGCCGAACGTCTGCTGACTATCCTTCTGCGAAAAACCCGCCGCGCGAATCCGCTCGCAGGCCTGTTCCAAGGCGTCACGATCGATCGTGACTTCGCCCTTCACCTTGGTGTGCTCGGCCAGCATCCGTTCACGCTGCTCGAAGCTTTGGAACGCCAGCATCACGCGGCCCGATCCCGTGTCGATCAGGCCCACCCGTGAACCGAGCCGAACCGACATGCCCCACGTGCCCGGTCCATCCACCTGCGCGATCACCAGCAAATTGCCGCGGTCGTACACCACCAGATGACAGGATTGCTCGGCCGTATCGGCAAAGCGCTGCATCAGTGGCAGCGCCTCGGAAATCAACCGGTTCATCGGCGGATGACGATGCGCGAGCGCATACAGTTTCAGACCCAGCGAATAACGGTCGCCCCCCGCCGAACGCACCACGTACTGCCGCGCGACCAGTCGCTCGAGCATCCGGTACATCTCGCTTGCATTGCGTCCCAGCAGCTTGGTGATTTCGGCGCGCGTTAGCCCTTCCTTCTGCTCGGCGAGCAGTTCGAGGATGTCGAGGCCCTTGTCCAGCGCGGGGGCGCGGTAACGGTCGTCGTCTTTGTCGTCTGCGTCCATCGTGAGCGAGGTTCCGAGTGTTGTTCTCATTATCTGGCGCATGAGTGTAAGTGCGGGGTGAATCTCGTGCGAGGTGGCATGGGTCCAGGGGAAACACTGACACATGGTGCAGTGCACATCCCTTGACTTCGTAAAGTTCGCATATGAATAATACGTTCATTGGTGAATTGACGCACGCCAATACACGAACACGATAAGAAAGCGCAGGACGAAGTGCCCGCCACTCGCATGGCCGGTTCACGCAGTTCAATAACGCCTTAGGAGACAACACCATGTCGTTCGCAAAAGGGCCGCACGCGGCTCGCCGTCTGTTCCAGAGTTCGCTATTTGCCGTTGCTGCGGCAGCTTGCGTCGCCGGCCTCGCCGTCAGTGGTGCGGCACAAGCCGCTGATACCGGCAAGGTCGGCCTCGGTCTGCCGCTCCTCACGTCGCCGTTCTGGCAGTCGTACAACAACTATCTGCCCAAGTACGCGAAGGACATGGGCATCGATATCCTTGCGCCGGTCAATTCGAACGGCGATCCGGCCCAGCAGATTACCGACATGAACAACCTGCTGAACCTCGGTGCGAAGGGCATCGTGGTCGGCCCGTTGGATTCGGCAGCGATCAGCCGCGCGCTCGATGCAGCCGCCGCGAAGAACGTGCCGGTGGTCGCCGTCGACGTCGCGCCGACGCAAGGCAAGGTCGCGATGGTGGTGCGCGCCGACAACCACGCCTACGGCGAGAAGGCATGCAAGTACATCGGCGAGCATGTGAAGTCGGGCAAGGTCGTGCAGATCATGGGCGATCTGGCCTCGGTGAACGGACGTGACCGGTCCGAAGCGTTCCGTTCGTGTTTGAAGGGTTTTCCGGGTTTGTCGCTGCTGGAAATTCCGGCAGCCTGGAAAGGCGATGTCGCGGCCACCGCGCTCGACAGTCTGCTCACCGCGAATCCTGACGTGAAGGCGATCTACATGCAGGCGGGTGGCGTTTATCTGTCGCCGACGCTGCAAACCCTGCGCCGCAAGCAGATGCTGTTTCCCGCCGGCGATCCAAAGCACGTCGTGATTGTCAGTAACGACGGCATTCCTCAGGAGTTCGACGCAATCCGTCGCGGCGATATCGACGCGACCATTTCGCAGCCTGCTGATGCTTACGCAAAATACGGTCTCTTCTATATCAAGGCTGCGTTGGCTGGGCAAACCTTCAAGCCGGGCCCGACGGATCACGGCAGCAACATCATCCAGTTGGCGCCTGGCATTCTCGAAGATCAATTGCCGGCACCGCTCGTCACGAAGGCGAATGTCGACGACAAGACCTTGTGGGGCAATACCGTTAAATGAGCGAGTCGACGCCCTCCGTGCCGGTCGTCGAAGCGCTTGAGGTCACCAAACGCTTCGGCTCCACGGCCGCGCTGAAAGACGTCAGCATCCGCGTGATGCCCGGCGAGTCGCATGCACTCGTCGGGCGCAACGGGGCGGGTAAATCGACGCTGGTGTCGATCCTCACCGGCCTGCGCAAGCCCGATACCGGCGAGGTACGTTTCAGCGGCACGGCCGCGCCGTCGATCGCGGATCGGGATGCGTGGCGCGAGCGTGTGGCCTGCGTCTATCAGCATTCGACGATCATTCGCGATTTGAGCGTCGCGGAGAATCTGTTCATCAACCGGCAACCGTCGCGCGGCGGCGTGATCGATTGGCGCGCCATGCGTCGCGACGCGCGGGAGTTGCTCGACCACTGGAAGATCGACGTGCGTGAAGACGCGCGCGCTGGCGATCTGTCCGTGGAAGCGCGGCAACTCGTGGAGATCGCGCGGGCGCTGTCGTACGGCGCGCGTTTCATCATTCTCGACGAACCCACTGCGCAACTCGATGGTGACGAGATCAAGCGCCTGTTCCGTCGCATCAGCGAGTTGCAGCGCGAGGGGGTGACGTTCCTGTTCATCTCGCACCATTTGCAAGAGGTCTATGAAATCTGCCAGGCCGTGACGGTGCTGCGCGACGCGCGACATATCGTCAGCGCGCCGGTTTCCGCATTGCCGCGCGAGCAACTGATCGAAGCGATGACCGGTGAGCGTGGCGGCCTTGCCGTCGCCGATGCAGCGGCGCGCGCTGCGTTGCCTGCGGACACGGCCATCGCGCTTGAAGTCAAGGAACTGGGCGGCGCCGATTATGAAGGCGTGTCGTTCACGGTGAAGCGTGGCGAAGTCGTGGGGCTGACTGGCGCAACGAGTAGTGGGCGCACGAGCGTGGCCGAAGCGATTGCCGGATTGCGCGCGGCTAAACGTGGTTCGATCAGCGTGGATGGCGCGACGCTGCCGCCAGGCGATGTACCTGCTGCATTGGCGCATGGCATCGGTTGCGTGCCGAAGGATCGTCATCACGAAGGCTTGGTGCTGACGCAATCGGTTGCCGAGAACGCCTCGATGACAATCACGCGCCTGCTAGGCAAGTTCGGAATCGCGTCACCGGCAAAGAAAAATGCCTTCGGTCAGAAGATGATCGACGCGCTCGGCATCGTCGCGCAAGGCCCCGAGCATGTCGTGTCAGGGCTATCGGGCGGCAATCAGCAGAAGGTCGTGATGGCGCGCGCACTCGCCACTGATCCCAATGTGCTTGTACTCATCGACCCGACGGCAGGCGTCGATGTGAAATCGAAAGAAGCGTTGCTGTCAGTCGTGGATCGCGTGCGCGAGGACGGTAAAGCCGTGCTGGTCGTGTCCGGCGAACTCGACGATCTGCGCACCTGTGACCGTGTGTTGGTCATGTTCCGTGGCCGTGTCGCGGCCGAATTTCCCGCGGGTTGGCAGGACCACGACCTGATCGCATCCGTTGAAGGAGTCAGTCTCCATGAAGAATAGTGTGCCCAGCCCTGCATTCGGCACCGCGCAAGGTCCGGCGCAGCAGCCCGCCGTGGCCGCGACGCGTGGCAAACGTGCTCGCATCGAGCTCGCGCGGCTGCGCGACCTGGCGTTGCTGCCCGCGCTGGCGTTGTTGCTCGTGATCGGCGCGTTTGTCAGCCCGAGCTTTCTGACGAAGGCGAATCTGATCAGTGTGCTGGGTGCGTCCGCGGCGTTGGCGTTGGTGGTGCTCGCTGAGTCGCTGATCGTGTTGACCGGCAAGTTCGATTTGTCTTTGGAATCTACAGTGGGCATTGCGCCGGCTATCGGTGCGATGCTGGTGATGCCGGCGGCGTCCGCGGGTTTCGGAGTGCAGTGGCCGGCGGCCGCCGGCTTGCTGGCCATCCTCGTGGTCGGCGCGGTGATTGGCTTCGTCAACGGCTTCCTGGTGGTGCGTCTGCGGCTGAACGCCTTCATCGTCACGCTGGCGATGCTGATCGTGTTGCGCGGCATGCTGGTTGGCGCGACCAAAGGTGGCACGCTGTTCGATATGCCGCCATCGTTCTTCTCGCTCGCCACCACCATCGTGTTCGGCTTGCCGTTGTCCGTGTGGCTCGCGGCGGCCGCATTCGCGATCGCGGCGTTCGTGCTGCGCTATCACCGATTGGGCCGCGCGTTGTACGCGATTGGCGGCAATCCGGAAGCGGCGCGCGCGGCGGGGATTCGCGTGGAGCGCATTACTTGGGGCGTATTCGTGCTTGGCAGCATGCTGGCCTCGGTGGGTGGGTTGATCGTGACCGGCTATGTCGGCGCGATTAACGCAAACCAGGGCAACGGCATGATTTTCACGGTGTTCGCGGCGGCGGTGATCGGCGGCATTTCGCTCGACGGCGGCAAGGGCACCATGCTCGGCGCGCTCACCGGCGTGCTGCTGCTCGGCGTCGTGCAGAACCTGCTGACGTTGGCTCAGGTGCCGTCGTTCTGGATTCAGGCGATCTACGGCGCGATCATCCTCGGCTCGCTGATGGTGGCACGGCTCGCCAGCGGCGAAGGCCAGAACTGATGCGCACGCATCACGGAGAACTCACTTGACCAGCCGTTCATTGCACACGCCGCAAACGCCCCAAACATTGCGAACCGACCCACGCCTGATTCTGCTCAGTCCTGCGGATAACTGCCTGATCGCGGCGGCGCGTCTCGATGCGGGCACGCAAGTCGAGATCGAAGGCGAGCCTGTGACGCTCACCAAAACCATCGACCTCGGCCATAAGGTCGCACGCCATGAACTCGCGAAAGACGACAAGGTGCTGCGTTACGGCGCGGTGATCGGTCACGTGACCGAGGCGGTGGCGCGCGGTGCGCATCTGCATACGCACAACCTCGAAAGCGATTACCTGCCCACTTATACGCACGACGCGGGCCACGAGTTCGTCCATCACTGATTTGAGCACAATGACGTGGCCTCGCGCCGCGCTGGAATCATCATGACTGACACTTCCGCAGTATCCGCCGCCGCACAGCAGCCCATGCTGCAAGGCTATCTGCGTCGCGATGGCCGAAAAGGCATCCGCAATGTGGTCGCTGTGGCGTATCTGGTCGAGTGCGCGCATCACGTCGCGCGCGAGATCGTCACGCAGTTTCGCGAACCGCTCGATGCGTTCGACGATCCATCCGCCGAGCGCGAGCCGCCAGTGCATCTGATCGGCTTCCCAGGTTGCTATCCGAATGGGTACGCCGAAAAGATGCTTGAGCGGCTCACCACGCATCCCAATGTGGGCGCGGTGCTGTTCGTCTCGCTCGGATGCGAGAGCATGAACAAGCATTACCTCGTCGACGTGGTGCGCGCGAGCGGCCGTCCCGTCGAAGTCCTGACGATCCAGGAAAAAGGCGGCACACGCAGCACGATTCAATACGGCGTCGACTGGATTCGCGACGCACGCAAGCAACTGGCCGCACAGCAGAAAGTGCCGATGGCGCTGAGCGAGCTGGTGATTGGCACGATTTGCGGCGGCTCGGATGGCACCAGTGGGATCACTGCGAATCCGGCGGTGGGCCGCGCGTTCGATCATCTGATCGACGCGGGTGCAACTTGCATCTTCGAAGAAACCGGCGAGCTGGTGGGCTGCGAGTTTCATATGAAAACGCGGGCCGCGAGGCCGGAACTTGGAGATGAAATTGTCGCGTGCGTGGCGAAGGCGGCGCGTTACTACTCGATTCTTGGGCACGGCAGTTTCGCGGTTGGAAATGCGGATGGTGGCCTCACCACGCAAGAGGAAAAATCGTTAGGTGCGTATGCGAAAAGCGGCGCATCGCCGATTGTCGGCATCGTCAAACCCGGTGACGTTCCGCCGACGGGCGGCCTCTATCTGCTCGACGTCGTACCCGACGGCGAACCACGCTTCGGTTTTCCGAACATCAGCGACAACGCGGAAATCGGCGAACTGATCGCCTGCGGCGCGCATGTGATTCTGTTCACGACTGGACGCGGATCGGTGGTTGGCTCGGCGATTTCGCCGGTCATCAAGGTGTGCGCGAACCCCGCGACGTACCGCAATCTCGCCGGCGATATGGACGTCGATGCAGGCCGCATTCTCGAAGGCCGCGGCACGCTCGACGAAGTCGGCCGCGAAGTGTTCGAACAAACGGTGGCGGTGTCGCTCGGTGCGGCGTCGAAATCGGAAACGCTCGGTCATCAGGAGTTCATCCTGACGTACAAGACTTTCGACCCGGTGGGCCCGGCTTGTTTGCCGTCGAACGCTGCACCGCCGCATCGGGTTGTCGCGATCGAGCCGCACTGAGCGGTTTATCTGTGATGAGTCCGAGGCCTCGCACCGGGCAAACTCCATCGGCACGTGCTAAAACACTATCAAGCAGGAAAACAGGAGACGCGGTCCATGACGGCAAAGGTCGGTTCGAAGATCGCACAGCGGCGTGGCATCGGCCGCAGTGCGCTACAAGTGACCGGATTGGGGCTCGGTACGGCGCCCTTGGGTGGCCTCTACCACGATCTGTCCGATGAAGAAGCGCACGCGACCATTGCCGCCGCGTGGGACGCAGGCGTGCGTTACTTCGATACCGCGCCGCATTACGGTCACACGAAAGCCGAACACCGTCTGGGCGACGCGTTACGCGGCTATCCTCGCGGCGAATACGTGCTATCCACGAAAGTCGGGCGCCGCTTCGTGCCGCGCACCACGCCCTACGACGGCAGCGAAGGCTGGCAAGACCCGTTGCCGTTCCAGGCGATCTACGACTACACGCACGACGGCATTCTCCGTTCGTTCGAAGACAGCCAGCAGCGCCTTGGTATCGTCGATATCGACATTCTTCTCATACACGACATCGGCCGCGTCACGCATGGCGACAAGAACCCCCACTACTGGCGGCAGCTAACTGACGGCGGTGGCTTTCGTGCGCTCGACGATTTGCGTTCCTCGGGCGCGGTTAAGGCGGTTGGCCTCGGCGTCAATGAAGGCGCGGCCATACTCGACGTGATGGCCGAATTCGATATCGATTGCGCATTGCTCGCAGGCCGTTATACGCTGCTCGAACAGACCACGCTCGACGACCTGCTCCCAGCATGTGAACAACGCGGCGTCAGCATCCTGTTAGGCGGCGCGTTTAACTCCGGCATTTTGGCGCGCGGCGTTGAAGGCGATCTGAAATTCAACTATGGTGACGCGCCGCCCGAAATCATCGAGCGCGTCGCGCGACTCGAAGCGGTGTGCCGGGTGCATGGCGTGCCGCTTGCTGCCGCGGCTTTGCAGTTTCCGTATGCGCATCCGGCGATCGCAACCGTGTTGACCGGCGCGCGCAGTGCCGACGAATTGCGTGAGAACGCCGCGTCGTTCGAGCAGCCGATCCCCGCGGACTTGTGGTCCGCGTTGCGTGACAAGGGCTTGCTCGACAGCCGCGCGCCCGCACCGGAGGATTGATTTGACGATGCATATCGACGCCCACCAGCACTATTGGGACCCCGCTCGCGGCGACTACGAGTGGCTCACGCCGGAACTGAAAATCCTGTACCGGCCGTTCGGTCCCGCCGATCTCAAACCGCTGCGCGAAAGGGCGGGCATCGAGAGGACAGTGGTGGTACAGGCGGCGGCAACACTCGACGAAACACGTTACTTGCTGGACATCGCGCGGCATGAGCCCTCGATCGCCGGTGTGGTTGGCTGGGTGCCGTTGCTGTTGCCCACGGCGCCGGCTGTGATCGAAGCGCTCGCGCACGAGCCGAAATTCAAAGGTGTGCGACCGATGCTGCAGGATTTACCGGACGACACGTGGATCGCCAACCCGGATCTCGCGCCCGCAATCGAAGCACTGATCGCGCAGGACCTCACGTTCGACGCATTGATTTACGCGCGGCACGTCGAGCCTTTCGAAACATTCGCGGCGCGTTTTCCTGCGCTGCGCATCGTTGTCGATCACGGTGCGAAGCCGCCGATCCGTTACGGTCGCGCGGGTTGGCCCACCTGGGCTGATGCGATCACCCGGCTCGCAAAGGTACCGCAAGTGCACTGCAAGCTGTCGGGGCTCGTCACCGAAGCGTCGCCTGGTTGGACCGAAGAAACGCTTCGACCCTATGTCGAGCATCTGCTGAAGTCATTCGGTCCCGCGCGTTTGATGTGGGGCAGCGACTGGCCGGTGCTCGATCTGAACGGCGACTATCTGCTCTGGCACTCGGTGGCGAACACCTTGCTCTCGTCGTTGAGCGACGCCGAGCGTGAAGCGGTTTTCGGCGGCAACGCCGCTGCGTTTTATCGACTTTGATCAGTGACGAAGACGAATGACGAACACAAGCGAAACCCCATTCAACTGGAGTCTTAGATGACACAAAGACTGGCCGGCAAGACGGCCCTGATCACGGCGGCAGGACAAGGCATCGGTCTCGCCACCGCGGAACTGTTCGCGCGCGAAGGCGCGCGCGTGATCGCCACCGATATCCGCATTGACGGACTCGCCGGCAAGCCGGTCGAAGCGCGCAAGCTCGACGTGCGCGACGGCGCGGCGATCAAGGCGCTGGCCGCCGAGCTCGGCGCGATCGACGTGCTGTTCAACTGCGCGGGTTTCGTACACGCCGGTAACATCCTCGAATGCAGCGAAGAAGATTGGGACTTCGCCTTCGATCTGAACGCGAAAGCGATGTACCGCATGATCCGCGCGTTTTTACCCGCCATGCTGGAGAAGGGCGGCGGGTCGATCATCAATATGTCGTCGGCCGCGTCGAGCGTGAAGGGCGTGCCGAACCGCTTTGCGTATAGCGCGTCGAAAGCCGCGGTGATCGGGCTGACCAAGTCCGTAGCTGCGGACTTCATCACGCGTGGTGTACGCTGTAATGCGATCTGCCCGGGCACGGTGGCCTCGCCCTCGCTCGAACAGCGGATCGTCGAGCAGGCCAAGGCGCAAGGCGCGACGCTCGAGGCCGTGCAGGCGGCCTTTGTCGCGCGTCAGCCGATGGGCCGCATCGGCAAACCGGAAGAGATTGCCGCGTTGGCGCTGTATCTCGCGTCTGACGAATCGTCGTTCACCACCGGTCATGCACATGTGATCGACGGCGGCTGGTCGAACTGACCGACGCTGAAAGCGACTGACATACGAACCGAATACCACTGAACGTAAAGGGAAGTGCCAAGATGAAACTGCTTCGTTATGGGCCGAAAGGCCAGGAAAAGCCAGGCTTGCTCGACGCACAGGGCAAGATTCGCGATCTCTCTAAAGTAGTTGGCGATATCGACGGCGCCGCGCTGACTGACGAAGGCCTCGCCAAACTGCGCGCGATCGATCCCGCCTCGCTGCCGGTCGTGGAAGGCAATCCGCGCATGGGACCGTGCGTCGGCAAAATCGGCAAGTTCATCTGTATCGGGCTGAACTACGCGGACCACGCCGCCGAATCGAATCTGCCGGTGCCGTCGGAACCGGTGATTTTCAACAAGTGGACGAGCGCGATCTGCGGCCCGAACGACGACGTCGAGATTCCGCGCGGCTCGAAGAAGACCGACTGGGAAGTCGAGCTCGGCGTGGTGATCGGCAAGCCCGCGAAATATATCGACGAAGCCAACGCGCTCGATTACGTCGCCGGTTACTGCGTGATCAACGACGTGTCGGAACGCGAATGGCAGATCGAACGCGGCGGCACGTGGGACAAGGGCAAGGGCTTCGATACGTTCGGTCCGATTGGCCCGTGGGTCGTGACGCGCGACGAAGTCGCCGATCCGCAGAACCTGAGCCTGTGGCTCGAAGTGGACGGCCATCGCTATCAGAACGGCAGCACGAAGACGATGGTGTTCGGCGTTGCGAAGCTGGTGTCGTATGTGTCGCAGTGCATGAGCCTGCAACCGGGCGACGTGATTTCGACCGGCACGCCGCCGGGCGTCGGCATGGGCGTGAAGCCGAATCCGGTGTTCCTGAAGCCGGGCCAGACGATCCGTCTCGGTATCGAAGGTCTCGGCGAGCAGACGCAGAAGACCTACGCGGCGGAGTGATTCGCCCGCCTGGTTGAAAGAAAGGACGTTGTTGATGTGAGAAGTGAAAATGCCGTTCCCGTTTGAGGCGGGAACGGCATTTTTTATAAGGCACTCAATAGATAGGCATCCAGACGCATGAGTCCGTGAGCGACCTGTTGATAGACACGCCTGTCTTCGGTGTGCCTCCACTACGCGCTGATACGAAACGCGCTCATTCAGCCCACCGGTTCGTGCTCTCCGTTGTCGCTGATGCGATTGACCGTGCCCTGCGCAACTGCGACGAGCTTCTCGCGGTTACCCTCCATCACATACACGTTGCACTGGCAGGTTGCCTGATGCCGGCCCGCGTAGACGACCTTCGCCCGCGCGATCAGCGTGCCGTTCACCACCGGCCGCAGATAGTTGATCTTGTACTCGCCCGTCACGACCTTCGGCCCGAGCGACAGCGCGCCGGCGAACGTCAGCGCATTGTCGGCGAGATAGCTGATGACGCCGCCATGCACAAAGCCATGCTGCTGCCGTAGTTCATCGCGGATCGGCAGGCATAGCGTCAGTTCGTCTGGTCCCGTGTGCATCAGCTCGGCGCCTAGCAGCATGCTGAACGGCTGGGCATGCAGTGCGCCGCGCGCCCGGTCGAGGATGTCGGTCATCGTGAGTCCTTCGGGCGTGGCCCGCAGTGGCATCTGCACTGGCGTGCGGTGTGCAGTCCCTACCCACTCTAGGAAGCGCCGATGCATCACGTCAAGGTGAATCCAAAATATCTGCGCGGCATTGTTGCGCAATTTGACGGGAATTGCGGAGTTGGCCGATGAAAAGGGGATGTAAGACGATTTTTGACGACATTGATCTCAAGCAAAGTTCGGCCTTGCCGTTAACCCTGACGTAGCTTCCGTCATTCTTTGCTTTCAGGTGTTCACGATGTTCAGCAAGATCAAGGTCGCATCCGGCCTGTTGTGTGTTCTGGCCGCGTTCTGCGTTTTTCAGCTTGTCACGGTGGGGTTAGGGTTCTGGTCGCTGACGCGCACGCACGACGACGTGGGCGACCTATCGAACATCGCCTTGAAGCAGGTGGATGCGGTCAATGAAACGACCCAGCATCTGATGGATGCGCGCATCAACCTGTCGCGGGCCGGTACGCGTATGGTGCGCGGCGGCGCGGAGCCGACTGACATCGTGCAGCACGCCCGCGAACAGCTGACGGCGGCGGATCAGTCATTCGGCGCTTTCATGAGCGCGCAGAAGACCAGCGACGAAAACAGCACCCGCGCTGCGGCGCTCGCTGACCGCTATAAAAAGCTGCACGACGCGCTCTCGGAACTGGTGCAGTTTCTCGACTCGAACAATATCCAGGCCTTCCTCGACCAGCCGACCCAAGGCTTCCAGGACGCGTACCTCACCGAGTCGCACAACTTCGTGCAATTCGGCGACGCCGCGAGCCGTGCGTCGCTCGATTCGATCGATGCCCGCATGACGTTGTTCCGCGGCGTCAGTATCGCGATCCTGTTGCTGCTGGTCGTCGGGACGTTTGCGGTGTACGCGGCGCTGCGCCGGGGCGTGGTGGCGCCGCTGGAAGAAGCTGGGCGTCACTTCGACCGCATTGCGCAAGGGCGCCTCGACCAGCCGATCGCCTCGCGTGGCACTAATGAAATCGGCCGTCTGTTCTCGGGCCTCGCAAAAATGCAGGCGAGCGTGGCGCGCACCGTGCAAACCGTGCGTGAATCCGCCGACTCGATCCACCTCGGCGCGGACGAAATCGCCACCGGCAATGCCGATCTGTCGGCTCGCACCGAGAACCAGGCGGCATCGCTCGAAGAAACCGCGTCGAGCATGGAGGAACTGACCGCCACGGTGCGCCAGAACGCCGATCACGCCCGGGAAGCCAATGCCCTCGCCGAAACCGCCCTGGAGGCGACCTCGCGCGGCAGCGAAGTGGTCAACGAGGTGGTCGACAAGATGCGCGGCATCGCGCAAAGCTCGGACAAGATCGCCGAGATCATTTCGGTGATCGACGGCATCGCCTTCCAGACCAACATCCTCGCGCTGAACGCGGCCGTCGAAGCGGCGCGCGCGGGCGAACAGGGCCGTGGCTTTGCCGTGGTGGCGGGCGAGGTGCGCGGGCTCGCCCAGCGCAGTGCGCAGTCGGCGAAGGAAATCAAGACGCTGATCAGCGAATCGGTCGCCGAGATTCAAGGCGGGTCGGCGCTGGTCGAGCATGCCGGCGAAGCCATGAGCAACGTTTCCGCCTCGATTTCGCGGGTCACGCAGATGATGGCGGAAATCAGCGCGTCGTCGCTCGAGCAGAGCACGGGCATCGAGCAGGTCAACCAGGCGGTGGTGCAGATGGACGAGATGACGCAGCAGAACGCGGCGCTGGTCGAAGAAGCCGCCGCAGCGGCAGCCTCACTGCATCAACAGACGCAGCAATTGAAAGAGGCCGTCTCGGTGTTCGAAATTTCGGAAACTGTGTTGCGGATGCAACAAATGGACGAGCCGGGCGGCCAAACGACGACGTTCGCGCGGTCGAGGATGCAGGCAATTTAGATCGGACAGACGCCGCATCGACGCCCCCAAAGAGGGCATCTGAGGAGATTTACAAAAGAAAATGGCCCGCCGAAGCGGGCCATTTTGCATCAGACGCAAGCGCCTAAGCGTGCCTCAAAGTACCCGTAGGTACTTAGGCCGGCTGGATGTTCGCAGCTTGCTTGCCCTTCGGGCCTTGCTTGACTTCGAACGTCACTTTTTGGTTTTCCTGCAGGGACTTGAAGCCGCTGCCTTGAACTTCCGAAAAGTGTGCAAACAGGTCTTCGCCGCCGTCGTCCGGGGTGATGAAGCCAAAGCCCTTTGCATCGTTAAACCACTTCACAGTACCTGTTGCCATTTTTAATCCAGTAAATGTTGTGTGTTGCATTCGCGACCGCTATTTCTCAACACGAGATCGAGCGCGAAGTACGAGTTGTATCACGTCTTTATGATGGACGCCAATCAACAAGTATTCGGGTATTCCCCTGATTGGGCCCTTTTGAGGCTCAGAAGCATTTTGGAGGGGTGCCCCAGCCGGTAGGGTAAACTGCTTGTATTACACGTCCAGGAAAAACATTGACACATTATCAGCAAGAAGAACTCACCTCGTTCTGGAGTCGTTTGACCCCCTATCTCGCGATACTGGAGTCGAAATTACCTCAAGAAGACGCTCCGGACCCGGTCGGCCGTATCACGGTCGATACCGACGACCACCAGGCTTTCGCCCTTCACACCACCGACAAAAAGCCGCACGGCGACACATCGGAAACCCCCACCGGACAAAGCGCGACCTACACGCGATTTAAAACTGCCGACGCCGATTGGGGCCCTTGGCAACGCGAAGCATATTGAATGACCGGTCAGTCGGCTTTTAACGCCGATGCCCGGGAGACGGCGACCGGCGCTTAGCCCGGCAACGCGTCATAGGCGGTCGCAAGGTGGTAGGGGGTGGTCGACGGCATGTCGGCACGCGCTACATCACCGGCGGCCGTTTTGCATTCAAACCAGCCTTGCGGACGCAGGAAACGTTGCCGGAAAAGCTCGATTTGCCGCGGCAGCGCGGTGAGGGCAGCAGGGTCGTCATGGCTCGCCAGTGCGCGCAGGTATTCCGTCTGAGCCCAGATCCGCTGGGTGGCGTCCTTGATGCGTCCGGTTTCGTCGAGCGAGGCGCACACGCCGCCCGTCTGTGGATCCACGCCATGGTGCTGCGCGAAGCTGAACGCGCGCGTTAGCGATTCGTCGAGACCTGACGCTTCGAACAATGCGCCCGCCTGTTTGACTAGCCAGAACCATTCGAACTGGTGCCCGGGTTCCAGACGGTTGTCGTTCGCGCCGATTGGCAATTCGGCGATGCAGCCGGTCGGCGCATGCACGAAGTGATGCGCGACGGCGCCGGCAAGACGGCGCAACGCGGCGTCGAAGGCGTTGTCGCGTGTGGCGTCGCGGGCGGCCAGCCAGGCTTCGGTCAGGTGCATCAGGGGATTCTGGATCGGCGTGCCGGTGACGCTGGCGAAGTCGGCGGTGAGCGCGGCGTTGAACAGATCGGCCTCGGCCGCGAAGTGCGACTGAATCAGTGCCGACGTGCGATGCACGACTTCCAGCGCGTCGCGGTTGCCGGAACGGCCGCCGTATTCCGCGCAGGCGAACACCACGAATGCATGCGTGTACAGGTCTTTGGTGGTGTCGAGCGGCGCGCCCTGCGCGTCGACGCTATAGAACCATCCGCCGTGGTGCGTGTCTTGAAATGTGTGCATCAGCGAATCGAACAGCACTTGGGCATGCGCCGCATCGCCTGCTTGCGAGAACACGAACAATTGTCGTGCGCACGCCATCGCCCGATAGCGTTCTGCGGGCAACGGCTTGGGACCCTCGGCGCTGACCGCTTCGTACGGCAGCTTCAGCGCGGTGTTGAAACCGGGCCCGCGCCACAACGGCAGCACCACACGAGTGAAGTGATCACGCAGTGTGGTGGCGAGCGCGATCGTCGAAGCGGTGGAAGGGGTCATGCTCTGCATAGTTCGGTTGGTCAAACGCGGTCATTTGAAACGCCCGCGGACTTTGGCTCTCGCTGCGGCGTGCGGCCAAGCATAAAGCAAACGGCTGCCGCTGGCACTGCGTCACAGGTGCGGAATACGCTTCAAATAATTTCAGATAAGGACGAAAAACAATGTTGGGGAACCTTGAACTCATTTCCCGTCTGGTGCTGGCCGCCGCGCTCGGCAGTGTGATCGGCTTCGAACGCGAACGGCTTTCATGGGCTGCCGGATTGCGCACGCATATGCTGGTCTGCGTCGGTTCGACGCTCATCATGATCGTATCGGCCTACGGTTTTGCCGAAGTGCTGTCGGGCGAGCACGTCGTGCTCGATCCGTCGCGGATGGCCGCGCAGGTGGTCTCCGGCATCGGCTTTCTCGGCGCGGGCTCGATTCTGCTGCGCGGTGAAATCGTGCGCGGGCTGACGACGGCGGCAAGCCTCTGGTCGGTCGCGGCGATCGGGCTGGCGGTCGGCGGTGGGCTGTACACGGCATCGATCGCCTCGACCATCATCATTCTGATCATCCTCGCCGGCATCAAGCCGCTCGAGCGCCGCTTCATCACGACGAAGCAACGGCGCCAGCTGACCATGATCGTCGAGCGCGGCGCCATGACATTCCATTCGCTGCACGACGAACTCGGCGTCGCGAGCCCGCGCGTCAAGCAGTTTGTGATGCAGCAGAGCGACGACGCACCGGAGTGCGATGAAGTGGTGATCACGTTGAGTCGCGTATCGAATGCCGAATATGAGGCGATCTGCGCACGCTTGCGTCAGCTGCGCGGCGTCAGGCAGTTCCGGCAGGACGAGGTGTCGTCTTAAAAACGGAAAAACGTCGGCGAATGGCTTCGGCAGGGGCGGGCGGCCATGCGACAATGCGGTCTCGAAAAATTCCAATGGCTTTGACGAGCGGTGCTCGGCGCCCGCTTTCCGGCGACGACCGCTTTTTTCTCTATGGCAGATTCCGCAGCATCCACGCAGTCCCGGCCTCCGCGCGCCGCTTCGAAGAAGCGGCGTCAGGCCACCGTCTCGACCGAAACTGAAAACAAGCTGGCGCGCGCCGCGCGCTCGGCACAACGTCTCGCGCAGCTGAGCGATGCCTCACGTGACGACAGCACGCTCGACCTGTTCCCCGACGATCCCACCCGCGCCACGCTGGAAGCGATGAATATCGACGTCCGGCAACGCACGCTGCATGGTTTTGAATTGCCTGATGTCGTGTTGGCAGCGGTTGGCGCGATCGATGCCGACGGTGTGCCGCTGGAGGCAAGGGCGGCGCGCCGCGCGCCTCGTGCCACGAAGTCCGATGAACCGGCGCCGGTGAATGCGCAATTGAGCGGGTTGGAGACGGAGGCCGTGGAGACCACGGCATCGCCTGTTGGCGAGCTGCCTTTCGGGGATGTGAGCGCTGTAGCAGAGGCGCCGACCGAAGAGAAGCCGGCGGCATCGGCACGTGACGCGGCTGTGCCGCTCACGCCTGCGATGGCGGCGGCGACCGTGGCGCGCAGCGTGACCGCGCTGCGCCAGGCGGCCGAGCCGGGTGCCACGACGACCGAGACGGCGACAGCATCGACCTCGGGCGGTGCCAAGCCGCCTATGCCACCGCAGCGCTTCGCGGCGACCTTCGCGAAGGCGACGACGGCTTCGCGAGAAGCGGCCGGCGTCGAAGCCGCGAGTGCGGGAGCGGAGCGTGTGCCGTCTTCGTCCGGGTCTGCGTCTGAATCCGAGTCTGGCGCGGTGGCTGTTGAGCCGAAGCCGGCCGCCAAGGCGTCTGACAAGGCGTCCACCTCTGCGCCGTCATCCGCGCCCGCAGAGGCTGCTTTCGCTGCGCCCTCCTTCCGGGAAGCCCAGCGTGCCGAAGCTGCCGCGGCAGCGCTGCGTGCGGCGCCTGAACTCGACCGCGCGCGTGCGACGGCCTTCGCCGATACGGTCGACGCCCTATATGGCGTGATCTCCGATCAACGCCTTGCCGCGACCGATCATTCGCGCCGCATGAAATGGATGCTGTCGATCGTGGTGGGCGCGTTGCTGATGACGGTTGCGATCGGCATCACGCAGACCGTGCTTCTAATGCGCCTGACGCGTGAAACGACCGCCCAGCAACACCGCATCGAACAGATGATGCAGAACCAGCAGGCCGCCATGGCCAGCCTGCTCGACACCCACATGGCGATGGCGAACGCGGCGGCGGCCAATGCGGCTTCTGAGGCAGCCGCAACCGCAGCGCCTCAGCCAGCCGCGGCCACGCCTGCTCACGCCAAACGCGGCGCGCGGGCGCAGCACGCGCACAAGCCGAAAGCAGCCAACTCGCACTGATCTCCCGTGACCGCCGCACCGGCGTTAGCCGGCCGCGGCGGCTCGTTTTGCCGGCGCACACTTCCCGCTTCCCTACCTTCCGGTCTCCCGGGAGTCGACTACGCTTCAGTAAGGTAGGCGGAGGCTTTTGACCCTGAATATAAAAAACAGGGACGTTGTCATGATGCAACGCACCATGGACAAAAACCCTGCGACAACACACCACACCCGAGAAATTGCTGCATTGCACTAGCTTTTGCCTAGGGAAAACCCTATAATCATTCTTAAGGGAAAACCCTAGTAAATGCAGTAACCAACCGGGAGTCGCCATGAGCTTCATTTTTGCATTGTTCCAAAAGGTCAGCGACCTCTTTGCGTCGCCCCATCTGCCGCTGGATTCGGACTACTCGTACGCAGCGCGTAGCCGCGAAGCAGAGCGCATGCGCAAAGCGCAATCCACGTTGTTCGGCATCAAGCTGAGCGACTAAGAAGCAAAGTCGTATGGCCTGAGCGCGGACCACCGCGCATGGGCGCGCACGTCGAGTGCGCCTCGCATCATTGAAGCCACCGCCCGCGAAACGCGTGCCGTGGCTTTTGTTTTTGGCGCGGTTACCGCCCAATTCCCCGTCTTTCCGAATATTTCCCAGCCGAAATGAATGTAACGGCGGCTGACACCGTGCCGCCATGCCATTCCGTCGATCCACCGCGCATGCGCTGCAGACGGGCGGCGAACGCCGAAAAAGCGGCCAATCATCAGTCCCTTTCTACGAAACGTGTGCTTACAAGTGCTCACGTCTTCATGCGGTTTGCGCCGCTAAAGTTGGTCTCAAGCGTACGGCGTCTGGTCCGAACCCAAAAATCGCGGTTCGATGCCGACTGAACACGGGCGCTGGCTTGACACAAAACTTTGTATGGGAGGTCACTATGAAAACCTTTAACAAGACATCGCGGTCGATTATTGCAACCTTGCTGGCGGGCGGCGCATTGCTCGCAGCCGGCAGTGCTTTTGCCCAGGAACGGGTGATTGTCGAGAATGGTCCGGGACCGGTGGTGTACGGTCAGCCGCACCTGATGCCGGTGGACATATCGATCAACATCGGCTGGCATGGTGATCGTTACTGGGACGGCCATCGCTACTGGGCTCATGATGACTGGATGCGTCATCATCCGCACGACTACGATCCGCATCACCACGACGACCATCGCCCGCCGCCGCCGCATTATTAATGCATGACGGCGCCGCATGACGCGGCGTGAAGTCCGCAAAGCCGGTCCTTCCTCACGGAAGACCGGCTTTGTCACGTTCGGTCTTGAAAACGGACACGCTGCGCTATGCTTGAAAGCTTTTAGTCAAGGCAGCAGGAGAGCGGCGTGGAGAAGGCAGTTATAGGCGTAGTGGGCATGGGATTGATGGGCGTCGGCATTGCGACGCAAAGCGCATTGCACGGACACCGGACGATCGTTCACGACGTCGACCCGGCGCGCCTCGCGAGCGTTGTGCCGAAAGCGGAAGCGGTGCTCGACGAACTGATCGACGCCGGACGCATCGACAATGCAGCCAAACAGGCGGCGCTCGCGCGCATCGAGACGCATGCGCAGCTCGACGTCATGGCGTCGGCGCAATTCGTGATCGAGGCGATTCCCGAGGTACTCGAACTGAAGCATCGCCTGTATGCGTCGCTGGCCGGATTGATGGCAGACGATGCGATTCTCGCGAGCAACACCAGCGGTTTTCCGCCCGATCAACTGGTTGCTCCGCTGCGCGCGAAGGAGCGTTTTCTGATCGCGCATTTCTGGAATCCGCCGCACATGATTCCGCTTGTCGAAGTCGTGCCGGGTACCGCGACCGCGCCGGACGTCACTGAACGTACCGCTGCGTTGATGAGCGCGATCGGCATGGAGCCGGTGGTGCTGGCGAAGGCGATTCCGGGTTTTGTCGGCAACCGGTTGCAGTTCGCCGTGTTGCGCGAGGCGTTGAACATCGTGCGCTCGGGCGCGGCGACGCCAGATGTGGTCGATCGGGTGATGAAGGCGTCGCTCGGGCGCCGGTGGGGGATCGTTGGGCCGCTCGAGGGCGCGGACATGGGTGGTCTGGATACTTTCCTCGACATCTCAACGCATCTGATGCCGGAACTTGCTAAAGACGAAGATGTGCTTGATCTGTTGCGTGAGCAGGTGAACGCGGGGCGCGTGGGCGTGCGCAGTGGTGCGGGTTTCTATGATTGGGACGAGGCGCATTTGGCGCGCGTCAAGGAAGGCCGCAAGCGGGTGATTAGCCGCGGTTAAAACCATCAGTTGCGCGGCGATCGGGCATCTTCCCTAAGTCTCGACGCCGCGACCAACCTGTCCCGCTGCTTCCCAACCCCACCCAGAATCGATTCGGCCAGCCCGTCCGGAAATCCCGAGGGCACCAGCGCATCCACCGCACTGATCACATGATCAGTCGCGTCAACGACTTCAGCAATAATGTCCTGTGCCGTCTCACTTCCCAACCCAACCTGCCGAGCTTGTTCGATCCAGTGCCGCCGCTGAATCTTTTCGATCAGATAGTGATTGGTACTACCGCGAACAGCCATCGCCATCTTCACCTTCTGACGCGCAATCTGATTGCGCCCGGGGCCAATGATCGGATGTGCGGATAGTACGTCGTAAAGTGGCGTCGATCGATACAACCCGCCTGGCAGATGAAAAATACTGAAGTTTTTCGCGTGCCCATCCGTTGCTGCCAGTAGCCAGAACACGAGTTGGGTCTTGAAGAACTGTCTCCGATCCTGATCCGCGTTCTCGGAGCCGAGCAATACGTCCATGATCTCGGTGATGCCCGGGCCGCCGTCAGCCTGATACTTCAGATGCGAGGGCCTTCCGGTGGCCTGGCACATGTCTTCCTGCGGTAGGCGCACGATCCAGTTCGCGTCGCTCGACAGCCTGCGATCGAAGCGTTCGACCACGAGCGCTTTCTGATTCTCGAACGTTGCAATCTCGCAGTTCGCTGCGGGCAGTCCATACGCCGATACGATTTTCGAGCACAGCCATTCATTCTCAATCGAGGTTCGCATGTCCGCCTGCATGTTCCCAACCAGGCCGAGCGGAAGCTTGAAGATATGCGTGGTCGGTGTGCTGCCTGTGGGGTAGATCCACTGTTCATCGTGGCGCAGCAGCGCCGTTTTCTCCTGAGCGCCGGCAATCGATAACCTCAGATCCGCACCGCTATCGTATTGGCCGAGCGGCGCCGCTGAGGTGGCATTGCGCAGCAACTGCGCAATTTGCAACTCGGATAGAGGCGTCCCGGAGATGTCGTAAAGATCGGTGGGTTGCTCGTCAGGCGGGAGGAGTTGGATCGCACCGACGCAGTCACGACCAAGCGCTACGAGGAGGTCGAAAGCATTCGTGCTGCCCGTGCGATGCCGTTGAGCCAATCGCCGGCGGATCGCATCGCTATCGGGAAGCAGATTGTCGAAGAATGCGCTGACCACGTCTCCACGGTACGGTTGATTCCCGGGCGTGAACGGCATCGATAGGGACAGGGGACGCCCCTGTTCATCTTCGATCCACTCGTCGAGATAACTCAGGCGGTCACCTTCCCGTGCTTTTTCCCAATAGCCGACCGGCAGGCCGTTCATCCAGATGTCGAGTCGTTGCGTCTGAGTGCGGCGCGCCATGATTACCAATTTTCCCGTTTCTTTTTGGCCGTGATTGCCCCGAGAGGCTGCTTCAAATTCGACGCCTTCGGAGTTCGTCCTGTGTGGTCGGCCGCCGGCGGTGTTTTCGCTTTCTTGGTGGCGGGGACGTGCCGTTGAAGCTTCGACGTGTCGGCCTGCGCTGGTTCACTGCCTGGCGCGGACGACGCCTGGCTCATACGCAGTTCCACATTCAGCAAGCGCATGACCTTAAAAAGCCGCTCGACGCTTGCCGATGCCGGATTGGCTTCCAGTTGCGCGTAGCTTTGCTGGGTGATGCCTAGCAGTTCGGCGACCGCAGCTTGTGTGAGCCCTGCGGATTTGCGGAAGCCGAGGAGAATGGGGCGGAGCTGACCTAGCGTCTTGATAGCGTAATCCATTGGATTTTCTTCAGGCTCGTACAGTCTCTGGACTGTAACACATGAATACAGGCAATAAGCTGTAAATTTAATTAACAGGTTATGGGCTGTAATTTACATTTACAGCTTAAAACCTGTTAAGACGGAGCCGAAGTCAATCGATGAACCGGAATCTCCGGAAGGGCGAACAGCAGCAGTCCGCTTCAACCCCGCCCCCAGCGCCCCCTGCAGCCCCAGCGAGTCTGCGGTATAAATACCTCCCGCCTCACCCGCAAACGCCCAACGCAAACCATGTCCCACTACTTCTACGATCCCGCTGCCGGTCACGGCCTCCCGCATGATCCGTTCAAAGCCATCGTCGCCCCGCGGCTGATTGGCTGGATTTCCTCACGCGCTACCGACGGTACGCTGAACCTCGCGCCCTACAGCTTCTTCGGCGCGTTCGCCAGCTTCCCGCCGATCATCGGCTTCTGCAGCGAAGGCCGTAAAGACAGCATCGCCAACATCGAAGCCACCGGCGAATTCGTCTGGAATCTGTCCAGCAAACCGCTCGCCGAGCAGATGAACCGCTCTTCCGCGCCGGTCCCGTCACACGTCGACGAATTCGAACTCGCGGGCCTCACGCCAGCGCCGGGTCGCAAAGTCGCCGTGCCGCACGTTGCCGAATCGCCGGCCGCGCTCGAATGCAAGCTGCTGCAAGTGGTCCGTCTGCATACCCTCGACGGCAAGCCGATGGACAACTACCTGTCGCTCGGACAAGTGGTCGGCGTCCACATCAACGAGGCCTATCTGAAAGACGGTCTGTTCGACACCCACGCCGCGCAGCCGATCATGCGTGCCGGTTATCGTGCGGATTACGCGGGAATCGGCGAGATGTTCGAGATGTTCCGCCCGACCGCCTAACGGTCCCCAACAACGGAAGCGATTGAAACAAAACGCGCCACGTAATTCGTGGTGCGTCCTCAGCCTGATCGCCTTCAGGTAACGCAAAGCCCCCCCCAAACTGGCCCGCTTGATGCTTGCAACCGACGCTCCAACGCGTCGTTTTCAACTGCCGGCTCACTCTCCAGGAGCGCGATCATGTCCACCGAATTCGCCACGCAGTTCAGCCATGTCCGTCCGCAAGACACGTCCTATGTGGATCAGGGCCTACGCGACTTTTTTCTCTACCGTGATTTAGGCATCGCGCAAGCAACCGGCGGCAAGGTGCTCGCGCAACTCGTCAAGGCGAATCACGCACCAGAGCAAGGCACCGGTTGGCACCGCCATGAGGCCGACTTCCACATTGTGATCATGCTGAAGGGCTGGGCGCGCTTTATGTACGGCGACAAGGAGACGCTCGTCGCCGCCGGCGATTGCGTGCATCAGGCGCCGGGCATCGTCCACTATCTGTTCGATTACTCAGAAGATATGGAGTACATCGAAATCGTATCGCCGGCCGACTTCAAGTCGATCGAAGTCGAAGGTCCGTGCGAAGTCCCGGCGGTGCAGCCGTGGAAGAGTGTCGCGGCTTGACTCACTATTGCGTCGCGGGTGGCCGCCGGCGCGGCGCCCGTGACGCCTCCTGCTGCGGCTTGGCGGCGGAGCCGGTTCCATTCGGCGCGGCAGTAGTCGCGCCGGTATCTATTTCGACGTCGACCACCGCCGCCGCAGCCGGCGCTGCCGCCGTCACTTCAGAAGCCGCGGCGACCGACATCGGCTGAATCGTGCGAGCCCGCGAACTGACGACCACCGCACGCGGTTCGTTGTCGTAAATCACGGCTCGCACGCGTGGATAAATCTGCCGCTCCCACCGATGCCCATTAAACACGCCATAGTGCCCCACACCGGTTTGCACATGATGCGTCTTCAGATACGGCCGTAACTTGTCGCACATATCCTGCGCGGCGAGCGTCTGCCCCACTGCGCAGATATCGTCCTTTTCGCCTTCCACGGTCAGCAGCGCAGTGCGGCGAATCTTCGAAGGCTCCACTAGCCGTCCCTCCACCTCGAGCTCATGCAACGGCAGCGCATGCCGCTGAAAAACCGTATCGACGGTCTCCAGATAGAAATCGGCCGTCAGGTCCATCGTCGCGAAGTATTCTTCGTAGAAAGTGCGGATCGTGTCGGCTTTCGCCGGATCGCCTTTGGCGCGTTCGTAATGCATGTTCTCGAACGAGTCGAGATGGCGATCGAGGTTCATCGACATAAATGCGGTCAGTTGCACGAAGCCGGGATACACGCGACGGTGCGCGCCCGCAAAACCGAACGGCACCGCGCTGATCAGGTTCTGCTCGAACCACTCGATCGGCTTGCTCTTTGCCAGTTCGTTGACGCGCGTCGGGTTGATGCGCGTGTCGAGCGGGCCCGCCATTAGCGTCATGCTGGCGGGCTGCGCGGGGTTATCGTCGGCGGCCATTAACGCGACCGCGGCCAAAGCGGCGACCGTCGGTTGACACACCGCCAGCAGATGCGCGCCTGGTCCGATCGTTTCGGTGAAGTCGATCACATGCTGCACGAATTCGTTGAAGCCGAAACGGCCCTGGCTCAGCGGCACGTCTCGCGGGTTGTGCCAATCGGTGATGTAGACGTCGTGTTCGGCCAGCATCGTGCGCACGGTGCCGCGCAGCAACGTCGCGAAGTGGCCGGACATGGGGGAGATCACCAGCACGCGCGGTTGCGGATGCGAAAGCGTGGTGTCCTTACGGAAATGCAGCAGCGAACAGAACGGCGTGTGCGCTGCGACTTCCTCGATGATCCGCGCGGGCTTGCCTTCCGTCACCACGCTATCGATGCCGAACGGCGGCCTGACGGGTGTGAGTCCAGCGAGGGTCAGCAACTCGCAGGCCGCGCGTATCGAGCGCCCATGCGACGTGTCGCCAAACGCGGGCCAGGCGTCGAGCGAATGATTCACCAGCGCGGCGCCGTGCCGTATCGGCAGCATCATGTCGGCGAAAGCCTGGTATGTGGGATATGCGAACAGGTTCATAACCTTCGCACGAGTGCAGGAAAGGAAGGAACCCGAATAGAGGCAAGTCATGTGCCAATCATGCAGTCGTACTGGCGCAACCGTCCCTGCACGTTGGCATAGCATTTGCGCGAGTCATGGGAGCGGGCCGAAATTGCCGCGCTTTGGTGCGTCCGCGCACGGCAACGTGCACGCGCATCGTCGGCGTCGGCTGAACGCCTCATCTGGAGGAGAAACGTATGACGAAAACCACGCTCACTATCAGCAGCAAGAATTATTCGTCGTGGTCGCTACGCGGTTGGTTGCTGACTAAATTCAGTGGCCTGCCGTTCGAAGAGATCGTGATGCCGATCGACGATCCCGCTGCGCGCGCCGAATTGCTGCTGCTGTCACCGTCGATCCTGGTGCCGTGTCTCTTTCATGATGACATCAAGATCTGGGACACCATGGCGATCGCCGAATACCTGAACGAGTTGAAGCCGGTAGCGGCGCTGTTGCCGAAAGACGTCCGCGCGCGAGCGCATTGCCGCTCGATTTGCGGCGAGATGCATTCGGGTTTTGGTTCGCTACGCTCGGCGTTGCCGATGAATCTGAAAGCGCATTTTCCGGGCTTCAAGGTGTGGGCGCGGGCGCAATCGGATATCGACCGCATCGTAACGATCTGGAGCGAGTGCCTGAAGCAGTACGGCGGGCCGTTTCTGTTCGGCGAGCGTAGCGCGGCGGATGCGATGTACGCGCCGGTGGTGACGCGTTTCGTTACCTACGACGTGAAGCTGGATCCCGAGATTGTCGACTATGGGCAGCGCATCATGGCGCTGCCCGAAATGCAGCAGTGGATCGCGGACGCGCAGCAGGAAGTGGAGGAAATCGACGAACTGGACGTCGAGTTTTGATGACGGCGCGGCATCGCCATGGCCACTGCCTTTGCGATCACCGTTGCCGGTAACGGCGGCATTGACGGTGGCGGGGCGGCCACCCGCTTCGCCGTTACAAACGAACGCTACACGTCAATCCCGCCCGGCTTCCAGTTTGAACACGCTCACCACCTGCGCAAGTCGTGCAGCCTGATCGCGCAACTCGGCCGCCGCGAGTTCCGCTTCGCCGACGATCGTCGCATTTTGCTGGGTCGCCTCACCGATTTGCGTGACAGCAAGGTTGACCTGTTCGATGCCACCCGATTGCTCGCGCGAGGCAACGCTGATCTCCGCCATGATCGCGCGAACCTGGCCGACCTGTTGAACGATGCCCTGCATCGTCGAGCTGGCTTCCTCAGCAATCCGGAAGCCGCTTTGAACGGTCGCCGTGGAGGCGGCGATCAGGCCTTCGATCTCCTTCACCGAAACTGCACTGCGCTGCGCGAGCGCGCGTACTTCCGACGCGACCACCGCAAAGCCCCTGCCGTGCTCGCCCGCACGCGCCGCTTCGACGGCAGCATTCAGCGCGAGGATATTGGTCTGGAACGCGATGCCTTCGATCACGCTGGTGATCTCAGCGATCTTCTGCGACGAGCGGCTGATCTCACCCATCGTCGAGACCACGCGTTCGACGGCGCGGCCACCTTCGAGCGCGGCATCCGCGGCATGGGTGACGAGCGTATTGGCCTGCGCGGCATGGTCGGCGTTCTGCTGCACGGTCGACGTGATCTGTTCCATGCTGGCCGCCGTTTCTTCGAGGCTGCTCGCCTGCGTGGCAATGCGCGCCGCGATGTTGCCGCTGCCGGTCGCGATCTTTTCGGTGCCTTCCGACATATCCGTCGACGCATTGCGCACTTGCGAAACAATACGCGCGAGGCCTTCGCCGATGCCGTCGATGGACTGCATCAGGCGGCCAATTTCGTCGGCACGCGCGTTCGCCCCCTTGAACACACGTACGCTCAGATCGCCTGACGCGAAGCGCTCGGACGCCTTCGCGGCTTCATCGAGCGGACGGCTCACGAGGCGGCGCACGGCGATCAGGAACACGATCGCGAACACGCCGACCAGCGCAAAACCGATCAGCAGGAATTCATTGCGCGTTGTGATGACATCCGCCATCACCTCGTCGCGCGGCGCGACGCCGCCCACCAGCCATTGCCATTGCGGCACGGTGATGAACGACACGAATTTGTCGCGCGCGTTGCGCTCGCCGAGCGTCGCATCGGCGGAGTTGAATTCGAGCTGACCTTCCTTCATGTCCAGCATTTGCTGATACGGCGCGTTCGCGTTGTCCGCGTTCTGACCGGCGGCGGCCGGATGCACGATCAGCTTGCCGCGATCCGCGCCCTTCGACGCATTGAGCACGAAGTAGTAACCGCTGTCGCCGATTTTGAGTTTGCTGATGCCGTCTTCAACCGACTGGATCTCCTTGTCCACGTTCACGCCGACGAAAAGCGCGCCGATCACGCGACCGCTCGCATCTGTGATCGGCTGATATTGCGTAATCAAACGCTTGCCGAAGAGCGCGGCCAGTCCCGTATAGGATTTGTTCGCGAGGATCAGCGCATACGCTGGCGCCTTGCGATCGAGCAGCGTGCCGATGGCGCGCGAGCCGTCCTGTTTCTTCAGCGACGTCGTCACGCGGACGAAATCGTCGCCGCTACGCGCGAATACGGTGGCGACCGCGCCGCTGCGTTCGAGAAACTGGTCGGGAATCGAGAAGTCCATGTTGAGGACTTTGTCGCCGGCCCTGAGGGTCGGGGTGGCGACGCCGTTGATGTCGACTTTCTGGGTGTCGTCGAGCGTGAAGCCGGTGGGCAGGAAGCTCGCGAAAAGCGACATCGAGCGATCGACTTCGGACGACAGCGCCTTGTCGAATAGCGTGATCATCGCGGCGATCGAGCGGTCCTTATCGGCGATGCGCTCAAGCACCTGATCGCTGACCTGCTTGCCGGCAGTGCGTGTGAGCGCCCATGTAAAGGCGGCGAAAATCAATGCCACCAGCACGCACGAGAGCACGGCAAGTCGGGCGCCGACGCTGGCGCGGCGCAAAGAGAGAAATTCCATGGGCGTTCGGAGTAAGGAGAGACATGTGACGCGTAAACCATGCGAATGCATGGTTTACACCTATGTCAGGATTACGGCCGATTTACCCATATCTTTAGCGTTTTCGTAAGCTTTACGTAATATAGCGACGTATATATCGTCACCGTGCCGACGCGCCTCGCCAGGTGCGCAGCAGGAGCGCATTGGTCACGACGCTGACGCTCGAAAACGCCATCGCCGCGCCGGCCAGCATCGGGTTCAGCAAGCCGAAGGCGGCGAGCGGAATACCGATCAGGTTGTAGACGAACGCCCAGAACAGGTTCTGCTGGATCTTGCGCCAGGTCCTGCGCGAAATGTCGATGGCGTCGGCCACCAGCGCCGGGTCACCGCGCATCAGCGTGATGCCGGCCGCCTGCATCGCGACGTCGGTGCCGGTCGCCATGGCGATGCCGATGTCGGCGGCTGCGAGCGCGGGGGCGTCGTTGATGCCGTCTCCGACCATCGCGACGATACCGGCGCTGCGGATCTTCAGGTCGCGGATCACGCGGGCTTTGTCGTCGGGTAGGACTTCGGCATGGAATTCGGCGATGCCGAGCGCCTCGGCGACGCTCGCTGCACTGCCGTGGTTGTCGCCGGTGACGAGCACGCTTTTGATGCCCATTTGGGCGAGCCGTTCGACGGCGGCGCGGGCGGTTGGTTTGACGGTGTCGCCGAAGGCGATCAGTGCGAGCGCGATAGGTGCAAGCGGCGCGCGCTGCATCAGCCAGGAGACCGTGTTGCCGGCCGCTTCGAGCTGTTTGGCGCGCTCGGCGAGTCGCGGCGGTAACGGGATGCCGAGTTCGTTGAGCCAGCGCGTGCTGCCGAGCGCCAAGGTGCGGCCGTTCATGTCGGCTTCGACGCCGCGCCCGGGTACCGCGCGCGCGGCGCTTGCCGTCAGTGTTGCAACCTTCGCGACTGAAGCAGAAGCAGAAGCGCCCAGCGCGCTATCGACCAGCGCATCGATGCCGCCATTCGCCGACGAGTCCGTAACCGCTGTGTCGTCTCGCAGATTGCCCGCTTGTGCCGCTTCATACGCCTTCACCACTGCCCGCGCCAACGGATGATCGCTATGCCGCTGGACGGCTGCGGCGAGCGCCATGGCCTCGTCGCGCCCGATGTCGCCGATCGCCTCGAAAGTCGTCACCGACGGTTGCCCGAGCGTCAGCGTGCCGGTTTTATCGAACGCGACGATAGTCACCCGATGCGCGGTTTCCAGCGCCTCGGCGTCCTTGATCAGTACACCGCGCCGCGCGGCGACGCCGGTGCCCGCCATGATGGCCGCGGGCGTCGCCAGTCCGAGTGCACACGGGCACGCGATCACCAGCACGGCGACCGCATTCAGAATGGCAGTTTCCCCACCCGCGCCGGCAATCAGCCAGCCCACCAGCGTGAGCGCGGCAATCGCCAGAATCGCCGGCACGAAAATTTCGCTGACGCGGTCGACCAGTCGTTGGATCGGCGCCTTCTCGGCCTGCGCGCTTTCCACGAGGCGGATGATTCGTGCGAGGGTCGTTTCCGCGCCGATCGCGGTGGTCGTCACCGCAATCGCGCCTTCGCCGTTAATCGAACCCGCGGTGACCGGATCGGCGGCCTGCTTCGGCACAGGGAGACTTTCGCCGGTAATCAGCGATTCGTCGATATGAGTGCGGCCTTCGAGCACCGTGCCGTCGACCGGCACGCGTTCGCCGGGACGCACGATCACCACCGTGCCGACCCGTACTTGCGCGAGCGGTACTTCACGTTCGTCCGCGCCGACGCGAATTCGCGCGCGGTCGGGGCGCAGCGCGTTGAGTGCGCGGATCGCATCCGTGGTCTGGCGCTTGGCGCGCGCCTCGAGCCATTTACCGAAGCGCACCAGCGTAATCACCACCGCCGACGCTTCGAAATACAGATGCGCCATGTCGCCCGGATGGGTCGCCAACTCATAGACGCTGATGCCATAGGCCGCCGACGTGCCGAGCGCCACCAGCAAGTCCATGTTCCCGGCGCCGGCCCGCACCGCACGGTAGGCCGCGCGATAGAAGCGCGCGCCAAACACGAACTGCACAACCGAGGCGAGGGCGAGTTGCAGCCACGGCGAAAGCATCGCGTGCAAGCCGAACCATTCACCGACCATCGGCAGGACGAGCGGCAGCGTCAGCACGGCGGAGGCGAGTACGGCCGCCAGTTCGCGGCGGGTCTGGTTGCGTTTGCTGTCCGCGGCGGTGGCAAGGGCGGCAGTGTCGGCGACGGACGCCGGTGCGTCTGGCGGCGCCATCAGCGTCGCCTCGTAACCGGCTTTCTTGACGGCTGCGATCAGCGCGTCGGTGTCGGCGCCTGCGCCCGAGGCCGCGTCGTTTGGATTGACGGTTGCCGTTTCGGTCGCCAGATTCACCGACACGCTCGCGACACCCGGCACCTTCGCGAGTGCCTTTTCGACGCGCATCGCGCACGAAGCGCAGGTCATCCCGCCGATCGCGAGTTCGGTGGCGTGCGGCGTTTGCGCCTGTGCGACGTCCTGGCGCGCCGAAGGTGTGGCTTCGTAGCCCGCCTTGCGTACAGCGTTGACGAGCGTTTCACGGCCGACGGCAGCGTCGCTGTCGATGCTGGCTTTTTCGGTGGCGAGATTCACCGACGCGCGCGTGACGCCCGGCACTTTGGCCAGCGCCTTCTCGACGCGCATTGCGCACGACGCGCAGGTCATCCCGCCGATGTCGAGTTCAGTGGTGCTGGGGGGTGTAGCGTCCGCGGGACGCCGCGGCGTGGCAAGTTCGGTCATGGTAGGCAAGGCTCGTAACGGCATCAGGCCGCATCATGAACCGAGTATTGACCTTCCCATGATGGGAAGGTCAAGAATGTTTTTGTGCCGCGCTACGACTGTTGAGCAATCAGGCTCAGAACGCAGGCGGCGCGTCCAGCATGGCCTGGCCGACTGCCTGCTGTTCGTCACTGGTACGCGCCAGCAGGGCGTCGGCCGCGCCGCGCCGGTCGGCGGCTTCCTTGTTCTGGCCGAGTTTCCACTTGCCGACCAGTCGCGTGACCTCGATCTCGAGACCGACGATCGCCCCCAGCATCTGGGCGATATAGTCGGCCGGTGCGTCGCCCATCTTCCACGGCACCGGTTCGCCCGCTTCCATCTTGCGTGTGAGCCGCGCGACCAGGCCGCGCACGAACGCCTCGTCGTCGCGCACGGTGATCCGGCCGTGCGCGTGCACCACCATATAGTTGTAAGTCGGCACCTGACGATGCGTCTCGTGCTTGCTCGGATACCAGGTCGGCGAGATGTAGGCGGCCGGGCCCTGGAAAATGACGAGGGTTTCCGGGTTGGCGGCGACTTCCTGCCAGACAGGGTTGGCACGGGCGACGTGGGCGCGGAGGATGCCGTGGCTGTGGGCGGGCTGCGCGTCGCCACCCCCGGGGACTAGCTTCGCGTCGAACTCGAACGGCAAATGATTCGCATCGAGCCCATTTGGCCCGTGGGTAATCAGCGCGCCGAACGGCTGGTCGGCGATCAGTCGGTGGAGAACCTCTGGGCGGTTCTCTTCAAAATGGGCAGGCATATACATAAAACGCTCCGGATACAAAAGGGCGGGGAATGGTCGGTAAGGGCGGCCAGCAAGGCAAGAATCCGCGCGTGAAGGGTCAAGAATCGTCAACCGACCTGCAAATAGTGTCCATACGCTCATTGCAATGCGCTATTCCTGCCTTTGCGCTTGCCTGGTGAACAAGGATACGATACAACCCGATGTTGTCGGCATCGCGAGCCGCAGACTGGCTGCGCTCGGCTTAGGGAGGCCACGCAAACAGGTTCCGCTGCGCACCGACGTTTTCCCTAGGACCGCACGTTCTGCCACCTGAACGAATGATAAAAAATCGCCAAGAACTGTTTTCGCTTCACTGGACCTGCGCATCGCTCGCAGGCCTCGCATTTCTGGCTGGTTGCGCGTCGACACCGTCCACGACGCAAAAAACCACCGGTTGGATCAAAGACGAAGTCGCCGATTCGTATGTGTTCGGCTATCCGCTGGTGCTGATGGGCGTCGCGCGCGACGCGGCGGTCGGCACCGATCCGGGCCAGGCGCCGATCAATACGCTGCGTCACGCGCAGGCCTTGCCGCCGATCGGCGCGGCCAATCCGCTGCAGCCCAGTCTCGACACACTCGACTCGACCGGCTGGCTGGACGTCGGCAGCGAGCCGGTGATCGTGTCGCTGCCCGACTCGCACGGCCGCTACGTCGACGCCCGCGTGCTCGACATGTGGACCAACGTGGTGTGGTCGACCAGCTCACAGTTCGCCACTCGCGCCGCAGGCATCAAAGCGCAAACGATTGCTTTCGTCGGCCCGGGCTGGCAGGGCGAGCTGCCCAAGGGCGTGAAGCGCGTCGACGTGCCGACCCGCAACGCATGGGTGAGCGTGCGCATCCAGTCGAACGGCACCCGCGACCTGACGGCGGTGCGCAAACTGCAGCGCGCTATCCGCGTCGCGCCGCTGAGCGTCTATGCCGGCGACACGCGCTCGGTATCGATTACGCCGCCGCACAGCAATGCCGCCGATGCCGCCGCCGCGGCCGCTTCCGGCACGCCGGCCGCGCAAGTCGCCGCGCTCGACGCGAATGATTTCTTCAGCCGGCTCGCGCAGGCCTTGCCGGACAATCCGCCGACGCCGGCCGATCCGCATGCACTGAAAATCCTGTCTGACTTCGGCGTGACGCCTGGCGATCCGGTGAAGCTGCCGAGCGCGCCCGAGGCGATCGCCGCGGGTCTGGCCGATGGCCATCAGCGTGTCGTCACGCCGCCGTCCAATCTGCTGAGCGGCAACGGCTGGAGCTGGTTCGGCGACGGCGTGGGCAACTACGGTCCCGACTATGCCATGCGCGCTTACGCCGCGGCGACCCAACCGGGCATCGGCACGAAGGACGATGAAGTGCGCGCGGTCGTGACGCAGGACAGCGACGGTCATGAGCTCAACGGTGCAAACCGCTACGTGATTCACTTCGCGCCGAACCAGTTGCCGCCGGTGCGCGGCTTCTGGTCGATCACCGCCTATACGAAAGACGGCGCGTTAGGGGAAAGCGCGCCGGCGCGTCTGGCGGTCGGCGATCGCAACGGCGCGCGCCGCAATCGTGACGGTTCGCTCGATGTGACGGTGTCGTCGACGCGCGGCAAGAGCGGCAACTGGCTGCCGGCGCCGCGCGCCGATCTGCAACTGGTGCTGCGTCTGTACGCGCCGAAGCCGCAAGCGACAGATGGCAGTTGGCAACCGCCGGCGGTGACGCGTCAGTGAAGTTCGCCGATGAAGTGCCTCAGTGAAGTGCGCCTGTGCAGTGCGTCAATGAAGCGCATCAGCGATGTGCGTCACTGCTGTGACAGCAATGCATGAGTAACGCATAAGTCAGCCCTGTGTCCGCCGCTTTGTGCCGCCGGACATAGGGCGCCGCAGCGTGAAACAATGTGTAAGTCGCGGCTTACATTTATATCCCGCGTAAGATTCACCACTTATACTGCCGCTTGCGGGATTTTCGTTTCGCGGCGGGCTTGCCGCCGCATTACCCAAGACCGAGCATGGCAAGCCTCAATAAAGCATCAATCGCCTCTTCCATGCAGACCATGCGCAATGTCGCGCAGTCACGCCGCACCCGGCGTGTCATCACGGGTCTGCTGATCTTCCTCGTATTGTTCGGTCTGCTGGGCTTTTTCGCGGCACCGCCGTTGATTCGCCACATTGCCGAGCAGCAACTCAGCAAACAACTCGACCGGCCTGCCACGATTGGCCGCATTGCGCTGAATCCCTACACGCTCAGACTCGAAGCCGATCGCGTGCATATTGGCGAGCGGGGTGGCGTGGGCGATTTTGTCGATATTTCGCGGCTCATTGTGAAGCCGTCATGGAGTTCGCTGTTTCGCGGGGCGCCGATTATCGACGAGGTGCAACTCGATTCGCCACGCTTTCATATCGTTCGCTACGATGCGCAGCGCTTTAATTTCACCGACCTGATCGAGAAATTCTCGAAGCAGCCGGCCAAGCCCGATAGCAAGCCGACACTGTTCTCGGTATCGAACATTCGGTTGGAAAACGGCCAGATCACGTTCGACGACAAATTGCTCGGCGCAACCCACGTGATCGATCAATGGAAGCTCGGTATTCCGTTTATCGCCACGCTGCCTTCGAAAACTGACATCTTTGTGGAGCCGTTGTTGCGTGCGCGCATCGACGGCAGTCCGCTTGCCATTGACGGCAAGACCAAGCCGTTTGCTGCGTCGCGCGAATCGGAAGTCTCACTGCGCTTCGACGGGCTCGACGTGCCCCAGCTCTTGTCCTACGCGCCGACCAAGCTGCCCGTGATTGTGCAGAGCGGCAAGCTGTCCACCGATCTCAAGCTCAACTTTGTGATGTCCAACGACGCGCCGTCGTTGCGCGTGGCGGGCACCGTGGATTTGAACGACGTGGACGTGCGCGATCAGAGCAAGGCGCCGTTCTTTGCGGCGCGTGCGGTGCATGTCGCTGCCGCGACGCTGGAGCCGTTGAAGAGCCTGTATCACTTCGACGATATCCGCATCGACGCGCCAAGCGCCAATCTTGCGCGGGATAAGGAAGGCGTGCTGAGTGTCGAGCGGATGTTCGCGAGTACGCCTGCGGCGGAGGCTTCTGCATCCACACCGGCGTCTGCGGCGGCCGCGTCTGCTGCCACAGCGGCTGAAAACGCAGCAAGCGCACCCGCCGCGGCATCCGGCGCAACCGCCACGGAGAAGACCGCACAGCCTCTGGACCTGTCGATCAAGCGTTTTGCGATCAACGACGGCACGGTGAACGTTCACGACGAAGCCGCCTCGCGTCCGGTCGACGTTGGCCTGCAAAAACTGGCCGTCACGCTGACCGATTTTTCGACGCTCGCGACCGCTCCCGCGCACTACACGCTTAATGCCGGTTTCAAGGGCGCCGCCGGCTCGCTCGGCGTGGCGGGTGCGTTTGGCCTTGTCGCGAAGACCGCCAGCGCAAAGCTCGATCTGAAGTCGCTGCCCTTGCCGCTGCTGCAGCCTTACCTCGACACGGCGACGGCGGCGCAAGTCGTCGACGGCGCGCTTTCCGTCAACGCAAACGTCGACGCGAACTGGTCCAAGTCGCCGGCCGCTGTCATGGTCAGCGATACGCAACTGGATCTGCAGTCGCTCAAACTCGCGGCGCGTGGCAGTAAGACGCCGGCGATCTCGCTCGCGCAAGGCCAGGTGACGATCAAGCAGGTTGATGTCGCGGGGCGCACTGCCGATATCACCGGTGTCGACACGACCGGCCTGGTGATCAATGCGCAGCGTCTGAAAGACGGCAGCATCGACCTCGCCGCGCTCGCCGGTCCGCATCAGGCCGAGCAGCAGCGCACGGCGATCCACGCGGCGAAGAAAGCGGAGGCGGAAGGGCCCGCGTGGCACTACAAGATCGGCGAACTCAACCTGAAAGACGCGACCGCGAATTTCACCGACAACACCACGCCGAATCCGGTGAAGCTGAGCGTGACGCCGCTGCAATTGAAGGTGCAGCAGATCAGCGACGATTTGAGTAAGCCGCTGCCGGTCGATCTGCAAGCGACGCTTAACAAGAAGGGCACGCTCGGCATAAAAGGCAATGTCACGGCGACGCCGCTCAAGGTGGCCGTCAAGGTGAACGCGAACCGCCTGGATGCGGCGGCTTTCGAGCCGTACTTCGGCAGCAAGCTGAATGCGCTGATCGCGAGCGCGTTGCTGAATGCGAACGGTGACCTCGCGCTGAGTCAGGCGAAGGCGCTCAAAGCGACTTACCGCGGCGACGTGGCGCTCGTCGACGTGCGGATGATCGACAAGGCAACCTCGGACCCATTCGCAGGATGGAGTTCGCTCGCGCTCAGCAACCTGAAGGCCGACTACGACGAACACGGCACGGTGGTCGACGCAGGCCGTGTCACGTTCACGAAGTTCTATGGGCGTGTGCTGCTCGATGCGCAAGGCAAGCTGAATCTCAAGGACGTGGTCGCGCATGAAAGCGGCGCCGCGCAATCGCTGACACGCGACAAGAGCGGTGGCCACGAGCCTGTGCCCTTGACGCCGGAGGCTGCATCGGCGCCCGAACTGGCTTCGGCGCCGGTACCGGCGTCGTCGGCAACCCCGGCCACGGTCACCGCCGCTACGCCGCCGCAAAGCCCCGTCAAACTGCACTTCGGCCAACTGGTGCTGCAACAGGGCCGCGTGACGTACACCGACAACTTCATCAAGCCGAACTTCACCGCGAACCTGGTTGGTATTCAAGGTACGGTCGGCGCGTTCGGCACGCAATCGACCACACCCGCGCCGGTAGACATCGCCGCGAAACTGGCCGCCAATGGTCCGCTGTCGATTCGCGGTACGGTCAATCCGCTGATCGCGAAGCCGGCACTCGATTTGACGGCGAGCGCGCACGATATCGAGCTCACCAATCTCACGCCCTATTCGGCGAAATACGCCGGCTATCCGATCACCAAGGGCAAGCTGAACGTCGATCTGCACTACAAGCTCGATAACGATCAGTTGAACGCGAACAATCATATTTTCATCGACCAACTCACGTTCGGTGATCACGTCGATAACAATACGGCGACCAAGCTGCCGGTGCGTCTCGCGATCTCGCTGCTGAAAAATTCGCGCGGTGAAATCGACGTGAATCTGCCGGTGTCGGGATCGTTGTCGAATCCGGAGTTCAGCGTCGGCGGGCTCATCTGGCATGCCGTGCTCAACCTCCTGGAGAAGGCTGTGACCGCGCCGTTCTCGCTGATCGCCAATGCATTTGGCGGCAGTGGTGAGGAAATGGGCTATGTCGAATTCGATCCGGGTTCGGCGACGCTTTCGGACGCTGCGGATAAGAAGCTCGACACCATCGTGAAAGCACTGGCCGACAAGAGTTCGATCCGTATCGATCTGATTGGCCGTGTCGATCCGGCGGTTGATGGGCCGGGCCTGCGTGCCCAATACGTCGAACGCGCGGTCAAGCAGCAGAAGATCAAGGACGTGGTGGGCAATGGCGAGAGCGTCGATCTGTCGACCGTTACTGTGGATCCGAAGGAATACGACAAGTACCTGACCAAGGCCTACAAGGCAGCCGACTTCAAGAAGCCGCGGAATTTTGTCGGCTTGACCAAGAGCCTGCCGGACGACGAGATGAAGGCCGCGATGGCGGCCAATGCTCCGATCGACGACGCCAGCTTGCGTCAGCTTGCGCAGCAACGGGCGCAAGCTGTGCAGCAGTATTTCGAAGGCAAGATCGACAGTAGCCGTGTGTTTGTCGTCGCGCCGAAGCTGAACGCCGATGGCATCAAGGACAAGGGTGCGACGACGCGGGTGGACTTCGGGTTGAAGTGATGCCTGATGGAGGCACGTCACGCGTGATGGCGAGGGCGTGCGGTTAAGCGTCGCGAGTTGCGCGATAAGATTAAGGCGTCTGATTTCCTGCGTGGGGGAGACCGCGTTCTTCTCCACGACGCGCGTCATGTCGCAAGAAGCGCTGCTGCAGAGCCACGGCGACCCGTGCCAGCACGTCGTCCCAGTTGCCTCGCCGCGACTGGGTGAAGATGCGCACGCTGGGATACCAGGGGCTGTCATCCCGATCGCGCGCCCAACGCCAGCAACCTGCGAAACGGTTGAGCAGCCAGACGCGTTTTCCCATCGCCGCAGCTAGATGCGCGACGGAGGTGTCGACGGAGATGACCAAATCGAGGTTATCTAACAGGGCGGCAGTATCGGCGAAGTCGGTAAGTTCATCCGTCCAGTCAATTAGACGCCCATGGCTTGCCTCACCGAGGCGCTTCGCCGGATCATCAGTCTTTTGCAGGCTGACCCAGCGTACGTGCGGCAACGCTAGCAGCGGCGCGATTTGCGCGGGACTCAGACTGCGTAGCCGGTCAACATCCATGCCTGAATGACCGCCCGCCCAAACTATGCCGATACGCGGTAATTCGGGATTCGGCAGGGCGATGAGTCTCGTGCGCCACTCGCCGGCGCGGTCAGCGCTGGCGAACAGATAGGGGATAGTGGCTGGAACATTGTGGAATCGAGTGCCGAACGCCATTGGCAATGACATCAGAGGGCAGTACCAGTCCCAGTCGCTCAGATCCTCAGGTAATGCATCGATCAGCACGAGACCCGGCCAGCGGGAAGAAAATGATTGTTCGTAGAGACGCTGCAACGAGGAAGGGCAAACATAGGCTACTTGCGAAAATCGTTCGAGCGCCAGTGGGAGGTAACGCACAAACTGGAGGCTGTCACCGTACCCTTGTTCGTGAATGATGAGCAGGCGCGTGTTCCGTGCGGATTTTCTGTGCTCAACATCTGTTATTTCCGAGCTCTCGCCCTTCCATTGCGGCAACGGTAACTGTGGCCGTGCGGCTTGCGGGATCCCATTGGAGTCCTCGAAACTGGCCCAGCGATCTTCGAAGAACGGCCACGCCTCTTCATAGCGCTCTGCCGCAAGCAGGGTATGGCCAAGATTGCTGCGCGCGCTGAGGTTGTCAGGAGCGAGTGCGATAGCGCAACGGAAGCGTCGTTCCGCCTCGTCAAGTGCGCCCAATGCCTTGGAGATGAGGCCCAGGTTGTTGTGTGCTGCCGAGTTGCCTGGGTCGAGTTCGAGCGCCCGGCGATAGCTGATGGCCGACTCCTCAATGCGATCCTGGTACTGCAGCGCCAACGCATGGTTGTAGTGGAGTACCGGCAAGTCTGGCTGTAGCGCCAAACCTCGCGAGGCACTTTGAGCTGAACGGGCAAACGCGCGCAATCTGCACTGAATCACAGCCAGGGTGTTGTAAAAGACGGGATCGGGTCGGGCCTCGGTCGCACGCTCAACCCACTCTGACGCAGCCTCGGTCTGGCCCGATGCCAGCGTGACGAGACCGCCCAAATGCAGGGATTCGGCATGACTTGGGTGTTGGCTCAGGATCAGATTGAGGATTGTCGCCGCAGTGTCGAAGTGCCCGGCATTGTGGGCTTGCAAGGCCTCGTCGTATAAGGTCGCAACGTCGTCAGACGACGCGTGAGAAGGAGTTTTCATGATTGGGAACGTCGGCTCGGCGCTTTGAACTTGAATAGGAGGTAGCCGCTCCCTCGCTTGCGCAGACATGCCAGCACGCGAGAGCTTAAGCAAAGTTCTATTTTGTAAGCAGCTGAAGGGATAGTCTTTAGGACCTTTCCGAGATACGCGACGTACTGTGGCTACGCTCAGGGCGATTGCATGAAGCTCGAAGGCCCAGCAGGGCGGCGCGATATTGATCGTTGGTGCAGGCCTTGAGGCGGCGGATCTTCAGTCCTGCTTTAGTGTTTGTATCGCACCTGAGCAGCGGTGCGCACCCCGAAATGCGACGGATCTGACTGCTAGGACCGTGCGGATATCGGAGCCCTACGGCGGCGCCGACACCTGCCATCCCCCACCCAACGACTGAAACAACGCAGCCGTATCAGCGAACCGGTCGGCCTGTGCGCGAGTCCGGTCGAGCGCGGTTTGCAACACTTGGCGCTGCGTATCGAGCAGGCCGAACTGACTGACGCCGCCCGCCGCATACTGCGCTTGTGCGATATCCAGGCTCGCTTGTGCCTGCTGCGCGGCATCATCGCGAGCCTGCAGTTCATGGGCGTCGTTTTGCAGTGCTGTCAGCGTGTCCGCAACCTGCTGCAGCGCCTGCAACACCGTCTGCTGATAGTCGGCGAGCGCTGCATCATAAGCCGCTTGCGCCGAACGCTTCTTCGCGCGCAGTTCGCCGCCGCGAAAAATCGGTTGAGTGAGATTCAGGCCGAAATTCCAGATATTCAGCCCACTGACCACGTCCTGGATATTCGTGCGTTCCGAACCGATCCCCGCCGAAATGGAAAACTGCGGATACAGATTCGCCGTCGCCACGCCGACATTCGCGCTCGCTTGATGCAACAACGTCTCCGATGCACGGATATCAGGCCGCTCGCGCGCGAGCGTCGATGGCAACGTGAGCGGCAACGTATCCGGCAAATGCAGCGACTCGAGCGTCAGGTCGGCGAAGTCTGCCTTCGAGGGCGGCATGCCCAGCAGGATCGCAAGTTGGTGGTCGGCCTGCGCAAGTTGCGTCGCGAGTGGCGGCAACGACGCACGGGTCTGCGCGAGCAGCGTACGCTGGCTGCGCACGTCAAGTTGCGAGACGCCGCCTGCCGCAAACCGTCCTTCTGTGATCTTGAGTTGTTGTGCCTGGGTTTCCGCGAGACGCTGCGTCAGGGCGATCTGCTGCTTTAAAGACGCGCGCCGAACCGCAGTCGAAACTACATTACCTGCGAGCGAGAGCCGCGCCGCTTCGAATTCGAACGACTGATAGTCGACTTGCGCCATGAGCGCTTCCAGCGCCCGGCGATTGCCGCCGAAGATATCGAGCGCATAGGACACGCTCACCGACGCGTTGTAAAGCGTAAACGGCCCCTGATTGGGCACATTCGGAATGCCGAACGCCGCGATATCGACCCGCTGCCGCACGCCGGATACGGTCGCATCGACAGCCGGGAATGCGGTCGCGCCGAATTGCGCGTTGTAGTTTTCGCGTGCCTCGATCAGCTTCGCGCGGGCTTGCGTGAGCGTGGGGCTTTGTTGTAGGGCCAGTTCGACGATACGGTTGAGCGCGTCGGATTGAAACTGCTTCCACCACGTCGGTGTAGCATGCTCAGCCGCGACAAATGTCTGCGATGAGCCAGCCACACCGCTGGCTGCGACGGTCACAGCGGGCTGCGCTTCATGCGTATAGGTTTGCGTGTCAGGCGCCGCCGGTGGCTGAAAATCCGGCCCCACCGCGCAACCGCACAGCGCGACGACGGATAAGTAAGCGAGCGACTTCATCGACCGATCCTCTTAGTCGAGCGTGCGCCGGTAAAAACGCAGCGCGATGCCCATCACGACGACCATGAACAGCGCCACGGGCCACACCGACGGCCACAGGTCGGCCCAGCCGTTTCCTTTGAGCAGGATGCCGCGAACCAGCCTGTTGAAATAGGTGAGCGGCAGCAGATTGCCGATGAATTGCGCCCAGCGTGGCATGCCCGCAAACGGGAACATGAAACCGGATAGCAACAGACTCGGCAGAAAATAGAACACGGTCAGTTGCATCGCCTGCAACTGATTCTGCGCAATCGACGAAAGCGTGATGCCGACCGTCAGGTTCGCCGCGATAAACAGCAGCGCAGCCAGATAGATTGCCAGCAGGCTGCCGGCAAATGGCACGCCGAACACGAAGCGCGCCGCAGTCAGAATGATCGATGCCTGCACCATCCCGATCATCACGTAAGGCACGATTTTGCCGGTCATCACTTCGATTGGCAGCACGGGCGTGGCGAGCAGGTTTTCCATCGTGCCGCGCTCGCGTTCGCGGGTGATGGCGAGGCCGGTCATCATCACCATCGTCATCGTCAGGATCACACCCATCAGGCCCGGCACGACGTTGTATTGCGTGATGCCTTCGGGGTTGTAGAGACGGTGCACCTGGACGTCGAAAGCGGCCGGGGAGCCGTTCAGATGGGCGAGCGGCCCGGTGATGTCCTTGTCCGCGACCGGCTGCACAAGACCCGGGAGCGCAGCGAGCGCGGTGTTCGTCGCGGTGGGGTCGGTCGCGTCGGCTTCGACCAGCAGCGACGGGCGTTCACCGCGCAGAAGACGTGTCGAAAAATCCACCGGCACCGACAACACGAACTGCACGCGGCCTTGGGCAAGCGCGCGGCGGCCGGCCTCCTCGTTGGGCAAGGTTTCGACGATGTCGAAATAGTCGGAGTTCTTCATCGCCGCGATGAAACTGCGCGAAAACGTGCTGTTGTCGCCGATGATGACAGCGGTTGGCAAATGCTTCGGATCGGTGTTGATCGCGAAGCCGAACAGCGTGAGCTGAATGATCGGCAGGCCGACAATCATCGCGAACGTGATCCGGTCGCGCTTCAGTTGCAAAAACTCTTTGAGCACAATGCTCCACCAGCGCGACAGCGAGAACTGGACGCGCGTGCTCACGGTTGCGCTCCGTAGTTGTCGGTGGAGTGGCCCATCAGGTAGATGAACACGTCTTCAAGACCGGTGTCGATGCGCTCGGCGCGCAGCTCGGTGCCCTCGGTTGCTTGCCTGACGGCGGCTTCGAGCGCGGCATGGTCGCTGCCGCTGACGTGCAGCGCCGAGCCGAATACCACGGTCTGATCGATGCCGGGCGTCTTGCGCAACTGTTCCGACAGTTTGCTCAGGTGCTCGCCGTAGATGGTCCAGGTTGCGAGATTCTGCGATTCGATCACGTCCTTCGAGGTGCCTTGCGCGAGCAGCTTGCCGTAGGAGATGTACGCGAGCTTATGGCACCGCTCGGCTTCATCCATGTAATGCGTGCTGACCAGAACCGAAATGCCCCGCGCGGCGAGGCGATGCAATTCTTCCCAGAATTCGCGGCGCGCGTTCGGATCGACGCCTGCAGTTGGTTCGTCGAGCAACAGCAGTTGAGGTTCGTGCAGCATGCAGGCTGCAAGCGCGAGCCGCTGCTTCCAGCCGCCGGACAACGCGCCGGTCAATTGATTAGAGCGGCTTTGCAGACCGAGCGATTCGAGCGAGCGGTCAACCGCCTCGCGCCGGTTCGTCATCTGATAGATGCGAGCGACGAAGTCGAGATTCTCGCGGATGGTTAGGTCGTCCCAATACGAGAAGCGCTGCGTCATATAGCCGACGTTGCGCTTGATCTGCGCGCTCTCGCGCACGATGTCGTAACCGAGACAGGTGCCGCTGCCCGAATCCGGCGTGAGCAGTCCGCACATCAGACGGATCGAGGTGGTCTTGCCGCTGCCGTTCGGCCCGAGAAAACCGAAAATTTCACCGCGTGCGACCTGCAACGTCACGTCGTTCACGACATGTTTATCGCCGAAGTGCTTATTGAGCTTGTGCACGTCGATCGCGTATTGCGTGTATTGCGGCGCGGGCTGGTTCATTGAAGGCTCACCGCAACGGGTTGGCCGGGGTGCAGCTTGACTGCGTCGGCGGCGGAAGGGTGGGCTTCGACCATGAACACGAGCTTGGCGCGGTTTTCGTTGCTGTAGATCACCGGCGGCGTGTATTCGGCTTCGCTCGATATGTACGTGATTTTCGCTGCGACATCGGCGGCGCAACCGTCGCAATGAATGGAAAGCGCGCGGCCTGGGACGAGCTTGCCGACTACGGTCTCCGGTACGAAGAAGCGGACTTTCACGTTCTGTGGTGGCAGCATCTGTACGACAGGATTGCCAGCCTGTACCCACTCGCCGACGCGATACAGCGTGTCGTAGACGAGTCCTGCCGCCGGTGCGTTGACGCGCTTCTGATCGAGTTTCCATTGCGCCTGGGCGACGGCAGCCTGGGCGGCTTCGACCTGCGCGCCCTGCGCGGTGATCTGTTGCGAGCGGCCCGGGAGCAAAGCGACATCCACCTGATTGCTGAGTTCGCGGACCTGCGCGGCGGTGGCGTCCGCATTGGCGCGCGAATCGTCGAGCTGCGCTTTCGGAATGCCCCCCGCACGGTACTGCGCTTCATCGCGCGTGAGTTGCAACGCCGCCTTGCGCGCGTTGGCGACCGCTTGAGCGAGTTGCGCTTTGGTGACGTTCACTTCGGGACGGCGCTTGCCGGTCTGGAGATCGCCTAGCTGTGCGCGTGCCGCGGCGAGTTGCTGTCGTGCCTGCTTCAACGCGGCGGTCTCGTCCACGGATTCGAGCGTGAATACCGGTGCGTTTGCGTCGACGGTCTGCCCTCGTGCGGCCGCCAACTGCGTCAGCTTGCCGGACTGCGACGAGCCGAGATACACGAACTCACCTTCGACGTAGCCTTGATAGACGTTCTCGTTGCGATGCGAGCAGGCGGCGAGGGCCGTCGCAGCGAGCAGCAGATATACGCAGGCGCTGAAAGGACGATTCATGACTGGCTCCCTGGGTCTGCGTCTTTGTGGTTGCGGCGTCCTGATGGAGGCTTCTGCTTCGGCTGCTGTGCTGGCGCTTGCACTTGTGCTTGCGCCGATGCTGTATGTGGCCCCGGCTGCATGCCGCTGATTAGCAGTGCGGTCACATGCCGGCGCAACGCATCACGCCCGATGACGGGCAGGCCTCGCGCACTTTGCCAGATTTTTGCCGTGGCGAGCGGCAGCATTACGAGCGCCAGAATCGAGTTGAACAACAACATGGCTTCCAGGTCGCCATTGACGACGCCGTCCTGCTGCGCGTGTGCAACGCGGCTGCCGAAACGCTTGATGTTGTCGAACCGAATGCGCTGCATCATTCGTTCACGCAACAGCCCGCCTTCGTTGACGATCTCCCGCAGCCAGAGCGGCGGCAACCAGGGCATGCGGTCCGTCACGTCAAAGAGACGCGCGACGAATTCGTGAACCAGCGCAAAGGGATCGCTCGCGGCGTCTTCAACGGCCGGCCGCCAGACGAATTCCGCCGCGGGAGCGAGCCGCTCGTCGACTACTGCATCGAGGAGCCTTTCGCGATTCGTGAAGTAGTAATGGACCAGTGCCGATGTGACGCCCGCTGCGCTCGCGATCTGACCGACCGTTGTGGCCGCGATGCCACGTTCGGCAAAGAGCCGCGTTGCGGTGTCGAGCAGATGTTCGCGCACGTCGAAGTCCTCGACGGCCGGGCGGCGGCCGAGCGGTTTCGCGGGTGAGCGCTTCGGTTTCATCAATCCAGACTAATTGATGAGTTAGTTAAATTCAAGATAGTCATTCCTGTATGCGGTCCGAATTGTCGGCGACTTGTCCATCTGACAGAACTCTAGGAATCTTCCCATTCCATGCCGTATTGCGCCTGTTCATACTCAAAACTTCTTAAAAGTGATTGCGTTCTTCGCAAGGATTCCATGAAATTTCAGCTAACGCTGCTGGCATGTGCGCTGGCTTTGTCGGGTTGCGCGGGGCAGGCCGCACGAGACCGACTCGGTATCGAAGACCCGACCGTTCTGAAGATGGGCGTTGGCGCGGCACAAGACGCGGCTGCTGGCGCGCCGACGCCTCAATGGTTTAGTACCTACGCACCAATCACAAGCGGCGGCGAGGCCCTTGCTGGTCTGCAACAGCAACTGGACAAATTGCCTGATGACAAGAACAGCTATTTTCACGCGAAGGCTCAGTGCTGGGTCGATGCCGGACAGCAGGAATGGCACGCACATGACCAATGGGGCTTCGTCCAGGAAGCCATCGGGCAGGCCGCGATGATGACGATGAGCCTCGAAAATGGCACGCCCTTGTCCGCTGCTAATCCAGTTTTGCGCACCGTGTCGACGGTGCGTCCTGATCTGTGGAAAATCGTCAATACCATTAAGGGCGATCCTGCCTTCGCCCAGTGTCCCGAGGCGCAACAACCCCTTGCATGTGCCGAAGTCGAACTGATGCACGCTGGGCATGACGCATGGGCGCGTAGGTTCTCCGCCGCCGAAAAACGTTTGCCCGGGATTCAGGGCAACTTGCGGAAGTCGGCTGAAACGGCGCTGCAATGCGCGCAAGCGAAGCAGGTGTCGGCAGAACCGCCGCGTGCGCCGCAAAAGATTACCTTGCGAGCGGACTCCCTCTTCCGCTTCGATGGCGCTAGCGAGGCAGCAATTTTGCCTGCAGGCAAGAAACGTCTCGACGACGTGGTGACTGGCCTGAAGCAGGCTCCCGCTGTACACGAACTGAAGATCACGGGCTACACCGACCGCCTCGGCAGTGATACATACAACGAGCGTCTGTCTTTACAGCGTGCACGGACGGTCACGCAGTATCTGCGCGCCCGCGGTGTGACATTGCCGATAACCGCCCTAGGTCAAGGCAGTGCGAATCAGGTGGTTGCTTGTCAGCAAACCAAGCGTGACGAACTGGTGCGGTGTCTTGCGCCGAACCGGCGCGTGGAGATCGAATTCGTGGTTGCTGGCTCATAGTTTGCCCGTGCATCAGGAATGACTGTTGGTATCGACGGATGACGCCTTTGTTAAATCGGTCGACACTTTCACTTATCGACGTCATTTCCTGGTGCTATCTCAGGTCATCAATCTCTTTTCCCTTTAACTTCCGGCCGGGAGGCGGGCAAGCTCGACCGGCAACATACTCGCAGTCTGAATTTTCTGATAGACAACGCGGTAGACTCTTTTAGCTCGAACGCCAATTCTTTGAACTTGTTACCGGCAAGGGTCGGTGTAATAAGGGGAATATTTCATTAGGAATACAATGCATGTCTAAAATATTGATCATCGACGACCACCCCGCATTTCGGATGGTTATCAAGATACAACTTATGCAACTGCTTGGCATCGATGAAGTGATCGAAGCTGATAACGGTCAAACGGCCGTTGAATTGGCCCGTCAGCACGCACCGACACTTGCGATACTCGATCTCGATATTCCGCGTATCAGCGGGCTTGATGTCATCCCTCGCCTCAAGCTTGCCCATCCGTCGATGCGCATGCTGGTGTTGTCCGGCCAGGATCCTGTTACATTTGCCCCAAGGGCAATGCGTTCCGGCGCGCAAGGTTTCGTTGCCAAGTCGCAGGAAATGAAGGAGATCATGCGCGGCGTAGAGGCCGTGCTGGCCGGGTATACGGTGTTTCCCGTAACCTCTGGCGGTGGCGGGTTCTCGCCCAATGCCAGTGGTGCGCAAGAAGAAGACAGACTCACCTTGCTATCGGACAAGGAACTCGTGATTCTGCAGATGCTTTCGAAAGGTATGTCGAACAAGGCGATCGGAGACGCACTGTTTATCAGTAACAAGACCGTGAGTAGCCACAAGACCCGTATCATGCACAAGCTGGGGGTAAAGTCGCTCGTTGAACTGATCGATCTGGCGCGCCGCTGCCGGATCGTGTCGTCACAGTGAGCGAGTCCGTCATGGCTGACACAATGCAATGCGCTATTCTTGTGAGCACCGATTCTGCATGGGGACAGACGAGCGGTCTGAGCGCAATGCTGGCGCGTCTTGGTTTCAAGCAGTGTGAAGACGCAGTCGAAACACCGGGTCGGGCTGCGCTGGCGCTGGTTCGTTGTGTCGCGGAGGATCGATACGCGACCCCGGCCGTCGCTCATCCCTTAACGGGTGCACATAGCATGCGATTTGCAGTGGTGCCGGCTGACATCTCCACGTCGGTGCGCGCGGCACTGGCTGAATGCTTCGACGGCGTCCTGACTGAACCCGTTAATGAACTCGATCTGTGTGAGGCATTGGCTTCACGGCGCTACATCGCGCTGGCACCGGGCGAACGTGTATCGCTACGCACAAAAGTTCTTGAACTCGCCTGTGGCGACGATGTTACCGCAGTACGCTTGCTTCATCTGATTATCGACACCAATCGAACTACGCTCACGCAGTTATGTGACAAACTCAAAGCGGGTTCATGGGAAGAGGTGAGCAGCGCGGCGCATCGTATCGCAGGGTCCGCGCGGATGCTCGATTGTTTCGGATTGATCGCGTTGCTGACACGCCTGGAAGCTGCTGCGCGGGAGCGTGAGGCTGCCTTGGCCACCGCGCTTCTGTCGCTCGTAGTCGACGCACTCGAGAGTCTCGATGTGTCGATGCAGGAAGCACTCGAACCTGTAGGGCAGCAGCGGCCTACGGTACCTTTCCTTGAGCGAAACCCTTATCGATATCGCCGGCGGCCTATCGCACCACCATCAAACGTCCGCGTGAACTGTCAGTTATTGCCTGACCAGTCATAGTGCCGGTGGAAGACATGGCATCGCGATACCGGGTATATCGCGCGATGACCTTGGGTACATAGTTCATTGTTTCCGCGTACGGCGGGATCTGTCCACCGTACTTCTGCACGGCGCCTTCGCCGGCATTGTAAGCGGCGAGCACGAGTTGCAGATCCCCGAACTGGCGCATCAACTGCTTCAGATAGCGCGCTCCGGCGGTTATGTTCTGACGTGGATCGAACAGATCTGACGCACCGTGCCGCGCACCAGTGCTGGGCATCAATTGCATGAGTCCTGTTGCGCCTTTCGGCGAGACCGCTTGCGGGTTCCCGCCGGACTCGACGTCGATTACTGCCATCAGCAGCGCACTGTCCAAATCGGCGGCGCGTGCGGCTTCGGCAATCACCGGCGAGAGCGCCATGACGCGGGGGGCGACCGAAGAGGAAGAGCGAAGCGCCGGGTCGGCTGATTGAGAGTAGCCTGGCTGGATGACAACGGAGTGTGATTTAGAGTCGTCGTCTGTGGCATCTGGCCGAGTTGACTCGTTGGGCGTGGTTGGCGCGCTGACATCCTCGGTGCTCGCCATTCCGCCAACCATCATGATCACACTGGATTGTTGGCGGACCCGCACAGCTGCGGTTTCGGCCGCCTCTGCGCTGACGGGCAGAGAAACCGTTCCAGCTATCAGACCGGCAAGCAGCGACCCACGCAACCATGCGGCCGACAATGCCTCATTCGGGAAGAGGCGGGGCTGCTTCCCCGCGGCACACAGAAACGCGGGCAGCCACTTTTTCATACAGCGTGCCATCAATTTCCCGTCGGATTCGGCGAGTCATTTGCCGAGGCCATTCTGAACGGCGACTGCATACGCACCATTGCTTCTGAATCCAGCGACAGCGGCCAGCGGCCAGTCGCGATACCGTCTACGAGCTTGACTTTGCAAAGCGAGTCGCCGTTCTGGGGGAAACCATAGGGATCCTTGTTCAGGTTAGCTGGCTCGCGCGTCAGAATGCCCATTCTACCGATGCTGCCGATCACGTTGGCCGCGTAGTAGAGCACCTTGTTTGCCAGCGGCACGTACATGTTGTAGCAATAGTGCACATGAATTTTTAGTATGTTGGCGTCCTGAATGCTCATTTTCGCCGGATTCTGCATGCTGGAATCGCGATACATCAACGTGTCGTTCGGGATCTCCATGACGGGATTGGATGGATCAAGATAGACGCGTGGCTGCGAAAAAACTTGCACGGCCTGTTGAGTGGGATTCAGCACGGTAATGATACTGAAATTGGCTGCGTCCGCCTGCGCTTTGGCCTGAGCCGCGGCGACACCGTCGGCGTCTGCATGGCGTGCGTAAATCGGCGCAAGACCGCGTGCCAGGCCCGCTCGCATCGCCTTCATCGAACCGTTGTTGACCGCTCCCTCACGAGCAGCCTCCAGCACGGCGACATCCAGCGTCGATTTCGCCTGATAGAGCAGGACGAACTGCACGGTCGCAAAACCCACGAATAGCAGCGCCGGCGCGATGATGATGAACTCTGCCATTGACTGACCCGACTGCTTGAGCCTGCGGGCGCGTCGGCTCAGTGCCGGTCGAAGCGAGGAGAGATTCTTTAACATGGATCGGGGGGGATTCACCGGATGGCCTCAAAATCAAGGGTGTCGCCAAGTGCAAGACCGTGCAGCCGGGCGATGCCCGCGGGCATTTCCAGGGTTTGGGTGGCGCGGAGACTAAACAACATGCGCCGCTTCGGCACGTTATGGCGGATTGCAACGACACGCTGCTGCCGATCAAGAAACAGCACGTCGATGGCGAAGCGCATGCCAAATGTATGCACCGATCCGCAGCGCTTGAGAAGCAACGCTTCGTCATGCGGGAGACGGTCGTGGTCAAGCAGGCCGCGCATGCGCTCACGGGCGGTTTCGGTGATTGACACGCGCACGCCGATGTCGTGTCCGCGAATGTGAAGGCGGGCCAGCTTCACAGCAGACCTTCCTGCACAAACTTCATTGCGATCGGAAAACCTAGCACGATGAAGGTGATCGGGAAAATGAACATCAACAGTGGGAACACCAGTTTCACGGGCGCTTCCATCGCCTGCTTCTCCGCTCGCTGAAAGCGTTCGGAGCGGCGTTGCTCGGACTGGAAACGCAGCGATTTCGCCAGCCCGGAACCCATCCGTTCTGCCTGGACAACCGCGCCCACGAGATTCGTCACTTCCTTGATGCGCAGCCGGTCATCCAGTCGACGCAGCGCTTCGGTGCGGTTCAGGCCGGATTTCAAGTCGCGCAGCACATGTTCGAACTCCCAGCGCAACGGACCATCCGGGCCTTTTTCAACTGACTTCTGTAGAGCGCCGTTGATATTCAGACCTGCTTCGACGGCAAGCGTCAGAAAGTCGAGATAGATCGGCAAATGCTTCTGAATCTGCGTGACACGCCGACGCCGGACATCCCGCGTCCAGATGCGCGGGTAGAAGTAACCGAGCATGGCCACGCCGAATAGCACCCAAAATGAAAACATGCCGACGGCCAGCATCAGCAGGAGTGCAACGAGCGAGGCCAATAGTGAGGCGATGATCGACAGGGACAGGAATTGCCGCGCGTTCATCAGGAACACGAGCGATGTCAGCCGCAGTTGCAGATCAGTCTTCGCGACAAGCTTTGCGCTGAATTTATCGCCGAAATGGAAGTCGACGAAATTGACGAGCGGCCAGAGTACCCGCAGCGATTTGGGGAGCGGGTCAAGAAAAGCGCGACTCTCGTCCGGCACAGCGCTCGTCAATCCGTTAACAGACTTAAAAACGATGACGCCGACGATAATTACGCCGAGACTGACGGCGAAAGCAATAAATAGCAGCATAGGTTACACGTCGATGTTGGTGATCTTGGAAATAGACACGTAGCCGAGGACTTCCATCACACCGATCACGGCCAGGGTGGCCCAGCCAACGGGCTCGCTAAAGAGCGGGGCCATCGCTTTGGGCTCCATGAAGCGCAGAACCAGCATCAGGAACAGCGGCAGGCACGTCATCACAATGCCTTGCATGCGACCTTGTGACGTCAGCGCCTTGATCTTGCCTTCCATCTGCAGCTTCTCGCGCAACGTACGTGCGACGGACTCCAGTGCCTCGGCAAGGTTTCCACCTACCTCGCGCGCAATGGTGACGGCGGCCGTCACCATCAGGAAGTCAGGAATCGGAATACGTTTCTCGACATTGCGCATGGCGATGTCGAGATCGATACCCAAGCGGATTTCTCGCATCAACAGATCGAATTCCTGCGAGATAGGTGGGGCACTTTCGCTCACGACGGCCTCCAATGCGGCAGGAAAACTGGCGCCAGCGCGCAGCGCACCGGACATCATCAGCAAGGCATCGGGCAACTGCTTCTCGACCGCTTCGATACGCTTCTTGCGCATCCGCGCCAGATATTTCTTGGGCAACATTATCGCGAGGGGCACGGATGCCAGCGCGACCAGAATGCTGTGGGTTAGCAAGAAAACAAGAATCGGCAGTCCGATGATGGCGAGCATGCTCCACGCTGCCATCTTCTGCTGGTTCACGAACACGAATGCGTCGGCGAGTGACGATTCGATTTCACCCGCCATCTGCCGCGAACCGGCCTGGATCGTGGACGTACCCATTCGGATCGCCATCCAGATCAGAAAAATGCTGCCGCAGAACGCCAGCCCGAGAATGATGGGAAGACTCATGAACGCTCTCTCAATCCATTCTTGTGAAAATTTCTGTATTCACGGGGATGTGCCTGCGGATCAACTCCTGGTAGAAGTCAGGAATGTAGGCGGTTGGCACAAACTTGCCCTGGATCTTGCCCTCCGGGCTGAACCCTGCCTCCTTGAAGACGAAAACGTCCTGGAGCGTAATGACACCCGACTCCATGCCGCTGACTTCCGTCACGTGTGTGACGCGGCGTGAGCCGCAGGAGAAGCGGGACTGTTGCACGATAATGTCGACCGCCGAGCAGATCTGCTCGCGAATGGCCTGCACGGGAAGGTCGAGACCGGCCATCAGCGTCATCACTTCGAGACGCGCGATACAGTCACGCGGCGTGTTCGCGTGCGCCGTGGTGAGCGAACCGTCGTGACCGGTATTCATGGCTTGCAGCATGTCCAATGCCTCGCCGCCTCGGCATTCGCCAATGACGATCCGGTCAGGACGCATCCGCAGACAGTTCTTCACGAGATCGCGAATATGCACTGCACCTTTCCCTTCCATGTTGGCGGGGCGGGCTTCGAGCGAAACGAGATTAGGCTGCGACAGTTGCAGTTCAGCTGCATCTTCCACCGTGACGATCCGCTCGTTGTCGGGGATGTAGCTCGACAGCACGTTCAGTAAAGTCGTCTTGCCCGAGCCGGTTCCGCCTGAAATGATGATGTTCGCGCCTTGGTGAACGGCGGTGTGCAGGAACTCGAGCATTTCCGGCGACAACGTGCCGAAATTGATCAGGTCTTCGCCTTGCAGCTTGCGCTTGGAGAACTTCCGGATAGTGATGCTCGGACCTTTCAACGCCAGAGGCGGGATCACAGCGTTTACACGTGAACCGTCCGCGAGACGCGCGTCGACCATCGGCGAACTTTCGTCGATCCGGCGGCCGATCGGGGCGACGATTCGCTCAATCGCGCCGAGCACTGCGCGGTCGTCGGTGAAGATCACCGGCGAGCGGGTCAACTTTCCCGATTGCTCAATGAAAATCTCGTTATGGCAGTTGACCATGATTTCCGACACAGTCGGGTCCGCGATCAATTCTTCCAGCGGTCCGAGACCGATGATTTCATCAAAGACGCTTTTTTTCAGCGTCTCAATGGGAATGTCGGGAGTTCGGAAAGCGCTGTCGTGATTGAAAATTTCGTCCAGTGCGGTGCTGACGGTTTTGCGCAGCTCGTCATCTTCCATACGTGCGACGTTTAGACGACGCAGGTCGAGTGCAGCAATGACCCTCATGTGAGCCAGCTTACGCAATTCAATACCGTGGGGACTATTGATTGGCGCCACAGGCAATTCTTCTGCTGCCGTTTTCCTGGCGTGGGCCGGTTGCATGCGTAGCGGCGCTTCGATGGCCGCTGCCTTTGGGGCTGGGGTACTCTCGCGCGGCGCAGGGGGGTGAGCGTTGAATTGCGGCACGGCGACCGGCGCAGTGGATTCGGGCGCACGGGACGGCGAGACGGCAAACGATTGCGATGCGGTGCTTGTCACGTTGGACGACCAGGTACCGGCATTCGTCTCACCAGGTGCAGCTGACGATTGCGCGTACGCTGGTGTCACAGTCGTCGGTTGCAAACCGTGTGATGCCGGTTGGTTGTCCTGTTGAGACACGGGTGCTGTCTGCGCCTGTTCCTGCGCCGCTCGCGCGGCGCTCACCGGGCGCATGATCTTGAAGGTCGCCGTGCCAATTTCGATCTGGTCGACTTCCGTCAGAGGGCCATAGCGCGTGATTGGCGAGCCATTGACGAGCGTCGCCGCGATACCGCCTTGGTCCTCGATGTAGTACGCGTTGTTTTCCCTCACGATGCGAGCTTGTAGCTTGCCGACCAGCATGCCTTTGACAAGGATGTCGCAGCTGGCGTCCTTGCCGATGGTGCAACCCTGATCGATCGCGAAAGCGCGCATGGGCGCGTTACGGGTGTGTACTTGCAAATTAAGCATCTAACTTCTCCAGAAGGTGCGGTCAGTTGCCTGAGTTGCCAAGAGCGTCGACCTGCGGCGGCAGCTTGCCGTTGCCGGCAGGTTGCGCTGCGTTGGTCGGAGCGGGCCGCGCAATCGGCGGGTGCTGTGCAGCGTTCAACATGAGCAGCGCGTCGGCGACGCCGGGAGGCGGCGTAGTGACCGACGGCTGCGGCTGCGGCGGTTGTGCCGGTGCTTCGTTGGCTGGATGGAGCTGGGCCTGAGCGGGAACCGGTGTGGACGAAAATTCCTCTTCGGCCGGCGCTTGCATCGGTCTACTGCGGAGGGGCGCAGGGGGCAGCGCCGGGGTTGGGCCGATCGGTTGACGTGGCGCAGGCGAAAGCGCCGCCTTCTCCTCATCGTCGAGGAGCGGATTAGGATTGCCATATTCCTTGCGATATCGCTGATCCAGTTTGTCGGCGCGCGCTAGCAGATCCGTGTTAGGCGCCAGGTCCGGATCGGAGATGATCGGTGTCACGAAAATGACGAGATCGCTCTTCTTCGCGCGGAACTTGTCCGAGCGAAACAGTTGACCGATGATGGGCAATTTGCCGAGGAACGGCATGCCGACGCTGTCGCTGAGGGCGTCCGCGCTCACTAGGCCAGAAATGGCGAGGGTTTCGCCGGAACGCATCGAGATATCCGAACTTGTGTTGCGGGTTAGGAAGCCTGGCATACCAGCGTAGGTGACGCTGGGATCAATCTGGCTAACCTCAGTCGTCAAATGGGCGGAGATGACGTTGTTCGCATCCACAACGGGAATGATGTTCAGTTTGATGCCGTACGGCTTGTAGTCGACATTGGTGGTGCCGAGCGCGCCGGATTGGGGAATCGGCACCTCGCCGCCCGCGAGGAAGCTTGCAGTACCGCCGCTCTTCGTATTCAGTTCAGGCGCTGCGAGAATATACGCATCGCCGTTTTCAATGGCGAAGTTGATTTGCGAGGTGATGTTAGTGGCAAGGCCCGCGAGGAAATAACTCGTGCCCGCGGTAACCGCTTTTGCGGCGCCCGTCGCGACGCTCGTGGCACCGCCGATCTGCGGTCCTTTGAAGCTGCTGTCCCACGAAATGCCGAGATTCTTCTGTGCGGTGCGCGAGACTTCCATGATTTGCACCTTGAAGTGGACGGTCTTTTTAAGTGCGTCTCCTTCATCGATGGTGGTGGTGTCGACCACATTCTTCATGTCCTGGGTGGCGGACTTGACGATCCCGACCATGTCGCGATGCACGGTGCCCGATAAAACGATACTCGAGCCAATCGCATCGATGCGCAGGCCAGATACCGACTTCAGCACGGCACGCAATTGCTCCAGCGAAGCATTGACTTCAGCTTTCGCGATACGAACGGTGGTCTGCAGCGCAATGCCTTTTTCATTCCACACCACGAGGGACGTCATACCGTCCTGCTCGCCGAGCAGCATGAGGCTACCGTCTACCACATTCGCGGTGATCAACTTGCCGTTGCCGATCGCGATCCGCTTGATGGTGCCAGGCAAACGCATGATGCGCACTTCGCCACGAAACATTTCGAGCACGCGAGTGCTAGCTGGCGCCTGGTCGTTGGCGGACGAGTAGGCGGCTTGAGCGAGGGCGGCCGGAGCCGCATTGCATAACAGTATGCCGATAAGAACGGACGGCAGGACCCGGCGACGCAGATGCGTCGCATTGTGTTTGACTTTCATGGTGTAAAACCTGTGCTCTGTACTTTAGTTCTGCTTTGACGTGCTGGGCGCGACGGCTTTCTGCAATTGCTGGGCAATCGCATTGGCCTGCTCGTAGAAGCTTTGCCGGCTTTGGGGCAAAGCGGCGGTTGGCTGTGCCGCATTGGCAGGCGCGGGCGCAGCAGCTGGCGTGACTTGTGCCGCAGCGGAGGGAACGCCTTGGGGAATGATCGGGCCGCTACTTGCGCCACCGCCGGAAATGACTTCTACAACCGGACCTGTGGAACCGGCCTTTTTCCTGCCGACTTCCATGAACACGTCGCTCTCCTTCACGAGCAAGGGAACATCCGTACCCTTGTCGTCAGAATTGCGCAGAATGAGACGTAAACCACCTCCCTTTTGTGCAAGGGCGATGCGTGGCGCGTCGTCCACCGGAACCTGCAGCGTGACAGTGGTATAGCCCATGCCTGCCTGCCTGCTCATCGCACTGCTGTTGGCGTTGGCCTGGTCCTGTTCCTGAGCCTCGCCGGCGTCACGCGGGCGCATGTCCTGCCCGGTGGCGAGAACCAGAACGTTCGGCATGAGGAGTTGCGCCATCTTCCCGTCGTCAGAGTTCTGGCCCTCGTGGTAGGCCTTGCCGACCCAATACACGTCGACGTGGTTACCTGGACGGAGCATTAAGGCAGTTGAGTTAACCGTATCAATTTCCACCGTGACTGCGCGTTGCCCCTCAGCAAGGAGGTCCGAGAAATCACGCCCTTTTAGCGCATCGATATCGCCAGCGCGCAAAGGTAGGCCGCGGCGTACCGCCTTGACCAGATGCGAACTGCGATACTGCTGAAATGCGTCGGCGCGAACCATGTCGTCGTAAACCAGATCGGGAGGAATCTCGCGGGCGACAAAGTCGCCATTCGACAACGGCGTACCGATCGGCGAATCCTTTGCAGGCACGACGACCTCGATGCCAGAGCGCGCGTTGCGTGCAGCCATGTCGGCTTTTAGCTTGTTCTCGCGGTCAGTGAGATACTTGTACAGAAGGAAAGTCAGGCCACCTGCGACCAGTACAGCCAGGATCAGCAGTACCCAGGAATTTCCAAGAAGCGAGCGAAGATTAATTTTTTTAAACATAACTATTTGACCTTGGGAGGTCAGGGAAGCGAGAGAGTGAAGCTATAAGCGCCAAACAGAGATTTGAAAGTGGCAGCAATAGAGATAAAAGGCGGCACGTCCGAGGTGTTCCAAAAGAATGCTATGGCGGAGACGAACACCACAGCCGTGATGATGAAATACTCCACGGAGGCTTGACCGCGTTGCCGCCCAAGCCGTACTACGGGAGTTTTGACGCGTTCTGGTCGGGCCATCTCAACGGCTCCTAATTGCATTGATGACCGCCACGGTCTTTCCTTCGCGATCTGCAAAACTCGCGTCAACACTATCCGCATCACGCTGCATGACGAACGCGGTGCCTGGGACCGAATGCGCGCCACCGGATTGATAGTCGGGTTGCCGCCCAACACTCGCCCATTTTTGCGCGGTGAGCTTGTTGCGATATTGCTGTGCGTTCCAGCGCGCGTCGCCTGGCAGATTGATCAACCATGTACGCCCGGTTTGACCCGGATCGCGGCTTTCGATATCCGAGATGACTTTGCCGCTTTCCGGCAGCGGAATGGCGTCGTCTGGAATGCGATGGCTTGCCTGATCGTTGCCGATTCTGATTACGCTCAGGAGGCCGCGCGTACGAGACGTCTCCGGTTGCGGCCCGATAGTGAGTGTGTAAAGGCACTGACCATCGAGGGCGCTAAGCAGCAGCCCCGAGGAGTCGCTCTGGCCTTTTGCGGGCACATCGTCGGCAGTCCAGAACTCACGGAATGCCTTCGACACATCACTTGGCGTTCCGGCATACTCCACCCCGACGATGGACGTAGGCACACCATTGACGATCATGTCCCGGCCGATGGCCTGAATACTCTGCGGCTGCACGGGCTGCTTGTTGCATGCAGTGCCGGCCATAGCGGCCCCCGTGATCAGCGCGCCGGCGAGGCAGCCGCCGCGCGCGAGGTAATAGACTAGTTTCATTGACTCAAACGATTTGGAGGTACGACGTCTTGCCGAATGCGACCGAACTCGATCGTCGAAATCTCGGGCGCATATTTTTCGAGGCCCAGATAGCCGTAAGGCTGGACTAGCACGACGTTTGCGGCTGGCACCGCCTGACTGAACACCGCCTTGTTGCTGGTTGTGCCGTCGGGCACCCATGTATTGGTCATCAGCACGTTCGTATCGGAAAAGGTCAGGCCGCTGAAAGCAGGTAATAAGTCATCCTTAGGCCAAAGCCGCTTCAATACGTCGCTGTCACGGGCGATTGAAATGCTGAGGGTGCCGGATTGGAGCGTGCGCGTCGGAAGGTTTAGCTTCGACTGGTAGGTGCCGCCCGTGCCGGTGCGAACCGCCCCAAATGGAGTGACAGCAGCGCTCGCATTACTGCTCACCGGGTCGTTGCTCACACTTGTCGTGGCAACGACGTCGCCTGCGGAGGCGAGCAAGGGCTTGCCTCCGTAGTCGTCCCACATGGCAGGCCGGGAGCCGGGCAACTGGCCTTGCGTCCGATCGGTGCCGGAAACCGGAGAACGGTCGCCGGCCATGACGCGTTGCATCACTTCGAGCTTGAGTTCGGCATCCGTCTTGTGTGCGGCTAACGCTGCGCTGCCATAGCTGTTGGACCAGCCGTCGGTGGTAGACGGATCGTTGATGAGATACTTCACCGGATCATTGTCTGTCCATACGGTACGTTCCCATGCCATGTAACGTGAACCCATCAGCGTGCGATTACGGACGTCGTTGAATTTTCCGAGCATGGCGATGGCGAGCAACAGCACGCTCATCACCATCGTCATTGCAATCAGGAATTCCGCCATCGCCTGACCGGACTGTGTGGATGTTCTTGCGTCGATTCGTTTCATTGCTTTTTGGCCTGGGTTGCTGTCGCCATCTGACTTGCCTGAGCTGCTTGGCGCTCGCTATCACTGACCGGTGCAAGCGTGGCTTGCCAATACGGGCTGAACAGGCTCGGGTATTCGGTTTTGTGATCGGCACGCGCCCACTGGTTGGCGTTCACGAGGCCGCCAATGATCGAACGTCCAAAGGACGTTTCGTCAGGGCGCACGAAATAGGCGTTGGCGCTAGACAGTGCGCGCATCGCACCGCCGGCAGCGTTGTCCTTAACTTCCATCCGTCCACCACCGATCAGCCCCACGGTTTTCACCAGGGTATTGCTGTTGCGCGTCACTTCGACGGTGATGCGCGGCGCCTGACTGACGCGTTGTATGCCACTCACTTCCTGATATGGCAGCAGGCCGCCATTGGCCGCGTCGAGCGACGGGCCGGGACCGGCTCTGAACTGTTCCGCCATGGCGTCCGGCACCTGCCATCCGGGCCTCTCGCTCCCTTGATAGCCGAAATTGAAGTAGCCGCCGTAGCCCTGCCAGTCTTGCCACGCGGCGAAGGGCGGATTTGTCATGTAAGTGACGACGTTGCCGTTGGCACTGCCACCGAAGCCTGCTTCAGCCTCAAGGGGGCCGATACAGGAGATCTTCACGTGCGCAGTACTTGCGTCGATCGATTCCCAGCCGGTTTTGTCATTGCGTAGCTGGGTGCCACCGTCGTGCGTGACATTGATCGTGAAGGTGCTATTTGCGCCGCATATCTTGTCGGCCGAGTCATTCAACTGTTGGAAAGTTGGCGCGACGCTCCGGACGGAGTCGCGATTCTTGATGAAGCTGTCAAGCGTGCTCTGGTCCGTCACCACGTCGGCGAAATCGTCCTGACCGAGCGTTCCGGCGGGTTTGACGGTAGCCGTATAGGAGGTCCAGGCCGCGAGTTGCGCCGCGTTGCGTTCACCAACGAAGTATCCGGCCGTGACCTGCGTATCCGGTTGGTTTTGCTGCGCGATTGCGTTGGCGGTGTTCGGTACGGCGCTGAAGACTGCCGCATGGTAGTTGGCCTGCGCAACGCTTAGTGACCGGTTAAGAGAACCAATGTCTGCGGCTACGCCGGGCAGTAAAGCATCCAACGCTTCACGCACGGGTGAGATGTCATTCTTTCCGATACGTTTCGGCGTGTTCCATCTATTCGGATGATCCGCGATGTTATTGACGATGTCATCGAGCTGTGACGTGCTGTAGGTTGCATCAAGTTCGTCAATCCAGGATTTCAGTGCAACGACCTGCGCTGCCGTGACCTGATTGGCGACCATTGCCCGGTTCGTATACGCGGAGAAATTGTAGTCGCGGGCCTGCAGCACGGCTGCGCTATATGCAGCTGCGTCTGCGGTGTTCTGGAGTTTGATCTTGGCGCTCGTCATCTGGAACGAGTTGAACGCCACGTAGAGGCCGATACTACCGGCCAAGAGAAAAAACAGTGCAGGGACCAGCGCCTGCCCGCTAGCGCCGGCGACCCTGGCCCTGCCCTTACGGGCAGAGCGTTTCATGATGGATATCGTTAATCCAGGGAGATTAGTTGCCGACGTTGTTGCTGTCGTTATACGTACCCATGTTCTTGGTCTTGTTGGAGTTGGTTGTCGCCGTGTTGGCGTTGCCCTGCGCAGTGGTGATGTTGCCTGACGCGTTCTGACCGGACATCTCCACCGCGAGGCCGGCAGTCTGGTTACGCAGGGTCTGGCCGAACAGCGAATACACGCCGATTGCCGACACGGCGATCAGGGCGACGATGATGATGTACTCCGTCATGCCTTGACCGAGTTGCTTGTTCCTGCGGCGAATTTGAGAAATTTTCATGATCTCTATTTCAAAATAATTAATACAAAAGATTGAGTGTTGCCTAGACACGGCTTTGCAAGCTTTGTTGTCTTGAACAGAAACAGAAATTAAACAATTCACTGCTCAAAACGCACGAGCAACAGTGCCGGAGCGAAGTATAGGAATGGGTTGGTTCGCCAGGGATGGGAAATTTCTGAACCTTCGCGTCACAATTCCGTAGGCCGTGCTGTGCGTCGTGCGAGTGAGCATTGATGTGCGGGGAAAGGCGAGTGGTACGGATGCGCTAGTCGGTGGGGCATCGCGCGTGAGCGCGATATCTGGCGATCCGTGTGTGCGCATCGAAAACGATCTGCAGGCTATGTCGCGCAACGCAGGCCGCTGGCGGAAACGGTGGCCGAGCGGTGGTCGAAGTTGTGGCGCTCAGACCGGGGTAGAACATTCTAATTTAGTTGGGAAGTTAGGAATCCAATGTAGGAATCCAATGCCACCTATTTGCCGATTCGTTTCCGTTGTAACGGTACCACGGCGATAACGTATAGCGCGGATTTCCAACTGCAATTGAATTGACCAGGATTTCAGCTGGGCGCGGTAGTTCAGCCTTGCTGTGACTTCTCTCTCGATCACTCGGAAAATTCCTACGCGTTTTTCGCTTTTCCTGATTTTTAGGGATAGGTCCGCCAGTTAGATTTGCGACGCGTGAAAACTTTGGGTCGAGCCGTTAAGGTGCACGGCCAGTTTTTTGCGGTGATCGTGTTTCACGGTTTCTCAAATCGAACGGCAAGCGGGGCTCGCCCGTTATTTAGGGAATGCAAGAGTAATGAACAAGGTATACAAATCGGTGTGGAACGCGGACGCGGGCACGTATGTGGCCGTAGCGGAAACGACGAAGGCCAAAGGAAAGAAAGCGCGCGGCGGCAAAAAATCGCGCGGCGTTGTGGGAGGGTCGCTCGCGGTTGCTGCGACAGGTCTCGCTATGAGCGCCTCAATGAGCGCCTTCGCGTACAAAGATGACGCCATGTCAGTCAATCCTGGTCCTAACAATCCGCTGCCGGGGCAGGCGGGCGTTGAAATGTGCTCCAGCGGTGTGGCGTACGGCATCAATACCATAGGATGTACCATCCCGGGTACCGTCGCAGGTATGATCGGTACGGGGACGGGGGGCGGTCCTGCGAATGTCGACGGTTTCGGCTTGTTCGTCAGTTTTGGCGACGCTTTTCATACAGCAACCCAGCCCGCGTTTGTCGTCGGTACTAAGTCAGGTGATCTCGTTCTTCACGGTAAGAACGGCATTTCGATGCTGGACAACGTGTTGATGTATAACAATCAGATCAAGAACCTCGGGCCGGGCGATGTGTCGCTTTCGAGTACGGACGGGGTTAACGGTGGGCAACTGTATCAGCGAACACGGTACTTCAGCGCAAATTCCGATTCGAACGCCCCCTCTTCCGATGCAAAGGCAATGGGTATCAACTCAGTTGCTTCTGGTCCGTATGCGCTCGCAACCGGAAGCAATTCCAGTGCTTACGGTGCTCACGCATCTGCCTTGGTATCCAATTCGGTAGCGCTCGGCGCTAACTCGGTTGCCGCCCGTAACGATAGCGTGTCGGTTGGCTATCTGACGGCAGATGGGATGACGCAGTACACCAGGCAGATTACCAACGTGACGCAGGGCGCCGCAGGTACCGATGCGGTCAACGTCGATCAGCTGAACGCGGCTATTAAAAGCGTCAGTGGCGGTGACAGTGGCGGTGGCGGCAATCCTAACGCCGTGCTCTACAACGACTCCGGAATGGGCTTGATCACGCTCAAGGGTACGAACGGTACGAAGATCGATCATCTGATCGCAGGTGATATCTCGTCGGTTTGGAGTACGGATGCAGTGAACGGTTCACAGCTTTACCAGACGAACCAGAACGTCGCCAACGTGGCAAGTAATCTCGCGAACGTGGCTGGCAACGTGACCAACATCACGAACACCGTCAACAACATTGTAAACAATGGCATCGCGGGCTCGCCGCTCGTTGTGTTGTACGACACGTCAGATCGCAATAGCGTGACGCTCGGTGGGGCGGGTAGCTCGTCGCCGGTCAAGCTGACGAACGTAGCGGCCGGCGATATCTCGTCAGTCTCGAGTACAGATGCGGTGAATGGTAGTCAGTTGTACCAGACGAACCAGAACGTGAGCAACGCGCAAGGCGGCTTGGTCACCTTGTCTGGCAGCGTGAATATCATGGGTCGTGATCTGTCAAACGTCGTCAACACCGTGAACTTCATCGAAAACGGTGGTGGCATCAAGTATTTCCACACCAATTCAAAACTAGACGACTCGTCAGCAACTGGTACGGATGCGGTGGCGATCGGTGGTGCAGCCAGCGCGTCGGCAGTCAACTCGGTTGCGCTGGGTTCGAACTCAGTGGCCGACCGCGCGAACGCAGTATCGGTGGGTGCGGCAGGTACCGAGCGTCAGATTATCAATGTGGCCAAAGGTAAGATGGATACCGACGCAGTGAACGTCAAGCAGTTGAATGACGCGATCAATACTGTTGCGGGTGGTGGGTCGCCTAATGCGGTCATCTATGACTCGTCGCTGCACGACAAAGTGACGCTCGGCGGCAACGGTTCAACGACGCCGGTGGCGCTGACCAACGTGAAAGCAGGCCAGATCACTTCGACTAGCACCGACGCAGTCAACGGCTCACAACTGTACGGTACGGCAAACAGCGTTGCCGCCGCGCTGGGCGGCGGCGCTAGCGTGACCGGCACTGGCACGGTCACGAATCCGAGCTACCAACTTAGTAGCGGGACATACAGCGACGTCGGTAAGGCGCTCGCCGGCTTGGACGGCGAAATCGGTGCGATCAACACCAACGTTACCAACACCACTAAGTACATCAGTGTAACGTCGACCGCAAGTGCAGCGTCCGCGACCGGCGGGGAATCTGTAGCAATCGGTGGTGGAGCAAAAGCTTCGGGGCTGAACTCGTTGTCGTTTGGTGCGGGATCGAATACCACGGCTAACAACTCGATTGCGATCGGCGCAAACTCGATCGCAAACGTTGACAACACGGTGTCCGTTGGCAAAAAGGGCAGCGAACGCAGAATCATGAATGTGGCTAACGGTGTAGCGCCCACCGACGCGGCCACCTTCGGTCAGCTCACTGCATTGCAGACTACAGTCACACAGCTTTCACAGCAATCGAGCGGCGTTAAGTCGATGCTGCTTGGAGCGACGGTGCCTGTCACGAACTACATCGCAGTCAGCGCTGACGTGACGGGCGGCACCATGACAAATACGGATGGTTCGAAGGACGCCATGGCGATCGGCCCGACAGCGAGTGCGGCCGGTACCAGCTCGTTGGCGATCGGCAAGGGTGCGAGCACCTTCTATGAACAGTCTACGGCTATCGGCGCGGGCGCTAATACGGCTGCGTCCTATACCACCGCGATCGGCGCAGCCGCCACGACCGGTACCGCTGCCAACTATTCTGTTGCGGTCGGTTACAACGCTAATGTGGGCGGTGCCAATGCGCTCGCAATGGGCTCGGCTGCCCAGACCGACACCGCCGGCGGCATCTCGATCGGTAACGAGGCGTTTGTTACCGGTGCTGGCACCAACGCGGTTGCCTTGGGCTCCAATGCTACGGCCTCCGCTCTTAACTCCGTGGCGCTTGGCACAAATGCCATCGCGAATCGCGCCAAAACCGTGTCGGTAGGCAGCAGTTTGGCACAACGCCAAGTTGTCAACATGGCGGCAGGTACGGAGGGCACCGACGCGGTGAACGTCGATCAGCTGAAGGGCGTGACGAAGATGATCGGCGGCGAGGCAGATGTGCGTGCCGACGGCACGATCAAGATGCCGACCTTCACAGTGGGCGGTCAAACTTTCTCGGATGTAGGCGCGGCCCTCGAGGCGGTTGCGACGGGTGGCTCCGCCAATGGGGTGTCGTATGACACGACCAAGCACGACAAGGTAACGCTGGGCGGCGTTGGCTCGACGACGCAGGTAACGGTGGCGAACGTAGCCAATGGCATCGCGCCAAACGACGCCGTGAACGTGAAGCAGTTGGAGGCAATGGGCGGGAAAGTCGACAGCAGTGGCAATGTGACGAATGCATTCGTCGCGTATGACGAGACGACGAAGAACACGATCACGCTGCAGGGTGCAAGCGGTTCGACCAAGATCAGCGGTCTCACGGCGGGTACGCTGTCGGCATCGAGCACCGATGCGGTCAATGGCACGCAGCTGTACTCGACGAACCAGAACGTGGCGAACATCACGGGTAACGTGATCAACATTACCAACACGGTGAACAACATCACCAACGGTAATGCGGGCGTCAAGTATTTCCACGTCAATTCGACGCTGGCCGATTCGTCGGCTACGGGTACCAATGCCATGGCGATTGGCCCTAACGCAACGGCGACGGCAAACAACTCGGTAGCGCTGGGTGCAAACTCGGTTGCCAGCCGTGCCAACACAGTTGACGTGGGTTCGCGCCAGATCACTGACGTGGCAGCGGGTACGCAACCCACAGACGCGGTCAACGTGGGACAGCTTCAGGCGCTTGGTGCGAACGTTGATTCCAGTGGCAACATCACGAACTCATTCGTCGCGTATGACAACACGACGAAGAACACGATCACGCTGAAGGGCGCAAGCGGCTCGACCAAGATTACAGGTCTCACGGCGGGTACGCTGTCGGCAACGAGCACGGATGCGGTCAATGGCACGCAGCTTTACGCGACGAACCAGAACGTGGCGAACATCACGGGTAACGTGATCAACATTACCAACACGGTGAACAACATCACCAACGGTAATGCGGGCGTTATGTATTTCCACGTCAATTCGACACTGGCGGATTCGTCGGCTACGGGTACCGATGCGATGGCGATTGGCCCTAACGCAAAGGCGACGGCAAACAACTCGGTGGCGCTGGGTGCGAACTCGACCACCACCGCGAATCTGGCCAGCGCGGCATACCTGGCATCAAGCGGTACGCTGTTGGGCGCTACGCCGGCAGGCGAAGTGTCACTGGGTTCGGTTGGCAAGGAACGTCGTTTGACGAACGTTGCGGCCGGTTCAGCGGGTACCGACGCAGTGAACGTGAGCCAGTTGCAAGCGGCTGTGACCTCGGCCTCCAGCACAGCCTCGGCTAATGCTGTGCAGTACGACTCTTCGTCGCACCTCAAGGTGACGCTGGGCGGTAGTGGTACAGGCACGCCGCCTGCAGTGACGTTGACGAACCTCGCCAACGGTGTGGTTAACTCGACCAGCAGTGACGCGGTGAATGGTGCGCAACTGTACAACACGGCAAACAGCGTGGCGGCAGCACTGGGCGGTAATTCCAGCGTGAGTTCGACCGGTACGGTCACCAACCCCAGCTACAAGCTCAGCATGGGAACGTACTCCGATGTCGGCTCGGCATTGAACGGCATGGATGGTGTTGTCAGCTCGATCAACACCACGATTACCAACACCACGAAGTACATCAGCGTAGTGTCTACCGCGAGTGCGGCGACTGCAACTGGCGGTGAAGCTGTGGCGATCGGCGGCGGTGCAAAGGCTTCAGGGCTGAACTCGCTGGCTTTTGGTGCGGGTTCGCTTGCGTCGGCTGACAACTCGATTGCACTGGGTGCAAACTCGGTCGCGAATGTGACCGGTGTGATTTCTGTCGGTAAGAAGGGTAGCGAACGCAAGATCGTGAACGTGGCCAACGGCGTATCGACCACTGACGCGGCTACCTTCGGCCAGCTTCAGGCGTTGCAGACCGCGGTCACGCAACAGCTTGCGCAGCAATCAAGCGGCGTTAAGTCGATGCTGCTTGGCGCCAATTCGCTGCTTGGCGACGCGCAGCCGGTCACGAGCTATATCGCAGTGAGTCCTAACGTGACGGGTGGGACCACAACGGGCACGGATGGGTCAATGGACGCCATGGCGATCGGGCCGACCGCGAAAGCGGCTGGTGTCAGCTCGTTGGCGATCGGCAAGGGTGCCAGCACGTTCCACGATCAGTCTACGGCTATCGGTGCGGGCGCAAACGCGGTGGGTTCCTACACCACTGTGATTGGTGCGGCCGCGACGACCGAAGACGGCGCTGACTACTCCGTTGCGGTTGGCTACAACTCTTCGGTAGGCGGCGTCAATTCGCTGGCAATGGGCTCGGCCGCTCAGACGGATACCTCCGGCAGCGTGGCAATCGGTAGCGAAGCGTATGTTACTGGTGGTGCGAACTCGGTTGCTCTCGGCTTGGGCGCGACCGCAAGCGTGGCCAATTCCGTTGCGCTGGGCGCGAACTCGATGGCGGATCGTGCCAATACGGTGTCGGTTGGCGCAAAGGGTGCGGAGCGCCAGATCACCAACGTGGCAGCCGGTAAAGAGAACACCGACGCGGTGAACGTCAAGCAGTTGAGTGACGCGATCAACACTGTTGCGGGCGGTGGTGCGCCTAACGCGGTGGTCTATGACACGTCGGCGCACGACAAGCTGACGCTTGGCGGTGTGAATCCTGCGGCGCTGGTGGCGCTGACAAATGTGAAGGCGGGTAACGTCGCATCGAGCAGCAGTGACGCAGTGAATGGCGGGCAACTGTACGACACGGCAAACAGCGTAGCAGCAGCGCTTGGCGGTGGCTCAACGGTGGATGCGAACGGCAAGGTCTCGAAGCCGGAGTATGCGCTGGATGGCACCACGTACAGCGACGTTGGTGCAGCGTTGGCAGCAGTGGATGCAAAGGCTGGCACTGGTTCGGCCGACGGCGTGAAGTACGACACGTCGGCGCACAATAAGGTGACGCTGGGCGGTGCCGGCACGACCGGGCTGGTAACCGTGGCGAACGTGGCTGACGGCGTGGCGAACAACGATGCAGTGAACGTCAAGCAGTTGAAGGCAATGGGCGCGAACATCGACAGCAGCGGCAATGTGACGGGTGCATTCGTCGCATATGACGATACGTCGAAGGGCAAGGTCACGTTCGGCGGCATCGGTTCTTCGAGTTCGGTTACGTTGACCAACGTGGCGGTAGGTCAGGTCACGTCAAGTAGCAAGGACGCGATCAACGGTTCGCAACTGTACGGTTCGGCTGACAGTGTGGCAAAGGCGTTGGGCGGTAGTTCCAGCGTGACCACGAGCGGCTCGATCACGAAACCGACCTACACGGTAGCCGGCAGCACTTATAGCGACGTTGGTTCGGCCGTGGACGCGTTGAACTCGCTTGGCACGACTGGCTCGCCCCTTGGCGTGGTGTATGACTCGTCGAAGCGTGACAAGCTGACGCTTGGCGGCAACGGTGCAACGACCGCGGTTGAAGTTTCGAACGTGGCTGCGGCAACGGCCGACAACGACGCAGTGAACCTCAAGCAATTGAAGGACGCTGGTCTGAATGTCGACACGTCGGGTAACGTGACCAACGCGTTTGTTGCCTACGACAACGCAAGCAAGAATACGGTCACGTTTGGCGGTCTTGGTTCCACCGCGCTGGTTCAGTTGAAGAATGTAGCTCCCGCTTCGGACTTGACCGATGCAGTCAACTTTGGCCAGATGAAAGACTATGTTTCGCAGAACGCCGGCAGCGGTGGGACGGCAAACGCAGTGGCCTATGACGACTCGAGCAAGAACACCGTGACGCTCGGCGGTGCGGGTCATGACCCGGTGACGCTGACGAACGTGGCGGCGGGTTCGAATGCGAATGACGCGGTCAACTACTCGCAGTTCTCTAGCCTCCAAAGCCAGGTGAACAACCTTGCCGGTGGCGGTACGGGTGACACGACCTACATCAACATCAACACCCCTGCCTCCGGTGGTACGGCTGCAGTGTCCTCGGGTACGGACGCGATCGCGATCGGTAACGGTGCTATTGCATCGGGCACGGCAGCGATTGCAATCGGCAAGGACGCGGTGACGGCGGGTGACAATTCGGTTGCACTGGGCCAGGGTGCTTCGGCTCCGAACACTAACTCGGTCGCGCTGGGTTCGAACTCGACGACGGATCGTGACAACTCGGTATCGGTGGGTTCCGCCGGCAACGAGCGTCAGATCACCAACGTCGCAGCGGGTACGCAGGCAACCGATGCAGTCAACCTCGGTCAGTTGAACAACGCCATGGGCGGCATGCAGCAGTCGATCAACAACGTCGACCGCAGTGCTGCCAAAGGTATTGCCTCGGCATCGGCTCTGAACATCGTCACGCCGTACCTGCCGGGTCGTACCACGCTGAATGCTGGTGTGGCTAACTACCGTGGCTACCAGGCCGTTGGCCTGGGCGTCTCGCGCTGGAACGAGAAGGGCACGATCAACTACAACCTTGGCGTGTCCACCTCGGGCGGCAATAGCACCATCGTCCGCGCCGGTATCGGCATCGTCCTCGGCAACTAAGCAATGGCCGCAAGGCCTTGAATAGAAGCTTGAGACGTTAGCTGTCTGGGTCGCACGGGAAGCTTCCGTGCGGCCCTCTTTCCATGGAACACACACATGAAGTATTCATTGATTGCCATCGCGCTTGCCGCGATGCTTGCAGGCTGTTCGTCGTCCGCGACGCGCGACCGCCTGCAGATTCAGGATCCTACCGTTCTGCAGACTGGTTTCAAGGCTTCGCAGGGTGTACCCGCCGGAGCCGTCACGCCGCAGTGGATTGAAACCTATAGCAGCACGAAGAATGGTTCGATGCTGAACGCAGTTCAGACACGCCTGAACGCGCTGGGTGAGCGCAAGAACAACTATTTTGGCGACAAGGCGCAATGCTGGCTTAACGCCGCCCGCGATGAACGCTCCCTTCACGACGGCTGGGGTTTTGTTGAAGAAGCGCTGCACCAGGCCGACCACCTGACCACCGCTCTTGAAACGGGTCAGGGACTTTCTGTCGACAATCCGGAGTTGCGAACGGCGTCGGTGGTCCGCCCGGATCTGTGGAAGCAGATTCTTGCCGCGAAAACGTCGCCGCTTTTTCCGCAGTGTCAGGAGGCGCAGCGTTTGACCGCCTGTTCCGAGGTTGAACTGATTCATGCCGGCCACGAAGCGTGGACGCGTGACTTCGACGCGAGCCAGCGGGTCGTTGACGGCGTCGAGAAGGGTTTGCCGAGCATCGGCGCCGCTCTCGAAGCCTGCACACCGCCGCCAGTTGCCGCGCCGGTCGTCTCGCCGATACCGGAAAAGATGACGCTGCAGGCTGACGCGACCTTCAAGTTCGATCGCAGCGATGTGGCCGGCATGTTGCCAGACGGCAAGGCCAAGCTCGACCAGTTGGTTCGGGATCTCCGGCAGGTTGACGACGTGACGGGCATCCGCATTGAAGGCTATACGGACCGCCTCGGCAGCGAGAGCTATAACCGTCAGTTGTCGGCCAAGCGTGCTGAGACGGTCAAACGCTATCTGCAGAACGGTGGAGTGAAGACGCCGATGATGGCACGCGGTCGGGGCAAGGAAGGACCGGTGGTGGAGTGTAACAACCGGAACCAACAGGCACTGATCGACTGTCTGGCACCAAATCGCCGCGTGGAGCTGGACTTCGCGCGCGGCAATGCGCATGCGCAGCAGATGCAACCACGGCAAACGCAGCAACAGATGCAACAGCAAGACCCGCAGGATTGAAAAGGCGGCGGTGATAGCTAGACCTGGCCGGTTTGGTGATCACATTTAGCGGGTAGTGCAGCAATACGTATTATCTGGAATCAACTCGATCGTTGCAGGGCATCAGAAAGTCTGATGCCCTGCGATGACGTCTATTGCATGACCGCGGACTGCGGTTGCGCTCGCTTCTCATCTCGTCTTCTCATCTCGTCTTTTCATATCCGGTGTTTCTAGACGGATTTCAGTGTGGCATTCGCCACTTGCACGTAGGGAATCTCAAATCGTTCGAGTGGGAAAAATCCGACAAATATTGCGGAACTATCACATCGCTGTAAGGAAGAAATGTCTCCGGGATATTGTTAATATTTCGTCTTATGTCTTGTCTGGGCTATTCCGATTCAGCTTACGCCCGTTGATTAATGATAAAAAATGGAGCGGTAAATGAAAAGAATCGTGATTATTGATGACCATCCCATAATTCGAGGAACGATAGCAGAGGTATTGCGCGCCGACCCCGAGTTGGATTTGGTTGGTGAATGCGGTGACGGTGAAGACGGCCTGAAAATGGTGCTGGCTGAGAACCCTGATCTAGTTCTTCTTGACCTCGATCTGCCACGGCTTGACGGTTTATCCGTGATCCGCCGTATTCGCGCGCACAATACAAAAATGTGCATTCTCGTTCTTTCGGCAAAACCAGAACACGTTATGGCTGGTTATACCCGTACTGCTGGCGCAAATGGGTATGTCGGCAAAGCGCGGGAAATCAGCGAATTGATTACGGCGCTAAAAACCGTGCTATTTGGCTACGACTGCTTTCCGGCCGAGACTGCCAATTCGGCGAAGGAGAGCGGACTGCACACCTTGTCGGCGCGCGAGGTCGAGGTGCTGCAGCATCTTGCGCGTGGCGTGAACAACCGGGATATTGCGACCCGCCTGTTCTTGAGCGACAAGACCGTGAGCACATACAAGAGCCGCATCCAGGAAAAGCTTGGGCTGTCGTCGTTGGCCGCGCTAATCGAGTTCGCGACATTGCACCGACTGATCGACTGAGTTTTGCGGGCTATGAATAAAATGGACCGGCTTGGTTCTTCAGCGGACACGCGTCGTCGTGCGTCGCGTTTCTCGCAGAATGCGGGGCTTACGTCGGTCCGCTTCGCGACGGTGTTGGGTGGTCTTTGCGCGTTTGCGCTGCTGTGTATGTTCTCGCTACAGGCCAACGCGGCACCGCTACCCGGCGGCACAACACACATGCTGCGTGCCGGCAATTCGCGTCCGGCGGCCGTGTTGGCCGCCCGAGACGTAATGGCGCAGCTCGGACAATTGGCTCACGACACTCATTCGCGCGGCGAGACTAACGTCAGCGCGCCTTTTGTGCTTGCTTCGAGTGATGGCCGCCGTGTCACGGGCCAACTGGTGGTGGGCGAAGTTGATACCGCGATCGACCGGCAAACGTGGCTATTGACCCTCGCGGCCCCAGCGGTCGTCGCGCTTGCCGGTGCATGCTTGTCTCGCGCAGCGCTAAGGCGCGCTGCCGAAAAATGGCGCCGCGCTGAAGATGAATGGACGCGCCGGTGCAATGCAGCCGAAGCGCGGGAGCAGGCTGTACGTGTCGAGGCCTCCATTCGGGCAAGTGCCGCCGCAAAACAGGAGCGGCTCTGGCTGCTCGGCGCGATGCGCCTCTATACGGAAGCTCCGTTGACCGCCGTAACGGGTCTGATTGAATCGCTTGGAACCGCAGCTATGCCCTCCGCTCAACGCACACAGGCGTTGATGATCCAATCCGTGATGCGCACGTGGGCTCAAACGCTTCACGACCTGCTGGATGTCTCGCCGCTGGAGTCACGCGCCATCGTTCTCGACGAAAGCGTGACGAATCCGCGGGAGGTCATCGACGGTGTCATCGCGTTGTTGGCTCCGGCCGCGGCGCAGCGAGGTTTGCGTCCGACCGTGAGTGTTGATCAAACGGTGGCTACGCTGATACTTGCCGATAGCGCGCGGCTCGGGCAGATTTTCTTCCACCTGCTAAACCGCACAATCCAACTCAGCACCCAAGGGGAGATTGCCGTCGTTGTGAAGGCGGACCCGTTGAATGCTGGTTCGCAGCGTATTTCTATCAAATTGATGGACACCGGGAGAGAGGCTGGTCACCTTGCCCAATTGCCCCTTTTCGAGCCGAGTGCTGGTCCAGCGCTCGCTGGAGAATGGGCCGCCAACGTGGATGAATGCTTGCCGCTTTGCCGGGTACTCGCGCAGCGTATGCAAGGCGAGCTTTTTGTCACGAGCGACTCAACGTCTGCTACTCGCGCGAGCTTCAGTGCGCCGTTCAGCGTCGAGCAATGGAGACCATCCGCTGAATCGGCGAGCAACGCTCAGGCGCCCCTATTCGCCATTGCCGCGCAGTCGCAGCTCGTTACCGCGAGCGCCTTGTCGGAACCCTTCGAACGACGCTATATCGACGCGCTGTCGGAAGAGGGTATCAATCTCCACACGTTTCTGAGTGCCTGGCGTCGTTCGATGATGGAGGATCTGGAGCGCCTGAGCGGCTTGCATCACCAGCATGACATTGATGGGCTACCCACCTTGCTGCACAGATTGAGTGGTGCTGTGGGTCTGGTCGGTGCGCACAGTCTGATGGAAGCGCTACGGCGCGCTAGTACGGCACCGGATCACGAGACCGATGCAATCGACTCGCTCATCGAGCGCGGCAGGACCTTGGTCACGCAACTCGACACGGCGATCGACCCACACTGGAGCACCATACGATGAACCGTCCTTTGGCCTTGATCGAAGGCGCTCTGGCGATTCCGAAGCCGCGCCCATTCGACGGCTTGCCGCCGCCTTTCGGCTCGCGACGACGCACCGCGCGAGTTGTGGCACAAGACGCAACGCAACGCGCCTCGCAGCGTATCGCTCAAATCGATGCACAACGCGCGATGCAGGATGCAGTGCAACGCCGGCCGCAGCAGGCACGCCCCGGTCCGTTTCCTCCGGGTGTGAAGCATCTTTTCTTCTATAAAGTGCCGCCGCAACGTGTGGATTCTCACCGCTTTGACGCGGCGCTGGCTGAAGCAAAGCGCTACCTTGAGGCAGGCAGGGCACGTCCGCGCTCGTCGCGTTCGGATCACATGCTCGGTGGGGCGATCTTCCTGGGGTGCAGCATTGCGCTGGCCTGGTTGCTGGCGACATGCGCGGTGCGCGACGCTAACAAAGCGAGCGAACTGGCCCTGAAACTGCCGGTTGTGCCGGCGGTCAGCAGCCCGCCCATCGTCGAGGCGCAAGAACCGATCAAGCTGGCGCAGTTGGCAGTTGAAGATACGCAGACGATTCCGCGGAGCGTGCCTTCTGTAGGCAGCGCGGTGGCAAAGGCAGCCGTACCAAACTCCGTTGCAGCGCCACTCCCCGCAAGCTCGGCAATGCGCTACGCGGCGGCAGATCTCGTGCGAGCGCCTTCCAGGGCAAGCCATACAGGGCCGATCGCGGCGCCGGCCAGCGCCGCGATGAGCGGCGACACGGCTCCGGTGGCGACATCTCAAAGCAAGCGCACGCAGTTGTCGCAGCGCGCCGTGCAGCAGCCGACCGCGCGAGCGTCCACCCGCGAAGCCATGATGCGCAGCCCTGCAAAGACGGAACGCAAAGTCGCGGTCGCACGCATGACTAAGGTGCATGTCGACGAGCGGCTCGCACTGGGCCGTGCCGTTCGCCCGGCCGCGGCGCCTGCCGTGTCGAAGCAGCCGGAATGGACCGCGCGTCCGTCGGCCAAAAACGACTTAGTCGACCAGGCAGCGTTGCTTAACTGGGCCGCCCAGCAGTCACGCGCTCATGTCACCACGCGTGCCAGCGTACCGGTCTCGCTCGACAACAGCTGGAACAACCACATGACCCAACGCCGCATCACCGACGATCCAGCCGCCTTCCACACCGACCGCGGCGGCAAATAAAAAAAGCCCGGCCAAAGCCGGGCTCTCAAATCGGCTGCGTCCTTCCACAAGGACGCAGCACCTGCAAAACAACTTGCAGCTACTGCATACGCTACCTAATACCTTAAGCAGCCAGCAGCGAACGCAACACGAACGGCAGAATCCCGCCGTGCTTGTAGTAGTCCACTTCGATCGGCGTATCGATACGCAGCAGAACCTGCACGCGCTTCTCCTTGCCGTCCTTGCCGCGAATTACCAGCGTCACTTCCTGCTGCGGCTTGAAGTCCGAACCCAGGCCTTCGACGTCGAACGTTTCTTCGCCGGTAATACCGAGCGATTGCACGCTATCCGAGCCCTTGAACTGCAGCGGCAGAACGCCCATGCCCACCAGGTTCGAACGGTGAATCCGCTCGAAGCTGCGAGCAACCACAGCCTTCACGCCCAGCAGTTGCGTACCCTTAGCCGCCCAGTCACGCGAAGAACCCGTGCCGTACTCTTCGCCCGCAAACACAACCGTCGGCGTGCCCGCGTCGATGTACTTCATCGCTGCGTCATAGATCGACTCTTGTTCGCCGCTCGGCTGATGAATCGTCAGACCGCCTTCCACACGCGTGCCGTCTGCCTTCGCCGGGATCATCAGGTTCTTGATCCGGACGTTCGCGAACGTGCCGCGCATCATCACGTCGTGGTTGCCGCGGCGCGAGCCGTAGCTGTTGAAGTCGGCTTTCTGCACACCGTTTGCCTTCAGCCACTTGCCTGCCGGCGAGTCTTCCTTGATCGAGCCTGCCGGGCTGATGTGGTCGGTCGTGACCGAGTCACCGAAGATGCCCAGTGCGCGTGCGTTCTTGACCGGCGCGATGCTGTCGGCCGGCGTCATCGAGAAGTCCTTGCCGAAGAACGGCGGCTCAGCGATGTAGGTCGACTTCGGCCAGTCGTAGACTTGACCTTCTTCGCCTTCGATCTTGCTCCACAGGTCGCCCTTCTTGGTCAGGTGCGCATAGTTCTTGCGGAACGCGTCTGCGTCCAGCGCGAACTTGAGCAGCTCGTTGACTTCTTCGCTGGTCGGCCAAATGTCGCCCAGGTAGATGTCCTTGCCGCCCTTGCCCTTGCCGACCGGTTCGGTCATCAGGTCGCGCGTGATGTTGCCGGCGATCGCGTAGGCGACAACCAGCGGCGGCGAGGCCAGGAAGTTTGCACGGATGTTCGGGTGAATACGCGCTTCGAAGTTACGGTTGCCCGACAGCACCGCAGCCGCGACGATGTCGTTCTTCGTGATCGCTTCGTTCAGTTCCGGCGTCAGATCGCCCGCGTTACCGATACAGGTCGTGCAACCGTAAGCGGCCAGCGTGAAACCGAGCTTGTCGAGGTACTTCATCAAGTCGGTCTTCGTCAGGTATTCCGTGACGATGCGCGATCCCGGAGCCAACGACGTCTTGATGTGCGGCGCGACCGTCAGGCCGGCTTCGACAGCCTTCTTCGCCAGCAAACCAGCAGCCAGCAGCACGCTCGGGTTCGACGTGTTCGTGCACGACGTAATCGCGGCGATCAGGATGTCGCCGTTCTTCACGTCGACGCCGTTGCTCGTCGTGTATTGCGTGTCGAGGTCTTCCGACTTCTTCGCAAAGCCGTTTTCTGCCACCGGCTTCGAGAACAGGTCGCTGAAGGTCGACTTCACATGACCGATTTCGATACGGTCTTGCGGGCGCTTCGGACCTGCCAGCGACGGCGTCACCGTGCCGAGATCCAGCGTGACGACCTTGGTGTAGTCGATCTGGCCAGCCTTCGGAATACCGAACAGACCCTGCGCCTTGAAGTAGTTTTCGAAAGCGGAGATTTCTGCGTCGGTGCGGCCGGTGCCCTTGAAGTAGTCGATGGTTTTTTCGTCGACCGGGAAGAAGCCCATCGTTGCGCCGTATTCCGGCGCCATGTTGCCGATCGTCGCGCGGTCCGGCAGCGACAGCGACTTCGTGCCTTCGCCGAAGAACTCGACGAACTTGCCGACAACCTTTTCCTTACGCAGCAGTTCGGTGACGGTCAGGACCAGGTCGGTCGCCGTCAGGCCTTCGCGCAGCTTGCCCTTCAGTTCGACGCCCACCACGTCCGGCGTCAGGAAGTACACCGGCTGGCCGAGCATGCCGGCTTCCGCTTCGATACCGCCCACGCCCCAGCCCACCACGCCGATACCATTGATCATGGTGGTGTGGCTGTCGGTGCCGACCAGCGAATCCGGGTAGTACACGGTGTCCGCGCCCTCGGCCTTCTTGTGCACGCCGCGTGCGAGGTATTCCAGGTTCACCTGGTGAACGATACCCACGCCCGGCGGCACGACCTTGAACGTGTCGAATGCCTGCATGCCCCACTTCATGAACTGGTAGCGCTCGTTGTTGCGCTGGAATTCCAGTTTCATGTTCAGGTCGAGCGCGTTCTTTTCGCGGAAGTGATCGATCTGCACCGAGTGATCGACGACCAGATCGACCGGGACCAGCGGTTCGATCGACTTCGGATCCTTGCCCATCTGTTTCGCGACACCGCGCATTGCCGCGATGTCGGCGAGCAGCGGCACGCCGGTAAAGTCTTGCAGCACGACACGCGACACGACGAACGGGATTTCGTCGACGCGCGCTGCGGTCGGCTTCCAGTTCGCGAGTTGCGTGATGTGTTCTTCGGCGATCTTCTTGCCGTCGTAGTTACGCAGCACCGATTCCAGCACGATACGGATCGAAACCGGCAGGCGGTCGATCTTGATGTTCAGTGCCTTGCCGAGTTGCGGCAGGGAGTAGAACTTGCCTTTGCCGGAACCGCTGTCGAATTCCTTGAGCGTTTTGTGGAGGTTGTGGGCCATGGTGTTTTCCTTGGTTTGATCGCGGAACTACTGTACTTAACTAGATGACGTACAAATCGACGTATTCATTGACCGGCATGGCTTCGAGCCTTGCCTGATCCAGCGACACGTCGAGAATCGCCAGTTGTTGCTTGACCGGAAAGCGGCGCGCGAGGTTGGTCCTGAACTTCTCGACCAGCAACGGAATCCCGTCTTCGCGACGACGCTTGTGACCGATCGGGTATTCGACTACAACTTCGTCGAACGTCGACCCGTCGTTGAATTCGACCGTCAGTGCATTGGCGATCGAACGCTTCTCCGGATCGTGGTAATCCTTCGTGAACTGCGCGTTTTCGACACATTCCATTTTCGCGCGCAGCACATCGAGTCGCGCGTCCTGCGCGATCGAATCTTCATAGTCCCCAGCCGTCAGGCGGCCGTGGATCAGCGGCACGGCGATCATGTACTGAATGCAATGATCGCGGTCGGCCGGGTTGTTCAGGGGGCCTTTCTTGTCGATGATGCGGATCGCGGCTTCGTGGGTGCGGATCGTGATCTTTTTGATGTCTTCCACGCGTTTGCCCGCTGCGGCGAGTTGTGCGTGCAAAGTCATCGCCGCTTCCACCGCCGTTTGTGCGTGGAATTCAGCCGGGAACGAGATCTTGAACAGCACGTTTTCCATCACGTACGAACCGTACGGACGCTGAAACTTGAACGCATTGCCCTTGAAGAGGACATCGTAAAAGCCCCACGTCTTCGCCGTCAGCACCGACGGATAGCCCATCTCGCCGGTCTTCGCGATCAGCGCGAGCCGCACGGCGCGTGAAGTCGCATCGCCGGCCGCCCACGATTTGCGCGAGCCGGTATTCGGCGCGTGGCGATACGTGCGCAGCGCATGCCCATCGACAAACGCCTGCGATACCGCGTTGATCAACTCGTCGCGCGTCAAACCAATCAACTGGCCGACCACCGCGGTCGACGCCAGCTTTACCAGCAACACATGATCGAGCCCGACCTTGTTGAACGAGTTCTCGAGCGCGATACAGCCTTGAATTTCGTGCGCCTTGATCATGCCGATCAAAACGTCTTTCATCGTCAGCGGCTTCTTGCCCACTGCGATGGCACTGCGCGAGAGCCAGTCGGCCGTCGCCAGAATTCCGCCGAGGTTATCCGACGGGTGGCCCCATTCGGCAGCCAGCCAGGTGTCGTTGAAGTCCAGCCAGCGGATCATGGCGCCGATGTTGAAGGCGGCCTGAACGGGGTCCAGCTGGAACGACGTGCCCGGCACCTTGGCGCCGTTGGGGACGATCGTGCCGGGCACGATCGGTCCCATCAGCTTGGTGCAGGCCGGGTAGGTGAGCGCCTCGAGTCCGCAACCGAGCGTATCGATCAGGCAGTTACGCGCGGTGTCCAGCGCGAGCGTGCTGTCGATCGGAAAATCCAGAACGTAATCGACGATATCGACCAGGACGGAGTCCGGGGCGGGTCGCACGTTGGAAATCGGAGCGGACATCGGGGAGCTTTCCTGATGTAACGGATTAGTTGGTCTTGTTGATCGCGTTCGATTGCGTCGGAGCCGGTGCGCCTTGCACCATTTCTGCGGTCTTGCACTCGTCGGCCAGACGCGAGCTGTCCTTATCCGAGAACAGCATTGCCTTCGTCGGGATCACGACCAGGTCCATACCCGATGCGGCGTCGTGGAAACGGTCTGCGCCCGTGGTGGTTGCTTCGCGCGGCAGATTGTAGTTTTTGTTCGCCCAGTGAACCGTGACGATCTGGTCACGCTTCATGTCGCCCTTCAGGTCGAATGCCAGACCTTCGTTGCACGACCACTTGACCGAGCCGTCCGGTACCGGATCGACCTTCGCTTCCTTGGCCGGATTGGCTTTGCGCTTGATCAGGCGTTTCGGTTGCGGGCGCTTCGCCACAGCCTTGGCAGCCGGCTTCGTGGTGGTCGCCGTTTGCGCGGCGGCGTCAGTCGCGACGGTCAGCATCGTCGTGGACAGGGCGCCAATCACGGCGGCGATCATCAGCTTTTTCATGGAGAAAACCTTTCTATCTAGTTTCAGTTGAACAGTGCGCGGTTGGCCATCTGGAGAACCGCGAGGGTTGAACTGCACGCGCTTCGAAAGCGCACAGCGACCGCTATTTTCTCCTATTTAGCGGCACGTACTTCAAATTCTCAGGACCGGTGTAATTTGCACTCGGCCGAATGATCTTATTGTCGATCCGTTGCTCGATGATGTGCGCGCTCCAGCCTGCCGTGCGGGCGATCACGAACAGCGGCGTGAACATCGCCGTCGGCACGCCCATCATGTGATACGACACCGCGCTGAACCAGTCGAGATTTGGAAACATCTTTTTCGCATCTGCCATCACTGTTTCAAGTCGCTCGGCGATATTGAACAGTTTCAGGTTGCCTGCTTCCTTCGAAAGCTTCTTCGCGACTTCCTTGATGACCTTGTTGCGCGGGTCGGAAATCGTGTACACCGGGTGACCGAAACCGATCACCACTTCCTTGTTTTCGACGCGCTTACGGATGTCGGCTTCGGCTTCATCCGGTGTTTGATAGCGCGACTGGATTTCAAACGCGACTTCGTTGGCGCCGCCGTGCTTCGGGCCGCGCAGCGCACCGATCGCACCGGTGATCGCCGAGTAGATGTCCGATCCCGTGCCCGCGATCACGCGGGCCGTGAAGGTCGAGGCGTTGAATTCGTGTTCGGCATACAGGTTCAGCGATACATGCATCGCGTCGACCCATGCCTTCGACGGTTCCACCCCGTGCAGCAGGTGCAGGAAGTGACCGCCGATCGAATCGTCGTCGGTCTCGACCTCGATGCGCTTGCCGTTGTGCGAGTAGTGGTACCAGTACAGCAGCATCGAACCAAGCGAAGCCATCAGCTTGTCGGCGATGTCGCGTGCGCCCGGCAGGTTGTGGTCGTCCTTCTCCGGCAACACGGTGCCGAGCACCGACACGCCGGTGCGCATCACATCCATCGGGTGCGCGGCGGCCGGAATCCATTCCAGCGCGGCCTTCACGTTCGCGGGCAGGCCGCGCAGCGCCTTGAGCTTCGTCTTGTAGGCGGTGAGTTCGGTCTGCGTTGGCAGCTTTTCATGGACCAGCAGATAGGCGATTTCCTCGAATTCGCATGAACCGGCAATGTCGAGAATGTCGTAGCCGCGGTAGTGCAAATCGTTGCCGGTCTTGCCGACCGTGCACAGCGCAGTGTTGCCCGCCGTCACGCCGGATAGAGCAACGGATTTCTTCGGTTTGAAGCCGCTTTTAGGTTCGTTCTCGCCTTGTGCGCCGGCGGTTTGCGTCGTCTCGCTCATCTCCCGCAATCTCCTTTGTGCCTGCCCATTGCTTCTGGTTGAACCGCGCCTTTGACCCCTGCTCCCTGCTGCGCGAGGCGCTGCAGGGATTCGCCGGCACGGCGCCACGTGAGGGCGCCGTCCAGCGCTGCCACGCCAACTGCTGCGTTGACCATCGTGCTCATGATGCGGCTTGCCCGTTAGCGCCCACTTTCGCGAAGAGCGGCGCGGCGTCTTGCGGGACGACGCGGCCCGTGGATTGCGCACGACGCAGCACCGACCAGTAATAGCGATAGCTGGCCCGGTCGTGCAAGGTATCGTGGTGGCGCGTCGGGCCCCACTGCGCGGACTGCGCGGCCAGCAAAATTTCAGTAGCGGTGGCGATTTCTTCGTCGCGCGGGACAAACGCGGCCACGATCGCCTCGATCTGCGCTGGGTGGATGCTCCACATGCGCGTGTAGCCGAACTCGTTGCGGGCGCGGGCGGCGTCGTTCGCGACCACGCTCATGTCGCGTACTTCGGTGCTGACGTTATGCGACGGCACCTTGCCATACGCATGGCAGGCCGCCGAGATCTCAAGCTTCGCGCGCCGCACCAGCGGGTGATCGAACTGACCGGGCGAACGCATGGCGGTATCGGGAATCGCACCATCGTGCGCGGAAACGAAGTCCATCAGGCCGAAGCTGAGTGCCTCGACGCCGGGGAGCGCGGCCAGATCGAACACGCGCGTCAGCGCGCCATGCGTTTCGACCAGCAGTTGCACCGGCACCGGCTGCGCAATGCCGAGCTCGCGCCGTGTCGCTTCGATGAACGCGACCATTTCGGCGGCATCGGGGACGTTGCGGATCTTCGGTAGGGTGATGTAAGCGGGCGCTTGCTTTGCAGCGCGCAGAATGAGACGGACGTCGTCACGCCAGTGCGCGTGGTCGAAGTCGTGAATCCGTACGCCGACGCGGCCAAAGCGGTCATGCTCGCTGCCCAGCAGCGATGCGACCAGCTCCGCGTGTTCGGCCTCCCGGCCGACCTGCGCGCCGTCTTCGCAATCGAGCGTGATGTCGAACACCGGCCCCAGTTGCTGCTGCAACGCGAGCGATTTCAGCATCAGCTTCTCGCTGCCGGCGTAGTGATCGCAGGCAGGCAGCACAGCGGGCGGCACTTCGCCGTCAAACAGCACTTCGGCGGGGGTGAGGGCGCGCATCTTCGGCGTCAAGGGCGTGGGTGGTCGTTAGGGAAATCTGATGCGGATGCGCTCTGTTCGGCCATGGTCAGGCAGCCGCGCAAAACGCGTTCGGATCAGATGCGGATACTGGCACGACAAATTGCAGAGTGAACTGCAAATTGGAGCGCCGTACCTGCATTCGCACGTAAAAAACCGGAACCCGCTGCGATAAAGCCACGGAGTTCCGGTTCGTCTGCATCTAGCGCTTAGCCGAGCAGGTGTTGAACGCCTTCGCGCTCTTCCAGCAGCTCGTTCAGCGTGCCGTCCATCTTTTCGCGCGAGAACGCGTCGATTGCCAGACCTTCAACGCGCTTGTATTCGCCGTTTTCGCACGTCACCGGTACGCCGTAGATGATGTCTTCCGGAATGCCATACGAACCGTCCGACGGGATACCCATCGTGACCCACTTGCCGTTCGTGCCGAGCACCCAGTCACGCACGTGGTCGATTGCAGCGTTAGCTGCCGACGCTGCCGACGACAGGCCGCGCGCTTCGATGATCGCGGCGCCGCGCTTGCCGACGGTCGGGATGAAGGTATTGCGGTTCCATTCTTCGTCGTTGATCAGCTTGGTCAGGTCTTGACCTTCAGCCGTTGCGACGCGGAAGTCCGGGTACATGGTCGGCGAGTGGTTGCCCCACACAGCCAGCTTTTCGATCGAAGCGACCGGCTTGCCCGACTTGGCAGCCAGTTGCGACAACGCGCGGTTGTGGTCCAGGCGCAGCATGGCGGTGAAGTTCTTCTTCGGCAGATCCGGCGCCGACTTCATCGCAATGTAAGCATTCGTGTTGGCCGGGTTGCCGACCACCAGCACCTTCACGTCGCGGCTGGCGACTTCGTTCAGCGCCTTGCCCTGAACCGTGAAGATTTCAGCGTTGGCCGACAGCAGGTCCTTACGCTCCATGCCTTTCGAACGCGGACGTGCGCCGACCAGCAGGGCCACGTCTGCATCCTTGAATGCAACCTTCGGGTCGTCAGTGATCACGACACCCGACAGCAGCGGGAATGCGCAATCATCCAGTTCCATCACGACGCCTTTGACGGCGCCTTGCGCTTGCGGCAGGTCGAGCAGTTGCAGGATAACCGGCTGATCCTTACCGAGCAGGTCGCCATTGGCGATGCGGAACAGTAGGGAGTAAGCGATTTGACCTGCGGCGCCGGTGACGGCAACGCGCTTTGCGGGCTTAGCCATTGAGAAATCTCCAGGACGATGCGTTAGACGCTAGGGAAAACGCCATTCTATATGCGCCTTCAGCGAAGCGTTGTGAAACACGGCGGAATTCACTGTTCGCGTACGGCCTCGGAATATCTCGAGGCCGTGCGGCGCGCTACGGCAAGACCGCCATGCCGGAAACCTGTACTACTCTGCTTGAGCGGGCGGGGAGCGGGGCATGTTGGCGCCGGGTAGCCGCTGCACGGTGCGGGCTCCTGCAAACAGCGCGTTTCGGCAAGCGTCTGACCAACGAATGGCGGCGAATCGAAACCTGGACTGCGAGGGAACAGCATGGTGCAGAGTGGCTTCCGGTGCGCTGCGGCGCTGTATTGCAACGTGCAAAACAGCCGCCGAAAAACCCGCAAACCCTTGCTCGACAGGGAGTGTAGGAGCCGTCAGACACAAAGTCAACATTATCTTATGTCTTATATAAGACATATCTATTGCGGGGAAAACCCTAGACGCGGCCCGGCCCTTTATGATGAAATGCGCGGATGACTTCGAACCAGGCGAACACCGCGAATCCGAACGGCCAAGGGGCCGCGGGCGAGGGTGTATCCGCTGCCGCGCCCGCTACGTCGCCCACTTTCAGCCCCTTGTATCAGCAGATCAAGGGCTTGATTACGCAGAGCCTCGAAACCGGCGAGTGGAAACCTGGCGAGATCATTCCTAGTGAAGTCGAATTGGCGGCAAGATACAAGGTCAGTCAGGGAACCGTGCGCAAGGCGATCGACGAGCTTGCTGCCGACAACCTGCTGGTGCGCCGCCAGGGCAAGGGCACTTTTGTTGCAACGCACAATGAAGACCGCGCCCAGTTTCGCTTCCTCAGATTACTGGCCGATGACGGCGCGGAACACCCGCACGTCAGCCGCCTGCTTGAATGCCGGCGCTTGCGCGCTTCGGCGGACATCGCCCGGCAACTCGATCTGAAACCCGCCGATCCGGTGGTGCTGATCAAGCGCTTGCTGCAGTTCGACGGCGAAGTCACCGTACTCGACGAAATCTGGTTGCCCGGCGCGGTGTTCCGCGGGCTCACACTCGAGCGGCTGTCGGAGTATAAAGGTCCCCTCTACGCGATGTTCGAGACGGAATTCGGCACCCGCATGATCCGCGCAACGGAGAAGATCCGCGCGGTCGCGGCTGATCCGTCGGTCGCTGATCTGTTGAGTGTGCCGGCGGGTTTCCCATTGCTTTCTGTCGAGCGCGTCTCCTATACATATGGAGACCGGCCGGTTGAGGTGCGCCGTGGTTGGTATGTCACAACCGGGTATTACTATCAGAACGATCTGAGCTGAGTCGGATGAAAAAAGGCGCTGCGTCCCACACGCGCGCCTGTTTGAAGGCGCCTTTATCGCGCACGCTGTAACGGACCTGTGGTGGTTTTCGCTGCAGCGCGATATAAAAAGGCGCTAAAATTGCGGATTAGTGTGACTACATAGTAGGGGTCTAGCATGGCTGAAGCCGTAAAAAAACCGAGGCCGGAATTCCGGAACATCGGTATCGGGCAGATTTTGACGGCATACCGTCTCCCGCTAGCGGGGCGAGTGTCGATCTTGCACCGCTTAAGCGGTGGTCTGCTTTTTGTTTTTCTTCCGTTCCTGCTGTACCTCTTTGATCAGAGCCTGACTTCCGAACTTAGCTTCGAAGTCTTCAAGGGTTTCCTCTCCAACATCGTCGTCAAGCTCATCACGCTCGTTCTCGCGTGGGCCTTCCTGTTTCACTTCTGCGCCGGTGTCCGTCACCTGTTCATGGACACGAGCCACGGCCTCACGACCAAAGAGAAGGGCAAGCAAACCTCCATCGTGGTGCTGGTCGTTTCGTCGCTTCTGACGATTGCATTCGCGCTCAAACTCTTCGGAGCATTCTAAAAAAATGGCAGCTAATAACCGAATCGGTCCGAAGCGTCTCGTCGTCGGCGCACATTACGGTCTGCGCGACTGGCTCGCCCAGCGCATTACCGCCTGCATCATGGCCGTCTACACGGTGATCCTGCTCGCGTGGTTCTTCGGCGCGCGCGATTTCTCGTATGACGGCTGGGCGTCGATCTTTGCCACGCAATGGATGAAGCTCGCCACGTTTGTCACGCTGCTGTCGCTGTTCTATCACGCGTGGGTTGGTATCCGCGACATCTGGATGGACTATGTGAAGCCCGTTGGCATGCGCCTGTTTCTTCAAGCGCTGACGATCGTCTGGCTGCTCGCATGTGCGGGCTACGCTGCGCAGATTCTCTGGAGAGTGTAAAAGAATGGCTGCAATCAAGAATTCTCTGCCGCGTCGCAAGTTTGACGTGGTTATCGTCGGCGCAGGCGGCTCGGGGATGCGCGCTTCGCTGCAACTCGCGCGCGCCGGTCTGTCGGTTTGCGTGCTGTCCAAGGTGTTCCCGACGCGTTCGCACACGGTCGCTGCCCAAGGCGGCATCGGTGCCTCGCTCGGCAACATGAGCGAAGACAATTGGCACTATCACTTCTACGACACGATCAAGGGTTCCGACTGGCTCGGCGACCAGGACGCGATCGAGTTTATGTGCCGCGAAGCACCGAACGCTGTCTACGAACTGGAACACATGGGCATGCCGTTCGACCGCAATGCGGACGGCACGATCTATCAGCGCCCGTTCGGCGGCCATACCGCCAACTACGGCGAAAAGCCGGTGCAACGCGCTTGCGCGGCCGCTGACCGTACCGGTCACGCGCTGCTGCACACGCTGTACCAGCAAAACGTGGCTGCCAAGACGCAGTTCTTCGTCGAATGGATGGCGCTGGATCTGATCCGCGACGCCGAAGGCGACGTGCTTGGCGTGACCGCGCTGGAAATGGAAACGGGCGACGTCTATATCCTCGAAGGCAAGACCACGCTGTTCGCTACGGGCGGCGCGGGCCGGATCTTCGCAGCATCCACGAACGCGTTCATCAACACCGGTGACGGCCTCGGCATGGCTGCGCGTTCGGGTATCGCACTGCAAGACATGGAATTCTGGCAATTCCACCCCACCGGCGTGGCCGGCGCGGGCGTGCTGATTACCGAAGGTGTGCGCGGCGAAGGCGGCATTCTGCGTAACTCGAACGGCGAGCGTTTCATGGAACGCTACGCGCCGACGCTGAAGGATCTGGCGCCGCGCGACTTCGTTTCGCGTTCGATGGACCAGGAAATCAAGGAAGGCCGCGGCGTGGGTCCGAACAAGGACCACGTGCTGCTCGACCTGTCGCACATCGGCGCCGAGACGATCATGAAGCGTCTGCCGTCGATCCGCGAAATCGCCATGAAGTTCGCGAACGTCGATTGTATTAAAGAGCCGATTCCGGTTGTGCCGACCATCCACTATCAGATGGGTGGTATTCCGACGAACATCAACGGCCAGGTCGTTGGCACGTCGAAGGGTCACAAAGAAGTCGTCAACGGTTTCTACGCAGTGGGCGAATGCTCGTGCGTGTCGGTGCACGGTGCAAACCGTCTCGGCACGAACTCGCTGCTCGACCTGGTGGTGTTCGGCCGCGCGGCCGGTAACCACATCGTCAAGCACGTGAGGGAAATCAAGGAGCACAAACCGCTGCCGGCCGACGCGGGCGATTTCTCGCTGGCTCGTCTGAACAAGCTGGACAAGTCCACGTCGGGCGAATACTCGCAAACCGTCGCGGCCGAGATCCGTTCCACGATGCAGGCGCACGCCGGCGTGTTCCGCACGTCGAAGCTGCTGGCCGAAGGCGTCGAGCGGATTCGCGACGTGGCGGCACGTGTCGACAACATCTATCTGAAAGACAAGTCGAAGGTGTTCAACACGGCACGTGTTGAGGCGTTGGAAGTGGAGAACCTGATCGAAGTGGCACGCGCCACGATGGTTTCCGCCGAAGCACGTAAGGAAAGCCGCGGCGCGCATGCGCAAGACGACTTCGAACATCGCGACGACGAAAACTGGCTGCGCCATACGCTGTGGTTCAGCGAAGGCGATCGCCTCGACTACAAGCCGGTTCAGATGCAACCGCTGACGGTCGAATCGGTACCGCCGAAAGCGCGTACCTTCTAAGGCACAAGTCAAAGGAATTCAGAAATGGCTAAGCGTACATTTGAAATTTACCGCTACGACCCGGATAAGGACGCAGCGCCGCGCATGCAAACGTACGAGATCGAAATCGACTCGCACGAACGCATGCTGCTCGACGCGCTGCTCAAGCTGAAGGCGATGGACGAAACCTTGTCGTTCCGCCGTTCGTGCCGCGAAGGCGTGTGCGGTTCGGACGCAATGAACATCAACGGCAAGAACGGTCTGGCCTGCTTGCAGAACATGAACGACCTGCCGCAGAAGATCGTGCTGCGCCCGCTGCCGGGCCTGCCCGTCGTGCGCGACCTGATCTGCGACTTCACGCAGTTCTTCAACCAGTACCATTCGATCAAGCCGTACCTGATCAACGACACGCCGCCGCCGGAAAAGGAACGTCTGCAGTCGCCGGAAGAACGCGACGAGCTCGACGGCCTGTACGAATGTATTCTGTGCGCTAGCTGCTCGACCTCGTGCCCGAGCTTCTGGTGGAATCCGGACAAGTTCGTGGGCCCGGCTGGTTTGTTGCAAGCCTATCGTTTCATCGCGGACAGCCGCGACGAAGCGACGGGTGAACGCCTCGACAACCTGGAAGATCCGTACCGTCTGTTCCGTTGCCATACGATCATGAATTGCGTCGACGTCTGCCCGAAGGGCTTGAACCCGACCAAGGCGATTGGCAAGATCAAGGAATTGATGGTTCGCCGCGCAGTCTAGGATGAATACTGAAACATCGCATCAGTCCGACCCTCTCCGCCGCGCGCGCCTTCGCTGGCGCGCGCGGCGGGGCCTGCTGGAAAACGATCTGATCTTTGAACGTTTTTTCAGCCGATATGAGCATGACCTCAGCGATGCCGATGTGGGCGCTCTCACGCGCCTGCTCGAGCTGAGCGATAACGACCTGATGGACTTGCTGCTCGTGCGCAAGGAACCGGAAGGCGAACTTGCCGACCCGGATGTGATCCGGGTGCTGGAGCTGTTGCGCAACGCTTGAGCGCCGCGAACTTGTTGGGCGCCGCTTGTCCGTTGTTCCCAGGCGTGCAAATTATCGAAACCCTGTTTCCATACTTCGATTGAGGATGTGCTATGACCCCGTCAGATGTTAAAGCCACGCTATCGTTCAGCGACAATTCGCCGAGCGTTGAAATGCCGATTTACAAGGGCACTCTCGGCCCGGACGTGATCGACATCCGCAAACTGTACGGCCAGACCGGCAAGTTCACGTACGACCCGGGCTTTATGTCGACGGCGGCGTGCAATTCGGCGATCACCTACATCGACGGCGACAAGGGCGAGCTGCTGTACCGCGGCTACCCGATCGACAACCTCGCGGAAAACGCTGACTTCCTCGAAACCTGCTACCTGCTGCTGAAGGGCGAACTGCCGAATGAAGCGCAGAAGAAGGAATTCGTCGACACCGTCACGAAGCACACGATGGTGCACGAGCAGATGCACTTCTTCTTCCGTGGCTTCCGTCGTGACGCACACCCGATGGCGATCCTGGTCGCGGCAGTCGGCGCACTGTCGGCCTTCTATCACGACTCGCTCGACATCAATAACCCGCGTCACCGCGACGTGTCGGCTATTCGCATGATCGCGAAGCTGCCGACGCTGGTGGCGATGGCGTACAAGTACAGCATTGGCCAGCCGTTTGCGTACCCGAAGAACGACCTGTCGTACAGCGCGAACTTCATGCACATGATGTTCTCGAACCCGTGCGAAGAGTACAAGGTCAACGACGTGCTGGTGCGCGCGCTCGACCGTATCCTGATCCTGCACGCTGACCACGAACAGAATGCGTCGACCTCGACGGTTCGTCTGGCGGGTTCGTCGGGCGCTAACCCGTTCGCGTGTATCGCAGCGGGTATCGCTTGTCTGTGGGGCCCGGCGCACGGTGGTGCGAACGAAGCCGCACTGAACATGCTGGAAGAAATCGGCTCGGTCGACAACATTCCTGAGTTCATCAAGCAGGTGAAGGACAAGAACTCGGGCGTGAAGCTGATGGGCTTCGGTCACCGCGTCTACAAGAACTACGATCCGCGTGCGAAGCTGATGCGCGAAACCTGCCACGAAGTGCTGGAAGAGCTGGGCCTGCACGACGACCCGCTGTTCAAGCTGGCCATGGCACTGGAAAAGATCGCGCTGGAAGACGAATACTTCGTGTCGCGCAAGCTGTACCCGAACGTCGACTTCTACTCGGGCATCGTGCAACGCGCGCTGGGCATCCCGACCTCGATGTTCACGTGTATCTTCGCGATGGCACGTACGGTCGGCTGGATTGCACAGTGGAACGAAATGATCGCCGATCCGGAACAGAAGATTGGCCGTCCGCGTCAGTTGTTCGTCGGCGATACGCCGCGTGAAGCGAAGCCGATTGCGCAACGTTGATCGATTGTGGTCTAGCAGGATTGAAAAAGCCCCGGCAGTTGCCGGGGCTTTTTTTAGAAAAGCGTCTTTGTCCTCATTAAGCGCGTGGTGCTTCACGCATCATGGGTGCTGCAACTTCTCTCTTCATATCTGAGTCGATCCGTCGCGCCAATTCCGACGCCCTAAGGCGCACAATAAATCCACAAATTCGTAGATCGCTTCCCCATCGCTAAATTGCCGCCGTGTGCCTGCTTTGCTTGTGGCTGAAAAGCAGTACTACGCTGCGGAGTTTATTTTTGTCACTTAAATGGTGATTAGGGTGGTTGGTGTGTTTTTTGTTGAAAAGCGAGGTGGTGGAAATGAAGTCGAATCTGAAGTGCATGGCAGCGACGGGATTATGTTCATTTTTCTTCGCTTCAGTCACTGGTATGCTCGATGCCAACGCGGCAGGACCTTCGCTGTCAGCAGATGTTGATATTACGGATATGGTGTCGCAGCGATACAACGTCACATACTACAATGGAAGCAGCTGGGCTCCCTTGGCGGCACTGGGTGGCAATGTAGTATTAAATCCGCGATTTTGGGCGGAAGGTGGCGGTGCCGCTCCATGGAGTTTTTACAAATATGGCATCGAATTAAGAGATAAAAACGATCCGAAATCCAGTTTCTACGTCTTTTTGTCGACAGCTCTACAGCCTTGTGTGGCTCATCAAACATCTTCTTCTGACGCATTTTTAAATCCGACTACAGGATACGTTTACGAAATAACTACTCAGTACACAGATCTTGCTACCACTAATGTTCAGAATGCAAACGTGTCGGTGGCTTATCGAGTATGTAGCAAGCCAAATGTGATATCGGTAAGATTTTTTGACCCGATAACAAGTGGTATTCCGATTGGGATTGGTTCCCATGTCGATAACCAGACAATAAGAGTCTCAGAGACTTACCTGATGTTGAACACCGAGGGAATCTTGTATCCACAGTAATCAAATGAACATCTGAATGGAGTGATGTCATGAGATTCCTTTCGTTTTTTGTGATTATTTTTTTGATATTTTTTGGAGCTGCCAGAAATACTTCTGCCCAGCCGGCGCAAATTCCCGAGTTTGTCTATCGGGCTGACACGCGTGCGCCCAATGAGGTGAGGCGAACCGGGGGATTTATTGCGAGGGGCGTTGATGCTTCGCGACCGGGAACGATTGTCGACCTCAGTCTCTACAATCATGCGACCGGACATGCGGGGCCCCAGAACGACTACTCAGGCTATGTCGCTACGACGACCGATTTCATGCGGGGATACCGCTGGTTGTGGGATCAGGGCGGCGGGTTCCGTAGCGGCTATGTCTACACAATTCGTCCAACTGCAAATTTTGTCGATGTCAACGCCAGCTTGGGCCGATTCCTGGATCCGATCATCCGGCAGGAAAACGAATGGGCTGCGATGGGGCGGATACACTGGTATCAAGTTGTCGGATGGCGCTCAGTAGCCGAACCGCCGGCCACACCCATGACGCCTAACCCCGAATACAATCCGAACCATATTGCGTTCACGCTACCGCCCGCTGCGTCTCAGCCGGAACTCGCGCATTTTCCTGTCGGGCATGCGGCATGGAATGAAATGCCGTGGGTTGAATTTACGAATTGTGGACGACCACCAACGGGTTATATACAGCAAGGTGCGCAATCTGGTGGCGAGCAGTGTATCCCATTCGATAATGGAAACATGGACTATGCATACTACACAGGATATTTGGCGGCGCTGGGTTCGACATTGTGTGGTGGATCGTGTCTCGAGGGAGATAGAGCTTTTAATCAGCACGAGGATTTCGACGCATCAATAACCTTCCTGTACGATCACGGTACTCAGCGCGAGTGCGATCGCGATAAGGAGGAGATCCCGGAGAGCATTGCTGAAATTTATAATAAAAGTATATGCAGTCGTATGCAGGTTGATGATAAACTTCGCGTTAGAGAGGGGTATCTTCTGAAAAGTGCGGACTCGACCTGTATGGTGATAGCGACCCCAGATACTCAATATACAACTGGTGAAATATGCGCGCCATCCGGCAGAGATGTATTTGAAACGGATAATCCAGTGCCTGCGTGTCCGTCGGGCTACAGGTTTGCGACTGCAGAGGACGTTGAAATAAATTCTAGTATTTGCTTCGCACAGTTGGACATATATAGTGTTGCCAGGCTGGATGGCGAAAATATTGTATCTGGAAGCGAGCGTCTCCCATGCGTAATATCGAAAAGTACCAATCAAACCCAAAGCTCTTTATGTAAGAAAATCTCATATACGACACCTGAGGTTGTCGTTTCCTCTTCTTCCCCTGAAGGTGCGGTATGTTGGGATCGTTATGCGGCCGTCAACGTTCAGCAGGCGATGGCGAATAAAACAGCTTTGTGTAATTTGCTCTATCACTCGCCGAGCGGTTCAAACGTAATTGGTTTGGCCGACGGCTGGTTTAATGCGGAGACTTGCAGTGTCTGGGCGGAGGCACCTCCGCAAAAGCCTGTTTATACGTTCTGTAACAATGGCGTAGCCGAAGGGAACCGTTTTCTTACGACCATGATTTTGTCCAGTGCCGCAGAAACATGCCCATCCGGTTTCCAGCTGGCGTCGGAATCGGAGTTACAGGCTGATCCAAGTATTTGCTACGGGACATTACCGGCGGGATCGACGGCGCGTCTGGCGAACTCGGCCTCGGTGACGATGTCGCCTAGCGCAAGCCCGACCACGCCACTGTGCACCACAAAGACATCGGATCCGACGACTTTGACGATGGCCGTTTGCAAAGCGGTGTCGCCTGTTCAATAGACTCGGTTAAGAGCGGCTTTCTGTTTCAGAACGTTCGCGTGGGTTAACTTCGTGCATTTCCGGGCGGCACACTACCGCCCGGCTTTGACGGGCGTTTCCGACAGCCTTACGGTGTGAGCACCGCGCGCTGTTTCGATCTTTCCAGCGAAGGCGAACGCGTTTCGAGGTCGGCGATTGCTGAGGTCGCATCCTTCGGCGTGTGCCCGTGCGCTTCGAAAAAACGCCGATACGCACTCGGCGTCGTGCCGCGCGCTGACAGGAACTGTCGATTGAAATTGGCGAGATTCGGAAACCCGGCTTTTGTGGCGATCAGCGCGATCGGCCAGTCTGTGCCGGTTAGTTGCCGCGTGGCATAGCCGATGCGTAGCCGGTTCAGATAACGCCCGACGCTCTCGCCTACATGTCGCACGAAGTAGCGATGTAGCGAGCGCTCTGAGAGGTTGGCCACCTCGCATAGTTCGGCGATGCGCAACGGCTCGTGGAAGCGCCGATCAAGCAGGTCGAGCACGCGATTCAACCGCTCTGCTTCCGACGCGCTGCCGCCAGGCGCGACAGCGGGCGTGATGTTGGCCTTATGCGCGGCTTGTGTCGTTTGCATCGCTTGTCCGCTTTGAGCGCTACGAGCGTGTTCTTGCCGTACGCCGCTTATAAGCGCATGAGCATGCGCAGCCGGCGACGCCAACGGCTCCGATTCCGCCTCAGACAGACACGCGAGCACCTGCAGCACCGCGCCAAGCCGCACACGCGGTGACTCATCCAGCAAAGCGCCGATCTGCCCGCGCATCAACGCCGCAGCGTCGGGTGCGAACCGCAGCCCCGGCGCACCGCGCCTCAACAGCGTCCGCAACGAAGCAAACTCCGGGCAGCAATCGGCCATCCGCCGCGCCCAATCGCCGCTGAACCAGACCACGATCGCCACCTGCGGCTCGCGCGCATCGATCGGCTCCGTCGACGCCCACGTGTGCGGCATATCCGGCGGCACCAGCACGAGATCGTCGCCGCTGTAATCGGCGATATGGTCGCCGACGAAGCGCCGGCCACGGCTATTCATTGTCAGCGTGAGTTCGTATTCGGGGTGGTGGTGCCACTCGAACGGGATCTGCGCGAGCTGCCGATGGTAGACGCGGATCGAGCAGCCTTCGGGGATGGTGACGCGTTCGTATTGGGGTTTCACGGTACGCAACCTGGCCGCAGTGGGAATCACGGCGAATGTCTGAATTGTATCGATAATTGGCCGAACAGGATGCATGCCGGGCGGCAAAGGCCCCTAATCTGGACACACTGCTCGACGCACTGCAGCCCCATACAAAACCGATGCAAGGAGACAAAGCCATGCCGCTCGTCATCGACAATCTTCCTGAAGCGATCCGCACCACGAAACGCGCGCTGCGCTCCGCGTTACCGAACTATGCGCAAGTGTTCAGCGAAGTCGAAGCTGCGATCAGGCAGCAGGTCGACGCCATCCATCGCGACCGTGAGCAGGGCCGCGAAGCCATTCCCGTGTTCGACTATTCGAGCATCGTTTCCGGCGACGTCGACCCTGCCACCACCGCGCGGATCAAGACGCGCGGCGCATGCGTGGTGCGCGGGGTGTTCTCTCGCCAGCAAGCCAGTGACTGGAATGATGAAATTGCGCAATACGTCGAGCGCAATAATCTCGACGACAAGCTCGCCCACCGTGCGGAAGATAAATACTTCGGCAATCTCTCATCAAGCAAACCGCAGATCTACGGTGTCTACTGGTCGAAACCGCAAACGGCGGCACGGCAGTCCGAGCAACTGACAAACACTCGCGTGTTTCTTAACCGCCTATGGACGTCGGAGAGCGAAGGGAGGCAGCACTTCGATCCGGATCGTGTGCCGGTCTACGCGGATCGTATCCGTCGCCGGCCGCCCGGCTCGGAATCGCTGGGTTTGTCACCGCACGTCGACGGCGGGTCGGTCGAACGCTGGCTCGATCCGAATTTCCAGCAGGTCTATCGGCACGTGCTTTCGGGCAACTGGCGCGCGTACGATCCGTTCGACGCCGCGTTCCGCCCCGATGTGCAGGAGATCCCGTCGCCCGCCGTATGCTCGATGTTCCGCACCTTCCAGGGCTGGACCGCGCTGACGCCGCAAGGCCCCGGCGACGGCACGCTGCAACTGATCCCAATCGCCAACGCAATGGCCTACGTGATCCTGCGCGCCTTGCAGGACGACGTTCCCGATGACGAACTCTGCGGCGCGCAACCGGCGCGCGCACTGTCGATCAAACCTGAATGGCATTGCCTGCTGCTCGAAGCGGTCACGCCGATCCCGCACATGCAGGCGGGTGACGCCGTGTTCTGGCACAGCGACGTTGTCCATTCCGTGGAAGACGCACATCGTGGCAGTGGCTATAGCAACGTGATGTACATCTCGTCCGCGCCATGGTGCGCAAAAAACGAGGCGTATCTGAAGCGCCAGCTGCCGAGTTTCCTGCGTGGTGACAGCCCGCCGGATTTTCCGGCAGATCATTTCGAAACCGACTTCATCGGTCGCGCGCAGGAAAGTGACCTGACGCCGCTGGGGCGCTCGCAACTGGGGTTCGATCTGGAACGTTAGGCGCCGGTGGAAGGCGCCTGCGGGCTGCATGTGATCCGCAGCCTGCCACGGCGCCGATTTCGACTCGATTTCTACGTCTATCGCGGCTTTGGCTTTAGTTTTCTTTACAAAGTTGGCTTTGGCTGCAGATTTTCTATCGGTCAGCCATTTTTTTTGCTGAATTGACCTTTCCGCACAGATTTTTTTATCGTCCTCAATCGCCGTTGCGGACGATAAAAAGATGCCACCAATACAACGAGTTGCCGACACGGACTGCCTTCTGCTCCAGCAGTGCGACCGCGTTTTGACTCCGGCCATCGCCACGCAATCCCGTGCCGGGTAACACCCATACAGGTATCGCCACTACCACCCAACTCCCTGTTTTTTATCGGTTTTTCGCTTGATTCATGGGCCCAAAGCGGGGTTCTGCGTGGCATAATCGACCGACACAGTCAGCCCGCAGCTATCACTACCCCGCATACCATGGCACAGACTCTCTACGACAAATTGTGGAACACACACGTGGTCCACACGGAAGAAGACGGCACGACGATTCTCTATATCGACCGTCACCTGCTGCACGAAGTCACCAGCCCTCAGGCGTTCGAAGGCCTGAAACTGGCTCAGCGTCCGGTGTGGCGTATCAGCGCAAATCTGGCGGTGTCGGACCACAACGTCCCCACCACCGATCGCAGCCACGGCATTGCCGACCCGGTCTCGAAGCTGCAGGTCGATACGCTCGACAGCAACTGCGACGCGTACGGCATCACGCAGTTCAAGATGAACGATCTGCGTCAAGGCATCGTGCACATCATCGGGCCGGAGCAGGGCGCCACGCTGCCGGGCATGACGATCGTCTGCGGTGACTCGCACACGTCGACGCACGGTGCATTCGGCGCGCTGGCTCACGGTATCGGCACGTCGGAAGTGGAACACGTGCTGGCCACGCAAACGCTCTTGCAGAAGAAGAGCAAGAACATGCTGGTGAAGGTCGAAGGCCCGCTGCCGCGCGGCTGTACGGCGAAAGACATCGTGCTCGCGATCATCGGCAAGATCGGCACGGCAGGCGGCACCGGCTACGCAATCGAATTCGGCGGCTCGACGATTCGCGCGCTGTCCATGGAAGGCCGCATGACGGTCTGCAACATGGCGATCGAAGCGGGCGCGCGCGCCGGCATGGTCGCCGTGGACGACACCACGGTCGACTACCTGAAGGGCCGTCCCTTCTCGCCGGAAGGCGTTGAGTGGGATCACGCGGTCGAGTACTGGAAGCAGTTCAAGACAGACGACGGCGCGCAATTCGATCGCGTGGTCGAACTGAACGCTGCGGACATCGTGCCGCAAGTCACGTGGGGCACGTCGCCGGAAATGGTCACGGCAATCGACGGCCGCGTGCCGGATCCGGAACGCGAAAAAGACCCGGTCAAGCGCGACGCGATGGAACGCGCGCTGAAGTACATGGCGCTCGAACCGAACGCGCCGATCGAATCCATCAAGCCGGATAAAATCTTCATCGGGTCGTGCACCAACGCGCGCATTGAAGACATTCGCGCCGCGGCTTACGTTGTGAAAAAGCTCGGTCGCCGTGTCGCGCCGAACATCCGTCTGGCCATGGTCGTGCCCGGTTCGGGTCTGGTGAAGGCGCAAGCGGAACGCGAAGGGCTGGATAAGGTCTTTACCGATGCCGGTTTCGAATGGCGTGAGCCCGGTTGCTCGATGTGTCTCGCGATGAACGCCGACCGGTTGGATCCGGGCGAGCGTTGCGCGTCCACGTCGAATCGTAATTTCGAAGGTCGTCAGGGCGCCGGTGGCCGTACCCACCTCGTGAGCCCCGCGATGGCTGCCGCTGCGGCTATCGAAGGGCATTTCGTCGATATTCGCAAGCTTGGATAATTCGCATGATGAAGAACATGAATCGCAGCACTCTATTGCGCCGTTTCTCACTCGGTACGCTGGCCGGGCTATTGCTCGGTCTGGCCGGCTGCAACACGGTGCACGGATTCGGCGAGGACATGTCACACCTCGGCAATTCGATTAGCAACCACGCTAATTAATGAGCGGTTTTTGATTTTTGCCGGCGATGCGCCGGGCGGCTTTCTGGTCGCCACACGCATCGCCCGGTCTTGAAACAGGCGCAAGCGTCATGGATAAATTCATCGTACACACCGGCGTCGTGGCGCCGCTCGATCGCGAGAACGTCGACACGGACGCGATCATTCCGAAGCAATTCCTGAAGTCGATCAAGCGCACGGGCTTCGGTCCGAACGCGTTCGACGAATGGCGTTACCTCGACCACGGCGAACCGGGCCAGGACAACTCGAAGCGTCCGCTGAATCCGGATTTCGTGCTGAATCAGCCGCGCTATCAAGGTGCGTCGGTGCTGTTGGCGCGCAAGAACTTCGGTTGCGGCAGCTCGCGTGAGCACGCACCGTGGGCGCTGCAGCAATACGGCTTCCGCGCGATCATCGCGCCGAGCTTCGCCGATATTTTCTACAACAACTGCTTCAAGAACGGCCTGCTGCCGATCGTGCTGACCGAACAGCAAGTTGACCACCTGTTCAACGAAACGTACGCATTCAATGGCTTCCAGTTGACCATCGACCTGGACGCGCAAGTCGTGCGTACGTCGGACGGTGGCGCCGCGTATCCGTTCGAAGTCGCGGGCTTCCGCAAGTACTGCCTGCTGAACGGCTTCGACGATATCGGTCTGACGCTGCGTCACGCGGACAAGATTCGTCAGTTCGAAGCCGAGCGGATCGCGAAGCAACCGTGGCTGAATCACCGCATCGTTGGATAAAGGCTTGCAGGCCTGAGAGCCCGACGGTTCGCTGATTCAAGGTCAACAGTCTCCAAGAAAATCATCAAGGAAATTCGCATGAAGATCGCAGTCTTGCCGGGCGACGGCATCGGTCCCGAAATCGTCAAGGAGGCCGTTAAGGTCCTGAACGTACTCGGCGAAAAGTTCGAACTCGAAGAAGCGCCGGTTGGCGGCGCGGGCTACGAAGCGAAGGGCCATCCGCTGCCGGATTCGACGCTGGCGCTGGCGAAAGAAGCCGACGCGATCCTGTTCGGCGCCGTCGGCGACTGGAAGTACGACTCGCTCGAACGCGCGCTGCGCCCGGAGCAGGCCATTCTCGGTCTGCGCAAGCACCTGCAATTGTTCGCGAACTTCCGTCCGGCGATCTGCTATCCGCAACTGACGGGCGCTTCGTCGTTGAAGGAAGAAATCGTCTCGGGTCTCGACATCCTGATCGTGCGCGAACTGAACGGCGACATTTACTTCGGCGCGCCGCGCGGCGTGCGTTCTTCGCCGGATGGGCTGTTCGAAGGCGCGAAAGAAGGCTTCGACACGATGCGTTATTCGGAACCCGAAGTGCGCCGCATCGCGCACGTCGCGTTCCAGGCGGCGCAAAAGCGTCAGAAGAAACTGACGAGCGTGGACAAGGCGAATGTGCTCGAAACGTCGCAGTTCTGGCGCGACGTGATGATCGACGTGTCGAAGGAATACGCGGACGTCGAGCTGTCGCACATGTACGTGGACAACGCGGCGATGCAGTTGGTGAAGGCGCCGAAGGCGTTCGACGTGGTGGTGACCGGCAACATGTTCGGCGACATTCTCTCCGACGAAGCCGCCATGCTGACGGGTTCGATCGGCATGCTGCCGTCGGCCTCGCTCGACAAGAACAACAAGGGCTTGTACGAGCCGTCACACGGCTCCGCGCCGGACATCGCCGGCAAGGGCGTGGCGAATCCGCTGGCAACGATTCTGTCGGCTGCGATGATGCTGCGCTATTCGCTGAACAAGGCGGAACAGGCGGATCGCATCGAAACTGCGGTGAAAAAGGTGCTGGAACAGGGCTTCCGCACTGGCGACATTTTGACGCCGGGATGCAAGCAAGTCGGCACCGTGGCAATGGGCGACGCAGTCGTCGCCGCGCTGTAAGGCGCTTTGGCGCAGGAAGTAGTAAGGCGGTAGTTAGGTCGTCAAACGGCCTTTAAAACGCGAATTGGCCTTGAAACAGGCCGATTCGCGCGTAATACGGACGATAGCGGCAGACAATCAGGTCGCCAGATTCCGGTTTTCGTGTATATTGTAGCGATGGTGCACACAGCTCAAATCTCCTCGATTTCGAAACTGCACGGCAAAACGGCCCGTGTGGTTGAGCTCGCCATTACCACCACAAAAGCGATTACCCCGAAAACGATCACGAAACGCTGATCGTCCGTCGTGCCCGCTCATCTTCCCCGCGCGGTCACTGCGGGCAAAGATGCGGGGAAGTTTCCACTCGAAGGGTATGAAGTCATGAACGTAGGTCTCGTAGGTTGGCGCGGTATGGTCGGCAGCGTCCTGATGCAACGTATGCAGCAGGAAGGCGATTTCGACTTGATCGAACCGGTGTTTTTCAGCACCAGCAACGCGGGCGGCAACGCGCCGTCGTTCGCCAAAAACGAGACCAAGCTCAAAGATGCGACAAGCATCGAAGACCTGAAGAAGTGCGAAGCGATCATCTCCTGCCAGGGCGGCGATTACACGAACGAAGTGTTCCCGAAGCTGCGCGCAGCGGGCTGGAACGGCTACTGGATCGACGCGGCTTCGTCGCTGCGCATGAAGGATGACGCGGTCATCATTCTCGATCCGGTCAACCTCGACGTGATCAAGAACGCGCTGGTCAAGGGCCAGAAGAATTTCATCGGTGGCAACTGCACGGTCAGCCTGATGCTGATGGCGCTGGGCGGCCTGTTCCGCGAAAACCTCGTCGACTGGATGACGGCCATGACGTATCAGGCCGCTTCGGGCGCGGGCGCGCAAAACATGCGCGAACTGCTGCAGCAAATGGGCACGCTGTACGGTGCGGCCAAGGAAGACCTGGCTGATCCGTCGTCGGCGATTCTCGACATCGACCGCCGCGTGCTGAGCGCAATGAACAGCGACCGTATGCCGACCGATAATTTCGGCGTGCCGCTCGCCGGCTCGCTGATTCCGTGGATCGACAAGGATCTCGGCAACGGTATGTCGAAGGAAGAGTGGAAGGGCGGCGCGGAAACCAACAAGATCCTCGGCAAGCCGGCTATGGGCACGCCGGGTTCGATCCCGGTAGATGGCCTCTGCGTGCGGATCGGCGCAATGCGCTGCCACTCGCAGGCGCTGACCATCAAGCTGAACAAGGACGTGCCGCTGGACGAAGTGAACAGCATCCTTGCGTCGGGCAACGACTGGGTCAAGGTTGTACCGAACGAACGCGAAGCGTCGATGCGCGATCTGTCCCCGGCTGTAGTCACGGGTACCCTGACGGTGCCGGTCGGCCGTGTGCGCAAACTGGCAATGGGCGGCGAATATCTGTCGGCCTTCACGGTCGGCGATCAGCTGCTGTGGGGCGCGGCCGAGCCGCTGCGTCGCATGCTTCGCATTGTGCTCGACAAGTAAAGTAAACTACGCGCTCACGACGCGTAGAAAACTCAAGAAGCGTCGCGCTTGCGCGGCGCTTTTTTCATTGTGTGCTCCGATTATCTTGTCTCTTTCCAACCGCAAAAAAGGGCTGCGCGCTGACGCGCCAGGAGTCCCGATGAACCTTCGACTCTCTTCCCTTCGGGCTATGTTTATGCATCAAGGTACGGGCCGGCTGACGGCCGCAGCCGCTTTGGCGTTCGCGCTGGCTGGCGCCGCCGTGGGTAACGCGTTGGCCGCGCCCGGCGACGCCGCAAGCGCGCCGGAGGGCGCCTCCGTGTCTTACGCCGCCGGGAGTCAATATACGGTGCGGCCCGGGCAATCGTTGAACGACGTGGCGATTGCCGTCACGCAGTCGCGCGACAAGGGGACGCTCGCACGCGCTTCGCGCGCGCTGTTCGATGCGAATCCGAATGCCTTCATGAGTCATGACCCGAGCCGGATGCGCGTAGGCGCGCTGTTGACGGTCCCGGCGCTGGATGCTTCCGGCGCTCTGGCGGCTTCCGCGCCGGTTGCGGGGTCTGCGTCGGCCGCTCCATCGGCCGCTACGGCTGCGCCGGCTTCCGCGCCGAACGCGGCGGCGGTCGGTGCGGCGGTTGGCGCCGCAAGCGGTGTGGCGCAGGTCAATGCTGCCGCAGCCAGCGCGGCAAGCGCCGCGGCTCAGGCTGCAACGCCGGCGGTTTCGGGGACGGCCAGTTCGACGGCAGAAGCAAGCACGGCGACCTCAGGTAGTACGACGGTGACTGGCGCGGTCTTGGCGGCGCCCGTAGCGGGTTCACAGGCTGCGGGTGCGTTGCCGGCCAGCGGCACGCATGTCTGGTCGGGAGCGATCCAGTCCTCGGCGAGCGAGGCTGCTGAGGGTGCGTCGGCGGCTATTACCGCACAGCCGGCATCGCAACCGCGGGCACAGGTGTCCAGCTTGCAGCAATTGCTTGCGCTGAAAAACCGCGTGCTGATGGAGTTGCAGAAACACGGCATCGGCGGTTCGCCAGCCGCGACGAGCACTGCCTCGACGAACGGTGCGCAGCCTTCGATGGGCGCGTCGTCTGCGGTGGCCGTTGCCGGCCATGGCGGCGCTGCGATTTCGACATCGAACGACGCCGGCATCTCGCAGACGAATTTGAGCATAGCGGCGGCGATTGGCGCGGCGTTGGTCGCGCTGCTGGCGGCTTTGCGTCTGCGTCGGCGTAAGCGCCCCAGCGTTGCCACGGCTGGAGGCTCGCTGGCGGAGGACGCAGCGGCGGCTGCCGCGCGAGCGGCTGAGTCACAGGATGTCGTGTCGACGCGCGAAGCGTCGGATGCGAGCGACGAAGTGGCAGCGGGGCATGCGGCGGCACTGGCGGCGGCTGACCGTGAGAGCGCAGAACGTGATGCAGCAGCACGGGACATGGCGGAACGCGTTGCAGCGGAGCGCGAAGCGGATATTCGCGAGGCGGCAGCGCGGGAAGCGGCGGCACGCGAGGCCGCAGAGCGAGAAAGTGCCGAGCGCGCAGCAACTGAACGCTTGGCGGCGGAACGCGCAGAAGCGGACCGTGCTGCGGTAGAGAGCGCAGAAGCAATAAGCTCAACTGCGCCAGATGCTGCTGCGGGGCGTGTAGAAGCCGAACGCGCCGAGGCGGACCAAGCGGCGGTTGGACGAGCGGCAGAAGATCACGACGCGGCACAACGCGCCGCAGCAGAACACGAAGCCGCTGCCCACCAACCGCACACAGATTTGCCCGCACAAGACACCAATGTGTCCCAGCACGCGTGGCAGGAAAGCCACCCGGCGCCTGCCTCCATCGAAGCTGCGGAACCGATCTCGGAAATTGAACCGACCACCCAAAGCGGTTTCACATCCGAACCGCTTCCAGCAGCCCATCACGAAAACCTCGACGGGGCGACCACGGCTGCGAGCCTTGCCGCCGCCGCGGAACTCGGTGCTGAAGCCTTGCCGCTGGCATCGCTTGAGCCGGTCAGCGAGACCTTCCAGCAAGAGGCGCCTCCGCACCGCCTGCAATGGGACGACGAACCGGTATCGAGCGCGCCACAGCTGATGGATGAGCCGCTTGCTGAGCCGCAGAGCCATCTCGAGACCCCGTCACCGGTTATCGATTTCACGCCGCAGCAGGCCGAGCCGCACACGACTTCGCCGTTCGGTCAGCCGCACAGCGAGGCGTCGGCACATCCGGTGCCCGACACGTCTGTGCCGGCCGTGTCCACGGCCCAACAGGACGCGACCCACGTCGAACCGACGTATCAGCCGTCTCATGAGCCGCAACCGCAGTCGCATCAGCAAGTCGAAACCCGGACGCCCGATGGCGCACCGAATGTCGAGCTGGCATCCGCCGCGCCAATTCAGCCTGTGCTGGCCGCCCCGACCGAGTTTCCACGCGACGCCGTCGATGCGTTCAGCAGTCTGGACATGCCACTTCCGCCGCGCCTCGAATTGACCGACACAGCCGTGAGCGCGCCCGCATCGCTGTCGACACAGCCGGTTGCATCCCCGGAAACCACGGCGCAGCAAGCCATTGCGCCGCACGATCCGGATGACGCGCCGCATATCGCCGATGAAATCACCGCCGGCACCGCAGGCCATGCGGCCGTCGCGGGCTTGGGCGCGGTCGGCTTCGGCGCGCTGAAGCTCGATTTCGACCTCGAGTTACCGCCGAGTCCGGCTCAGCCGTTGCCCGCTTTCACGCGGGCCGATCTCAGCCGCATCGCTCGCAACAAGCTTGATCTGGCCGCCGAATATATCGACCTCGGCGACCTGTCCGGTGCGCGCGCGCTCATCAACGAAGTGATCGAAGCGAACGATCCGGCCACGCGCAGCGACGCCCGCGCGCTGCTCTCCACGCTCGCACCGTTGTCGTGACGCGTATTGCACTAGGCGTCCAGTACGACGGCTCGGCATTCTGCGGCTGGCAGTCGCAGCCGCACGGCAAGACCGTGCAGGACGAGCTCGAACGGGCGTTGCGCGAGTTCGCGCAAACGCCCGTGCAAACCGTGGTGGCGGGCCGCACGGATACGGGTGTGCACGGCCTCGGCCAGGTCGTGCACTTCGATACTGAACTCGATCGCACGGACTTCTCGTGGATTCGCGGCACCAACGCCTTTCTGCCGAAGACGATCGCCGTGCAGTGGGCCAAGCCGATGCCCGACGCGTTCCACGCGCGGTTTTCGGCGTTCGAGCGTACCTATTACTACGTCCTCTATGTCCACCCGTTCCGCTCGCCGATGCAGGCGACGCGGGCGGGCTGGGTGCACACGCCGCTCGACGTCGATGCCATGCGGGCCGCCGCCGTCCACCTGATCGGCGAACACGATTTTTCGGCGTTCCGTTCGTCGCAATGCCAGGCGAAAACGCCGGTCAAGCATCTGCATCAGATCGACATGCGGCAACAGGGTGACTTCATTCATTTCCGCTTTAGGGCGAACGCGTTCCTGCACCATATGGTGCGCAACCTGATGGGCTGCCTTGTCGATATCGGCCGAGGGCGCCATCCCGCCGAATGGATGGCCGAGGTGCTCGCCAGCCGCGATCGCGATTGCGCCGCGCCAACCTTCATGCCTGACGGCCTGTACCTGGCGCAGGTGGGCTATCCTGAGCAATTCGCCGTGCCCGCGCCGCAAACAGGCAGCGTACCGTGGAGCAATGTATGGATCGAGCAAGCGCAAACATGAAATCAAGCGAAAACCTGCCGGCCGAAGCTAACGTCGGCGCGTCGCAGCACGCCGTACCCCATCGCACGCGTATCAAGCTGTGCGGCCTGTCGAAGCCGGAAGACGTGACCCACGCGATCGACCTCGGCGCCGACGCGATCGGCCTCGTGTTTTATCCGCCGAGCCCGCGCTCGGTGAGCGTTGCGCAGGCCGTCGAGTTGGTGCATGACGTGCCGCCGTTCGTGTCGGTAGTCGGCTTGTTCGTCAATGCGACGCAGGACTGGATTCGCGAAGTCGTGAGCAATGTCGGGCTCACGCTGCTGCAGTTCCACGGCGACGAAACCGCGGAGCAGTGCGAATCGCTCGCCGGCATTGCGGGTTTGCCTTGGTTGCGCGCGTTGCGAATCGCGGCGGATACTCAACCGGCTGATTTGGTAAAATCAGCGCTTAACTATTCAGCAGCCAGCAGCCTTCTGTTCGACACCCATGTCGAAGGCTATGGCGGCGGCGGGAAGGTTTTCGATTGGTCACTTATTCCAGCAGAGCTCGCGCGTCGGGCCGTTTTGAGTGGTGGGTTGAACGCGCAAAACGTCAGTGATGCGATCCATCGCGTGCGCCCGTACGCGGTCGATGTCTCGAGCGGCATCGAAGTGCCGGGCGCCCGGGGCGTGAAAGATCAAGCCCGGATGGCGGCGTTCGTACGCGCAGTGCGCGCAGCGGACGCTGAATGATTCAGGCGGCGCAGTTTTCTCATAGGAAAGCCGCGCGCCACACTGAGAAGAGTGATCACCATGTATAACTTGCCTGACGAAAGAGGCCATTTCGGCCAATATGGCGGCGTGTTCGTCGCTGAAACGCTGGTTCACGCGCTCGACGAGCTGCGTACCGCGTACGAGAAATATCAGAAAGACCCGGAATTCGTTGCCGAATACGAGCGCGAACTGAAGCATTTCGTGGGTCGTCCGTCCCCGATTTATCACGCACAGCGCTGGAGCGAGATGCTCGGCGGCGCGCAGATTTTCCTCAAGCGCGAAGACCTGAATCACACTGGCGCGCACAAGATCAATAACGTGATCGGCCAGGCGCTGCTCGCGAAGCGCATGGGCAAGCCGCGCGTGATCGCGGAAACCGGCGCGGGCCAGCACGGCGTGGCGACCGCGACCATCGCGGCGCGCTTCGGCATGGAATGCGTGGTCTACATGGGCGAGGAAGACGTGCGCCGCCAGGCCGCCAACGTGTACCGGATGAAGCTGCTCGGCGCGACCGTCGTGCCCGTGCAGTCCGGCTCGCGCACGCTGAAAGATGCGCTCAATGAAGCGATGCGCGACTGGGTGACCAACGTCGAAAACACGTTCTACATCATCGGCACGGTGGCGGGACCGCACCCGTATCCGATGATGGTGCGGGACTTCCAGCGCGTGATCGGCGACGAGTGCAAGGTGCAGATGCCCGAAATGGTCGGTCGCCAGCCGGATGCCGTGATTGCGTGCGTTGGCGGCGGTTCGAACGCGATGGGTATCTTTTACCCGTACATTGACGACGCTTCAGTGCAACTGATCGGTGTCGAGCCAGCGGGCGACGGGATCGAAACCGGCCGGCACGCAGCCTCGCTGATCGCCGGCACGCCGGGTGTGCTGCACGGTAACCGCACCTATCTCCTGCAAGACGAGAACGGTCAGATTATCGAAACGCATTCGATCTCGGCCGGTCTGGACTATCCGGGCGTGGGTCCCGAGCATGCGTGGCTAAAAGACAGCAAGCGCGCGCAATATGTCAGCATCACCGACGAAGAAGCGCTCAAGGGATTCCACGATTGCTGCCGCATCGAAGGCATTATTCCGGCGCTCGAGTCCAGCCATGCGCTGGCCTACGCCGCGAAGCTCGCGCCGACGCTGCCGAAGGACAAGGTCCTTCTGGTCAATCTGTCGGGTCGCGGCGACAAGGACATGCACACGGTCGCTGAGCGATCGGGCATTCAGTTCTGAGCGCCGCGACGATGCGCGACGAGTTCGACGAGCCGCAACCGGCGCTTGAAACCTCCCCGGTCGCCGAAGTGATGGCGGCCGAGGCACCTGCACCCCTGTTACCGCAGGTGCCCGCCGGCATCCGGCTGTTGAACCGCGATTTTCTGACCGATGTGGCGAACATCCCCGACGGGTCGATCGACCTGATCCTTTGCGATCCGCCTTACGGGCTCGGCAAGGATTACGGCAACGACTCCGACATGCGCTCCGGCGAGGATTTCCTCGCCTGGACGCGTGGCTGGCTCGAGCTGGCTATTCCGAAGCTCAAGCCGTCGGGTTCGCTGTATATCTTCTGCACCTGGCAGTACGCGCCGGAAATCTTTAGCTTCCTGAAGACAAAACTCACGATGATCAACGAAATCATCTGGGACCGGCGCGTGCCGAGCATGGGTGGAACGGTGCGCCGTTTTACCTCGGTGCACGACAACATCGGCTTTTTCGCGGTGTCGAAAGATTATTTTTTCGATCTCGATCCCGTCCGCATCCCGTACGATGCCGTCACGAAGAAGGCGCGTTCGCGGAAATTGTTCGAAGGCAGTAAGTGGCTGGAGCTTGGCTATAATCCGAAGGACGTCTGGTCGGTATCCCGGCTGCATCGGCAACACGCCGAACGCGTCGATCATCCGACCCAGAAACCTCTGGAAATTGTCGAGCGGATGGTGCTGGCAAGTTGTCCCAAGGGCGGGCGCGTACTTGACCCGTTCATGGGCAGCGGCACCACCGCAGTCGCTTGCGCCCGGCAGCAGCGCGAATTCGTCGGCTATGAGATCAATGAAAGTTACTGCGCGATAGCGCGCGAACGCGTTAGCGCGGCCGCGTCGGCGCCCACGGTCGCTCGCAAAACCCGCAAGAATGCGGCCAAAGCCGAGCGGCAAACCGAGGCGCAATAAGCGCGCAGTAGCTTAAAAATCCGAGAATATTCCATGTCCCGTATCAAGAACACGTTTGCCGCGTTGTCCGCCCAGGGTAAGAAAGGCCTGATTCCGTTCATGACGGCCGGCGACCCGGATCCGGCGCGCACGGTCGAATTCATGCACGCGCTCGCCGCTGGCGGCGCCGATGTGATCGAACTCGGCGTGCCGTTTTCCGATCCGATGGCCGACGGCCCGGTGATCCAGCAGTCGTCCGAGCGCGCGTTGGCGCATGGCGTGTCGCTGCGTCACGTGCTGGCCGACGTGAAGCGCTTCCGCGAAACCGACGACAAGACGCCGGTGGTGCTGATGGGTTACGCCAATCCGATCGAGCGCATGGGCACCGAAGCGTTCGCCAAGGCGGCGAAGGAAGCTGGGGTAGACGGCGTGCTGGTTGTCGACTACCCGCCTGAAGAGTGCGTCAACTTCGCTGAACAGATGCGATCTGCTGGTATCGATCCGATCTTTCTGCTTGCGCCCACCTCCACGGATGAACGCATCGCAGAAGTCGGCAAAATCGCCAGCGGCTACGTCTATTATGTGTCGTTGAAAGGCGTGACCGGCGCGGCAAATCTGGACGTTTCCAGCATCGCGAGTAAAATCCCCGCCATCAAGTCGCGCGTACCCCTGCCGGTGGGCGTCGGTTTTGGCATCCGTGACGCGCAAACGGCGCGTTCGGTGGCCGAAGTGTCCGATGCCGTCGTGATCGGCAGCCGTATCGTGCAATTGCTCGAACAAGCGGCTCCCGAAACCGCCGCCGAGACGCTTACGCACTTCATCGCTGAAGTGCGCGAGGCGCTCGATAGCGTCGCGACTGCCCGATAACAGTTATTTTTGTCGTCTGTAGTGTGAACGGCGGGTTCGTCCCGCCGTTTGCGCGACCGCCGACCCAGAAGGATTCAATATGAGCTGGCTCGATAAGCTGCTGCCGCCGAAAATCAAACAAACCGACCCGAAGAACCGCAAGGGGATTCCGGAAGGCCTGTGGATCAAGTGCCCGTCGTGCGAAGCCGTGCTGTACCGCAATGACGTCGAGGCCAATCTGCACGTTTGTCCGAAGTGCGACCATCACATGCGTATCGGCGCGCGTGAGCGGCTCGACGGCCTGCTCGATCCGGAAGGCCGCTACGAAATCGGCCAGGAAATCGTCCCGGTCGACGCGCTCAAGTTCAAAGACAGCCGCAAGTACCCGGATCGCCTGAAAGAGGCGATGGACGACACCGATGAAACCGACGCAATGGTCGTGATGGGCGGTGCCATCCACACGCTGCCGGTGGTGGTCGCGTGCTTCGAGTTCTCGTTCATGGGTGGCTCGATGGGTTCGGTGGTCGGCGAGCGTTTCGCGCGCGGCGCACAGAACGCGCTCGAACAGAAAGTGCCGTTTATCTGCTTCACCGCTTCGGGCGGCGCGCGGATGCAGGAGAGTTTGCTCTCGCTGATGCAGATGGCGAAGACCACGGCCATGCTGACCAAGCTCGCCGAAGCCAAGCTGCCGTTCATTTCCGTGCTGACCGATCCGACCATGGGCGGCGTGTCGGCGAGTTTCGCGTTCCTGGGCGACGTAGTGATCGCCGAGCCGAAGGCGCTGATCGGCTTTGCCGGCCCGCGCGTGATCGAACAGACCGTGCGCGAAAAGCTGCCGGAAGGCTTCCAGCGCGCCGAGTTCCTGCTGACGAAGGGCGCGGTCGACATGATCGTCGACCGTCGCAAGCTGCGTGAAGAAATCGCGCAATTGATGGCGCTGTTGAGCCATCAGCCGGCGGACGCAGTCGCGTAAGCCTTCGCATCCATGCCGTGGCGCGCCCCTGTCAGGCGCGGCCATCGTCAGAAAAGCAGTCAAAAAATAGCGCGCCGCGAGAGTCATCAAGCGGCGCGCTGTCATTTCCGGGATAATCACGATCTCGCAACGCAGCACAGCTCAGATTCACTCGATGACCACATTCCCCACCCTCGACGCGTGGCTCACGCACCTTGAATCCGCGCATCCCGTCGGCATCGACATGGGTTTGGGCCGTATCTCCCAGGTACGTGACGCGATGCAGTTGTCGTTTGAGTGCCCAATCATCACGGTTGGCGGCACGAACGGCAAGGGATCGACCTGTGCGATCCTCGAATCGATTTTGCTACGCGCCGGCTTCACGGTGGGCTGTCACACGTCGCCGCATCTGCTGTCATTCAACGAGCGGGCCCGCGTGAACGGCGAAATGGCGAGCGACGCGGACCTGCTGCCGCATTTCGAAGCCGTCGAAGCCGCACGCCTGAGCCTCGCCCAACCGGTCACGCTGACCTACTTCGAATTCACGACGCTGGCGATCATGAGCCTGTTCGCCTCGCGCGGACTGGACGCGGTCATTTTCGAAGTCGGCCTCGGCGGGCGCCTCGACGCGGTCAACATTCTCGATACGGACTGCGCGATCATCACCAGCATCGATATCGATCACACCGATTATCTCGGCGACACGCGCGAGAAAATCGCTTTCGAGAAAGCCGGCATTTTCCGGCCGGGTAAGCCGGCGATCTGTGCCGATCCGGTGCCGCCGCAAACCCTGATCGATCACGCCGAAAAGATCGGCGCCGAACTGTGGCTGTTCGGTCGCGATTTTCGCTACGAAGGGCAGGCAGGCAGCGAGCGCCAGCAATGGAGCTACGTGGGCCCGACGATGCGCCGTTCCTCGCTCGCCTATCCCGCGTTGCGCGGGGCGAATCAGTTGATCAACACGTCGGCGGCCCTTGCGGGTCTTGAAGCGCTGCGCGACCGGCTACCGGTCTCGGCGCAGGACATCCGCCTTGGCCTCGCTAACGTTGAACTGCCGGGGCGCTTCCAGGTGCTGCCCGGCAAGCCGGCCATTGTGCTCGACGTCGGTCACAATCCGCACGCAGCTGCGGTGTTGACGCAAAACCTCGGCAATATGGGCTTTTTCCCGTACACCTATGCCGTGTTCGGCGCGATGCGCGACAAGGACATTGCCGGCGTACTGGCGCACCTGAAGGGCGAAATCGACCATTGGTGCGTGACCGATCTGCCGACCCCGCGTGCGGCTTCGGCGGAAGAACTCGAGGCGGCCCTGCGCGAGCAGGGGGTGAGTGACGGCCACGATAGCAGCGTGACGCGCTACGCGTCGCCGGCAGAGGCTTTCCAAGACGCGCTAAAACGAGCGTCAGAGAATGATAGAATCGTGGTTTTCGGCAGTTTCTATACGGTAGCAGGCGTGATGGCCTACCGTAAATCGCAGCAACACTGAACGGGCGCCAGGCTCGAACCAAGCGATTCATGGGAATTTTCTCGTTCGGCAAGAAAGACGACGCGCCTACTCGGCGTGGCGCAAACACCAGTTCCACTCGGGCCGCCCGTGGCGAGCGCGTGGAGCGGCGAACCCGCCGCACGGAGCGCACCGTGGATGCAGATGCGATGCTGCTCGACCCTACGTTGCCTGAAAAGCAGCGTGCGCGGCGCAGACTCGTCGGCGCGATCGCGCTGGTCGTTGCAGCGGTGGTAATCCTGCCCATGGTGCTGGATTCGCATCCGAAGCCCGTTACTGACGACATCTCCATCGATATTCCAAGCCGCCCCGCGCCAAAGGTCGCCAAGACCGACGAAGACACGCAGGCCGGCGTAGCACCGGATAACCCCACGCCTGACGCGGCACTTGCCGCCTCCGGCCTTGCGCCGACAACGGCAGCCACGCAAGGCCAATCGGGCGCCGCTCAACAGCAGAGCGCGGCGACCAGCGTAGCACCCGCGACCAAGCCGGCTGTGAAGTCGCAAGCGCCTGCCGCCGTCGCTGCCAATACGGCACCGGCAGCGCCCGTCGCGCAAGCACCTGCCAAATCGGCCAAAGCACCCGCCACGCAAAGCGCGGCGAACGTTCCGGCGCCGAGCGAAGACAGCGCGAATACTGCCGCCGCAAGCGCGGACGCCAATTCCGGCACGCCGGCATCGCCGCCGGGCAGCCGTTTTGCCGTCCAGTTGGGCGCATTTGCGAACGATGCCAACGCGCGTAATTGGGCTGCCAAGTTGAAAGCGGCCGGTGTGCCCGCATATACCGAACATCGGAAACAGGCCGACGGCTCGACGCTCACGCTATTGCGCGCCGGTCCGTTCGCTGACCGTGCAGCGGCTACCGCCGCCATTGCGAAGGTTCGCGAGGCCGGCTTGACGTCGGGCGCGAACAGCGGCACTGCACAGTAATCGAGCGATGTTCACTGCCTTCGACTACGCTGTAATGGCGGTGATCGGTTTATCGGCCTTGCGCGGCACATGGCGCGGCTTTTTGTCTGAGATATTCGGGCTGATCGGCTGGATCGCAGCGTTTTTCATTGCTTGCCGCTTTGTCGGTTATGTCGTGCCATTTATCCCTGCCACGTGGCCGGGCGGCGCGCTAACCCAGTGGCTTCTGGCGTTCGCGCTGGCGGTGATCGGCGTGGTGCTGGTGGCAAGCGTGCTGAACGCGTTGCTGAGCCGCATTGTGCAGGCAACCGGCTTGAGCGGCGTGGACCGCTCGCTCGGTTTGATGTTCGGCCTCGTGCGCGGGGTCGTTCTGGTGCTGGTTCTGGTCGCCCTTGCTGGCTTGACCGAACTGCCCCAACAGGAATTCTGGCGCAACGCCTTGCTTCGGCCCTATGCGGTCGAGGGCGTGCACGTAATGAAACCGCTGCTTCCCGAGACGCTCGCTGCCTACGTCCGCGTGTGACGATCAGGTGAACGGTTAAAGGAACGCAGCAGGACTCCGGCGCAATCCGGTTGCCGCTATGCAACGTCGCGTACCGTCACGTACCCTCGCGCAGCATCTTTGGCACCGGCCGCCGTTACGAATTTCGTACCTTTGAAGGACATGCCATGTGCGGCATCGTAGGCGTAGTTTCCCACTCTCCGGTCAATCAGCTGATCTATGACAGCCTGCTGCTTCTGCAGCACCGCGGTCAGGACGCCGCCGGCATCGCGACAGCGAACGGCAGCAACTTCCACATGCACAAGGCCAACGGCATGGTGCGCGACGTGTTCCGCACGCGCAACATGCGCAGCCTGCCCGGCACCACCGGTATCGGCCAGGTCCGTTACCCCACCGCCGGTTCTGCATCGAGCGAAGAAGAAGCCCAGCCGTTCTACGTGAACGCGCCGTTCGGCATCATCCTCGCGCACAACGGCAATCTGACCAACTGGCAGCAGCTGAAAGATGAGATGTTCCGCATCGATCGCCGCCACATCAATACCAATTCCGACACCGAAGTGATGCTCAACGTGCTCGCGCACGAATTGCAGCTGTCCAGCTCGAGCCTGCAACTCGATCCGGCGGCGCTGTTCAAGGCGGTGTCGGGCGTGCATCGCCGGGTGCGGGGTTCGTACGCGATCGTGTCACTGATTGCCGGCTACGGTCTGCTCGGCTTCCGCGACCCGTTCGGCATTCGCCCGCTGTGCCTCGGCAAGCAGGAAACGCCGGAAGGCGTCGAGTGGATCCTGGCGTCGGAATCGGTCGCGATCGAAGGTATTGGTTTTGAATTTGTGCGCGACATCGCGCCGGGCGAAGCCATTTTCATCGACCTCGAGGGCAATTTGCACTCGCAGCAATGCGCGACGAATCCGAGCCTGAACCCGTGCATTTTCGAACTCGTGTACCTCGCGCGTCCGGACTCGGTCCTCGACGGCGTGCCGGTCTACAACGTGCGTCTGCGCATGGGTGATTACCTCGCCGAGAAGATCAAGCGCGAATTGCCCGACGTTCCGATCGACGTCGTGATGCCGATTCCCGATTCGTCCCGTCCGGCTGCGATGCAGGTCGCGAAGAAGCTGGGCGTTGAGTATCGCGAAGGCTTCTTCAAGAACCGTTACGTCGGCCGCACCTTCATCATGCCGGGCCAGGCGATGCGCAAGAAGTCGGTGCGCCAGAAGCTGAACGCCATGGGCATCGAGTTCAAGGGCAAGAACGTGCTGATCGTCGACGATTCGATCGTGCGTGGCACCACCTCGCACGAAATCGTGCAGATGGCGCGCGATGCCGGCGCGAACAAGGTGATCTTTGCTTCGGCGGCGCCGCCGGTGAAGTACCCGAACGTCTACGGTATCGATATGCCCACGCGCGGTGAACTCGTCGCCCATGGCCGCACGGACGATGAAGTCGCGCGCATGATCGGCGCGGACTACCTCGTTTATCAGGACGTTGACGCGCTGAAGCAGGCAGTGCGCGATATCAACCCGGCGCTGAAGGAGTTCGAAGCCTCGTGCTTCGACGGTAACTATGTGACGGGCGATGTCACCACCGAGTACCTCGACCGCATCGAAACCGCGCGTCTCGCACCGTCCTCGCAATCGGACCGCGACGCCGCGAGCGAAGCGGCCGACGGCGGCCCGGCGCGTTCGCAACTGCATCTGCAGTTGTCGGTTGGTTGAGCGATAGCGCTCGCTCGTGGCCCGCTGCACGCCACGCCGCGAGCGTGTTAGCATAATGGCTTGCGTCGATTTGATCTCAGCTTGCGGACGCGGGGCAACCCAAAACAGCTAAAGCGAATGGTGGAAAAGCTGCAGTTATCCGCCTCCGCTCCAGCTTTCCCCCGCACATGAAGCCCGCTTATGCCGACGCAAAAGCGGGCTTTTTTGTTGCTGCCGTTTGGCGTGATGCGCGCTTCTTACGTGAGCCGTAGACGCCGAACCCAGTCATGGAACATTGGAAACCAGAACTAACATGGACGACTCCCTGAACTTCGATACGCTGGCAGTCCGCTCGGGCACGGTGCGCAGCGACTTCAACGAACATTCGGAAGCGATTTTCCTGACCTCGAGCTTTGTCTTCGCAAGTGCCGCGGACGCCGCCGAAAAATTCAAGAATTCCGAAGACAACTACACTTATTCGCGCTTCACGAACCCGACCGTCTCGATGTTCCAGGACCGTCTGGCCGCGCTCGAAGGCGGCGAAGCGTGCATGGCCACGGCTTCGGGGATGGCCGCGATCATGTCGGTGGTCATGTCCGTGCTGCAGGCCGGCGACCATCTGGTCAGCTCGCAAGCGCTGTTCGGTTCGACGCTCGGCATGTTCTCGCAGATCTTCAGCAAGTTCGGCATCACGACGACCTTCGTCGATCCGACCGATCTGGACGCGTGGAAGAACGCCGTGCGTCCCGAGACGAAGATGTTCTTCCTCGAAACACCGTCGAACCCGCTGACCGAAGTCGCCGATATCGAAGCGATCAGCAAGATCGCCAAGGCGGCCAATGCGATCTTCGTGGTCGACAACTGCTTCTGTAGCCCGGCGCTGCAACAGCCGCTGAAGCTCGGCGCGGACGTCGTGATGCACTCGGCCACCAAGTTCCTCGACGGCCAGGGGCGTGTGCTCGGCGGCGCGCTGGTCGGCTCGAAGAAGTTCATCATGGAAAAGGTGTTCCCGTTCGTTCGTAGCGCCGGGCCGACGCTGTCCGCGTTCAATGCGTGGGTGTTGCTCAAGGGCATGGAAACGCTGTCACTGCGCGTTGAAAAGCAGTCGGCGAACGCACTCGAAATCGCGCGTTGGCTCGAAACGCATCCGGCCGTGAACCGCGTGTTCTATCCGGGGCTCGAGTCGCATCCGCAGCACGCGCTGGCAATGCGTCAGCAGAAGGCGGGCGGCGCGATCCTGTCGTTCGAACTGAAGGGCGATACGCCTGAGCAGATGCGCGCGAATGCCTGGCGCGTGATCGATAGCACGAAGATCTGCTCGATCACCGGCAACCTCGGCGATACGCGTACCACCATCACGCATCCGGCTACGACTACGCACGGTCGCGTGACGCCGGAAGCGCGCGCGGCGGCGGGCATCAGCGAAGGTTTGATCCGTTTGGCCGTGGGTCTGGAAAATGCCGGCGATATCCGCGGTGATTTGGAGCGCGGTTTGGCGGGTTGATCACGCCACGTCGTTGTGCACTTGCAGCAGGAAACGCGGGCTGCCTTTTCAGGTGGCTCGCGAGTTGCACGAACTCAATGGCGCAACGCGCGCCATTGACCGGGCGCCAGCCCGAAACGCCGCGTGAATGCGTGCGTGTAAGCGCTCTGATCGCCGAAGCCGATTTCCAACGCGATATCGCTGAGCGACAGGCGCGGATCGGACAGTAAGCGAAGAGACGTATCGAGCCGCAGACGCTGTAGATAACGATGGGGCGTTTCGCCGAAGGCGTCGATAAAAAGCTGATGAAAGCGCCGCATGCCGAAGCCACAGTGCGTGGCCAGGTCGGCAATACGCAGCGGCTCAGACAGATGCGCGCGCAGCCAACGGTCGATGCGCGCGAAGTCGAGGCCAATCGCGGGTGTTCCGATCGCTGTGCCGGCGTCCGCCACTAACGCAGCGCCCAATCGCGCGGCTGCGTCCCATTGAAAACGCCGGGTATCCAACTCGTCGGCTTGCACGCCGCCTGTGGCGTGCGACGCAATCCGATGCACAAGTTGCGTGAGCGAGGCATCCACCGTCACGGCCCGTGCGCGGTCGAACAGACGTTCCGGCACGGCCAGCGAGGCGGCCGGCAGATCCAGCACCAACTGCCGGTTCTCGCCGATACCTGAGTAATCGTGCCGCGCCCCGGCCGGGATGAGCCAGGCGGAGCCGGCGTCGATCTGTTGCGCGACGCCGTCTACCGCCATCACCATCGCGCCGTCGAGCCCGAGCACGACCTGGTGAAAGTCGTGCACGTCCGACGCTTCGACCGCGCCGTAACGGCGCAGCGAAACGCTAGGTGCAGTGATGGCGGCGTGGCTCATTGGTGACGCCCGATTACAAAATACAAAGCAGCGCAGCGAAAAACTTAGACGTCGAGCAGTTCGACTTCGAACACGAGCGTTGCATTCGGCGGAATCACGCCGCCTGCGCCACGCACGCCGTAGCCGAGTTGCGGCGGAATCGTCAGCTTGCGCGTGCCGCCGACCTTCATGCCTTGCACGCCTTCATCCCAGCCCTTGATGACCATGCCGCCGCCCAGCACGAACGCGAACGGGTCGTTGCGGTCCTTGCTCGAGTCGAACTTCTGGCCGTCGGTCAGCCAACCCGTGTAGTGCACGCTGACGGTCTTGCCGGCAACCGCTTCGGCGCCGGTGCCTTCAACGATGTCTTCATATTTCAGGCCGGATTCGGTAGTCACAGTCGACATGTGTCGCTCCTTAGGTCAAAAACGTAAAAACCGACATTGTAGGCGTGTTGGCGTCGCATCGCCGAGGATTGCGGCGTGGCACGCGGTTTGCGTCCACGTTGGCCGTCCGGCCAGGCTGGTTGCGCTGGACGGCATGCCTATAATGGGGTTTCTTTTAACATTTCATGTACCGCCTGAGAGGGCTCAATCGTGACAACGTCTTCCACCGAGGCCACCGGTGCCAAGCCGGTTCTTTCCGGCTTCGCCGTCTCCGAACGCACCGCACATCTGCGCGCGGAGACCGCGCTGTTCATGCGCGATCACGTGCTGTCGCTGGTATCGCACGACTTGCGTGGTCCGCTGAACGCTATCCATAGCTGGGCGTACGTGCTCGAGCGCAAGCTCGATGCGAACGACCCCAACTCGCAGCGCGCCGTCACCGGAATTCGTAGCGGCGTGGACCAGCAGGTGAAGTTGCTGGAGACGATCATCGACGCCACACGCGCCGGCACCAAATCGCTGGCGCTCGCTAATGCGATGTTTCCGCTGCATCCGCTGCTCGATGAAACCGTTGCAGAAGTCCGCTCCGGATTGGCGCGCGCACGTGGCGTCGAGGTTACGGTCGAGTCGCAAGTCGCTACCGAGCAGGTCAACGGCGACCATGAGCGCCTGGCCGCCGCGCTGTGGGTGATGCTCACGTTTGCCGTCGAGGCGAGCACGGAAGGCGCGGCGGTCACGCTGGCCGCACGCGCGGACGCCACCCGGTGGTACGCCACCGTCGGCTTCAAGCCGAGCGCCACAGCACTGGACGATCCCGCGGTGCCTCATTTGCTGGAAGCTTTCGCCCGCAAGCAGGCGCGCGAACCGCGCGAAGCCAAACGGATCGCGTGGGTGTTCGCGCTGTGCAAGCGTGTCGCGGAAGCGCACGGCGGCAGTTTCGAGCAAAGCGACATACTTGAGGGTGAAACTGCTACGCTCGCGCTGCAGGTGCCGCTGAGTGCGACGACTGCGGGGTGAGTGCCGGCTGTCGCCGTGCATTCCTCGGCGTGATTTTCTTTCATCCAGCTTTCAGCCTCTATACTGACAACTTTTGTTGCCGGAGCCCTTTGCTTTGATCCAGGTTGTCGCCCTTATCGGTGCTTTGTTTCTCGTTGCCCTCAACGGATTTTTCGTCGCCGCCGAATTCGGCCTGGTGAAGCTGCGGCAGACACGTGTGCAGAGCCTTGCTGCCAAACACGGCATGCGTGGGCGTTTGCTGGCGAAGGTGCACGGGCGGCTCGACGCCTATCTGTCCGCCTGTCAGCTCGGCATCACGCTGGCGTCGCTCGGGCTCGGCTGGATCGGTGAGCCGGCGTTCGCGCAACTGCTCACGCCTGTCTTCAGCCTGCTTGGTGTGGAATCGGAGAAGCTGATCCACGGCATCTCGCTGTTCTTCGCGTTCTCGTGTATTTCGTTCCTGCACATCGTGGTGGGCGAGCTGGCTCCGAAATCTCTGGCGATTCGCGAATCGGAGAAGGTTTCGCTGTGGGCTGCCACACCGCTCTACGGTTTTTACTGGGCGATGTATCCGGCGATCTGGGTGCTCAATTCCAGCGCCAACGCGGTGTTGAAACTCGCGGGCCTGGCTGCGGACCACGGCCACGATTCGCATTACTCGACCGACGAACTCAAGCTGATCCTGCGTGGCCGCCACGCCAACGTCGCGACTGAGCTCGGCTCGCCGGATGGCGCCTATAGCCAGGACGAATGGAACACGATTGCGCATTCGCTGGATTTTTCGCGCATGACCGTGTCGGACCTGATGCGCCCGTCCCATGAAATGGTCGGCATGCGGCGCGATGTGCCGTTGCGCGACAACATGCAGGTGGTGGCGCGGCACCGCTTCAGCCGCTATCCGCTGTTCGAAGACGCGTCCGGCGAGCGCGTGGCCGGCATGATCCACTTGAAGGATCTGCTGCTGGCACGGCACGCGGGCAGCACGCTCGACGACCTCTCCAAGTATGCGCGGCCCGTGCAGTATGTGAAGCCGGACATGCCGGCGCTCGAACTGTTTCGCCGCTTCCGCAAGGGTGCGCCGCACTTCGCACTGGTCGGCCACAAGAATGCGAAGCCGATCGGCTTTCTGACGCTAGACAATTTGCTCGGCGCACTGGTTGGGCAGATCCACGACGAATTCCGCCAGGGCGACGCCGATTGGACGCGTATGGACGACGGCACGTTGATGGGCAAGGGGAGTTTGCCGGTGGTGTCGCTGGAACGCGCGCTTGGGATCGATATCGATGAAGGCAAAGCCGAATCGGTGGGCGGCCTCGTGATTCAGGCACTCAACGATTTGCCTACTGAAGGGCAGCGCATTGAGTTCGATCGCTTCGACGTGGTGGTCAAGAAGATGAAGGGGCCGCGGATAGTGCTCGTGCGCGTGTATCCGAAGACCTTCGACGATGAAGGTGGCTAATGGGCTTTAATCGGCTTCTGTGCTGAACCCGTCTCAAGTCTACTGAAACATGGTTCGAGTAAAATCGTCGCCGATACCACCGGGGGCGATATGGGATATTTGCTGGTGCTGTGCGTCGGTTTGCTGGCGGGCACGCTGAGCGGCGTGATCGGCACGGGCTCGTCGATGATGCTGATGCCCGTTCTCGTGATGCTGTTCGGTCCGCAGCAGGCAGTGCCGATCATGGCGATCGCCGCGATCATGGGCAACTTCGGCAAGATCCTGGCGTGGTGGCGCGAGATCGACTGGCGGGCCTGCGGTGCCTATTGCGTGACTGCGGTTCCGGGGGCAGCGCTGGGTGTGCGGACGCTTCTTGCGTTGCCGCCCCATGCGGTTGAACTCGCGTTGGGGCTGTTTTTTGTCGCGATGGTGCCCACGCGGCGCTGGCTGGCGCGGCGAGCGATCAAATTCACTTTGTGGCAGCTTTCGCTGATCGGCGGCGTGGTGGGCTTTCTCACCGGCATCGTCGTCTCTACCGGGCCGATTACGGTACCCGTGTTTATGTCGTACGGCCTTGTTAAAGGCGCGTTTCTTGCGACCGAAGCAGCCGGATCACTGGCTGTCTACGGCACCAAAGTCGCGGTCTTCAAGCATTTCGGCGCATTGCCGTTGCATGTGGTGATCGACGGTTTGATCACCGGCACGGCACTTATGATCGGGTCGTTTTCCGCGCGGCTGATTGTGGTCCGGATGAGTCCTGCGGTTTTCAAACTTGTCGTCGATGGGTTGATGCTGTCTTCGGGGGTTTCGTTGCTGTGGGCGGCAGGGCGGTAGGGTCTTTTCCGCGAAAAGGCGTGGAACATCACCCCACAGACGCCTGAAACACCCTCAGGTAGTTCCCGCCAAGAATCGCTCCGACTTCCGTTTGCGAGAATCCAGCCAGTAACAGCGCGCTGGCCAGATCGGGTAACTGCTTGTAGCTCGTGAACACGGGGGGTGAAATAAACCCGAGCATGTCTGTCCCGAGGCCGACATGGTCCACCCCGACGACATCCGCCATGCGTTTGACGCCTTCAGCCATCGCATGCAAATCGCGAAACGATCCTGAGCTCGGCCAAACGCCAATCACGCCGCCCGTGCCGGCGATCACCCGCGCGTGGTCCGGTGTGATGAGCCGACTTCGCGCACTCGGATGCGTGGCCAATGCCGAATGCGAGAGCACTAGCGGCTTGGTCGACGTATCGGCCGCGCGTTTTACCAGGTCGTAGGTGCCGTGCGCCACGTCCACGACGATTCCCAATGCATTGCAGCGTTGCACCACCTGCACGCCGATGTCCGTGAGGCCGCCATGCACCGGCGGCTCGGTCTGGATATCGCCCAGCTCATTCACGCGATAGTGCGTCAGTTGCAGATGCCGCAATTGATGCTTCGTGTACGCCTCATCGACACGATCCACCTGGCCTTCGAGAAAATCCGAGCCTTCAGCGGAGATGATTGCGCACGGGCCCTGCGGACCAAATTCCGTCAGCGAAGCAGTGTTCGTCACCACGCGAATCTGCTCACGTTCGACCAATTGATGTGCGCGCAGGAATTCGGTCTGGCCGAGCGCATACAGTTCGCCAGGCTGTGGTTCGCGCCATGCTTCGAAACGCTTACGGTTATCCGCGACACGCGTGACGGTCGTATCGGTGACGATCGCAAGGCAGATGACATTCATGCCGCCGGCGCGCATCGGCGCGGCCAGCGGGATAAACGGACGGTTTGCGCCGATCACCGGATTGCGCGACACGATCACGCGGCCGCCGTGGCTGTGCATGTCGATGGTGAGCGTACCGGGAGGCGCTTGCCATACGGGTGCGGTTTCGGATTGCGCCGGTTGCGCTGTCTGTGTTGTCTGTGTTGTCTGTGTCGTTTCGGCGTGGGCCTCGGTATAACCGGCAAAGCGCCCGGGCGCACAAGCCGTCAACCCAACCGCCGCGCCCGATGCCAGAAACGCGCGCCGGCTAAATCGACGCTGTGGCGCGCGTGGAGGATCGAGCGGTAGCGCATCGACTAACCGATACCGCCAGCCCGCGGGATCGTCGATCAGACGAACTAGCCGGCCGCGCAGAGCCAGCGCCTCAGCCTGTGGCGCGAGCGGCACGGCCATCTGCACTTCGATCGACGTCAGCGGATTGCGCGGCACGCAGCCCCCGCAACACGGCTCGTCGGCACTCAGCAGGAAGTAATCGACCGCATCGGCTTGCGGGTCCAGCGGAATCATCCAGCCCGATATGTCGATGGTCATGCCGTGTACCCTGTCGGCATCCCCGCTTCTGATAGTCGACCAGTCAATCTGCATCGATGCTCCCCCGAGTTCGTTTATTTGCGCGTCGATGTTACCCGGCTTTTATCTTGCGTCAGTGCGCCGACCATGCTTTCAACGAGCTTCAACGCTTCCGCTTTCAGAGCGACAGGATCGTCCGCGCCATCGAGCAATTGCGCAGCTTCGCACACCATGCTACCGATCATGCGGGCGGCGAGGTACGCCTTTGCTTTTTCCTTGCCGGTGGTCTGGTTCGTCAGCGCGCCGATGAGCAGACCGTAGACGTGCGCTTCTTCGATCTCACGGCAGCGCGCCGGGCCGAGCACGGCGGGCGCGGTTTCAATGACGAGTTGCCGGTAGGCGGGTTCGGTGCAGACCTCCAGGAATTCGCGGATGCCCGCGCTCATTCGCTTGGTTGCCGGCGCGGCCGCGGCGGCGGAGCTGACTTTAGATGCAGCGTCCGCCTGGAGAGACTCGACCAGGGCGTCGAAGAGTTCGGCCTTGTCAGCGAAGTGATGATAGAAGGCGCCGCGGGTCACGCGTGCGTTGCGTGCGATGGTTTCTATCCCGACTTGCTGGTAGCCCTCCGAGGTGAATAACTCGCCCGCAGCGGTGATGAGCGCCTGACGGGTGGCGTCGGCGTATTCCTCGCGACGGGATTTGGGGGTTGGACCTGCGGTCGGCATAGGGTGCGTTTTTATCCCTTGATTTTTCACATTCTGATTGTAGTATACATACACGGTGTATGTGAAAATCGTGTTGTATGTTTGGATTGCCTTTGGCTGCGGCTTGGACATAGGGGCAAACAACACCGTAGGTAAGCAACCCATTCAGGAGCAAACCCACATGACGTCAGCAGAAAAATATCTCCCGCCGACCGCGGAGCAGTTAGCCAATGCCCGGACAGCAGTGCAACGCTTCGCCTCGGAGTGGCAAAACCCCGTGGCCGATAACCTCGAAGATCTCATGCACGAGGACACACAGAACCTGATCCCACCCATGACGGAACCGGCCAACAGGGCTGGCGTAATCGAACACTTCCGTCAGGTCCTAACCCAACTCCCGGACTTGAAGGTAGATGTCCTCCAATGGGCGCCCACCGGCGACGCCGTCATGATCGAATGGCAGGCATCAGCCACCGTAGCCGGGCAGGTGCTGAAGTGGCAGGGTGTCGACCGCTTCAACTTGCGTGGTGACCGGATGTACAAAGGGCAGGTGTATTGGGACACACGGCGGGTGGCGGAGCAGGTGGCCGAGGCAGTCAAACGTGCGCAGCAAGGCGGCTCAGCGGGATGATGCATCGCCTTGAATGAGTCGATAAAAAAGGGCGGCTAAAGCGTGTGTGCTTGAGCCGCCTTCAACCTTCGACAAATCACAGATCAACTGCGTGGCACACCATCCTCCACCAACACCGCAATGGGCATTGCGCCCAACGCATCGCGCAGATAAAGCAAGCCGTTTTCGTCGACCTTGGGCGCCGCCGGACTCAGCCAGTCGAACAACGCCCGCGCCGCCAGATCCGCAGGCATTTCGATCGCCGTATCGCCCCATTTGGCCGGATCGACTATCGGCAAATCGCCGTCTTCGCCGAGCAACCCGGCAGCAAGCCGGCTCGCCACCACCACAGCCCACGCATTCCCATGCCGCCGTGCAAACGCGATCACGTTCGCCGCATGCGCACCGCGCACCTCGAGCGGCAGATAGTCACTCTGACTCAGCAACTCCGGCAAATGCGCGCGCAACGCCAACACGCGTTGCACCACAGCGAGCTTCACCCGGCCATCGTGCCAGCTTGCCAGAAACTCCGAAGGCGGTGTCTGCACCAGCCATACCTCACGCTTGGCAAAATCGACGGGTCGGCGATTGTCAGGATCGACCAGACTGAAGTCCCACAATTCAGTGCCCTGATAAAGATCGGGAATCCCAGGCGATGTCAGTCGCAACACCGTCTGCTGCAAACTATTGAGCGCACCAGCGCGCCCAATCCGCGCGACGAACGCGGACAACTCGCGCAGGAACCCATCGCGCCGTTGCGGCGCCAGGATATCGAAGAGGAAATCGCGGCAACCGGCTTCATACGCTTCGTCGGGTGCGAGCCAGTTGGTCTGCAGCTTCGCTTCCCGGAGCGCCTTCAACTGCCATTGCGCGACACGCTCGGCCAGTTCCTTGACGCCCGCTTCATCGTCCGGCTTTAAATCCGGTGGCCAGCAGCCCACCAGTGTCTGATACAGCATCGCCTCGGCGGCAGGGCCTGGCGCCCAATCGTAGCTTGTGTCGTCGCCGACGCTGCTGATCGCCGCACCGTCAACCCCGCGGCGAAGCGGTGCGTTCAATGTCGACCACGCGTGCAACGTGGCGCTCCATTCATCCGGAATCTCGCTCAACACCGCAAGCCGCGCACGCACGTCTTCGCCACGCTTGTGGTCGTGCGTGGCCGTGGCGAGCATCGCGTGAGGAAAGCGTTGCGAACGCCCGAGATTCGCCGCATGAAATTGCTCGACCGACAAAGCAAACTCGCCAGGGTCCGAGCCCACTTCGTTGCGCGACAGCAAACGGCCATAGCGATAGCACGCGGTATCTTCAATCGCCTTCGCGGCGACCGGCGCGGTCAATTGCGAAAACAGCGTCTGCGCGGTGCGCCGCGCGGAACCCGCATGACTCGGCGGTGCGCCATTCGGACCCTGCTGCTGCGATTGCGCATTGCCGCGTGCATTCGGCACTTCCTCGGCGCTGCCACCAAGCCACGCGTTCACGCGGTCGAGCACCTCATAGTCCGCGCGTGAAAGCGTCTGTCTCGCGCCTGCCAGCGCCTGCTCGAAATACACGTTATCGGCGGCGCTGCGCAGCCCGTTCTGTGGATAGATCCGATACACAGGAAAATGCACGACCAGTTCGGCCAGCACGCGCCGCAGCGCGGTGAAGGTGAAATCGCGCGTCGTCAGCGAATCGCGGGCAATCCGATGCAGCGCACGCGCAGCGCGATCCAGTTCCGCCGAGAGGTTCTCCGTGAGAATCTTGCGGCGCGCGGCCAAGGCTTCGTCGGCGAATCGCGGGCTACGGCCGGTGAGTTCGGCCCACGTTTGCGCAAGCGTCTCAGCGCCGGCTGGATCGTGCAGTAGCGCGCCCACGTCGTTCATGAAATCGTAGCCGGTCGTGCCGTCCACAGGCCAATCGTCACGCAGCGGCTCGCCGCGGCCGAGGATTTTCTCGACGACCACATACGGCGCAGTGTCGCGCAATTCGGTGAGGCGTTGCCGCAGACGCTGACAATACTCACGCGGCTCAGCAAGACCGTCCACATGGTCGATCCGCAACCCATCCACCACGCCTTCCTGATACAGGCGGAAAATCAGCGCATGCACGGCCTCGAACACCTCGGGCCGCTCCACACGCACGCCGGCCAGCGTCGAGATATCGAAGAAACGCCGCCAGTTCACATCGTCCGACGCGGTGCGCCACCACGCGAGGCGGAAGTGCTGCCGTTCGATCAATCGATGCAAACGGTCACGCGTCACCGGATCCGCGGGCGCATACGCTTCCAGCACCAGTTCGATCGCCGAGGCGCCGTTTTGCGCGACGAACTCGCGCAGCATGTCGCGCCCTTCGACGGCGCGCGGTTGATCGGCCGGCTGTGTCGTCAGCCCCTGGAAACGTTCGGCGAGCGCGCTGAGATCGGCGCGGTCGGCGCTTTGCAGAATCGTCGCGTAGTCGGTCGGACACACCGGAAACACATGCGACCCGTAGCCGATATAAAAGCGCCCACTGTCGGCCGCAAAATGCAGCGCGATCCGGCCAGCCGCGAGCTCCTCGCCGTACGGCGCGCCGAGGGTCGGCACCAGCACCTTGCCGCGCAAGGCCGGGTCGGGCGAGTGCCAGTCGACATCGAAATGGCGCGCGTACGCGCTGTGCCGGCCCCATTCGAGGATGTCGAGCCACCACGCATTGCTCGAACCGCCGACACCCATGTGGTTCGGCACCACGTCGACGATCAGCCCCATGTTGTGCGCGCGCAGCTTGTCGACGAGGCGTTTCAAGCCCGCCTCGCCGCCGTATTCGGCGTTGACCTGGGTGTAGTCGACGGTATCGTAGCCGTGCATCGAGCCCGGCTCGGCGGTGGTGATCGGCGACGCGTACACGTGGCTGATGCCGAGTGCGGCGAAGTAGTCGACATGCTTCGCGGCATCGTCGAAGGTAAAGCCTCGATGGAATTGGAGGCGAAGCGTGGAGCGCGGGACGGTCATGGCGTATCAGGCTCCGAAGAAGCATGGGAAGAAGCAGGAACCGTTGCGCCGCGGCGCGCGCGGTCGACGGCCAGCAGACGATCGCTAAAGGTGTCGTCGTCGAACAATTCGTCGATGGGCAAGCTCACGCGGCGGCGCCAGTTCGGATGCTCGTCGATCGAGCCGGGCAGATTCGGCTGCTCGACCAACGCGAGCAAATCTTCGAGCGGGAAAGTGACGAGCGGCTCAGGCGTCGCGGCGACGAAGGCGAGCGCTTCATCCACGGGCGCCTTGTCGGGCGGCGGCGCTTGCACGTCCGGCGCGGCGACACCGGCTTGCTGGAACGCACGCCATAACAGAGCGCGGTCGGCGGCGCGTTCCTCCTGCGCCACTTCTTCCGCGTCGCGGCCGTCGGCGCGCGCCATCGTCTGGCCGATCCGGTTGCGCCACGTGATGTCGCTGCCGCGCCACCAGCCCGCCACGGTCGGCAGATCGTGGGTGGTCGTGGTGCCGACTGCGTTGCGGTCCCACGCGTACGGTGGCTTGAAGCCCTTGCCGCCTTCCGCGTTTTCAAACCACAGGACGCGAATGCCGGCGAGACCGTGCTCGTCGAGCCGCTCGCGAAAACCGGGCGGCACGGTGCCGAGATCTTCGCCGATCACGATCGCGCGATGCCGCCACGATTCGAGCGCGATCAGCCGCAGCAGGTCTTCGAGCGGATAGCGCAGATAGGCGCCGTTACGCGCGCTCTCGCCTTCGGGCACGAGCCACAGGCGCCGCAAACCGAGGATGTGGTCGATGCGGATGCCACCCGCATGCGCGAACGCCGCGCGCAGCATGTCGATGAACGCGGAGAAGCCCTGCGTGCGCATCGCGCGTGGCGAGAAGGTGGTAAGCCCCCATGCCTGTCCGGCCTGGTTGAACAGATCGGGCGGTGCGCCCACTGAAATACCTTGCAGCATGTCGTCACGGTACGACCATGCATGGCTGCCGGCGCTATCGCAGCCGACGGCCAGATCGGCGATCAGGCCGACGGCCATCCCGGCGTCGGTCGCGGCATGCTGCGCGTGCGACAAACCCTTGGCGGCGAGCCATTGCAGAAACAGATGAAAATCGACTTCATGCCGATGCGCTTCGGCAAAGGCTTCAACTTCCGGGCTGCGCGGATCGCGCAATGCCTCAGGCCAATTGCGCCAGTGACCATCGCCGCCCGTTTGAGCCAACTGCACCGCCTGCAGCGCTTCGAAACGCGCGTGATCTTCCAGCGCGCGGCCGGCACGTTCGCAGAAGCCATGAAATTCGAGCGCGCGCGGTGTGTCGTGTGCGCGTTCCTGTTTGCAGAAGTTCTCGTACAGCACGCGTAAAACCTTTAGCTTCAGCACGACCGCGTTCGGCCAATCGATTAGCGGCAAGTCTTCGAGCGCCGACCAGGCGCCGGTGCCCTGCGCGGTATCGAGCGCGGCGCGTGCGGCGTCCGCGCCGAACACCGCGGCGGGATCGATATGCGTGACGTTCAGCCACAAACGCGACGACGGCGAATACGGACTGAAGCGATTCGGCTCGGCGCTGAACATCGCGTGCGTCGGACTGACGGCGAGCGCATGCGCGCCGCGCTTCGCGCTTTCAATTGCCATTTGCGCGAGCGCCGTATAGTCGCCGATACCGCCATCGCCCTTGCGGCGCAAGCCGTACAACTGCGCGGCAATGCCCCACAGCGGCGGCGTTTGCGCCGCGGCTCCATCGTGCAGCGTGCGCCATGCGTCGGCGACGGTATAGCAGCGTGACGGCGCCACGGCCAAGGTCACGTGTTGCTCGTTGATCACCAGCGTGTGATAGCCGGGTTCGTCGATCGGTGCGAGCAGCGCTTCCTCGCCTTTGGGCGCCGTGAAACGGCCGTCGATGATCGAGCCGCTTTCGAGTTCGATCCGATAGTGACTGCCGGATTTGATCGCCGCGGCAGGCAGCGCGATGCCGCGTTCGACTTCAGCGGTCATCAACGGCGGTAGTTTGCGGCCGGACAGTTCGGCTTCGAGCGCGGCCGCGCTGTGCCGGATTTGCGTGGCGTTGCCGCACGGCAAACCCATCCGTTCGAGCAGCACGGTGAGCGTGCTCTCCGGCACATGCTGCGTCGTATGGTGCGCATCCCGCCACTCGACCTCGAAGCCGGCGCGTTTGGCAAGGGTCACGATCGTATCGTTTGGACGTCGGGTAGCACTCACGCGTGGCGCTCCTGTTGGCCCACGATGCGAGCATCGTGGCCGATGGCATAGTCGCTGACGTCGCCGGTCATCCACGCGACAAACGCGTACGACGGCAACGCCTTGGCGTCGACCTGCTCGCGTACGCGCGGCGGCGTTTCGAAAATCACTTTGCCGGCAGGCAGATCGGGGAACGCCACGTTCTCCTTCGAGAGATTCAATGCGATCGATAAGGTCTCGCCGTCGCCGAGTTTCCAGCGGGCGATCAGCGCGTTGGCGTTGCCGCCGTTTGCGGCGGTCAGCACGGTCGAGCCGAGCGCTTTGGCATGTTTCAGGCGCGGCGTGATCAGCTTCGCTCGCACGGCGAGCGCGGATTTGTAGAAGTGCATCCAGTCGAGGCGGTCTTTCGCGTCGTCATCCGCAGCGGGACCTTGAACCGGCTCCGGCGGTGACGATGCGGCAAAGGTCTTCACGTCGTTCGGATCGGGAATCTGCGCGCGACGCTTTTCGTCGCTGAACGCCGAAAAGCGGGCGAATTCGCGGCGCCGTCCTTCGCGCACGGCGTCGGCGAGCTCGCCGGTGTAGTCGGTGAAAAACAGGAACGGCTGGGTTGAACCGTATTCCTCGTCCATGAACAACAGGGGGATTTGCGGCGACAGCAACAGCAAACCGGTGGCGGCGCGCAAGGCATCGTCCGATGTCAGCTTGCGCAGGCGTTCGCCCAATGCGCGATTGCCGACCTGATCGTGATTCTGCAAGAACATCACGAACGAGGTGGGCGGCAGATGTCCACTCGATTCGCCACGCGGCGCACCGTCGTGAATGGGCGATGGGTCGCCCTGATACGCGAAGCCTTCTGACAACACACGCGCAAGCCGGCGGATCGGCTGGTCTTCGTAGGCGTGGTAATAGCCTTCGGTTTCGCCCGTCAGCAGCACGTGCAGCGTGTTGTGCGCGTCGTCGTTCCACTGCGCGTCGAAATGCGTTTCCAGCAGGCTCGCGCTGTTGTGTTCGTTTTCCAGCACCAGATGCACGTGCCGCCCGTGCTGCACTTTCGTGCGGATATGGTCGGACAATTCGCGCAGCCAGGCATGATCGCCGATGGCATGCACCGCATCGAAACGCAGGCCGTCGAGGCGGTATTCATTGATCCAGTACACGGCGTTGTCGATGAAGAAGTCGCTCACTTCACTGCGGTTGAAATCGATGGCGGGGCCCCACGGCGTGTGCGTGTCCTCGCGGAAAAACGAGCGGGCGTACTTGTGCAGATAATTACCGTCCGGGCCGAAGTGGTTGTAGACCACGTCGAGAAACACCATCAAGCCGAGGCCGTGCGCGGTGTCGACCAGCGCCTTCAGTTCTTCGGGACGGCCGTACGCGGAATCGGGTGCATACGGCAGCACGCCGTCGTAGCCCCAATTGTGTTTGCCCGGAAAGTCATTCACGGGCATCAATTCGATGGCCGTCACGCCGAGCGCCGCAAGTATGGGCAAACGTTTCTGCACACCCGCATAGCCGCCCATTGCGCCGACGTGCAACTCGTACAACACCGTTTCTTCCCACGGGCGGCCGTGCCAGTTGGTGTGTTCCCAGCGATACGCGCGCGGATCGATCACTTCGCTCGGGCCGTGCACGTCCTGCGGCTGGAAGCGCGACGCAGGATCGGGTACCGCCTGCTCGCCATCGAGCCGGAAGCGATACAGCGTGCCCGCGCCGCTGTCGACGGTCGCTTCGAACCAGCCGTTGCCGGCGGGTGTCATGTCATGCGCGCCTTGGGCGGGTCCGTTTTCGATTTCCACCTGGGCGGTCTTGCACGAAGGCGCCCAGAAACGAAACCGCGTGCGCGGGTTCGCGCCCGTCGCGCCCAGCAACTGTGCGCTGAACGGCAGGCAATGCGCGTGATGATGCGCGTGAGGATCAATCGGACTTTCGGACATGATTCATCACCATTCGGTTTTGCTTCCCGCCTACGTGGTCGGCGACGTATCGCTGCTCGGCGGGTGCGCACCCGGGTCGGGCGGCAGCGCGGTCAACAGCCGCGGCCCGTGCTCCGCGCCGGCCTTCCAGCCCGCCTGCCAATCCGCTTCGCCGACGGGTTGCGCCGCCAGCATCACGAGGCTATGCGCGGCCACTTCGACTTCTGCCACCGCCAACCGGTGCGGTGCGCTTTCCGGCTCCGCCGTATCTAGCAGCACACGCCATTCCAGGTGTGGCGCGGGTGGCGTAAAACGCAGCGTTTCGTCCGCCGCGTTGAGCATCATCAACAATACTTCCGTTTCGCCATTCAAACCTGGACCTGCGCGCCGCAGTGTGAACGCGCGGCCCTCGGGGTCCTGCCAGGCTTCGATGGTGAGTGGGTCGCCGTGTTGATCGAACCAGCCGACATCGAACAGGCCCGGCAACACTTCGCGGTCCCCGAACAGAAAGCGCGTTTCGCGAAGCAGCGGATGCTGTTTGCGCAGTGCGATCACGCGCGCGACGAACGCGGTCATCTCGCGTCCGTCGCGTGACTCCGCGCGCTCCCAGTCAAGCCATGATAGTTCGTTATCCTGGCAGTACGCATTGTTGTTACCGTTCTGCGTACGCAGCGATTCATCGCCTGCCAGCATCATGGGCGTGCCGAGCGCCATCAGCAGCGTGGCGATCAGCGAGCGGGCCACGCGCTTGCGGGTTTCGAGGATGGCCGGATCGTCGGTGGGACCCTCTACACCCCAATTGCGACTGCAGTTTTCGTTGTGCCCGTCGTTGTTGTCTTCGCGATTCGCCTCGTTGTGCTTGTGCTCGTACGCGGTGACATCGGCGAGCGTAAAACCGTCATGTGACGTGACGAAGTTGACCGATGCCCACGGCTTCCTGAAACGCCGGTTGAACAGATCGGCGGAACCGGTCAGACGCGCAGCGAGATCGGGGCGCAGGCCCGCGTCACCGCGCCAGAAGCGGCGCACGGTGTCGCGGAAGCGATCGTTCCATTCGGCGAAGCCTGGCGGATGATTGCCGAGTTGGTAACCGCCTGGGCCGATGTCCCATGGCTCGGAAATCAGTTTGCGTTGCGACAGGATCGGGTCCTGGCGCAATGCGTCGAAGAAGCCGGAGCCGGGATCGAAGCCATGCAGTTCGCGGCCGAGCGTCACGCCGAGATCGAAGCGGAAGCCGTCGATATTGAACTTCGTCGACCAGTAGCGCAGCGAATCCGTCACCATCTGCAGGACACGCGGATGCGGCAGGTTCACGGTGTTGCCGCAGCCGGTGTCGTTAATATTGTGGCGTTCGTCGCCGGGAATCAGGCGGTAGTAGCTGGCGTTGTCGAGGCCGCGCCATGAGACGGTCGGCCCCATCTCGTTGCCTTCGCAGGTGTGGTTGTAGACCACGTCGAGAATCACTTCGATGCCGGCCGCATGCAACTGCCGCACGGCGATGCGCATTTCGTCGAGCCGGTGTGTGCTCAGATACGACGGCTCCGGTGCAAAGAATGCCGCGGTGTTGTAACCCCAGTAGTTACGCAGCCCGCGCTCCACCAGAAAGCGGTCGTTCAGGAACGCATGCACGGGCAGTAATTCGACGGCGGTCACGCCGAGTTTCAGTAAATGCTCGATGAACTCCGGCGAAGCCAGTGCGGCGAACGTGCCACGTTCGTGCTGCCGCAAATCGGGCCGCAACATCGACACGCCGCGCACATGTGCCTCGTAGACGATCGTTTCGCCCCACGGCACATTCGGACGCTTGTCGTGCGACCAGTCGAAGGCTTCGTCGATCACGACGCACTTCGGCATGGCCGGCGCCGAATCGCGCCGGTCGATGGACAGGTCGGCGCGATTCGAATGCACGCGATACCCAAACAGCGCGTCGGACCAGCGAAACTGCCCAACCAGTTTGCGTGCATACGGATCGAGCAATAACTTGTGCGGATTAAAGCGATGCCCATGCTGCGGCTGATACGGTCCATGCGCGCGAAAGCCGTACGCCGTGCCGGGGTGCGCGTTGGGCAAATAGCCGTGCCAGACTTCGTCGGTGCACTCGGGCAGCGTGAAGCGCCTCATCTCCTTGCGGCCGGTGGGATCGAACAGGCAAAGTTCGATTTTCTGCGCATTCGCCGAGAACACCGCAAAGTTGACCCCGAGGCCGTCCCAGCTGGCGCCGAGCGGATAGGGCGAGCCGGGCAGAAGCCGGTCGGGCAGTGCATGCGACATGATTCCCCTTCCTTGTTCTGTTTTATGAACGTTATCGTGGGACTTCATGCAACGAGCGCGCGGCTTGGCCGCCGCGCGTTCGCCTTACAACCTGTCCATCAATCCGCGCGCAACACGATCGTCGCTAAAGGCGGCAGCGTCAGCGCAGCGGAATGCGGCCAGCCGTGGCTCGAGAGGTTGTCGGAATGGATCAACCCGCCGTTGCCCATGTTCGAGCCGCCGTACACGCCGGCATCCGTATTCAGCACTTCCACCCAGCGACCGCCGCGCGGCATGCCGATCCGGTAGCCGACCCGCGGCACCGGCGTCATATTGCACACGACGACGAGTTCGCGGCCTTCGCCATCGGTGCGGCGGTAGGCGTACACGCTGTTGCCGCTGTCGTCGCCGACCAACCATTGGAAGCCGCCCGGCTCGCTGTCGAGCCGATGTAGTGCAGGTTCCTCGCTGTACAGATGGTTCAGGTCGCGCACGAGCTTCTGCACGCCGTGATGGTTCGGATCGTCGAGCAGATGCCAGTGTGGCGACGTGTCGTGGTTGAATTCCGCCATCTGGCCGAATTCGCCGCCCATGAACAGCAGCTTCTTGCCCGGATGCGTCCACATGAAGCCGAAGTACGCGCGCAGGTTGGCGAACTTCTGCCATCTGTCGCCGGGCATCTTGCCGAGCAGCGAGCCTTTGCCGTGCACCACTTCGTCGTGCGAAAGCGGCAGCACGAAGCGCTCGGAATACGCGTACACCATCCCGAACGTCATCATGTGGTGATGGTATTGACGGTAGACCGGATCTTCTTCCATGTAGTGCAACGTGTCGTGCATCCAGCCCATATTCCACTTGAACTGGAAGCCGAGGCCGCCGTCTTCGAGGCGCGCCGTCACGCCCGGCCACGCAGTCGATTCTTCGGCAATCGTGATCGCGCCCGGCACGCCCGGCACATAGCCGACTTCATGATTCAGCCGCTTCAGAAACGCGATCGATTCGAGGTTTTCACGCCCACCGTAGATATTCGGTACCCACTCACCGGGCTCGCGCGAATAGTCCCGATACAGCATCGAGGCGACCGCATCCACGCGCAGGCCGTCGACGTGATAGCGCTTCAACCACGCAAGGCCCGATGCCACCAGGAACGCGCTCACCTCATTGCGGCCGAGGTTGTAGATCATTGTGTTCCAGTCCTGATGAAAACCTTCGCGCGGATCGGCGTGCTCGTAGAGCGGCGTGCCGTCGAAGTCGATCAGGCCGTGCGCGTCATTCGGAAAATGCGCCGGCACCCAGTCGAGAATCACGCCGAGGCCGGCCTCATGCGCCTTGTCGACGAACCGGGCGAACTGCTCGGGCTTGCCGAAGCGCGCTGACGGCGCGAACTGTCCGAGTGGCTGATAGCCCCACGACCCGCCGAACGGATGCTCGGCAATCGGCATGAACTCCACGTGCGTGAAGCCCATGCTCTTCACGTAAGGAATCAGCCGCTCGGCGAGTTCTTCCCAGCTGAGGCCGCGCTGACCTTCTTCGGCGACGCGCAGCCACGATTCGGCATGCACTTCGTAGATCGAGATCGGCGCGCGCGGAGTTTGTTTGGCGGCGCGCGACTGAATCCAGTCGTGATCGGTCCATTCAAACTGTTCGATCTCGTCGACATGCGCGACCACCGACGCGGTGCCCGGCGGCTTTTCCGTTTGCATCGCGCATGGATCGGCCTTCAGCGGCAGCGGATGACCGTCGCGTGAGAGCAGCTCGTATTTGTAGCGCGTGCCCGGGCCGACGCGCGGCACGAACAATTCCCATACACCGGCTTGGTGACGCAGCCGCATCGGATGACGGCGGCCATCCCACGCATTGAAGTCGCCAACCACCGACACGCGCCGCGCGTTCGGCGCCCATACGGCAAAGCGCACGCCTGGCACGCCGTCGACGTCCATCGGGCGTGCGCCGAGGCATTCGAGCACCGCGTACGGATCGCCGCCGGCAAGACGGCCCAACGGCTCGTCGCCGAGAACGGGGCCAAACGAATACGTGTCCTCGATTTCCTGCACGGTGCCGTGCCAGTCGATGCGCAAGCGATACGGCGCGGCAGAGGTGACCCGACCGGAGAACAGCCCGGGCCTGAGTTGTTCGAGTTCGCCGAGCGTTGCGCCATCGGCGCGTGAAATCACGGTGACGTGCGTGGCGTTCGGCAACAGCGCGCGCACCACCGGACCCACGTCTGTCTGATGCATGCCGAGCTGCGAGAATGGATCAGGATGACGCGCTTCAACGAGCGCGTCGATATCGAGCGGTTGCAGGCCTGCGGCCGGATCATGCTCACTCATAGTCGCCCTCGGCCGGATTAGGCGGTGTGGCGGCGCCTGGCGCCTGGGTTGATGGATCGTGCGGGTGGCCGGTGTCGCCGAGCAGCCGGCTGGTCAGCGCGGCAAGGCCGCGTACCGGCAAACTGAGCCACGTCGGACGGTTGGCCGCTTCGTAACGGATTTCGTACGCGGCTTTCTCGATCAGGAACAGATCGAGCAAGGCCTGTTCGGCTTCGGGCGCCACCAGCGGCGTCGGCGAATCCGCGGCGGCGGCGCGGTATGCCGTCAGGAACGCTTCGGTAGCGTGCGCGCGGAAGCGCTCGAAGAGCGTGCGCTTGCGATCGGCGGTCTGCGGCGGCGCGCTTTCCATGGTGGACTGCGCCGCGGCGCTCGCATAGGACAGTGAGCGCATCAAGCCGGCCACGTCGCGCAACGGGCTCGATTTCTGGCGCCGTTCCTCTAACGTGCGTGCAGGCTCGCCTTCGAAGTCGATCAGATACGCGTCGCCCTGCGCGACCAGCACTTGACCCAGATGGAAGTCGCCGTGAATGCGTGTACGCAACGCACCCGCATTGCCCGAGACCAATTTGTTGACGGCGTCGACCAGCGCGGCGCGGCGGTCGATCAGGCTTTGCGCCAATGCCTGGGTGTCGGGATCGCTCATCTGCGCGATGCGCGGCGCGAGCAGATCGAGCGCGCTGGCGAGCATGGATTGCGTGCCGTCGACCCACGCCTTCACCTGTTCGGCGCTGGCGGGTTCCGGCGCGAACGCCGGGTCGTCGGAAGGCGACGCGAGTGCCACATGCAATTCACCCAGCCGCTTGCCGATGATGGCGGCGAGCTGGCTGTAGCCTTCCATGAGAATCGCTTCGTTGTCGCGGTCCGGCGATTGCCCGTCCGTATCGACGGCAATGGCGAGTTCGTCCACCGAGCGGCGCAGGTAGTCGAGCGACCAGTTCCAGGCGTCGCCCTGATTGTCGATATAGCCTTGCAAGATAGCGAGTGTATGCGGCACGCCTTCGGGATCGACGCGCACCACTTCACCATACAGCGGCGCGGTGTTCGCGTAGCCGAGTTGGGTCAAATAGCGGCTGATTTCCGCTTCCGGATGAATGCCGCTGACCAGACGCCGCACCAGTTTCAGCACCGCGGCATCGGCGACGATCAGCGAGCTGTTGCTTTGCTCGGCGGCCAGCCAGCGGACCTCGGGCCGTTCACCGAGATGGTCGAGTTCGGCGAAGCGCTCGGTCGGAATGAACTTGATTTCGCTCTTCTGCACGGTCGGAATCACGGCCTGTTCGCGCAGTTTGCGCAGCACGCCATGGGCGAAGATCGGCAGTGCGAACGCGTCCGTCAGATGGCCGACGTTGCGGCCGCGGCGCACCCGCGCCAAGGCCAGTTGCATGAACAGCGGGAAGGTGGTTTCGCCGCCCCACGTGATCGCAATCGGCACCACGTAGCGCTCGGTGTGGGTGCCCACGTCCGCTTCGATTTCGGTGAAGGCGAAGCCGCCGTTGGGGATCGTGGTCAGCGCGGCGAGGCGCACGGCGTGCATCTTCTGATCCTTCGAGGCAAACCAGCGACGGCGGCTCAACCACGATGGCAGCACTTCGGATTCGAGCAGGCGGACGTTTTCCGGCGTCGGGCCGACCTGGCCCTCGCGGATCACGATGGTGACGAATTCCGGCAGCGGCTCCGAATGCGCCTGCGCCCACGTCGGACGCTGGCTGCCCGAGCACAGCATGAACCACAGGAAGCCGTACGGCGGGAAGGTCAGCAGATAGGTGAGCTGGCCGATGGCGGGAAACACGGAATCGGCGGTCATTTCGATCGGTACCGAGCCGTTGAATTCGGACAGATCGAGTTCGACGGCTTGCGGTGCGCGCGACAGATTCGCCACACACAGAATCGGCGGTTCGCCCGGCAACTCGCGCAGATACGCGAGAATCTTGCGGTTTTCGGGCTTCAGGAAGCGGATCGTGCCGCGTCCGAAGGTTTGTTTCGCGCGGCGTGTGGCGAGCATGCGCCGGGTCCAGTTCAGCAGCGAATGCGGATCGCGGCTCTGCGCTTCGACATTGACCGCGTCGAAGCCGTACAACGCACCCATCACCGGTGGCAGCACCAGTTGTTCAGGATCGGCGCGCGAGAACCCGCCGTTGCGATCCGACGACCATTGCATCGGTGTGCGCACGCCGTCGCGGTCGCCGAGGTGAATGTTGTCGCCCATGCCGAGCTCGTCGCCGTAATAGATCACGGGCGTGCCCGGCATCGACAGCAGCAGTGAATTGATCAGCTCGATGCGGCGGCGGTCGCGCTCCATGAGCGGCGCGAGGCGGCGCCGAATGCCGAGGTTCAGGCGCGCGCGGCGATCGCTCGCGTAGGTGTTCCACAGATAGTCGCGCTCGGAATCCGTCACCATTTCGAGCGTCAGTTCATCGTGATTGCGCAGGAAAATCGCCCACTGGTTCGTTTCCGCGAGATCCGGCGTCTGCCGCATGATGTCGGTGATCGGGAAGCGGTCTTCGCTCGCAATCGACATATAGATGCGTGGCATCAGCGGGAAGTGGAACGCCATGTGGCATTCGTCTTCGTCGCCGAAATATTCCTTCACGTCTTCCGGCCACTGGTTCGCTTCGGCGAGCAGCATGCGGTTCGGATACTCGGCGTCGATGGTCGCGCGGATCTTCTTCAACACCGCGTGCGTTTCCGGCAGGTTCTCGTTGTTGGTGCCTTCGCGTTCGACCAGATACGGCACCGCGTCGAGCCGCAGCCCGTCGATGCCCATGTCGAGCCAGAAGCGCATGACCTGCAGCACTTCCTTCAGCACGGCCGGATTGTCGAAGTTCAGGTCGGGCTGGTGCGAATAGAAACGGTGCCAGAAGTAAGCGCCCGCGACCGGATCGTGCGTCCAGTTCGACGGCTCCGAATCGATGAAGATGATCCGCGTTTCCTGATACTTCTGATCGGTATCGGACCACACGTAGTAGTTGCGATGATTCGACCCCGGCTTCGCGCGCCGGGCGCGCTGAAACCATGGGTGCTGATCGGAGGTGTGGTTGATCACCAGCTCCGTAATCACGCGGATGCCGCGTGCGTGCGCTTCCTGAATGAAGCGCTTCACGTCGGAAAGCTGGCCGTAGTCAGGATGCACGTTGCGGTAATCGGCGATGTCGTAGCCGTCGTCGCGACGCGGCGACGGATAGAACGGCAGCAGCCAGATCGCATTCACGCCAAGCTCGGCAATGTAATCGAGCTTCGCGATCAGGCCCGGAAAATCGCCGACGCCGTCGTTGTTCGCGTCGAAAAACGACTTGATGTGCACCTGATAAATGATCGCGTCTTTGTACCAGAGCGGATCGTCGCTTAGCGTGGCGGGTTTGCCGCGCCGCGCCGTCCGTGCTTTCGTTGTGCTGCCGGTGGCCGCGCTCGCATGGACCTGCGGCGTGCTTTGGGCTGGATCGTCACGCTTCATGTCGCACCTTCCGTAAAGGTTGGGTTGCCAGCGTCTGCGTGATAGTCGCTGTCGGCATCATCTGGGCGTTCAGCGGGCAAGCCGCCGAGCGGCGCGATGCGCCAGATCGAAAACGGCTGGCTCGAACCGAGCCGGATATGCTGCCAGCGGCCGTGCCATTCGAAACGCGCACCGGTCATCTGATCGGTCACTTCCAGCGCGCCATGGTCGTGCAGATTCCAGTGCTGGAAAGTGTCCCACGACAATTCGATATCCGCGCCCTGTTCGTTGAACGGGTCGAGGTTGATCGCCACCAGGATGACGTTGTCGCGTGCTTCGGTCGCCTTCTCGAAGAACAGCACGTGGTCATTGTGCGCCGGCAGGAACGTTAAGCCGAGATGTGTTTGCAATGCCGGGTTCGCGCGGCGAATCCGGTTCAACGCACTGATCTCGCCGACGATGTTGCCGGGCCGGTTCCAGTCCCACGCGCGCAGTTGATATTTCTCGGAGTCGAGATATTCCTCGCTGTTCGGCAGCGCGGCGGCCTCGCACAATTCGAAACCGCTGTATACGCCCCACAAGCCGGCGAGTGTGGAGGCCAACGCGGCCCGAATCAGGAAACCCGACCGTCCGGACGACTGCAAATGCCGCGGGTTGATGTCCGGCGTATTGACGAAGAAATTCGGCCGGTAAAAATCGCGCGCACTGGTTTGCGTGAGTTCGGTCAGGTACTCGATGAAGTCGCGCTTCGACTCGCGCCACGTGAAATACGTGTACGACTGCGAGAAGCCGATCTTGCCGAGGCGGTTCATCATGCGTGGCCGCGTGAAGGCTTCAGCGAGGAAGATCGTGTCGGGATAGCGCGAGCGCACATCGTCGATCACCCATTCCCAGAACGGCAGCGGCTTGGTGTGCGGATTGTCCACGCGGAAAATGTGCACACCGGCTTCGATCCAGAACAGGAATACGTCGCGCAAGGCGAGCCACAAATCAGGCTTGGCGTCGTGCGCATAGAAGTCGGGATTGACGATGTCCTGATACTTCTTGGGCGGATTTTCCGCGTAACGCAGCGTGCCGTCGGGCCGCCAGGCGAACCACGTCGGATGCGCCTTCAGCCACGGGTGATCCGGCGAGCACTGGATCGCGAAGTCGAGCGCGATTTCGAGGCCGTGCGCGTGGGCGGCGGCCAGCATCTGCTTGAAGTCGTCGAGCGTGCCGAGCTCGGGATGCACGGCGGTGTGCCCGCCTTCAGCTCCGCCAATCGCATACGGGCTCCCCACATCCCCCGGTTGCGCGTTCAGCGTGTTGTTGCGGCCTTTGCGGTTCGCGACGCCGATCGGGTGGATCGGCGGGAAGTACAGTACGTCGAAACCCATGTCGCGGATGCGCGGCAGTTTCGTGATGACGTCGGCGAAGGTGCCGTGACGCGATTCGTCGTCGCTCATCGAGCGCGGGAAGATCTCGTACCAGCTGGCGAAGCGCGCGGCGGTCCGGTCGGCGTCGATCTTGTAGACGATCGGATCGCGGCTCAGGAACGGGCGGTGGCGCGCGGCGGTCATCGCCTCCGCGGTGGCCGGCGCGAGGATCAACGCGAGCTTCGCTTTGGGGTCGGCCTTGGCGAAGGCCTTGACGAGTTGTTCGAGCGGCTCGGTCACCGCACCTTCCGCCGTTTCCACTTCGGCGAGCACCAGCGCGAACAGATGCGTGGCTTCTTCGAGTTCCAGTTCGACAGTTTGGCCTGCCTTCAACTTCTTCTGGATATGCTCGACGAGCGACGCAAAGTCGTCGCGCCATGCGATGACCGTGAATTCGTGCCGGCCGAGGCGTTCCAGCGGGATGCGCGCTGTCCAGATATCGAGCCCGGCAGGTGCTGCCGGACGCATCGGTACTTCGTGCCAGGCGGTTTCGTCGGCGGCGCGCCAGACGACGGCGGCAGCGATCTTGTCGTGACCTTCGGCGAAGATCGCGGCGGTGATTTCGGCGCGCTCGCCCACGGTGCGTTTGGCCGGAAAGCGTCCGTTATCGACCGAGGGTGTCACGCTTTCAATCGCCACGCGCGGCGCGCTGATCGCTTCGAGTACGGTCTTGTGGCCGCTGCGCTTGCTGGTCGCTTTGTCGATCGGCGGCGCGAGGCGGATCGGTTTATCGGCGACCCCGCGGAACAGGCGGACGGCGCCGGGTGCGAGCGTGAACGGCGCCAAGGCGGCTGGCGTGGCCTGCCCGGGTGCGTCGAGCGGGACGAAGCGCGTGAAGTTGCCCGGTACGCCCGTGAGGAAGCGGACCGGATCGACGCGCACAGGCGCACCGAGTTCAGGATTGATGGCGATCAGGATCGCTTCGCCGGCGTTGCGCAGATCGGGTGTGTCGCCGCGCAGCAACACCGCCGCGGGCGCGGCGGGCCCGCTTAGCGGGCGCAATTCGCCGTTGGTGTGCAGCGTCTTCGTCGTGCGCACCACCTCGTTCGCGTGGCTGATCCGCTCCGAGAGATCGAATGGCTTCGACCGGCAGGCGAGGGCGAACTGCGCAGCGTCACCGCGTGTTTGCGACATGGGCTCGGAGATACCGTATTCGAAACCCATCGGCATCATCCAGCCGGTGCCGGTTGAAGCCGACGTGAACAGCGCGCGCCGGTAGGCCCGCTCGACGATGGCGGCGTCGTGCGCGTCGCTGAGATCGGCGGCGAGGCGGGTGCCGTAAGGCGCTTCGGGAAAGGCGATGGGGGCGGCGATGCGGGCGAGCGCGGCGTGCTCCTCGACCATCCAGCTGGCGCGAAAATCCCACCAGCGCACCGACGAGAACACGCTGTCGAAGCCTGCGCCTTCAAGGCCGAGCAGATCGCTGCGAGCCAGACCCGGCGTCGCGGCGAGGAAACGCACCGCGGGATGCTTCGCGCGCACCGCGTCGCCGAGTTGCCGCCAAACCGCGGCCGGCACGCGATGCGGCGAATCGAACCGGAAGCCGCCGACCCCGGCATCGGCCAGCGCCAGCAATTGCTGCGTCCACCAGCCGACTAGCGCGGCGCGGCTGGCGTCGTCGTTGAAGTTGGCATACGCGACGTTGTCTTCGTGATGCACGTGGCGCGGATCGAGCCGCGCCTCGTCAGACTCGAATGCGTGGAACCAGCCGGCATGTTCGGCGTACAGTGCGCCATCGGCGGCCATCCGGTCGATCACCAGATCGACCTGCAAGGTCAGCCCGTTCTGGCGGGCAGCGAGCGCGAGCGTGTGGATCGCCTCCGTGGCCGGTTGCTGAGTCTCGAACACCGGATGCAGGCGGCCGTGGTTGCCGACCACCTGTCCGTGACCCGCCCGGCCCGGCTCGAAGAGGCCGCCGATCAGCGCGTGATCGAAGCCCAGTCCGGCTGCGTGAGCGAACTGTGCGGGCCATGCATCGAGCGGCCCGACGAGAAGTGAATGAAAAAAGTAGATCCGTGGCGCGTACCCGTTTGGAGATTCCATCGGTCGTTTCCAGATTCGTCCTGCTGCGGTGTGGATGCAATTGGCATGCGATCACAACGCTCATTGGGCTTCCAGAGCCGGATGCCGCGCGATGCGTGAAGCGAGGGCGCGTACTGGTCAATGTAGTGCAAAGATCGTCACGCCGCTGGCCAGTAAGGGGTGCTTTGACGCCAGGCGTCGATGGCACGGGGGCGACCAGCACTATTCGCAAGACGCAGCAAACGGTGTGCCAGTGTGTTTTGAACGGAGGCGAAGGGGTGGGGAAGCACGCGCCCTAGGGGAAGGCGCGACGGGCGGCCAGAAGAGGCGGGGGTGCGGTGGCGGACGCCCGGCGTGTAAAACGGACGGGCGTCGCCCGGGTTTTACACGGGGTGGAGCAAGGGCGAGTGCCGGGGCCGCAAAAGGCGATGTGGCGCCCGGCGGGCAAGCGTTGTGAGGAAAAAACGTTTAGAGAAGCACGGCGGGTCAAGAGCCGACCAGGCCCGCGGCAATGTTCACGCACAAGCCGAGCACGGCGACGTTGAAGTAGAACGACAGGATCGATTGCGCGAGCGCTGCGCGGCGAATCGTGCGGGAGCGCAGCACCACGTCCGAGGTTTGCGAGGCCACGGCAATGGTGAACGAGAAATACATGAAGTCCCAGTAGTCCGGCTGTAGCTTGTGGTCGGGAAACAGCAGCGGAGTCTCGGTTGCATCGGTGTCGTAGTAAAGCCGCGCGTAGTGCATGGTGAAAATGGTCGGAATCAGGAACCATGCGCCGATCATCGTCAAGCCGGTCAACAGGTAGTGCCACGCGCTCGAGGCGCCGCCCGCGCCCTTCGCCGAAGCCAGTTCGAGCACGATCGCGGCAATGCTGGCGATGGTCGCGACGCAGATCACTAGCAGCACGATGCCCGCGTTTTCATCATCGCGTCTCGCGAATTCCCGGACGCGGCCTTCGTCGGCGGCGGCCATATGCACCCAGATCAGCAGGAGATAGCTCCATATGGCGGCGTCCCAACCCGCCAGCATGCGCATCAATGGACGCGTGTGCTCAGGTACGGCCAGCGCAGCCACGACGCCGAGGGCGAGACCGATCAGCATGCGTGGTCGATTGCGAAGAACTTGCGGATAATATTTTGTGAGCATGGGGGTCAAGAGTGGAGGGTCATCTGTGTCGCGGATTCTACCCGTGCCTCGGGCACCATTTGTCGAATGGGTGAATCACAGGCTATAGTCATTCGCAACGGCCCTGCGCGCCGCCTTCAGTTGAAAGGCGATTGGCAGGCGGCACGCTTTCACCGTGCGTGCCGCGCAGTGAAGCGGTTTCACAAGGCTGTCATCAGCACGACGCAATGCGGCTCGCATCCGCATCGTGCGGCCACACAAGATCGCTTAAGCGGCGCTGGACCAGGTTTGGGGTAGAGAAATCGACGCAGCGCGCGAGCGGCATCCCATCATCGCCGCGTTGCCGGTTGAGAATGACTCACGATCGACTCACCATCTGGAGTCCCCATGACAGATGTTCCTGAGAACAACGATGCGCACCATGAAGTGACGCGGTCGGCCAGGTTTTCGTCGTCAACGTCGTCTTCGCTGCCTGCTTCGCTGAGATCTTCGCAGCTGCCCTCGCTTCAAGCCTCGCGTTCGTTCTCGGCCTCGCGCCGGGCATGGGTGCTGGGCGCGTGCGCCACGGCTGCCGCGCTCGCGTTTGCCGGCGCGGGCCGCTCGCTCTCGTGGATCGCCCCGGCGTTCGCCGATGCGCCCGCCGGCGGCGGACTCGATGCCTTCCTTGCGCTCTCACAACGTCTCACGGGCCACACGGGTTTCGACGCCGTGCTCGGCAAACGTGTCTACGACGCTCTCGCCAAATCCGACAGCCAGTTCTCCCAGAACGTCGTCGCGCTCAACACGTGGCTGCAAGGCCATGGCGGCGTGCCGTCCGATACCGTCACGCAGGCATTGCAGGCCGATCAGCCGGCGCTGGCGAAATCCGTGAGCGCGATCATGCGCGCGTGGTATCTCGGTCTCGTGGGCGACATGCCGCATGTGGACGTGGTCGCTTATGAAAAAGCGCTGATGTTCGAGCCGGTCAAGGACGTGCTGACGATTCCGTCCTATTGCCGTGATGTGCCGTTCTACTGGACGCAGAAGCCGGTGAGCGTCTGAACGACGTTCCTCTCGCGCGCCGTCGCGTCGTATCGCCTGATTGAATTGTTTGACGACGAAACGCCGGCACGCGAAACCAGCAAGCAACGATAAGCCGACACAACGTGCATGGGACCAGAGTAAGTGCTGTGCATGGGACCAGAGTAAGTGCTGTGCATGGGACCAGAGTAAGCGCTAAAGCGCCAACTCTGGTCGACAGCTAAAGCGCCAACTCGGGTCGACATCGAAGAGGGTAACAATGGCAAACTCAAATTCCGCCGACATCGTCGTGGTCGGGTCGGGCGTGGCAGGTGGGCTGGTTGCGCATCAGATGGCGTTAGCCGGTGCATCGGTGATTCTGCTCGAAGCCGGGCCGCGCATTCCGCGCTGGCAGATCGTCGAGAACTTCCGCAATTCGCCGGTCAAGTCCGACTTCGCGACGCCGTATCCCTCCACGCCGTACGCGCCGCATCCCGAGTACGCGCCCGCCAACAATTATCTGATCCAGAAGGGCGACTATCCGTACAACTCACAATATGTGCGGCTGGTCGGCGGCACGACGTGGCACTGGGCGGCCGCTGCGTGGCGGCTCTTGCCGTCGGACTTCCAGTTGCACAAACTGTATGGCGTGGGACGTGATTGGCCTTATCCGTATGAAACGCTGGAGCCGTGGTATCTGGCGGCTGAAGTGCAATTGGGCGTTTCCGGGCCGGACACGACGATCGATCTCGGTTCGCCGCGCTCGAAACCTTATCCAATGAGCGCGTTGCCGCTGTCGTACATGGATCAGCGCTTTAGCGACGTGCTCAACGCGCAGGGCTTCAAGGTGGTGCCCGAGCCGGTTGCGCGTAACAGCCGTCCGTACGATGCGCGGCCCACCTGTTGCGGCAACAACAACTGCATGCCGATCTGCCCGATCGCGGCGATGTACAACGGCGTGGTGCATGCGGAGAAGGCCGAACAGGCCGGCGCGAAGCTGATTCCCGAGGCGGTCGTGTACCGCGTCGAAGCGGACAACAAAGGGCTCATTACGGCCGTCCACTACAAGGACCCGAACGGCAACAGCACACGCGTGACGGGCAAGCTGTTCGTGCTCGCCGCGAACGGCATCGAAACGCCGAAGCTGATGCTGATGTCGACCTCCGACAAATTCCCGCACGGTGTTGGCAACAGCTCCGACCAGGTGGGGCGTAACCTGATGGACCATCCGGGCACGGGCGTCACCTTCCTCGCCAATGAACCGCTGTGGCCCGGACGCGGGCCGATGGAGATGACCTCGATCGTTAACTTCCGCGACGGCGCGTTCCGCTCCGACTACGCGGCGAAAAAGCTGCATCTGTCGAACGGCGTGCCGACCATGAGCGTGACTGCCGACCTGCTGAAAAAAGGCCTCACCGGCGCCGAGCTCGACCGGCAGATCCGCGACCGTGCAGCACGCACGCTGAACATCAACAGCTTTCACGAGCACCTCCCGGAGCCGCAGAACCGCGTGGTGCCTTCGGCGGATCACAAGGACGCGCTCGGCATTGCGCAGCCCGAGATCTACTACTCGATCAACGACTACGTGAAGAAGAGCGCGGCGAACACGCATGAACTGTATGCGCAGATCGCCTCGCTGTTCGGCGGCGCCGAGGTCTCGTTCGACGATACGTTCGCGCCGAACAATCACATCATGGGTACCACCATCATGGGCAGCGATCCTGGGGATTCGGTCGTCGACGTGGACTGCCGCACGCACGATCACTCGAATCTGTTCATCGCCAGCAGCGGCGTGATGCCGACTGCTGCCTCCGTGAATTGCACGCTGACGATCGCGGCTTTGTCGCTGAAACTGGCCGACAAGCTCAAGCGTGAAATCTGAGCCCTGAACGGAGAGCCACAATGACGAAGAACACCTCTCGCGTGCAGTATGTCGATGCGTTTGTTCAGCGCACGCATCGTCGGCGCTTCCGGGTGGCGACGCTGGCGGCCGCCTTTTCGCTGTTCGCGCTGTATGCCGCCTGGCACGAAGCGCATGGACCTGGCGCGCGACATCACGACGAGCTGCCGATCACGCAAGCCCGCGCGGACGACGCTGCGCAACCCGCCGTCGCGGGAGCCACGCCGGCGGTGGCCAGCAGCGATCTCGTGAAACGCGGTGAATATCTCGCGCGCGCCGGCGACTGCGTGGCTTGCCACACGGCTGACAAAGCACGCCCGTTCGCGGGCGGCCTGCCGATCAACACGCCGTTCGGCACGATCGTGACACCCAACATCACGCCCGACCCGGACACCGGCATCGGCCAATGGAGCGACGCCGATTTTCTACGCGCGATGCATGAAGGCGTCGGCAAGAGCGGCGAGCGGCTTTATCCGGCCTTCCCCTACGCGGAGTACACCAAGGTCACCGATCAGGACGTGCTGGCCATTCGCGCGTACCTGAACACGCTCACGCCGATCCACTACGCGCCGCCGAGCAATAGCCTGAAATTTCCGTTCAATCAACGCTGGCTGATGGTGTTCTGGAATCTGTTCAATTTCGACGAGGGCCGCTTCGTCCCCGATCCGAAGCAAAGCGCCGAGTGGAACCGTGGCGCGTATCTGGTCCAAGGCCTTGCGCATTGCGAGGAATGCCATACGCCGCGCAATTTCATGCAGGGGTTGAAGACCAGTTCTCGTTTCTCCGGCGCGGTGCAGGCCGGTTGGCACGCGTACAACATCACGCCTGACAAAAACAGCGGTGTGGGCAACTGGAGCGATGACGAACTGGCGGCGTATCTGTCGACCGGCGCGGCGCCGGGCCGCGCCAATGCGGCGGGCCCAATGGCCGAAGTGGTGACCGACAGCACGCAATATCTGACGCAGGAGGACGTCGGCTCGATCGTCACGTATGTGCGCTCGGTGCCGCCGATCAACGGCGGAGAATCGCGCCCGCGCGATCAGTGGGGCAATCCTGCCGTCGACGACGTCACTGCGTTGCGCGGCACCACGATCAATGCGGTGAACGGTGCGCAACTGTTCATCGCCAATTGTGCGACGTGCCATAACTGGACTGGTCAGGGTGTCGGTGCAAGCGCGCCGGGCGCGTATCCGTCGCTGATTCACAACTCTGCGGTCGGCGCGAGCGACGCCAACAATCTGGCGATGGTGATCCTGCACGGCGTCAGTCGTACGACGAAACAGGCTGATGTGTTGATGCCCGCGTTCGGCACCGAACTCACCGACGATCAGGTGGCGGCCATCACCAACTATGTGACCAAACAGTTCGGTAATCCGCAGTCCACGGTGACGGTGGATCAGGTCGCTACGCTGCGCAAGCAGCAATAACGACTGCGCCGACGGCGCGTTTTCCGGTAAGTCCTGCCGGAGACGCGCCGTTTTCGCGTCATTTCTACATCATTCTCGCGACACGCGGCACCAGGAAAAGCGAGGGAACGCGCATACGCTCTTGCGGCTGCCGATCTATCATGAGCGAATGGCTTCCGTACTTTTCGACCCCGTCCAGCATCATCCGGCCAATCGGAGCGGCCGCGACTTTGTCGTAGGCGATTTGCATGGCTGTGTCGATGCATTGCGCTATCTGCTGCGCGACATCGCGTTCGACCCGGCGCGCGACCGGCTCTTTTCGGTCGGTGATCTGGTAGACCGCGGTGAACATTCGGAGCAGGCTCTGGCCCTGCTCGACAAACCGTGGTTTCACGCCGTGCTCGGCAATCACGAAGACACCTTGTGCGCCGTCGCCGATGGGCGCATGCGGCGCCAGTGGTGGTATGGAATCGGCGGAACATGGGCACAGAATGTGTCCGACGAACGCCTGCAGCACTACGCCGAACGTCTGCGGACGCTGCCGCTCGTGCGTGTGGTCGGCAGCGGTAAGGAGCGCTTCAATATTCTGCACGCCGAATTCTTCGGCACGGACGCCGAGCTCGACGCCGGGAATTTTTCGGCCGAAACGCGCCAGCAATTGCTGTGGGGGCGCGATCTGGCCTTAGGCAATGGGGACCCGCTGCGGCAGCGCGGCCTTTCGCTGACCTATTGCGGCCATACGCCGATGCGCGACATCCAGCAGATCGGCTCACAGATTTTCATCGACACCGGTGCCTTCGGGCCCGGCGGTAAGCTGACGATCGTGGAGCCTCAGGCGTTGCGGCGCTGGTCGATCTCGGTTGAGGCGGCGCGGGAGAAAGGGGCGGCGGCGTTGGCCTTGCCCTGATCGTTTCGAGTCTCTTAGCCCACCTGATTGAGCTCGAACACGATATCGATGCTCGTGCCATTCCAGTTGTATTCCAGATACGCCGCGTGATGGCAGTCGCGCAGCAGCGTGGTGCTGAACGCGGCGAGGCACTCGCCTTCGTCATCCCGCACTGACGGATACACGATGCCCGGCGCGCCGGCCTCGCGCACGGCACGGCCGAGCGATTGTCCGGCGACATAGTCGTTGGGCGACAGCACCGCGAGATCGAGCGATACGTCGCCACGGATATCGACCACGTGGCCTTGCGCCACCACGGTGTAGAGCCGCATTTGCTGCCGCATGGGCGGCTCCGCGGTCGCCTCCAGAAATTTCCCGGTGTGGTAGCGCGTCTCCGCGATCGCAGTGGCACGCGAGCGGGCGCAATAGAACACGCCATACGTACCGTCTGAGAAGCGGCTGCCGAGTGGATTCAGGTGCGTCAACGCGGCCATGATCGGTCCGTATCCCGGGCCGAAACGGCGTTCTTCGCGTGGCACGAGATCGAGCTCGCCGACTTCGGTTCGCAAGCGATCGTTGGTCATGGCTTCGAGCGCGTAGAGGGCGTCGAAATCTTCCGGCGATGCGACCCGGTCGAATAGATTGACGGCCGGAAACCGCGTCGGAATCACGCGATACGCGGGCGACCAGTCGAGCGGCGCGGTGCGCCAGCGGTTCTGCCAATGCGGTTCCGTCACGCCCAGCCGCCTCGCATCGCGTCGAGATACTGGCGCACGGCCACGAGATCGCTGATATTGCCGGCCAGCATGCGGTCCAGCGCGCGCCGGCCGCCGAACGGCGGTGCGCTATTGGGGCGCTTGATCCAGGTGTCGGCGGCGCTGGGCTGCGGCAGCAGGATTTGCAGCGCCTTATAGATGCCGAGCAGCAGCGAGAGGCGTTCCAGCGTGTCGCGCCCCAGACGTGCTGTTGCCGGTGCGGATTTCCACTTGAAGTAGGTGGAGCGGCCCGGCGAACCGAGCAACACGATCTGCTCTTCGGCGCTCAAGTCCCAGTCTCGCGCAATGTTGAAGAACGCGCGCAGACCCGCCGCCGACATTTCCGTGAGCGTGGGTTCCGGAACCGGCCGGCGGATCGGCGGTTCCGGCTGGGTGGCGCGGGCAGCGTGAGCCATGATGGGGTGAGTCCTTATCTGTACTTTAAACTAATATTAGTCTAAAAATGGATTTTTGCAAGGGAATATAATCCCGGCTCGTTATGAAGCCGAAGATCAGGAGAAGCAGGAGATGTGGGTTCGAGCAGTAGCAACAGCAGTTGCAGTTGCAGTGTGGTGTGTATCCGGTACGGCAATGGCAGCAGGTTATGCGGAAGTGTGGAATCCGCCCGAGTCGACCGGGCATACGGTGAAGCACGCAAAGAAAACGACGGGCGCGGGCAAAACCAAGTCTACCGCCGGCGCGAAGAGGGCGTCGAAGCACGCGGCGAAGAGTCAACATGGCGCGCAGCGAGTCGCGTCGGCGTCGAAGGGCGGCGCCAAGCCGGCGGCGCATGGCAGCGTGAAGAAGGTCTCAGCTAAGAACGTTGGCCACGGCGGCGTGGTTAAGGGCACGGGCAAGACTAAGTCGAAGTCAGTCGTGGTGGCGCAGGGTAAAAAGCCGCACACACAAATTGCTCAGGCGAAACCGGGTCAAGGCAGGATCATGCGCGCCAACCTGGTTCAAGGCCGTACAGCGCATGCCCACGTGGTCAAGGTGGCGGCGAAAACCGGCCCGGCTAAACCGGCTGTGGTTCATACGAACGCGCCGGCCAAGGCCGCAAACGTAACGGCGAGTCCCGCTGCGGATACAAGCGCGAATCCTGCAACCGCCAGCAGCGGCTCGATGCCGCCGATCCTCCACTGACCTCCGGTTCAGGCGGCGCGTTTGCGTTTGACCTTTGCACCCGGCGGACCCAAGGCAGTGCGGCCGAGTTCGACGATGCGCGCCGAGAGTTTTTCGAGGCGTGGCGACTGGACCTTCCAGGCATGCCAGTACAACTCGACATCGGTGGGCTGCTTCGGCGCGAGGTCGACCAGTTCGCCGCGTTCGACGGCATCGCCGAATTCCAGTTCAGGCACCATGCCATAAGCCAGGCCACGCTGGATCGCCATGTAACGTGGCACCGGCGCGGGCACGTAATGGCACGGATAAGCTTCCGGCGGCAGACCGAAGCGCGTCTCGAGAAAGCGCGCCTGCAACGCGTCCTTGCGTGAGGACAGGATCACCGGCGCGCGCCGCGCGCTTTCACGCGTCAATCCATTCGGAAACCATCGTTCGACGAACGCGGCCGACGCTACCAGCCGGTAGCGCATGGCGCCCAGCCGTTCGGCGAAACAGCCGCGCATCGGCGCGGGTTCGGTGGTGATGCAGCCGATCGCGAGGCCTGAGGCGAGCAGCGCGTGAGTGTGGTCCTGGTCGTCGACGGTCAGATCGAGCAGCACGTTTTCTTGCAGCAGGATCTCGGAGAGCGCAGGGAAAAACCACGTGGACAGCGTGTCCGCATTCACGGCGGCGGCGACGTTCAGCAAGGCTTCATTGGCGCCCGCGAGATCGCTGGCGAAGTCGTCTTCGAGCAGGGCGGCGCGCCGTAGAAACTGCAGCAGACGCTGGCCCATCTGCGTCGCGCGACAGGGCCGTGTGCGCACGATCAGCGGATTGCCCAAGCGCGTTTCGAGCGCCCGCACTCGCTGCGATACCGCCGACGAGGTGATGTTCAGGCGCACGGCAGCCTGCTCGAAGCTGCCGGTTTCGATGACCGCGCGGACGGCGGCGGTTTGTCGGGGGTCGAGGTCCACGGATCTATTTTTAAATGAAATTGTTAGCTTCCCAGCTTAAGCGAAAGTCGGCGAACTTTATTCATGGTTTAGAGCAAGAAGTCGTTTCTCTACTACGTTGCCAAGCCACTCGTCATCAACCGCAACGTCTCAATCGACCGCTTATCCCTCACCCGTGAGTGCAAGGTCACACGCGATTCCGGCAGCGGCGGCAAACCCAAACGCGCGCCGACATCGACCAAGCCACGCGGCGCCACTCTGCGCGCCAGCGGCGACACGGCCAGACCGGCTGCAACCGCAGCGCCGACCGCTGCCACACCGCCGCCAATGAACACTTCCTGCCATGCAACCCCCGCCTCGTTCAGCGTGTGCAGCGCAACCTCGCGCACATTGCACGGCGGACTCAGCAGCGCGAGCGCCAATGGCTCGCTGACGCGCGGCAGCCATTGCGGTGTAGCGAGCCAGCCGAGCGGCTCGCTGAATAGCACCTGCGCGTCGTCACGCGGTGGCTCATCGGCACCATAGCGAATGATCACCGCGTCGAGGCGCCGTTCGTCGAATTGCGCGAGCAGCGCTGCCGACCTGCCCAGATGCAATTCGACCACCAGACCCGGATCGTGTGCGTTCAGCCGCGAGAGCAACTGCGGCAAGTTCGTTCCCGCGACATGCTCGCTCAGCCCCAACGTGAGCCGCCGACGCTCCACCGACAGCGAACCCAGCGCCCGCTCATGCGCGCTCAGCAGGTCGCGGGCCGCGCCAAGGAACGCGTTGCCGTCCGCGGAAAGACGCACGACGCGCGGTGTGCGCTCCACTAACTGCTTGCCGAGGTGCGCCTCCAGCCGCTTGAGCTTCAGGCTGACGGCCGATTGCGTGGTGTCGAGCGCGTCGGCAGCCCGCGTAAAACTGTGCAGATCGGCGACCAGCACGAAGGCGCGCACCGCATCGAGATCGAGGACTTTCATTTTGGTTGAATATGGATGAAATAGCCGATGATGGCTGTTCATTATGACTGAGCGGGCCTAAGCTGTGTTTACCCAATCACTGCGACGAAGGAGTTTCACCATGCCGCTCACACGAATTGCATTGCGCGCCGGCAAGCCGGCGGAATACCGGAAGGCGCTGACGGACAGCATTCAGCGTTCGCTGGTGGACACCTGCAATGTGCCGAAAGACGACATCTTCATGCTGATCACCGAGCACGAAGCCGGCAATTTTGTGTATGACAAGCAGTATCTGAACATCGAACGCAGCGACGATCTCGTAGTGATTCAGATCACGTTTAACAACACGCGCACGCTCGAGCAAAAGAAGGCGCTGTACAAGCGCATGGCGGATGAACTGGCGGAGTCGCCGGGACTGCGACGAGAGGATGTGTTCATCAATCTCGTCGAGGTGCTGAAGGAGAACTGGTCGTTCGGCAATGGGATCGCGCAGTACGCGGTTTGAGTGACGACGGAACGCGACGGCTTGCGCGCATTGACGTTGTCCAGAGGTATCTGCATGTCAAGCAAAAACGGGCGACAAAGCCAATCGGCTCTGTCGCCTGTGGTTCTAAAGCGCGGCGGTCGTCACGCGATCGTATCGATCACGCCGCCATCCACGCGCAGCGCCGCGCCGGTGGTCGCCGAAGCCTGCGGTGAGCAGACGTAGACGACCATGTTCGCGATCTCCTCAGTGGAGGCCGCGCGCTGGATGATCGAACTGCTGCGATGCTCACGCACGAATTCAGTGGCAACCTGCTCGACGGTTTTACCTTGCTTCTTCGCGGTGTCTTCCACCATCGAGCGGAATCCGTCCGACAAGGTCGGTCCAGGCAATACGGAGTTCACCGTCACACCGCTGCCGGCCGCGTACTTGGCAATGCCGCGCGCGATGCTCAACTGAGCGGTCTTAGAGAAACCGTAGGCGAGCATATCCGCCGGGATATTCAGCGCTGACTCTGACGATATGAACACCACGCGGCCCCATTTGCGTTCCATCATCCCTTTGAGGTAACTGCGCGTGAGCCGCACGCCCGACATGACATTGACCTGGAAATAGCGCTCCCAGTCGTCGTCTTCGGTGGTGAAAATGTCGCCGGGACCGAAGACGCCGAGGTTGTTCACCAGAATGTCGGCCTGCGGCACAGCCTTAGCCAGCGCGTCGCAGCCCTCGCGGCTGCCGAGGTCGCCCGCGAAGCCGCGCAGCTTCGCGTGTGGCGCTGTCTTGCGGATGGCTTCGATGGCGCGGTCCACCGCCTCCTGTTTGCGTCCGTTGACGATGGTTTCCGCACCCGATGCGGCGATACCGGTCGCGATGGCAAGGCCAATGCCCGCCGTGGATGCGCTGACGATGGCGGTCTTGCCCGACAGATCGATGTTCACTGGTTTGCTCCTTGCTGAAGTTGTGACGGACTGCCCACGACTCGCTGCTAGCCTCGCCGAAAAATGGAAAGGACGGGGTGTTCAAACCTTCGCGTGAAGTATCCCACCTATCCGTTTTCGGGGTCGAAAACGTGCCTTGTACCCATCCGTCGACGGATGCCTGCGTCGCTATAATGGTTTGCTGTCCTTTCCTGACCCTCCGACCCTTCTGCCGCCATGACATCCGACCGCATCGATCCGTCTCACGAAGCCCTTGAACTTGGCGGCTCCGTCTGGTTTCAGGCGGGCGCGCAAACGCTCGGCGGCGCGTCGCGAATTGGGTTGCTCGCGGCGATCGGCGAGACCGGTTCGATCACCAGCGCGGCGAAAGCCGTCGGCATGAGCTACAAAGGCGCGTGGGACGCCGTCGACACGATGAACAATCTCGCCGGTGAGCCGCTAGTGGTGCGCTCAACCGGTGGCAAAGGCGGTGGCGGTACGACCCTCACGCCGCGCGCGCTGAAGCTGATCGACACGTTTCGGGCGGTCGAACGCGAGCATCGGCGTTTTCTCGAACGCGCGGGCGCGGCGATCGAAGGCTTTGCGACGGATTGGGATCTGATCGGCCGCATCGGCGTGAAAACGAGCGCGCGCAATCAGCTGTATGGAACGGTGTCGGCGCTCACGCGCGGGACGGTCAACGATGAAGTGTCGTTGGCGCTGGCAGGTGGTCATACGATCGTCGCGGTCGTCACGCATGAAAGTACCGAGACCTTGGGGCTGGTAGTGGGGGCGGCAGCGTTCGCGTTGATCAAGGCGTCGTGGGTGATGCTGCTCGTCGAGAATGAAAGTGGCGCGCAGCCGAAGCTCTCGGCGCGCAATCAGTTGCGCGGTACGGTGCAGAGCGTGAAGCGCGGGGCGGTCAACGCGGAGGTGTCGTTGGCGCTGGAAGGCGGCGCGGTGATTACCGCAGTCGTCACGAATCAAAGCGTCGATACGCTCGGCCTTGCGGAAGGCGGGACCGCGGTCGCGGTATTCAAGGCGTCGAGCGTGATTCTTGGGGTGAAGGACTGAACACTTTACGGCGATCAGGCTGCGAGAGCAGAGGCTGTGAAGGTTCTGAAGGTTCTGTGGATTCTGAGGCTCTGAGAACCCTGAAGGGCTCCGAAAGCGCGCGCTGACGTTATGGCACGCTGCGCTCGTACCCAGCAAACGGATGATTCTCCCGCACGCACCCATCGCTGACCTGAACGACCTGATCGCCGAAGGCGGCCACATCGTCGGGATCGTGCGTGATCAACACCATCGGAATATCGAGCCGCGTTTGCAGGTCCGACAGCTCGCGCCGCATGCGCTGACGCAACGCGCTATCGAGCGCGGAAAACGGCTCGTCCAGCAACAGCAAGCGGGGTTGCGCGACCAGTGCCCGCGCCAGCGCCACGCGCTGCTTCTGTCCACCTGAAAGCTGCGCCGGATGATTCCCCGCCACGCCTTTCAACTCGAGCGCATCGAGCCAGTAATCGACTTGCGGATGCGAGATCCGCGCGCGCGGATTGCGCCAACCCTGCTGTAACCCGAAGCCGATATTCTGCCGCACGTTCAGATGGGGAAACAGCGCGAAGTCCTGAAACAGATAGGCAATCTTGCGCGCTTGGGGTTTCTGATCGATGCCGCGCGCGCTATCGAATAAAGCGGTGCCGTGCAGCGTGATCGCCCCTTCGTCGGGGCGTAGCAAGCCGGCGATGGCCTGTAGCGTCAAACTCTTGCCCGCTCCGGACGGCCCGAACAGCACGACGCGCTGCGTGATCGCCTTGAACGAGACGTCGAGCGTGAAACGGCGCTCGGCGCTCGCGAAGGTCTTGCGGATGTCAACGGCGAGCGGCATATCAGCGGGACGTCAAAAGCGTGTGCTGTGGCACCAGACGGCCCGCGAGCAACAGGATCACGACACACGTCACCGAAGTCACGAGCACGAGGAAGTTGGCCGTGCTGTCGTCGCCGGCCTGCACGGCTGAATAGACCGCAACCGAAAGTGTCTGCGTGCGTCCCGGCAAGTTGCCCGCGATCATCAGCGTCGCGCCGAACTCACCGAGCGCTCGCGCAAATGCCAGTAATCCGCCGGCGAGAATGCCGCGGGAGGCGAGCGGCAGTGTCACGCGAAAGAAGAGGGCTGTCTCGCTGACGCCCAGCGTGCGCGCGGCCCGTTCGAGCTGTGGATCGACCGCTTCGAAAGCGGCGCGCGCCGACTTCAGCACGAGCGGAAACGCCACCACCGTCGAGGCGATCACCGCGCCCTGCCAGGTGAACACCAACTGGATATCGAAGCGGTCGAGCCACCCGCCGATCACGCCGCGTCGGCCGAGCAACACAAGCAGGTAGTAGCCGAGCACGGTGGGCGGCATCACGAGGGGCAACGTGAGCAGCGAATCGATCAGGTCGCGCGCGCCCGAGCGCCAGCGCGACAAACCGAAACCGGCCGCGACGCCGAACACCAGATTGAGCGCGGTGGCCCAGCCCGCCACCTTCAGTGACAGCAGGAGCGGAATCCAGGCCTGTTGCATGAGCGTGCTGTACCTAAGTTAATGCGCGGGCTTGAAACCGTACTTCGCAAGCACGGCCTGGCCGGCGGGCGAGAGCACGAAGTTCATGAAGGCCTGCGCGTCGGTTGCGTGACGGCTGCCTTCGACCTGCGCGATCGGATAGGTGATCGGTGTTTGCGTCGGCACGTTCATCGCGACCTTGACCTTGTCCGGCATGACCGCGGCGTCGGTGCTGAACACGAAGCCGGCGTCGACTTCGCCACGCGACACGTAGTCCAGGCTCTGGCGTACGTTCGATGCCAGCACGGCCTTAGCGTTGACTGCGTCCCACACGCCCGCGGCTTGCAGCGCGCCTTGCGCATAGCGGCCAATCGGCACCGAAGCCGGATCACCGTAAGCCACACGCTTCACATTCGCCGACGCCAGATCGTTCAGCGAGGTCGGCGCGAAATGGCTGTCAGCCGGCACGATCAGCACCAGCGAATTGGCGGCGAAGTCGCGGCGCGTGGCCGGAACGATCACTTTCTCCGCGGCGGCCTTGTCCATTGCTTTCTGATCGGCGGAGGCGAACACGTCGGCCGGCGCGCCTTTGGCGATTTGCTGCATCAGCACGTCGGATGCGCCGAAGTTCAGCAGGACCTTGGTGCCGGGATGCTGTTGTTCGAAGACTTCGCTCACCGCTTTGAACGCGTTGGTCAGGCTGGCGGCGGCGGAAACCACCAGTTCGTCGGCACGTGCGTTGGCGCTAATGGCAACGGAGACGGCGCTGGCGATGAACAGCGCATGTTTCACAAAGCGGCGGGACAGTGTCATGAAGGTTTGGATGTCCGGCGTGGGCCGGAACAGGCGGGTTAAAACGCTATCGTAATATATGAAAGGTTATAGCGGTACCCATGACGATTATTCAGTTGCGCGCATAGAGCGGCGCGCGGCGCGACGGGCTTCGGTTGCCGGATTAGCACTCGGTCGTGTGCGCTTCAGACGTCCGGCGAGTGCGGCGGCGTAAGCGTGTTGAGCGTCTGCGACAGCGGCGCCGTGGCGGGGCGGACGTCGCGCACGGCACGCCATTTGGCGCGGATGAATGGCCGGTCATGACCGGACACCTTCAGCGCGATATGCGTGACCCAGCGTTGCGTCGGCACGTGCACGCCGTGCATCAGTACCGCGAGGACCATCAGACTCGCAGTGACGGGCCACGCCGACAACCGGCCCGGTTCGAGATTCCACGCCATGCGCACGAAGACCAGCGCCGCCAGCGCGCCGACCAGGCAGCCAGTGACGGCTTCAGACGGCGAGTGAGCGCTCAGCACGACGCGCGACAAGCCAACTGCGATGCCCGCGGCCAGGCCGACTACGACGCCAAGCAGACGAATGGCCGGACGCGCCGGCAGCAACATCAGGAACAGGGCGACCGGATAGACGGCGGTCGACAGCATGGCATGACCGCTGACGCCGGTGAAATCCAGTTCGCGTATGCCGACGCCCCAGCCGAGAAAGGCTAGCTTGGTCACGGTCACAACGCCGATGGCCGCGCCAAGCAGCAGCAACCAGCCCGCTGCCATGCGCCACGTGTAGCCGAGCGCCAGCCAAAGCGCGATGGCGAACGCGAGCGGCAGCGTCATACCGGCGCCGCCAAGGCTGGTGATCGAGTACCACAGATGGACAGGCAAATCGGGCATGGCAAAAAGCGCGACCCAGGCCGCGTAGAATCGGGTTGGTAATGGTTTAACGCGCGAACGGCGTGAATCGCCGACGCCGCAAAGGCGTGTACCGAAATTATTTACCTGCCAGTATAGACGGGTGCTTCGGGCCAGGCTTGCCACGCGCCAGGCTTTTTGTGACGGGGCGTTGGCTGGCGAACAAGCCTTGCCATGGTTTGACGGTGGTGCTGCTGTAAGGTTCGCCGGGCGGAAAATTCCGTGCTCGACAGGGATTCTGGCCTCCAGCATCGCATGAGGATTGGTGTTATTGTGCATTGCACAACAAAGCGTCGTTCTATCGAGCGACACCTGTCCCTTTTTGCGAGGTTACCCGCCGATGGCAAAAAGTCTATCGAAAATCTGGCTGCGCGGTCTCAAGCGACTGCTCGCCATTCAAACCGACCACTCCCGCGCAACGACCAAGCGCGCCCCCACGCGGCCGGCACGCGCGGCCACGAGCAAGCCTTCGGCCAAGGCCCGTCCTATCAAGCCAGTGGCTGCGCTGCGCGTACCCGCGAAACGCGAGGCGCCGCGCGCTGCCCCACGGGAGTCGCGGGTTCGTCCGCGTGCCTCGGCATGGGCGAGCGGTTCGTGGACGCGCTCGTTCCATTCGGCGCCTGCTTCGCCTGGGCGGCTCGTCAACCACCTTCAGTATGGCCTGTACATCCCGTCCGGCCATGCAGGCGAGTCGATGCCGCTGGTGGTGATGCTGCACGGCTGCACGCAGTCGATTGACGAATTCTCGGAAGGCACGCGGATGAACGTGCTCGCGGACCGGTTCGGCTTCGCCGTGGTTTATCCGGAACAGTCGAAGCATGTGCATTCGCATCGCTGCTGGCATTGGTATGACGCTAGCGACAGCGCCGGCGGCGCTGAGGCGCGTGCCGTCGTCTCGCTGGTGGATTCGCTGATTGCCCAGCATGGCTTCGACAGCGAGCGCGTGTATGTCGCCGGAATCTCCGCCGGGGCCGGCCTGACGGCGCTTCTGGCTGCCAACTATCCGGAACATTTCGCGGCGGTCGCGCTGCACTCCGGCCCCGCTTTTGGCGAGGCCCGTTCGGGCATTACGGCGATGGACGTGATGCGGCGCGGCGCGCGCCGCGAACCGGCCGAGCTCGTCGACGAACACGTCAACGTGGCTGAATACCCCGGCATGCCGGCCATCATCCTCCATGGTGACGCTGACCACGTGGTCGCGCCGGTCAATGCGGACCAGTTGGCGGAGCAGTTTCTCCGTCTGAACCGGATCGTCGACGAGAAAGGCGTGCGCAAATCCGGTGAAGTCAAGGAAGAGCGCAAGGGTGGCGTGGTGATGCGCGACTATTTGCGCGGCGGGCGGCGCGTGGTGCGGTTGTGCCGTGTGCAAGGACTCGCGCACGCCTGGAGCGGCGGCGACGACGCCGTGCCGTTCCATTCCGCCAAAGGTCCGGACGCAAGCGCCATGGTGTGGGAATTCTTCAAACACCAGCGCCGCACGGGTGCCGGCCGTATCGCTGAAGGCACCGCCGCAGAAGCCTCGGCGGGCGCGCGGTGAGGGTGGAGCAACACTTCGAAATGAGTATTGGCGCAATCCTAGGGTTTTCCCTATAATACGGGTTATCCCTTAGGCGTTAACGCCTGAACTCATTGTCGAGGTTGACCATGTATCTGCTTAGCCGCCTGTTTCTGTTCCTGACCAAATCGCCGGATCAACTCGCGAAAGAACGCGCTGACGCCTTCCTCGCAGAAGCAACCGATCTGTACGATCTGGAATTCCGTATGCGCAAGCTGGACCGTGAGGCGACTCCCCGCCAACCGTCGTGGATGAGCCAGCACTAAGCTGCGCGAGTTTGAAGCATAGGTACATCCTTTAGCAGGTTCCAGACGTCCCTCATCAAAACTACGTGAGCGGGCGCTTACTTGCCGAAACGGGCAAGCGTACGCTGCCGCGCTTCGGCATGGTCGACGATCGGTGCGGGATAATCCTTGCCCAATGTCACGCCGAATTCCGCGAGCCGTTCCGCACCCGCCAGCCACGGCGCGTGAACCCATTTGGGTGGCAGTTTCGCAAGCTGCGGTAGATAGCGTTTGATAAAGCGCCCTTCGGCGTCGAATTTTTCGGATTGCGTGATTGGGTTGAAAATCCGGAAATACGGCTGCGCGTCGCATCCTGTCGATGCCGCCCATTGCCAGCCGCCGTTATTCGCCGAGAAATCGAAGTCGTTTAGCAATTCGCCGAAATAGCGCTCGCCGAGCCGCCAGTCGACACCCAGATCCTTCACCAGAAAACTCGCTGTCACCATCCGCAGGCGGTTGTGCATGTAGCCGGTGCGGTTCAGTTGCAGCATCGCGGCGTCAACCAGCGGATAACCGGTGCGGCCTTCGCACCACGCGGCATACGCCTCGTCCGCTTCCGGGCCTTGCTCCCAGCGCAGCCGGTCGTACTCTTCCTTGAACGACGCACCGCCCGCCAACCGCGGATGATGCGCAAGGATCATGAAGTAAAAATCCCGCCAGATCAGCTCCGAAAGCCACGTGGCCGAGCCTTGCCCGTCGGGCTGCAGTGAGCGCTCGTGCGCGAACCGCGCAAGCGTGCGGATCGAGACAGTACCGAAGCGCAGGTGCATCGACAGGTAGCTCGGGCCTTTGACGGCGGGAAAGTCACGCCGCTCCTTATAGCTGTCGATGCGAGTCAGGAAGTCGTCGAGCAGACGTTGCGCGCCGCTCATGCCAATGGGCAAGTTGAGCTCCGCAAGATTGCTCGGTACGAAGCCGAGCTGATCGAGCGCCGGCAACTGACGGTCCAGTCTGGGCGGCAGTGCTGCCAGATGCTTCGCGTAAGTCTCGACCGGATATGGCTTCAGATCGAAGGTCGTCAGCTGCTTGAGCCAGGCGTTCTTGTATGGCGTGAACACCGTGAATGGTTTGTTCTGGCCCGTCAGCACCTCATCGCGCTCGAAAATCACCTGGTCTTTGAACGTCAGCCACTGGCGTCCGGCAACGGCCAGCCGCTCCCGCACCGTCTCATCCCGCTTGATTGCGACCGGCTCGTAATCGTGATTCGCAAACACCGCATCCACGCCGAGTTCGTCGGCGAGCCTGGGCACGAGATCGGCCGGATCACCGTACAGCACGACGAGGCCCCCACCTTTGGCGCGCAATGCTTCGTCCAACTCGCCCAACGCAGCAAGAATGAACTCGACGCGGCGATCCTGCGGTTGCGTATCCCGATGGCGAGTTTGCCAGGCGTCGATCAGTGGTTGCAGGATAGCCGTGTCGAATACGAACACGCACCAGACGCGCTCGCAATGCTTGAGCGCGTAGTACAGCGCGGCGTTGTCCGTGCTGCGCAGGTCGCGGCGAAACCAGACCAGACCGGTATCGAAGGTGTCGTTCAGGCGTCGGACGCGTGTCATCGGGATCGTGGGTCGGGGTGAACGGCTGCGCGGCGAAGCATCGGTCGGCGCAATGACTAGCTGCCGGGCGACGATATTACTGAACCGTGCATTTATTCACAGATCGATAGGAGAAGTCGCGTGACGGCAGGTGGTGGGTCGGATCGTTGTCGCACGTTGCGTGCCGCGTCCGAAAATTCCTATCGTGCCCTAAAACAGCACAACGCCCGCGCCTGTTTTGCAGGGTGCGGGCGTTGTTCATTGCGGCGCGGCTTTACCGCGCGCGTCAACGATTCATCGGCAATTCATTGAAGCCGCTGCGGCTTACGCGACTTGCAGACGCACCGCAACGTTGTTGCGCGTGGCATTCGAGTACGGGCAGACCTGGTGCGCTGCGTCGACCAGTTCCTTGGCTGCGTCTGCAGCGAGGCCCGGCAACGAGACGCGCAGATCGATGTCCAGCGCGAAGCCGCCGTTGTCGTTCGGGCCGATCCCCACTTCTGCCGTGACTTGCGTGTCAGCCGGCAAAGTCTGCTTGCGCTGGCCGGCGACGAACTTCATCGCGCTCAGGAAACACGCCGAGTAGCCGGCAGCAAACAGTTGTTCCGGGTTGGTGCCCGCTGCGCCGTTGCCGCCCAGTTCACGCGGTGCTGCCAGCTTCACGTCCAACGCATTGTCCGACGATACTGCACGGCCGTCACGGCCACCGGTGCTGGTTGCGCTTGCCTTGTAGAGGATGTTCATTGTGCTGCTCCTATATCTGGGTTATCTGGATTTGCCTGCTTGCCGCTGCTTGCCCGCCTTTCTGGCGGAGCCCTATCGAAGCGGCATGTGACAAAGATAGTGCACAAATCATTTGTGTGCAAATTAATTTTTGTATCGTGTCGATAGCGCGCTTGTTTAAGCAGGCCGGTTAGTGGCCCATGTAATCGTTGAGCGTGGTGCGCAGGCGCGTCAGATCGTCGCGCAGACGGAGCAGGAATTCCGGCGACTGCTGGGTCGCGCAGAAGATCTCGGCCGGCACTTCGCGTGCCTGGCGCTTCAGTGCGGTGCCCGCTTTGGTGAGGCGGATATAGACGAGCCGCTCATCTTCGACGCCGCGTACCCGTTCCAGGTAGCCCTGCGCTTCGAGACGTTTGAGCAGCGGTGTGACCGTTGCCGAGTCGAGATTCAGGCGCGCGGCCATATCTTTCACCGTGACGTCGTCGGCCTCCCAGAGCGCCAGCATGGCCAGGTACTGCGGGTATGTGAGGCCGAGTTTGTCGAGCAAAGGCTTGTACGCTTTCGTCATCGCAAGCGAGGTCGAATAGAGTGCAAAGCAGAGTTGCTCGTCGAGCGTGAAGGGCAAGGTGGGGCGCTGGGTCATGATGCATCTCGTCTAAAAAGAGCGTGCAAATCGATTGCGCGCAAACCATTGTGCCGCAAGTCGACGCACCTTGACGAGTGTGACGGAGGATTCAACGACGCGGTGGAGGCGGGCGGTGCGCTGAGGCGGGAGTGCCGAGGGCAGTGAGACGGGGAGGCGGAGGCCACCGGGTGAAACCGCGCGAGCGTCTAAAAAGCGCCCGCGCGTGAACAGCAGCCTAGCCGGTGCTCAAGCCGCCGGCGTGGTCGGCAAATCCGGCGCTTCGGGCGTTTGCACGCCGAAGCAGCCGCGATAGGTCGCGTAGAACGAGCAATACAGCATGGTCGTGACGATCATCGTGGCGGGCATCAGAACCGCGAACGCGAAGTCGCCCGCGCCCAGCGCCTGCATCAGCGCGGTCAGGCCGAACGAGACCGTCGTCGCCACCGCGAACCACAAAGCACCGAACACGATGAACGCACCGCGATTGCGCCAGCAACTGACGACGCTGAAGAACATCGCCTTGACGGGTGGCACGTCGTGCCACGCAGTAAGGATCGGCGAGAACCAGAAAATCATCGCGACCGGAATGTAGAACGCGAACGCGGCGATCACCGCCAGCGGGATATTGCTGTTGGCGATCGCGTCCTGGTCCATGGTGGCGATGCCGAGCATGACCTTCAGCAGCATGCCGCCGTCGGCGAGTGCCGAGCCTGCCAGCACGAGCGCCATCGCGACCACGTACAGCACGCCCAGCACCAGCAGACGTTTGGCGACCCCGGGGCCGTACGAGTGAAAGCCGTCCACCAGAATGGTCGGGAACACCGGCTTGCCCGCGATCGTGTTGCGGCACGCCGCCATGAAACCCACCGCGACCCCCGGAATGAAGACCAGCGGCAGCACGCCGCCGATGACCGGAATCTGCGACGCCAGCGTCATGACCAGCAGATAGGTGAAGAACAGTGTCAGAAACGCGAGCGGGTTCTTGCGGAACAGCCAGATACCCTGCCGGAACCAGACATAGCCGGTTTTCGCGGGGACTTCGATCAGTTGCATGAGATATGAATGCCTGGAAGTGCAACGCCGGACAGGCGTTCGCGCAGAATGCGCTCGAAATGGCCGGGGTCGTGCGGTTTGAGCAACTCGGCCGCGCGCGGCAAATGAAAATCATACAGGCGCGAGACCCAGAAGCGGTAAGCGCCCGCGCGCAGCATATCGCCCCAGTGGCGGTTTTCTTCTGCGGTGAATGGGCGCACGGTCTGGTAGGCGCGCAGCATGGCTTCGGTGCGCGCGTCGTCGAGCTTGCCGGTGGTGAGGTCGACGCACCAGTCGTTGACCGTGACCGCGACGTCGAACAGCCACTTGTCGCAGCCGGCGAAATAGAAGTCGAAGAAGCCGCCTAGGCGCACCTCGTGACCGGTGTCCGGCGCGGCGTGTGCGAACAGCGCATTGTCACGGAACAGGTCGGCGTGGCAGGGGCCTGCGGGCAACGCGGCGTAATCCGCCGACGCGAAGAAAGCCTCTTGATGCGCCAGTTCGGACGACAGCAAGTCGCGCTGCGCGCCCGCGACGAACGGCAGGATGGTCGGCACGGTTTCCTGCCACCACGGCAGGCTGCGCAGATTCGGCTGATAGCGCGGGTAATCGCGCCCCGCCAGATGCATGCGCGCGAGCATGTGCCCGACCTCGGCGCAATGTTCGACTTGCGGCGCCAATTCCGGCGCGCCTTCGAGCTTGGTCACGATGGCGGCGGGCTTGCCGTGCAGGGTGCCGAACAGCGCGCCGTCTTCGCGCGGCATGGGGTCCGGCACCGGCACGCGGTGCGCGGCCAGATGCTGCATCAGATCGAGATAGAACGGCAGTTGTTCGGCCGTCAGCTTTTCGAAAATCGTGAGGACGTATTCGCCGCGCGTCGTCGTCAGAAAGAAGTTGCTGTTCTCAATACCGGACGGGATGCCGCGAAACTCGACGACTTCGCCGAGATCGTAATGACGCATCCATTCTGCTAGTTGGGGTTCGGTGACAGCGGTGAAGACAGCCATGCGGGAAACGTCGGATCAGGTTAGTCGGGCTGGGCGCGATGCGGCCAGTGCGAGGTGTGGCAAATGCGTTGCAGAAAGCGCGATCAAGGTCGATCAGGACAGCCAATCCGGGCCGCCAGTCCTGGCTGCCCTTCAGGGCCGCAAAACGCTGCGACCATTCAACGCGGGATCGCCGTGCTGCAGGCGGTGCTTAAAACGACCACGCAGGCTGAAAGCCCGAGGCGACGCCCGCGGGCCGCGCAGATCCAGGGGAGCGGCTCACGCCGCCCCGGTATGCATCAATAAGTCAGATTCACCGACGGCAAACGCGTGCTTGCGCGGCCGTTGTCGCGCACGGTGGGCGACGTGTCGAGCGGCGCGCTCATCTGATAGCGCGTGCCGAGATTCGAATGCACGTTGATTTCAACGGGCTTGCCTTTATCGCGATATTCGGTGATTTCGGTGCCGTTAGCGCTACGTTCGTAGAAGCTTGGCGTGCGCGGGACGTTGATTTCGACCTTCGAGCTGACCTCGGCGGCCGGACGATTGATCTTCGCCAGGTCAGGCAGGCCGGCCCGTTCATTGGCGGACTGGGGCGCGTCGGCTGGCGGAGTGTCATCGACAGGCTGGGCAGCCAGCGCGGCGTTGCCAAAGGCGAGGGCCAGTGCAACGGCGACGGGAAGGAGCTGCTTCATGGTGATTCTCCAATATGGTGCCCCGATTCTAGCAAATCCAGCCTTGCCTACGGGCGCAATCGCCTTATTTTGCGCCGCTTTCGCGCGACGTGCGCGCAATCTTGCGACCGCTATGGCGGCGGTTGTGGTAGGCGCCGCGCGGTCATTTGGCGATCACGGGTTCCGTGGTAATGTCATCTCATCAATCGAGGCGAATGAAGATGAACAACGATACCAATCAACGCGCGGTGCAGACTCCCGCCAACAGCTTCCCGACCGAATCCTTCGACGACGCGACCGAGGCCGTCACGCGTCTGTCGGCGATCTACGAAGCGAACACCTCGTTCCTGCGCGACGCCTTCGCGCGCTACCGCCGCAACGAATTGTTCGAGCGCCGGGTGCGCGCCTGCTACCCGTTCGTCCGGGTGCGCACCGAAGTCAACACGCATATCGACTCGCGCCGCTCGTACGGTTTTGTCGCGGGTCCGGGCGTGTTCGAAACCACGGTCACGCGGCCGGATCTATTCGGCGACTACTATCGCGAGCAGTTGCGCCTGCTGGCCAAGAACCACCACGTGCAGATCGAAGTCGGGGTGTCCGACCAGCCGATTCCGATCCACTTCGCATTCGCTGAGGGCATCCACCTCGAGGGCGATCTGGATCGCGAGCGCCTGTTCCTGATGCGCGACGTGTTCGACACGCCGGATCTCGCGTTGCTCGACGACCGCATCGTCAACGGCACGTATGAACCGCCGCCGGGCGAGCCGCATCCGTTGGCGCTGTTCACGGCGGCGCGGGTGGATTTCTCGCTGCATCGGCTGAAGCACTATACGGCGACGTCGCCCACGCATTGCCAGAACTACGTGCTGTACACGAACTACCAGTTCTATATCGATGAGTTCGTCAAACTCGGCCGCACGATGATGGCCCGTACCGACGACGAAGAACTGCGCGCCTATCGCAGCGAATACACGTCGTTCGTCGAACCGGGCGACGTGATCACGTACAACGAAAATCTCGGTGAGCAGGCGCAGGAAGGCACGGCGCCCCCGCGTCTGCCGCAGATGCCTGCGTATCACCTGAAGCGCGCCGACGGCAGCGGCATCACGATGGTCAACATCGGTGTCGGGCCGTCGAACGCGAAGACGATTACCGATCACATCGCCGTGCTGCGTCCGCACGCGTGGATCATGCTGGGCCACTGCGCGGGACTGCGTAACACGCAGCGTTTGGGCGATTACGTGCTGGCGCACGGCTATGTGCGCGAAGATCACGTGCTTGACGACGACTTGCCACTGTGGGTACCGATTCCTGCACTTGCCGAAGTGCAGGTGGCGTTGGAGCGCGCGGTCGCGCAGGTCACGCAACTGGATGGCGTGGAGTTGAAGCGCGTGATGCGTACGGGCACGGTGGCGAGTGTGGATAACCGCAACTGGGAGTTGCGCGATCATCGTGAGCCGGTGCAGCGGTTGTCGCAAAGCCGCGCGGTCGCGCTCGATATGGAAAGCGCGACGATCGCCGCCAACGGGTTCCGCTTCCGTGTGCCTTACGGTACCTTGCTATGCGTGTCGGACAAGCCCTTGCATGGCGAGTTGAAACTGCCCGGCATGGCGGATCAGTTCTATCGCGCGCAAGTCGATCAGCATCTGCAGATCGGCGTGAAGGCGATGGAGTTGTTACGGATGAATGGGCTGCATCGTTTGCATAGCCGCAAGTTGCGCAGCTTCGCGGAAGTAGCGTTTCAGTAAGCGCTTAGGTTTGCGAGCGAGCGTTGTTTGCGCTCGCACGCAAGCCTGATCTCCGGTTTAGAACTGCCCAACCCCCGTCAGCCCGATCAAGCTTCCAGCCGCGAGTAGCCACAGCGGATGAATCCTTGTCTTCAGCGCCAGCACAGCGGTAAAGGCGCAGATTGCCCACGCAATCGCGGTCGGGTTCGACGCTTCGGCGATCAGGGCCGCGCTCGCCGCGACGATGCCCGCGGTCACCGGCACCAACCCCATTTGCGCGTAACGCCGCCACGGACGGTCCTTGAACCGGTCCCACGCATGCAGCGCAAGAATCGTCACGATCGACGACGGTCCGAACTTCGCCACTGACGTCACCAGCATCCCCGCCCAACCCGCCACGTGCCAGCCGATCAGCGTGACGATCATCAGGTTCGGCCCCGGCGCCGCTTGCGCGAGCGCGAACAGCGCGCTGAACTCGCTGGCCGGCATCCAGTGGTGCACATCCACCACCTGGCGTTGCATCTCCGGAAGAATCGTATTGCCGCCACCGAACGCCAGCAACGAAAGCTGACTGAAAATAATGGCAAGAGAAATGAGCGTGTCGTTCATCGTGCGGCCCTCGACGCGATGTAGATACTGAGCGGCGTGAGCACCAGCATCGTTGGCAGAAGCGGCAGGCGCATGATCGCGATCGCGACGAAGCCGAGCGCTGCGATAAGCGCGGCCATCGGTTTATTGCGCAACGGCAGCAGGATTTTCACGGCCATCGAGATCAGCAGGCCGGACGCCGCGGCCGCGAGACCGGCAAACAGATGGCGAACGTGCGGGTTGTTTTGCGTGTGTTCGTACAGCACGCCAAGGCCGATCACGACCAGCGAAGGCCCCGCGATCAGCCCGAGCAAACCGGCTAGCGCACCCGGCACGCCGCGAAAGCGCATCCCGATCGCCACCGAAAGATTGATCACGTTGCCGCCCGGCAAGAATTGGCACAAGCCCAGCAAGTCGGTGAATTCCGCGCCGGTCAGCCAGCGCCTTTGGTCGACCACGGCGCGCCGCGCCAGCGGCAGTGCGCCGCCGAACGAGATCAGCCCGAGGCCAAGAAAGCCGCCAAAAATTTCCCGCAATGTGGGCGCGGGTGCCAGTACGGCCTCGGTTGAGGTGAGATCGTGATCCATATCGCCAAGCTTCCAGTTCAAGCTCAGGAGGTTAGCGCCGAACTGCCTCTGGGCAAAACGATTTTTGCGCGCGCCTTTGTGATCTAGAATCACAAGCATGGCTCGTAATCTTCCTCCTTTTCCGGCGCTGCGTGCCTTCGAAGCTGCCGCGCGGCATGAAAGCTTCACCGCCGCGGCGAACGAATTGCATGTGACGCACGGTGCAATTAGCCGGCAAGTCGCGGCTTTTGAAACATGGCTCGGCGTGCAGGTGTTCCATCGCCGTGGCAAGCGCGTGCGTCTGACCGACGACGGCCGCCGCTATCTGGCCACCGTGCAGGCCGCGTTCGACAGCATCGCGCTGGCTACGGATCAACTGCGCGATACGGGCGTCGTCCATGTGCTGCGGGTGAATGCGCTGCCGACCTTTGCGATGAAATGGCTGCTGCCGCGGCTTCATCAGTTCCAGCGCAAGGTGCCCAATGTGGAGTTGCGCTTGTCGACTTCAAACGCACCGGTCGAAACGCTGGACAGCTTCGACGTCGCGGTGCGTCGCGGTCCGGCGCATTGGCCGAACTGCGTGAGCGGCCATTTTCTTGGCGAAAGCGAGATTCCGGTCTGTAGTCCCGCGCTCCTGCAACGCTCGCCGATCAAGGTGGCCGACGATCTCGCCAAGCACGTGCTGCTGCATTCGGACACGCGGCCCGATGCGTGGGGCAACTGGTTATCGGCAGCAGGCGTCACGGCGAAATGCCGGAAGAAGCAGTCGTTCGATCACTTCTATCTGGCCTTGCAGGCTGCGGTGGATGGCCTCGGTGTGGCGCTCGGTCCGTTGCCCTTGCTGGCGGACGAGCTGGCATCGGGACGGCTCATCGTGCCGTTGGCCGGCCCGCGCATTGATGCGCGCGGCTATTGGTGGGTAGCGAGGCGGGAGGTCGCGCAGGCGCCGCTCGTGGCGCAATTCTGCGAATGGCTGCAAGCGCAGGGTGATCAGACTGATGTTGTGGAAGCGAGCGACCTGGAGGCCGCCCGCTAGAACTCGCGCGCGTTGCTCAATGCATATGGAACATCGCACGCTTATTTGGCGCACTTACTTCGCGCACGGGGGCGCGAAGTTCCAGCATCACAGATAGAACATCCGGTCGTCATCCGATTTGGCCGGATGCGGCTCAACTTCTTCACGGTCTTCGTAGAACTTCAACACCGCTTCGAGCACCTGGTCCGGATCGTCGATCACTTGCATCAAGTCCATATCCGTCGGATTGATCAGGCCCATCGGCGTGAGCGAGTTCTTGAACCACGCAAGCAGGCCTTCCCAGAACTCGCCGCCCACCAGAATGATCGGCACGTGGCGCGACTTCTTGGTCTGAATCAGCGTCAGGACTTCGGCAAGTTCATCCAGCGTGCCGAAGCCGCCCGGCATGACGATCACCGCATCCGAGTTCTTCACGAACGTGACCTTGCGCGTGAAGAAATGGCGGAAGCGCAGCGAGATGTCCTGCCATTGATTGCCCGATTGCTCGTGCGGCAGTTCGATGTTCAGGCCGACCGAAGGCGCCTTGCCTGCATGAGCGCCCTTGTTGGCCGCTTCCATAATGCCGGGGCCGCCGCCCGAGATGACCGCGAAGCCTGCGTCCGACAGCTTGCGTGCGATCTGCGTGGCGAGTTTGTAATACGGCGAGTTCGGTTTCAGGCGCGCTGAGCCATAGATGCTGACAGCCGGACGAATCTCCGAGAGGTACTCGGTCGCCTCGATAAACTCTGCCATAATCGTGAACATCTGCCACGATGCGCGGGCCTTCTTAGCCGTTGCGCGCTCTTGATCTGCGAGTGATCGCAGACTCGGAATCACTTTTCTCTTAGTCATAATGCCTGAAGAACGAAGCCTTGAAGGTAAGACCCTGCTATTGGTCGACGGTTCGAGTTATCTGTACCGGGCCTACCATGCGATGCCTGATCTGCGCGGGCCCGAAGGTGGTCCAACGGGTGCGCTCTACGGAATGATCAACATGCTGCGGCGCATGCGCAAGGAAGTCACAGCAGAGTATAGCGCCTGCGTGTTCGACGCCAAGGGCAAAACGTTCCGCGACGACTGGTATGCTGACTATAAGGCGAATCGCCCGTCGATGCCGGACGATCTCTCGCGTCAGATCGAGCCGATTCACGTCGCCGTGCGCGCGCTCGGCTGGCCGCTCTTGATGATCGAAGGCGTCGAAGCTGACGACGTGATCGGCACGCTCAGCACCGAAGCGGAAAAGCGCGGTATGAATGTGATCGTGTCGACTGGGGACAAGGATCTGGCGCAGCTCGTGTCGGATCATGTCACCCTCATCAATACGATGACTAACGAGAAGCTCGACCGCGCCGGCGTGATCGCCAAATTCGGCGTGCCGCCGGAGCGCATCATCGACTACCTGTCGTTGATCGGCGATACCGTCGACAACGTGCCCGGCGTCGAAAAATGCGGGCCGAAAACGGCGATCAAATGGCTGACGCAATACGAAACCCTCGATGGCATCGTCGCACATGCAGATGAGATCAAAGGTGCGGTAGGAGACAATCTGCGACGTGCGCTCGATTTTCTGCCGATGGCGAAGAAACTCGTCACCGTCGAGCGCCAATGCGATCTGACTGGCCATATCGTCTCGATCGAAGAAAGCCTGCAAAGCCGGCCCGAATCGCGCGAGGAACTGCGCGACGTGTTCACGCGCAACGGTTTCAAGACCTGGCTGCGCGAAGTGGAAAGCGCGGAAGCGGTGGAGGGACCGGAGACCGATGTGCCGCCGGCGCTCACCGTGGATCACGAACGTCACTACGACACCGTGCAGAGCTGGGAACAGTTCGACGCCTGGCTTGAGAAAATCAACGCCGCCGAGTTGACCGCGTTCGATACCGAAACCACCTCGCTCGACCCGATGACCGCGCAAATCGTGGGCCTGTCGTTGTCGGTCGAACCCGGCTATGCCGCTTATGTGCCGCTCGCGCATCGCGGTCCTGACGCACCCGTGCAACTGCCGCGCGACGAAGTCCTCGCGAAGCTCAAGCCGTGGCTGGAAAGCGCCGAACACAAGAAAGTCGGCCAGCACATGAAGTACGACGAACAGGTGCTGGCGAACTACGGCATCGAAATGCGCGGCGTCGAACACGACACGCTGCTGGAATCGTACGTGCTCGAATCGCATCGTACGCACGACATGGACAGCCTCGCGCTGCGCCATCTCGGCATCAAGACGATCAAGTACGAAGAGGTTGCGGGCAAGGGCGCGTCGCAAATCGGCTTCGACGAAGTCGCGCTGGAAACGGCCGCGGAATACGCGGCGGAAGACGCCGACATCACCTTGCGTCTGCATCAGGCCTTATATCCGCAAGTGGCCGCGGAGAAGACGCTCGACTACGTGTATCGCGACATCGAAGTGCCGACCTCGCGCGTCTTGCGCAAGATGGAGCGCACCGGCGTGCTGATCGACGCGGACAAGCTGCGCGCGCAAAGCAGCGAAATCGCCACGCGTCTGATTCAACTGGAAAGCGAAGCGTACGTGCTGGCCGGCGGTGAATTCAATCTGGGTTCGCCGAAGCAGATTGGTCAGATCTTCTTTGAGAAGCTTGAATTGCCGGTGGTCAAGAAGACTCCGAGCGGCGCGCCGTCTACTGACGAAGAAGTGCTGCAAAAGCTTGCCGAAGACTACCCGCTGCCGAAAATCCTGCTCGAACACCGCGGCTTGTCGAAGCTGAAATCGACCTATACGGATAAGCTGCCGCGCATGGTCAACGCTCAAACCGGCCGTGTGCATACGAACTATGCCCAGGCGGTGGCGGTCACGGGGCGCCTCGCGTCGAACGATCCGAACCTGCAGAACATTCCCGTACGCACCACCGAAGGCCGCCGCATTCGCGAGGCGTTTATCGCCCCGCCGGGCCACAAGCTCGTCTCTGCTGACTATTCGCAGATCGAGCTGCGCATCATGGCGCACATTTCCGGCGACGAATCCCTGCTGCGTGCGTTCTCGCAAGGCGAAGACATTCACCGCGCCACGGCCGCGGAAATTTTCAGCGTGACGCCGCTCGAAGTGTCGAACGATCAGCGGCGCGTAGCGAAGGTCATCAACTTTGGCCTGATCTACGGCATGAGCGCATTCGGTCTTGCCGCGAACCTCGGCATTACGCGCGACGCGGCCAAGCTGTATATCGACCGCTACTTCGCGCGCTATCCGGGCGTCGCGCGATATATGGACGAAACGCGTCTGAGCGCGAAGGCCAAGGGTTACGTGGAAACGGCGTTCGGCCGCCGCCTGTGGCTGCCGGAGATCAACGGCGGCAATGGTCCGCGCCGTCAGGCAGCCGAGCGCGCGGCCATTAACGCGCCGATGCAAGGCACGGCGGCTGACCTGATCAAGCTGTCGATGATCGCGGTGCAGAAGTGGATCGAAGAGTCGAAGGTCGGTACGCGCATGATCATGCAGGTGCACGACGAACTGATTCTCGAAGTGCCGGACGCAGAATTGTCCGAGGTACGCAAGCGGCTGCCGGAACTGATGTGCGGTGTCGCCGCGCTGAAAGTGCCGCTGGTCGCTGAAGTGGGTGCGGGCCTGAACTGGGAAGAAGCGCATTGACGTGCGTGTGACGGGGGCGCTGGATAGGCGATAACGTCGTGCGCATGTCACATATGCGTATTGATAGCTTGTGACAACCCGTACCGCTCGCGGACAATCGCTAGGACGGACGGCGCGCTTCATGTTTGATGCGCGCCGTCGCGACGCATAACCCATCGGCAAACACGGAGAGTTCAATGCATCGTTTTATCGTCGTTGGCGGGGGCGCGGGGGGGCTGGAACTGGCGACACGCTTAGGCGACCGCTATTCGCCCCACAAGAACAAAGGTGGTGTGCACGCGCAAGTGACGCTCGTGGACCGTAATCCAACCCATATCTGGAAGCCGCTGCTGCATGAAGTGGCAGCCGGCAGCATGGACCCGTTCACCCAGGAACTCGAATACGCGGCGCAAGCGCGCTGGCACGGCTTTGAGTTTCAGCAAGGCGATCTGACCGGTCTGGACCGGGCGAACAAGCGTCTCACGCTCGGTACGGTACTCGACGACGATGGCGCAGAACTGCTACCCGAACGCCAACTCGAATACGACACGCTGATCATCGCGATCGGCAGCACCACGGCGTTCTTCGGCGTGAAGGGCGCATCTGAGTTTTCTCTCGCGCTCGATACGGTCAGCCAGGCGGAGCGTTTCCGCAAACGGCTGATCGCGGCGTGTATGCGCGCGGAGCATCAGGTGCATGAACCGGTCGAAGCGGCCTCGGGCACGTCGACTTCCTCCGAGCCGCGCATCCAGGTGGCCATCGTCGGCGGCGGCGCGACGGGCGTCGAACTCTCGGCTGAGTTGCGCAATACGGCCCAGGTGCTGTCCGCGTACGGCTTGCATAAGCTCGATCCGCGCCACGACGTCGGCATCGTGCTGATCGAGGCGGGGCCGCGCATTTTGCCGGCCTTGCAGGAGCGTGTGTCGACGGCCACCGCCGAATTGCTCACCAAGCTCGGCGTGAAGCTGATGATCGGCGAGACGGTGGCCGAGGTCGCGCCCGGCATGATCCGCACGGCCAGCGGTAAAACCGTGCGCGCCGATCTGACGGTGTGGGCAGCGGGCATTAAGGCACCCGCCATTCTGAGCGAGCTCGACGGCCTGCCGGTCAACCGTCTGGGGCAACTCATCGTGCGCCGCACGCTGCAAACCGAAGTCGACGACAACATTTTCGCGCTCGGCGATTGCGCGGCTTGCCCATGGCCGGGCAACGAGCGCAACGTGCCGCCGCGCGCGCAAGCGGCTCACCAGCAGGCAAGCTTCCTGATGAAGGCGCTGGCGGCCCGGCTCGAGAACAAGCCGCTGCCCGAATTTACCTATCGTGACTTCGGCTCGCTGGTGTCGCTCGGGCACTTCAGCGCGGTCGGCAATCTGATGGGCGGGGTGATCGGCGGCAATATGCTGATCGAAGGGCTGTTCGCGCGCTTCATGTACATGTCGTTGTACAGGCTGCATATCGCCGCGCTGCACGGCTATGCGCGGATGGTGCTCGACACCTTCGCGCACTGGTTGCGGCGCACCACGCTGCCGCGGGTCAAGCTGCACTGACGGCTGACCGCGCTCGATAAGGTTGCAAGTGCAACAGGATGCGTGCGAGGCGTATTCTGTTGCATCCAACCTTCATTCGAGGAGCGCCACATGCTGAAACCCGACATCGACAGCCTGGTTCCCCACGTTCCTTTCAATCGGCGTACCTTCATTAAGGCCGCGCTCGGCACCGGTTTCGCCGCAGCCGTGCTGCCGGTGTCGGCGCAAACCATCCATACCGATAGCGACGGCCTTGAAGCCGGCGAGATAGCCGTGCATTCAGGCGACACGCTGGTGCCGGCTTATCGCGCGCAGCCCAAGGGCAAGACGCACTTGCCGGTGATCATCGTCGTGCACGAGATTTTCGGCGTGCACGAGCATATCGCCGACGTGTGCCGGCGTTTCGCCCAACAGGGTTATCTGGCGATCGCGCCGAATCTGTACGAGCGGCAGGGCGATCCGACCGTGTACACGAGCATGCAACAGCTCAACGAGCAACTGGTCAGCAAGGTGCCGGACGAGCAGGTCATGGGCGATCTCGACGCAACCGTCGCGTGGGCCGGCGAACACGGCGGCGATCTGAACCGGCTGGGTGTGAACGGTTTCTGCTGGGGCGGGCGGATTGCGTGGCTATATGCCGAGCACAATCCGCGGCTGAAGGCGGGCGTAGCCTGGTATGGGCGCGTAACGGGCCAGAAAACCGCGATGACCCCCGCCAATCCGCTCGATGAGGTGGCACAGTTGCATGCGCCGGTTCTGGGTCTATACGGCCGTCAGGACCAAAGCATCCCGCAAGACACGCTCGAGCAGATGAAGCAGGCCATCGCGCAGGGTCCGCAGGCGGGGCGCGGCTCGCAATTCGTCGTGTATGACGACGCGGGCCACGCGTTTTTCGCGGACTACCGGCCGAGCTACAAGAAGGCCGATGCCGAGGATGGCTGGCGACGTGCGTTGGTGTGGTTCAAGCAGCATGGCGTCGCATAAAGGCACGCGCGTTCGATACCTTCATTGACTCACCATAACGGTGTGCCGATGCGCTCGGTTTAAAGAAAGAAAAAGGCCGTGGTCGCTGGAAAGCGGCCACGGCCTTTTCGCTATTCGTCTTGCTTGATAGCGTGCTTAAGGATTCGGACCCGTTGCAACCGGCCGCTTCGGATCAGAACTCCATTCGCTCCACGATCCCGCATACAGCGCCGCGCCATGCATGCCGGCGATCTCCATCGCGAGCGCGTTCACGCACGCCGTCACACCCGAGCCGCATTGCAGCACGATGTGTTCCGGCGACGTGTCGCCCAGCAACGCATGGAATTCCTCACGCAGCGTGTGGGCCGGTTTGTAGCGGCCGTCGGCGGTGAGGTTGTCCTTGAAGAACCGGTTGAGCGCGCCAGGAATATGGCCGCCGACGCGATCCAGCGTTTCGTTCTCGCCGCGATAGCGATCGTTCGCGCGCGCATCGACCACGACGCGTTCTTTCGTGCCGAGATTGCGCTCGACGGTCTGCGCATCGACGGTGACAGAAAGCGGCGCGCCCGCTTTGAAGTCGCCTGTGTTCTGCGCCGGCGCGTCTTGTGTCAGCGGGTGGTTGCCGGCCTGCCAGGCTTGCAATCCACCGTCGAGCAACGCAACCGCATCATGGCCAAGCCAGCGCAGTAGCCACCATGCGCGCGCGGCGTACATGCCGCCCTGCGAGTCATAAGCGACCACCTGTTGACCCTGCTTAAGTCCGCGGGATTCCAGCGTCTCCACCAGCCGTGCGCGATCCGGCAGCGGATGGCGGCCATTGGTGCCTGTCTTCGGCCCCGACAGATCGCGATCGAGGTGCAGATAATGCGCGCCCGGCAAATGCCCGTCCAGATAGGCTTTCTCGCCCGCCTCGGTGTCGGCGAGATCGAAACGGCAATCGATGACGAACACGCTGCCCGGCGCGGCGGCTAGCCGTTCCGCGAGGTTGGTCGCGGAGATGAGGGTGGTGTAGTGAGTGTGCGGCATGACGTCTCCTAGGTCGACCGGAGTTAGCGTGTCGGCTGGAGTTAGCGCTTTAGCGCTTACTCCAGCCCCATAGCACTGACTCCAATCCCATGCACGATGGTTGCGAAGCGGGCGGTTGCGGCGCTCGCCCGGCGGCTTGGCGCCGTTAGCGAATGGCCGAACGATACTGATAGTCTAAACAAAAAAAGACGGGCCGAAGCCCGTCTTTCCATGCTTTGATGCGGTTCGCGCAACGATCGGCTCCAAACGCCGATGCATGCGGAGCACGCGCGGACCGTGCGCGGATCAGATCGCGCCGAGTTCGCGCCGCAAGAACTCGTGGAAGTGCTGCATGCCGTCTTCCATCGGGCTCTGGTACGGGCCGACCTGCGATTCGCCGCGTTCCATCAGCGCGCGGCGACCGCCGTCCATGCGTTCGGCGATCTCGTCGTCTTCGCGAGCCGTTTCCATATAGGCGGCGCGCTCGGCTTCGACGAACTCGCGTTCGAACAGCGCGATTTCCTCAGGGTAATAGAACTCCACCACATTGGTGGTTTTCTGCGGACCACGCGGAATCAGCCACGACACCACCAGCACGTGCGGATACCACTCGATCATGATGCCCGGGTAGTACACCATCCAGATCGCGCCGAACTCCGGCGGATTGCCGTCGCGGAAGCGCAGCACTTCGTCGTGCCATTTACGGTACGTCGGGCTGCCCGGCTGCTCCAGATCCTTGTGAACACCGACCGTCTGCACGCTGTACCACTCGCCGAACTCCCACGTCAGATCGTCGCAATTGACGAAGCTGCCGAGGCCCGGATGGAACGGCGCGACGTGGTAGTCCTCCAGATAGACCTCGATGAAGGTCTTCCAGTTGTAATTGCACTCGTGCACTTCGACGTGATCGAACATGAAGCCCGAAAAATCGAAGTGTTGCTTGGTGCCAAGCCGTGCCAGATCGCGCGCGACGTCGCGCCCCTGCGCTTCGAACAGCAGGCCTTGCCAGTTCTGCAACGGCGTGGCGCCGAGATTCAGGCAGGGGTTATCCGCAAAATGAGGTGCACCGAGGAGCTGGCCGTTCAGGTCGTACGTCCAGCGATGCAGGGGGCAGACGATGTTCTCCGTCTGGCCGCGGCCATTGAGCATGATGGCTTGCCGGTGGCGGCACACGTTCGACAGCAGTTCGATTTGCGACTGCTGGTTACGGACGAGCACACGCCCTTCGCTCTCGCTGGGCAAAGCAAAATAATTCCCCGCTTCGGGCACCATGAGATCGTGGCCGATGTAACGAGGACCTTTCTTGAAAAGGGTGTCGATTTCGCGCGTTAAAAGCGCTTCGTCAAAGTAAGCCGTGACTGGCAGCTGGCTGTGGACAGACCGCAACTGCAATGCATTGCTCAGATTGGACATTCCCACTCCCGTGAAGACGTGAAAGCAGTGAACAACCCAACCATCGAAGATTCGATTTAGGGAGCCCGAGATTATACCTGTTTCCCCCACCTTGGGGCGCTTAAGTGCCTGATTTGGGTCAAAAATGTCAAGTAAGTTCACGGTTTACGCCGCAGACCAATCGTTTTTTTTCTGCGAGACTGAGGGTCGGACACGGAAGGCAAAGGCGGGGCGCGGGCTGGCGATGGGATCGGAAAAGTCGCTTTTGCCGTAGAATGTCCGACTTGTTTTAATTTTGCGACTATTCATGGCGAAGACCGCGTCGAAAGATACTGCTGCCGCGCCTGCTGAAGGCGTCGATACCACGCCGTTGCCCGAGAACTACGAGGCCGCCCAGGCTGAGCTGGAAGGGTTGGTGGCGCGCATGGAAAGCGGCAATCTCAGCCTCGAGGAGTCGCTCACCGCCTACCGGCGCGGTGCGGCTCTCGTAGCGTTTTGCCAGCAGCAGCTCGAGAAGGTCGAGCAGCAGGTGCGCGTGCTCGATGGCGAGACGCTCAAGCCGCTGCCTATGAATAGCGCAGGCACAGCCGCTACTGAAAGCGGGGACGACCTATGACATTCGAACAATGGACACGCTCGGTACTCGAGCGTGTCGAAACAGCACTAGAACACTACCTGCCCACGGCAGCGACCGAGCCGGCCAAACTGCATGAGGCCATGCGCTATGCGGTGCTGGGCGGCGGCAAGCGGGTGCGCCCGCTGCTGTGCCACGCGGCCGGCGAGTTGACCGGCGCGCGCGCCGAATGCCTGGATGCGGCAGCGGCGGCGCTGGAAATGATCCACGTGTACTCGCTCGTGCACGACGACATGCCCTGCATGGACGACGACGCGCTGCGGCGCGGCAAACCCACGGTACACGTCAAATATGACGAGGCCACGGCGTTGCTGGTCGGCGACGCGCTGCAGTCGCAGGCCTTCGTCGCGCTGACGTCCGATGTTCTGGCCCCGGCACAGCAGGCTTCGCTGGTCCGCGAGTTGGCGTTGGCAAGCGGCTCGATCGGCATGTGCGGCGGTCAGGCGATCGATCTGGCGAGCGTCGGCCATACGCTGACGCGCGCGCAACTGGAAACCATGCACCGCATGAAAACCGGCGCGCTGCTGCGTGCGGCCGTCCGCATGGGCGCGCTGGCCGGCGAAACGCCGGATGCGGACGCGATGCGCTCTCTCGACGCGTATTCGGCCGCTGTCGGCCTCGCGTTTCAGGTCGTCGACGATATTCTCGACGTCACGACCGATTCCGCGACGCTTGGCAAGACCGCAGGGAAAGACGCGAAGGACGGCAAGCCGACCTACGTGTCGATTATTGGGCTCGAGGCGTCACGTGCACTTGCAGCGCAACTGCGCAGCGACGCTCACGCTGCGATTGCGCCGTTTGGCGCGCGCGCGCAGCGTCTTGCCGAATTGGCCGACCTGGTGGTGAACCGGGTTAGCTGAACGCGAAAGCCCGCCGCCGCGCACCTTTGCTACGGTGCGTGTATGAAGTGCGGGCGCGTAAGTTTTCCTACAATGGAACGACGATGTACGACTTGCTGAAAACCATCGACGACCCGGCAGCCTTGCGCCGCCTCGATCGCCGCCAATTGCAACCGCTTGCAGACGAGTTGCGTGCTTTTGTGCTCGACAGCGTATCGCAGACGGGCGGCCATCTTTCGTCCAACCTCGGCACGGTCGAGTTGACCATTGCTCTGCACTATGTGTTCGACACGCCACGTGACCGGATCGTCTGGGACGTCGGCCATCAAACGTATCCGCACAAGATCCTGACGGGCCGCCGCGACCAGATGCACACGCTGCGTCAGCTCGGCGGCATCTCGGGCTTCCCGAAACGTGACGAGTCGGAATACGACACCTTCGGCACCGCGCACTCCAGCACCTCGATCTCGGCCGCGCTCGGCATGGCGGTCGCCAGCAAGCTGCAAGGCGAGAATCGCATGGGCATCGCCGTGATCGGCGATGGCGCGATGACGGCCGGCATGGCCTTCGAGGCGATGAACAACGCCGGCGTCGAAGACGACGTGCCGCTGCTGGTCATCCTCAACGATAACGACATGTCGATTTCGCCGCCGGTCGGCGCGCTGAATCGCCATCTGGCGCGCCTGATGTCGGGCCGCTTCTACGCGGCCGCGCGTGCGGGCGTCGAACGTGTGCTGCGCGTCGCGCCGCCTATGCTCGATCTGGCCCGCAAACTCGAAGAGCACGCGAAGGGCATGATCGTCCCGGCCACGCTGTTCGAAGAATTCGGTTTCAACTACATCGGCCCGATCGACGGTCACGACCTCGATTCACTGATCCCGACGCTGCAGAACATCAAGGAGCTGCGCGGTCCGCAATTCCTGCACGTCGTCACGAAGAAGGGGCAGGGCTACAAGCTGGCCGAAGCTGATCCGGTGCTGTACCACGGCCCGGGCAAGTTCAATCCGGCTGAGGGCATCAAGCCTGCCAGCACGCCGTCGAAGAAGACCTACACGCAAGTGTTCGGCGAATGGCTGTGCGACGCAGCCGAGCTGGACGCGCGTGTGGTCGGCATTACGCCGGCCATGCGTGAAGGCTCGGGCATGGTCGAGTTCGAAAAGCGCTTCCCGGACCGTTACTTCGACGTCGGCATCGCCGAGCAGCACGCTGTGACGTTCGCGGGCGGTCTGGCTGCGGACGGCATGAAGCCGGTGGTCGCGATCTACTCGACCTTCCTGCAACGTGCTTACGATCAATTGATTCACGACGTCGCGCTGCAAAACCTGCCAGTGGTGTTCGCCATCGACCGCGCGGGTCTGGTCGGCGCGGACGGTGCGACGCACGCGGGCGCTTACGATCTGGCGTTCATGCGCTGCATCCCGAACATGACCGTGATGGCTGCATCGGACGAAAACGAATGCCGTCAGATGCTGTACACCGCATTGCAACAGCCGAACCCGACGGCGGTGCGCTATCCGCGCGGCGCCGGCACGGGCGTGGCAACGGTCAAGCAAATGACGGCGCTGCCGCTCGGCAAGGGCGAGATCCGTCGCGAAACGTCGCAGCCGGCCGGCAAGCGGGTTGCGATTCTGGCATTCGGCACGATGGTTGCGCCGTCGCTGGCGGCCGCTGAACAACTGGATGCCACGGTGGCGAACATGCGCTTCGTGAAGCCGCTGGACGCCGAGCTGGTCCGCCAGCTCGCCGAAACGCACGACGCCATCGTCACGGTCGAAGAAGGTTGTGTGATGGGCGGTGCGGGTTCGGCGTGCGTCGAAGCCCTGCTTGAGAGTGGGGTTATGCGACCCGTACTACAATTGGGCCTCCCGGATCGCTTCATCGATCATGGGGATCCGGCCAAGCTGCTTGCCGCGTGCGGTCTGGACGCAGCGGGCATTGCCAAGTCGATTCGCGAACGCTTTCTTTCCAGCGGCGCAGTCGCCGGTCAATCCTCGGTGAAGCGCGTCGCTTAGTTGCGTCGCTTAACTGCGTCGATTCGCTGGCCGTTCAGCAGCGTGGCCGTGCGCTACGCCGCGGCTATGGCGGCCATAGCAATCTCCAACTTGAATCGATGGACCCTTGGGTCCATCATCCAACGCCGGCGAAGGCCGGCGTTTGCCATTGCGCGACTTGGTCCGCACGGCTGCTGAGAACGCCCAAACCTGTCGGTTCGCGACAGCCCCTGAAGGGGCACCCTCAAGGGGACTTCCTTTGGGGCGGGAGACTTCCTGCGGAGCGGAAAACTTGGGGCGGCCCGGCGTTTTCTTGAAAGGACAAGAATATGAACCAGATGAACCCCGCCTTTGTGATGCCCGACGTGCAGAGCACGCCTGATACGCGTCAGATTCCGATTCAACGAGTCGGCGTCAAGGCAGTGCGCCATCCGCTGACGGTGCGCACGCAAGGCGGCGAAGTGCAGCCTTCTGTCGGCACGTGGAATCTCGACGTGCATTTGCCGGCTGACCAGAAGGGCACGCACATGTCGCGCTTCGTCGCGCTGCTTGAAGAGAACAAGGCGCCGCTCGAGGCGGCCACGTTCCGCCGCATGCTCGCCGCGATGCTCGAAAAGCTCGAAGCCGAGGCCGGTCGCATCGAAGTGTCGTTCCCGTACTTCGTGAATAAGACCGCGCCAGTATCGGGCGTGCAAAGTCTGCTCGACTATGAAGTGACGTTGACGGGCGAGACTCGCAACGGCGCGACGCGTCTGTTCCTGAAGGTATTGGTGCCGGTCACGAGCCTGTGCCCGTGCTCGAAGAAGATTTCGCAGTACGGCGCGCACAACCAGCGCTCGCACGTCACGATCAACGCCGAACTGGCGGGCGATGTGGCGGTGGAGGAGCTGGTTCGTATTGCTGAAGAAGAAGCCTCGTGCGAACTGTGGGGCTTGCTGAAGCGTCCGGACGAGAAGTTCGTCACTGAACGTGCCTACGAAAATCCGAAGTTTGTCGAAGACCTGGTGCGCGATGTCGCGCAACGTCTGAACGCGGACGAGCGGATCGTTGCGTATGTGCTCGAAGCTGAGAACTTCGAATCGATTCACAATCACAGCGCGTATGCAGTGATCGAACGGGATAAGCGGGCGGCGTGAGTCTCGCTTTAGCCTCTTGCTTGCCGCAAATAGAAAAAGCCGCTTTGAAAGCGGCTTTTTCTATGGGGGGTGTCATCGTGTGGCCCGGCATGCAGCGGGCGCCGCGGGCTCAGCGTGCGAGTGAGGTCAGATCCCAACGCGGCTTCACCGTGAACGCGTAGTCTTTGGCCGATTGATCGGGCCAGCGTTGCAATCGCAATGCCCCGGCCAACGCGATCATCGCGCCGTTGTCCGTACACAGCGACAGGTCCGGGTAGTGTACGAAGAAATTGCGTTTCTTCGCCGCTGCGGAAAGCGCCTCGCGCAGTTGCCGGTTCGCGCCGACGCCGCCTGCCACCACCAGCCGATTGAGCTTCGTCCGTTTGAGCGCGGCCAGCGATTTCGCCGCCAGTACGTCCACGGCAGCATCGACGAAACCGCGCGCCAGATCGGCCTTCGCCTGCTCGCAGATATTTGCGCCGCCGAGCTTCTTGGCATGCGTGAGCACAGCGGTCTTCAGGCCGCTGAAGCTGAAATCGAGGTCGCCGGAATGCAGCATCGGGCGCGGCAGGACCACGGCGCCGGGCGTGCCGAATTCAGCCATCCGCGACACTTCCGGGCCGCCCGGATAACCGAGACCCAGCAGCTTGGCGGTTTTGTCGAAGGCTTCGCCGGCGGCGTCGTCCAGCGTTTCGCCGAGCGTCTCGTAGACACCCACGTCCGTCACACGCATCAGCTGCGTATGGCCGCCTGACACCAGCAACGCGACGAACGGAAACGGCGGTGGCTCATCCACCAGCAGCGGCGACAGCAAATGCCCTTCGAGATGGTGGATGCCAATGGTCGGCTTGTCCCAGGCCATGGCCAGCGAGTTCGCAACGCTCGCACCGACCAGCAGCGCGCCCGCGAGGCCAGGGCCTTGCGTATAGGCGATCGCGTCGATGTCGCTGCGCACCGCGCCGGCACGCTCCATCACCTCTTCGAGCAGCGGTAGCGCGCGCCGGATATGGTCGCGCGACGCCAGCTCCGGCACCACGCCGCCATACTCCCGGTGCATCGCAATTTGCGAATGCAGCGCGTGCGCGAGCAGGCCGCGCTCTGTGTCGTAGAGCGCGAGACCGGTTTCGTCGCAGGAGCTTTCGATGCCGAGAACGAGCATGATGGGGGCTTTGAGCGGGCGCGCGAGTGAAGCCACTCGGGCAGCCAAAAGTGATAAGGCAAGCCTGAAAGTATAGCAGCGTGGGCAGGGGGCCGCAGGCGCGCGGGTACAATGCGGCCCCATGGAATCCTTCGATATCGCAGTGATCGGCGCAGGTGCGGCCGGCATGATGTGCGCGGCCGTGGCCGGGCAACTCGGCCGTCGCGTGGTGCTGATCGACCACTCGCAGCGTCTCGCGGAGAAAATCCGCATTTCCGGCGGCGGCCGGTGCAACTTCACGAATCTGTACGCCGGGCCGGCCAACTACCTGTCGGCCAACCCCCATTTCTGCCGTTCGGCGCTGGCGCGCTATACGCCGCGCGACTTCATGGCGCTGCTCAAGCGTCATCACGTGACGTGGCACGAGAAGCACAAGGGGCAGTTGTTCTGCGACCAGTCGAGCGACGCGGTCATCAATGTGCTGAAGAACGAGTGCGACGCGGGCCGCATTGCGTGGCGCACGCCGCTGTCGGTCGAGCAGGTGCGGCATGACGCCGAAGGGCGCTTTACGCTGGACACTCACTCGGGCCCGATCACGGCCCGGGCGCTCGTGGTAGCGACCGGTGGTCTGTCGATTCCCAAGATCGGCGCCACCGATTTCGCCTACCGTCTCGCCAAGCAATTCGGCCACAAGCTGATCGATACCCGCCCCGCGCTGGTTCCGCTTACCTTCGCCCCCGCCGACTGGGAGCCGTTCTCGGCGCTCTCCGGCGTGTCGCTCGAAGTGCAACTGGCGACCGGCAACAAGAAGACCGGCGGCGAATTCAACGAAGACCTGCTGCTCACCCACCGCGGCCTGTCGGGCCCGGGCGTTCTGCAGATTTCGAGCTACTGGCAGCCCGGCGAGCCGATTCACATCAATTTGCTGCCCGAGCAGGACGCCACAACCGCCTTGCTGGAAGCCAAAACCGGCACGAAGCGCCAGATCGCCAATCTGCTCTCGGAATGGGTGCCGCAACGGCTCGCCCACGTTTGGCTGGAAACCCACCAGATTCCCGCCGAAGCCCGCGTGGCCGATCTGCCGGACAAGACCCTGCGCCGCGTCGGTGAGGCCTTGTCGCGCTGGACGCTCACCCCGAACGGCACCGAAGGCTACCGCAAGGCCGAAGTCACGCGCGGTGGTATCGACACCCGCGACCTGTCGTCGGCGACCATGATGAGCGCCCGCACGCCGGGTTTGTACTTCATCGGCGAGGCGGTCGACGTGACCGGTTGGCTCGGCGGCTACAATTTCCAATGGGCGTGGGCCTCCGGCGTGGCGGCCGGCCAGGCGTGCGCAGAGTACGTTTTAGGGGCTTGACGGCGCATTAGCTTTGTGAGAAAGCTCTGCTATACTCCTGAACCTTTACAAAGTTTCGTTATTGAAAAATGACGACCATCCACGTAAAAGACAACGAGCCGTTTGACGTCGCCATGCGCCGCTTCAAGCGCACGATGGAGAAAAACGGGCTGCTAACGGAACTTCGCGCCCGGGAGTTTTACGAAAAGCCTACGGCTGAGCGCAAGCGCAAGAAGGCGGCTGCCGTTAAGCGTCATTTCAAGCGTCTGCGTGGCCAGATGCTGCCAAAGAAGTTCTACTGATTCTGGCGTTGCCGCGGTTCCTGTCGAACGGAGCGGCGACATCCAACGGCGACGGCACAGCAGGTGCCATCGCGGAAAACACGGCCCTTCGGGCCAGCCGGCAGGGTCGCATCCACTACGCAAAATCGCGCCAACCCGCTTGAGGAAGCAGTCCCAAGCGGGCGTTTGTGCTGGATACAGCGTATTGGTACGGTAAGCGGCCGGTTTTAAAATTTTCAACGCATTCAGGTGAGTGATGAGCCTCAAGGACCAGATCAACGACGACATGAAAGCTGCTATGCGGGCGCGTGAGACCGAGCGTCTCGGCACGATCCGCTTGCTGCTTGCCGCGGTCAAGCAACGCGAAGTCGACGAACGCGTCACCCTTGACGATGCGGCGATCACTGCCGTCATCGACAAGATGATCAAGCAGCGCAAAGACTCGATCAGCCAGTTCGAAGCCGCCGGCCGCACGGATCTCGCCGACAAGGAAAAGGCCGAACTGGCCATCCTGTCCGCCTATATGCCGGCGCAGATGTCCGAAGCGGAGATCGTTGCCGAAGTTCAGGCCGCGGTCGCGCAAACCGGCGCCGCCGGCCCGCAGGACATGGGCAAGGTGATGGGCGTGCTCAAGCCGAAACTGGCCGGCCGCGCCGACATGACCGCTGTCTCGGCGCAAGTCAAAGCCGCGCTCGCGAAGTAATTCCTGTATTTCCGGTCTGCGCGCGCCGTTATCCGACGGCGTGCGCAGCCTTGAGCTTTTTAGGTAGCGTCATTCACTGTGATTCCACCGTCATTCCTGCAGGACCTGCTCAACCGCGTCGATATCGTCGACGTGGTCGGCCGGTATGTGCAGCTGAAAAAGGGCGGCGCGAACTTCATGGGGCTGTGCCCGTTTCACAACGAGAAGAGCCCCTCGTTTACGGTTAGTCCGACTAAACAGTTCTATCATTGCTTCGGCTGCGGCGCGCATGGCACGGCCATCGGCTTCCTGATGGAGCACGTCGGCTCCACGTTCCCGGAGGCGGTCAACGAACTCGCGCAATCGGTCGGGTTGACCGTGCCGAACGAGCCTTCGCCGGGATATGGCGGCGGTGGTTCCGGCGGGTATGCGCCGGCTGCCTCCAAGGCGGTCACCACGGCGCTGTCCGATGTCATGCAGACCGCGTGTGACTTTTACCGCAAGCAGCTGCGCGGCGCGCCGGTCGCGATCCAGTATCTGAAGAAACGCGGGCTGACCGGCGAAATCGCTGCCCGCTTCGGCCTCGGCTACGCGCCGGATGGCTGGCAAAACCTCGAACCCGCGTTCCCCAACTATCGGGACGATTCGCTGGTCGAATCGGGGCTGGTGATCGTCAGCGAAAAATCCGATGCGCAAGGCCAGAATCGCCGATACGACCGCTTTCGCGAGCGGATCATGTTCCCGATACGCAATGTGAAAGGGCAGGTGATCGGCTTCGGCGGCCGCGTCCTGGACGGCGGCGAACCGAAATATTTGAATTCACCGGAAACGCCTCTATTTAACAAAGGCAGCGAGTTGTACGGGCTGTTCGAGGCACGGCTGGCGATTCGCGAACAGCATTACGTGCTGGTGGTCGAAGGCTATATGGACGTGGTCGCGCTGGCCCAATTGGGGTTCCAGAACGCGGTGGCCACGCTCGGCACGGCCTGCACGCCGATTCATGTGCAGAAACTGATGCGTCAGACGGATACGGTCATCTTCAGCTTCGACGGCGATTCGGCAGGGCGCCGCGCCGCTCGCCGTGCGCTGGATGCCTGTCTGCCGCACGCGGCGGACAATCGGACCATCCGGTTCCTGTTTCTGCCGTCCGAGCACGATCCGGACAGCTACGTGCGCGAATTCGGCACGGAAGCGTTCGCCGACCAGGTGGAGCGCGCCATGCCGCTGTCGCAGTTCATGCTGAACGAGGTGCTGACCGGCAAGGAGCTGGATCAGCCGGAAGGCCGCGCCCGCGCGCTGTTCGACGCGAAGCCGCTGCTGCAGCAGCTGCCCGCCAACGCGCTGCGCGCGCAGATCATGCATATGTTCGCCGACCGGCTCGATGTGCCGTTCGACGAAGTGGCGGCGTTATGCGAAGTCGATGCCCGGATTGCGGCGGCTGCCCGATCGGCGCCGGCCCGCAAAGACCGGCGCAGTGTGACGGGGATCGAAGAAAAAACGCTGCGCAATCTGGTGATGTATCCGCGGACGGTGGGCGTGCTCGACGAGGAAGCCGAGCAGGCGCTTCTGAGCGTCACGCGGCATGGCGAGCTGTTCGAAGAAGTGACGACGCATGCGCGTGCGCTGGGCGATTCGGCGGAGTTCCAGTTGCTGTCCGATCTATTGCGAAACGGCGCCAATGCCCCAACTTTCGAGGAAATCTTTCGCAAAATTCTAGACTATGATGAAAACGTCCGGGATTTACTGCTGAAGGACCCGGAGGATGCGACCGTCATCGAGGAACGGCGCGAGCAGGAACAGATCGTCGGAGAGGAGCTGAAAGCGGCGATTCTGAAGATGCGATATGACGCTTACTGCGATCGTCTCGAGCAGCTTTCGCGGCAATCCCGGCACACGCCGGAGGAGTTTGCGGAGCTGACGAGCCTGAATCAGAAGCGGGCTGAGATGAAGCGCCAGCTCGGGCTGTAAGCGGGATGGCAGAAAGCGGAGTGCTATAATAAAAGGTTTCTAGCGGTTTGTTTTTTCAATGGTTTTCCTAGCAAAGGCGAAAAGGCGATTGCGATGGCAAAGACACCAGGCGGAAAAAAAGCGACGGGCACAGGTTCGAATGAGCCGACCAGAAAGGTCACCGAGGCCAAGTTAGCTTCTTCCCCTAGAAAAACGTCTGCCGCAAGCGTCACACCTGCTGCCGGGAAGAAATCCTCGACCAGTTCCGCTGCGCGAGCGGAGCCGGTCAGGGCGGTGAAAGCTGTACCACAACCGGCCGCACAACAGCCGGGTGTCAGAAGCGCAAGGGAAGCGCCTGCCGCGCAGGACGATGCGGTAGAGCGCGAGATTCCAGTATCCACGGTTCAACCGGCTGTTGTCCAACAGCCGCGAGTCGAGACTACAGCCGGTACGACGAACTCCATGACGAAAAAGCTGAACGAAACACCCGTCGATGACGATGCAACCCAGAGCGACGAAACCCCTGCGGCCGTTCCAGGCAAGGTGGAAAAGGTCAAGGCTCGCGATCGTCGTGCAAAGGAAAAAGCGCTGCTGAAAGACGCGTTCGCGTCGTCTCAGCCGGGCACCGTCGAGGAACTCGAAGAGCGCCGTTCCAAGCTGCGCGCGCTGATCAAGCTCGGCAAGGAGCGCGGCTTCCTCACGTACGCGGAAATCAACGACCACCTCCCGGACAACTTCACCGAGACCGAGGCGATCGAAGGCATCATCAGCACGTTCAACGACATGGGCGTGGCGGTGTATGAGCAGGCGCCGGATGCTGAAACGCTGCTGTTGAACGACAACGCACCTGCCGCTTCGTCTGACGATGAAGTGGAAGAGGAAGCGGAAGTCGCGCTCTCCACCGTCGACTCCGAATTCGGCCGCACCACCGACCCGGTCCGCATGTACATGCGTGAAATGGGTACGGTCGAGCTGCTTACGCGCGAAGGCGAAATCGAAATCGCCAAGCGGATCGAAGACGGCCTCAAGCACATGGTGATGGCGATCTCTGCGTGCCCGACCACGATCGCCGACATTCTGGCGATGGCTGAGCGCGTCGCGAACGAAGAAATCCGTATCGACGAACTGGTCGACGGCCTGATCGACGCCAATGCGGAAGACGTGGACGGTTTCTCGGCGCAGGAAGCGGAAGCGATCGAAAGCGAAGACGAGGAAGTCGAGGAAGAGGAATCGGACGACGAGGAAGAAGACGACGGTGCGGCGCAGGCCACGGCCAACGCTGCGCAGATGGAAGCGCTCAAGCGTGCGTCGCTCGAGAAGTTCGCCATGATCAGCGAATGGTTCGACAAGATGCGTCGCGCGTTCGAGAAGGAAGGCTACAAGTCCAAGTCGTATCTGAAGGCGCAGGAAACGATCCAGAACGAACTGATGACGATCCGCTTCACCGCGCGTACGGTTGAACGTCTGTGCGACACGTTGCGTGCGCAAGTGGACGAAGTGCGCCAGGTCGAGCGTCAGATCCTGCATACGGTGGTCGACAAGTGCGGCATGCCGCGTGCGGAATTCATCGCGCGTTTCCCGGGCAGCGAAACGGATCTCGAATGGGCTGACAAGATCGTTGGCGAAGGTCACGGATACAGCGCGATCCTCACGCGTAACATTCCGGCCATTCGCGAACAGCAGCAACGCCTGCTCGATTTGCAGGCGCGCGTGGTGCTGCCGCTGAAGGACCTGAAGGAAACCAACCGTCAGATGGCGGCCGGCGAACTGAAGGCGCGCCAGGCGAAGCGCGAAATGACCGAGGCGAACTTGCGTCTCGTGATCTCGATTGCGAAGAAGTACACGAACCGTGGTCTGCAGTTCCTCGACCTGATTCAGGAAGGCAATATCGGCCTGATGAAGGCGGTGGACAAGTTCGAATATCGTCGCGGCTACAAGTTCTCCACGTATGCCACGTGGTGGATTCGTCAGGCCATCACGCGTTCGATCGCTGACCAGGCACGTACGATCCGGATTCCGGTTCACATGATCGAAACGATCAACAAAATGAACCGCATCTCGCGCCAGATTTTGCAGGAAACCGGTCTCGAACCGGATCCGGCAACGCTGGCTGAGAAGATGGAAATGCCGGAAGACAAGATCCGCAAGATCATGAAGATCGCGAAAGAGCCGATCTCGATGGAAACGCCGATCGGTGACGACGACGATTCGCATCTGGGCGACTTCATCGAAGACAACAACACGGTCGCGCCGGCCGACGCCGCCTTGCACGCCAGCATGCGTGATGTCGTGAAGGACGTGCTCGACTCGCTGACACCGCGCGAAGCGAAGGTGCTGCGCATGCGTTTTGGTATCGAGATGAGCACCGATCACACGCTCGAAGAAGTCGGTAAGCAGTTCGACGTGACGCGTGAACGGATCCGTCAGATCGAAGCGAAGGCGCTGCGCAAGCTGCGTCACCCGAGTCGATCGGACAAGCTGAAGTCATTCCTCGAAGGGAATTGATCGAAGTTGGCAGGATGTAGCAAATCTAGGGGCTTCCTGGTCGTTTCGCGAGAGCGAAGCGGTCACGAAAGCCCCTTTTTCGTGTAGTATGTCGGCCAATCAGTGACTAGGCCCGGCCTTCAAGACCGGGTCTTTTTCTTGGTTGTCTTAGTTTTCTCAGGGCCGGACGCCGTGCTGGTTGCAGGCAGCGGACTCATAATCCGCCTCCGAAAGGACATCGTCGGTTCGACTCCGACCCGGCCCACCAAACATCAATTCAAATCAACTCAATGATCGACGGCCCTGATCGACAGGATGCCCGTTTGTCCATAGAACTCCTGCAACGCAAACGCTTCCCGCTCCCGTTGCGCACGCGCACTCCGATCCAGCATCGAAAATAGCCAAATTCCGGCGAACGCAAGCGGCACCGAAACGAGCGCGGGGTTATCGAGGAACACCGGCGCGTGTGTGTGATGCAGGACGTCGACCCAGACCGACTTTGAGAGCAGCGTCAGGAGCACGGCGGAAATCAGCCCGAGGCTGCCGCCGACCACCGCGCCGCGGGTGGTCATGCCGCGCCAGAAAATCGACGACACCAGCACCGGGAAGTTCGCACTCGCCGCGACCGCCGCGACGAGACCGACCAGAAATGCCACGTTGATGTGCTCGAAGAGAATGCCGAGCCCGATCGCGACTACGCTCAGCACCAACGTTGAGACGCGGGAGATACGCATTTCCCTGACTTCGTCGGTTTTGCCGCGGGCGAGCCAGCAGGCGTACAGGTCGTGCGACACCGTGGTCGCCCCGGAGAGCGTCAGGCCCGCCACGACCGCCAGGATCGTCGCGAAGGTCACGGCGGCGATGAAACCGTAGAACAGGTTGCCGCCCACCGCCTGGGCCAGCTTGACGGCCACCATGTTCGATCCGCCGAGCAGGTCGCGCGTGAGGTTGAACTGCCCGTCGGCGGCGGTCTTGAAGAATTCGGGATGCTGGGCGAGCAGCGCGATCGCGGAGAAGCCGATGGTGAAAGTCAGCAGATAGAAATACCCGATGAAGCTCGTGGCGACGAACACGGACTTGCGAGCCTCCTTCGCGTTGGGCACCGTGAAGAAGCGCATCAGGATATGCGGGAACCCGGCGGTGCCGAACATCAACGCGATGCCGAGCGAGAGCGCGTTCAGCGGGTCCTTCAGCAGCTTGCCGGGGCCCATGATGCTCAGCGCGCCGGGATGGACGTCGACGGCGCGTCGAAACATCTCCTCAGGGCTGAAGCCGAATTGCGCAAGCGCGGTGACGGCCATGAACGTCGCGCCGCAGAGCAGCAGCACGGCCTTGATGATCTGTACCCAGGTGGTCGCCGTCATGCCGCCGAAGAACACGTAGATCACCATCAGCGCGCCGACGATGACCTCGGCCATCCAGTACTGCAAACCGAACAGCAACTGAATCAGCTTGCCCGCGCCGACCATCTGCACGACCAGATAGAAGATCACGACGACGAGCGACGTGCTCGCCGTCAGAAGGCGAATGGGCGCCTGCTCGAAACGATAGGCGACGACATCGACGAACGTGAACTTGCCGAGATTGCGCAACGGTTCGGCGAGCAGGAACATCACGAAGGGCCAGCCGACGAGAAAGCCGATCGAATAGATCAGACCGTCGAAGCCGAAAACGAAAACCATGCCGGACAGGCCGAGAAACGAAGCGGCGGACATATAGTCCCCCGCGATGGCGAGCCCGTTCTGGAAGCCGGTAATGCCTCCGCCGGCGCTGTAGAAATCCTTCGTCGTGCGGGTCTTGCGCGATGCCCAGCGCGTGATGCCGAGCGTGACGAGCACGAAGAGCAGAAACATCCCGATCGCGACAGGATTCAGTTCAACATGCTCAGGCACCGGGCCGGTGATGGCGTTGGCATGGGCGAGCGCGGCGATCGATGCGAGGCCCGCGCAGAAGAAGGCGCGAATGAGTTTCATCGTTCAGTCTCCTTGCCGGGCTTTGGCGAGCAGCGCACTCATCAACGGATCGAACGTGCGATTCGCACGCAGCACATAAGCGCCCGTCAGGCCGACCGCGATCAGGATGATGCCGACGCCCACGACGATCCCGACGCTCGTCGTGGCGCCGGCATACAGTGGATGAGCGAGCACTTTCGGCGCGAGGGCGACGAACAGGATGAAGCCGTAGTAAGTGAAGATCATCAACGCCGTCAGCGTGAAGCTGAAGCGGCGACGCGAAGTGACGAGCTGCCGGTAGGCGGGACTCGCTTTGATTGAATCGATGAGGGCCTGCTGCATGGATGTCTCCAACCTGTGACTTGCTGATTTCGTTATGGTGGTGAATCGAATGAGCCCGGCAGGCTCGATGAAACTGCTTTACCGGCTGCCTTCGGGCAGCGCTTGTTGTTGTGGTCGGGTGTGGCGTGAGGCGGGGGAGAGGGGCGGCTGATTGCGAGCAGCCGTTCGAAAAGCGGCACCATGGAACGGTGCCGTTGCACTGAGGCGCATTGCGACGTTAAACGACGCCGTCTGCCTTCAACCGTGACAATCGTTCGTCCGACAGGCCGAGCAGCGACTGCAGAACATCCTTCGTGCCTTCCCCGAGTTGCGGCGGCGCGCTTCGGACCGGCAAGCGCGTACCGTCGAAGCGATAGGGCGGAGCGAGGACAGGTGTGCTGCCGGCTTCCGGATGCGGCTGCGTGGTCACGAGCCCGGCGTCCGTCGCGCGCTTCGAGGTGAGCGCCTCGTGAAGACCGAGCACTTCGCCGCATGGAATGCCGGCCTGAGTCAGGCGTTGCAGCAGTACCTGGCGTTCTCTTCGACCGATCTCCCGGTTGAGTTCGGGCACGAGAACCTCGCGGTTCGCGGCACGGTTGATGTTCGTTTTGAACCGGTCGTCTTCGGCGAGATCCGGGCGTTCGATCACCTCGCGACAGAAGCGCGCGAACTGGCTGTTGTTGCCGACTGTGATCACGAGCGGTCCATCGGCCGCATCGAATACGCCGTAGGGCACGATCGAAGGATGCGCGTTGCCGTAGCGCGGCGGGTCTTCGCCCATGAGCAGCGCTTCCAGCCCGTAATACGACGTGATCATCAGGCCGCAATCGAACAGCGCCATTTCGATGTGGCGTCCCTTGCCGGTCTGCTGTCGCTCGAAAAGCGCCGCGAGCACCGCCTGGGCTGAATACATCCCGGTGAACAGGTCGACAGCGGCAACACCGAATTTCAGCGGCGGCTGTTCGGCTTCGCCGTTGAGCGCCATCAGCCCAGCCTCGCCTTGAACCACGAGATCGTAGCCGGGACGCGCGGCTTCCGGTCCCGTGCGGTCATAGCCGGAGATCGAGCAGTAGATCAGGTCCTCATGGTCCTGCTTCAGTTGCTCGTATCCGAGGCCCAGCTTTTCCGCGCCACCGAACTTGAAGTTCTGGATCACGACGTCACACTTCTGCGCCAGTTCCCGCGCGATCTGCTGGCCCTCGGCGGTTTGCAGGTCGAGACTCACCGAACGTTTGTTGCGGTTGACGCTGTTGAAATAGGCCGTCTCGGTCGAGCCGACGCGCAAGCCCCAATCGCGGGTGTCGTCGCCGCGCTTCGGGTGCTCGACCTTGATGACTTCGGCGCCGAGATCGCCCAGCACCATGCCGCACCACGGTCCAGCCAGCACGCGGGAGAGATCGAGGACGCGAACGCCGGCTAGCGGCAGCGAGGAAGTCAGGTTCGACATGGCACATCCAGATTGACAGGGGTTCGTGACGAGGACGCCGCTTCTACGTTGAATGCGTGGCTGGGTGCTTGAGGGTCACGATGAGAATCTGGCCGCGCCGTTCGCGCGTGGCGATGTCGTCAGACAATTAGGGTTCATTGTCCCAGTCTCCGTGTATAGGCTTTTCGTATGGGCCCATTGTGGGATGACCAAATCGTATTGACAATTCCACTGAAAGTTGACGGACTGTTAATTACAGCTTGACGTCGAGCGCGGAGGCCGACCGCCCGCCGTCCTTCAGACCCATGTCTGCGCGAGCGAAAGGATTTCGTCGCGCAGGTAGTCGATCAGGGCCTGCGTCGATGGCGATGGATAGCGATTGGGCAGGGTGACGATATACAGGGTGTTCTGCTGACCGGCGACACGGTATTGCGGCAGGATCGGCAGCAGTCCGCGGTTCATCGGCGCATGCGGCACGTAGACCGGCAACAGCCCGATACCCATGCCCTGGCACACAGCCTCAGCCAGGAATGGGTAGTCGGACGACTGCAACGCGGGCTGCATCGTGATCGTGTGGACATCGGCTTCGTTCTCCCGGTGCGTGAGCGTCATCGTCACGCGCCGGCCAGGGTAGGGCGAAGCGACCAGCGTCTGCCGCTCGAGGTCGGCAGGACACTCGATCGGACCATGCTTTTCCACATAGCCGGCCGATGCATACAGGTTCCAGTCGATCGAGCAGATGTTGCGCGCCACGTAGTCCAGTGGCGGCGTCGACGTGATTCTTACCGCCACGTCGACTTCCGCAGCGATCAGGTCCTCGATCCGGTTGTTGAACGTGACATTCAGTGTGATCCCCGGATGCGTACGCGCGAATTCAAGCAGCTTCGCGCCGATGAACATCCGGCCGAAGCCGGTTGGCACGCTGATCCGCACCCGGCCGCGCAGTGTCTGCCCAAGGCTGTCGATCGATGCGCGCGCCGTACCCAGATCCTCAAGCATCCGCTGGCCGCAGTCGTACAGCGTGTGTCCGGCTTGCGTCAGTTCGAGATTTCGCGTCGAGCGACGTAGCAGTTGCGCGCCGGTTTCGCGTTCCAACAGCTTCAGCCGCTGGCTGATGTTTGAGCGCGTCATGCCGAGCTTGCGCGCCGCGGCGCTGAGGCTGCGCGATTCCACAATCTCGACGAACAGGCCGATCAGATTCAAATCCATAGGGTGTTTGTCAATTCAGCCTGAACAAGTGCCGCTATATTAGGCCTATTGTCTCCGCCTGGAGAGCGGTCGTCCCAGGGGGCTGAGAAGGCGACCGCGACCCGTCGCGACGCGGCCACAAGGGCGCGCCGCCGGAAAGTAGGGAAACTCCGCGTAAAAAAGCTGACTGCTGCACCGTTAATTAAATACGGAAGGCTGTTCAATGTATGCCATCCGCCTTCAGCACGGGTTTCTTGTCACGCGGCGGCCGGCGCCGCAATTCACCCCCGGGCAATGCCCGTGCTGAAGGCTTCACTGATTCGGCGACGCCCATTTTGAAGTGCTAGCGCGTTGCGTGCATAGCCGCCCGAGCCTGACTACATATGATCGCCGCACGACGCTTTTCATTGGCGCCTGTCCGCACAAGGCGGTGCAGCGGCAGCTACAGGGAGGGCAAGTCGGGATTCAACCCGGTTTGTTAATCCGCCGCCTGTTAATCGATCAAACAGCGCATAACCTATATGTCGCGCTATGTTGAATAACTAGCGCAAATCAAACGACCTCATTGATAGAATTAAGTTCCCGGTTTTCTGAAATAAATTTACTCCGCGCCGCATTCCTCATCTGCATTTGCCCGATTTCCAGGCAATCAGATATCGCTCATCTTTTTATCGTTCCGACCCGATTACGTCACGCATATTAAATGCTGTTGCATACACACAACTTTAATATTGAGATGTTGCAAATAACTTCTGTCCAGAGCAAGCGTGTCGCGGCCCCAATTTTGCGATAAATGGTTGAAAAATAAAGACTTAATGCCTCTCTCGATCCGATTGTTGCGGATTCTGAAAAATCCTGTTGCGTAAACTGCGGGCGTTGCTACTAGGGTCTCCCCCTACACTCACGCTTCGTTCAAAGGGTGCCCGGCTGATCCGAAACGGTTCGGCCAACAGGGCGGCAGCGAGCGCTGGTTGCGCTGCTGAGGCAGGTCCCGCTCCCCGCGTAAATTTATCGAACTGGAGTCCCACGCATGAAAAAGAGTCTCATCGTTGTTGCGGTTGCCGCATCGTTCGCATCTGTCGCTCACGCACAAAGCAGCGTGACCCTGTACGGTCTGCTGGACGCAGGCCTGACGTACACCAGCAACGTCGCTCCGGCCAACGGCGTCGGCCACGGCAACGCAAAGTGGGCAGCAGGTAGCGGCGGCATCAACCAAAGCATGTTCGGTCTGCGTGGTTCGGAAGATCTGGGCGGCGGTCTGAAGGCAATCTTCACGTTGGAAAGCGGCTTCAACATCAACAACGGCAAGTTCGCTAACAACAACGGCATGTTCAACCGTCAAGCGTTTGTCGGTCTGTCGAGCGCGCAATACGGTACGGTCACGCTGGGTCGTCAATACGACGCAGCACAAGACTACCTGGCACCGCTGACCGCAACGGGCAGCTGGGGCGGTACGTACTTCGCTCACCCGTTCAACAACGACAACCTGAGCACGAACGGCGGCTACGCAGTCAACAACTCGATCAAGTACTCGAGCGCTAACTACGCAGGCTTCACGTTCGGCGGCACGTACGGCTTCTCGAACCAGGCTGGTGCATTCGCAAACAACCGCGAATACAGCGTTGGTGCTGCATACCAGTACCAAGGCCTGCGTTTGGGCGCTGCTTACGCACAGCAGAACAACCCGGGCGCAACGAACGCAGCAGGCACGGCAAGCAACGGCGGTGCTTCGGACGGTTCGATCCTGGGTCTGGCCGGCAACTTCCGTCAGCGTGAATTCGGCGCAGCTGCTTCGTACTCGTTCGGCCCGGCAACCGTCGGTGCTGCATGGACGCAGTCGCGTATCGACAACGTCGTTGGCACGCAACAATCGCTGCGCGCTAACAACTACGAAGTCAACGGCAAGTACAACCTGACCCCGGCTCTGGGCCTGGGCGTTGCTTACACGTTCACGGACGGCAAGGGCTACGGCGTTACGGCAGACGGCGGTTCGGCGTCGGTGCGCTACCACCAGATCGGCCTGCAAGCTGACTACTCGCTGTCGCGTCGTACGGACGTCTACGCTCAAGCCGTGTACCAACACGCAATGGGCGACAGCGGTGTCGCTTCGATCTACAGCGGCGACAACACGCAACTGCCGTCGTCGTCGAAGAACCAGACGGCTGCTACGGTCGGTCTGCGTCACCGCTTCTAAGCTTCAGCAGAAGCTGGTTGTAGTTGTTGTAGAAAAGGTGCCGTTCGCGGCACCTTTTTTTATGAGCGCGCCACTTGCGTGGCCGACGCCCGGCGTGAATGCCGGGCGTCACGTGCCTTGCCGTACCGTGCGGTACCTGGAAAATCGTACGCAGACCGAGTGCAACGCCGGTCTGATTGTTCTTGCCCGGCAACACGACCGAGGCTGTTCCCGATACGTCGTCGAAGTCGACCGTACCGTACACCTACGATCGCGCACACGCGTCTAACAATAATTGACTTTCGTGAAGGTGCGCTTGAGGTAGTCTGAAACGCTTGATTGATAGACACTATTTTTCGCGGCGACGCTCACACGTGCGCTGCAGGTGCGCGTTCTTACTGCATGGATACTCCCCCGTCACACTCGCTGGCTCGCTCGCCGGCCATTCAGGATCTCACCGACGAGCAATGGCATCGCATCGTGCCGCTCCTGCCTGAAATGAAAGACCATGGACCTCGGCGCGGCCGTCCCAGCATCGACATTCGTTGCGTGGTGAACAGCGTGCTGTGGGTACTGCACACGGGCAAACCGTGGCACGCGATGCCTGACCGGTATGCGCCTTATCAGACTGCGCATCGCTACTATCTGCGCTGGAAGAATTCAGGTGTGCTGGCCAACATCGCTTTTGCGTTATTCGACACCGATGCCATGTTGGCGCGGCCTCTCTCTCGCAGGAGCGACGCGCGCACGGTGTAGCAGGCTCAGAACTGTATTGGCAGGGCAAACAAAAATGCTGTCACCCGGTAACCGGATGACAGCATTTTTTTGAGCTGCGTTAATCGGCTGTATGAGCGCACGCGCCGGCCCTAGATCTGCTCCTGACCAAACGCGCACAGGCGTTCGAGGTCCAGCACGTCGATCTGGTTGTACGAGAGGCGCAAAATCTGCAGCTTTTCGAGGTTTTGCAGTGCCTGGTTGATCCGTTGCCGCGACACGCCTGCCAGCAGCCCGACTTCCTCCTGCGAAATGGCCAGCGTCCGCCCAGTGTCAGGATAGAGGTCGGGATTGAACAGTTGCGCGAGCGACTGGGCGACGCGCGCGTCGACGTCCAGCAGCCGGCTATTCTGGATCGACGCGATGAATTCGCCCATGCGGTTGTTCAACTGCCGGATCACAAAACCGGTGAACGGCAGGCTCGAGTCGAGCAGCGCATGAAACGTTGCCGACGGCACGAACATCACGAGCGAAGGCTGAATGGTGGCCACGTCGTATTTGCGCAATTCGCGCTTGATCACGCTGCCTTCGCCGAACCAGCCGCCGGGCGGCACGCCGGAGAGCGTGCAACTGCGTCCTGAGGCGTTGTAGATGGCGAGTTTGATGAGCCCGGAATGGACGCCGATCCAGTAGTCCGACGGCTCCTGGCGGCGCGCGATCCATGCGCCCGCCTCCAGATGCTCCGCGTACGCGCTGGCAAGGACCATGGCCTGATGTTCCGCGGCGAGCGCCCTGAACCACGCGCAGGTGGCGAATAGCCGTGGCAGATCGGCGCGCGGGATCCGTTCAGGCCGGTGCGAGCGGGCGTCTGCCAAGGCGGTAAACGGTGTGTCATCCATAAGCGGCCAGCGAAGCGTAGGCGGGTGAAGTCGGTTGAGGGGGCCAGGGCGCGCCACTCTGTCATTTGAATGACAGACAGTTCACCATGACAGTTGCTAGGCTAGCTCATCCATCAGAAAAAGCGACGGCGCGGCCAGCGCCTCAGGAGACAACACGATGAAGCACATGTTCGAAGAAGGCCTCCAGCGGCGCGAGGCCAATTATGTCCCGCTGACACCCATCGATTTCATCGTACGCGCAGCGGAAGTCTACGGTGAGCGGCTGGCGGTCGTCCATGGGGAGATTCGCCGTAACTGGCGCGAAACCTACGAGCGCGCGCGGCGCCTCGCCAGCGCGTTGCGGCAGGCCGGTATCGAACGCGGCGATACGGTTGCCGCTTTGCTGCCGAATATTCCTCCGATGATAGAAGCGCATTTCGGCGTGCCGATGGCCGGGGCCGTGCTCAATACGTTGAATACGCGGCTCGACGTGTCGTCGCTGTTGTTCATGTTGCGTCACGGCGAGGCGAAGGCGTTGATCGTCGACACGGAGTACAGCGAATTGGCTCACCGCGCGGCGCTGGAATTCCCCGAGTTGCGCGTGATCAGCGTGGCCGACGCGATGCCCGCCGACGCCGACAAGTTCATCCGCGCAACCGACTACGAAGCGTTCCTGCAAACCGGCGACCCCGAGTTCGCCTGGACCCTGCCCGCCGACGAGTGGGATGCTATTGCGCTGAACTACACCTCGGGCACGACCGGCGATCCAAAGGGCGTGGTCTATCACCATCGCGGTGCTTATCTGAATGCGCTCAGCAATATCCTCGAATGGGATATGCCCAAGCATGCGGTCTACCTATGGACCTTGCCGCTCTTCCACTGCAACGGCTGGTGTTTCCCATGGACCGTCGCCGCGCGTGCCGGCGTCAACGTCTGTCTACGCAAATTCGACGCGAAGACGGTGTTCGACCTGATTCGCCGCGAAGGCATCACGCATTATTGCGGCGCGCCGATCGTGCAAAGCGCACTCGCGAATGCGCCCGCCGAGTGGCGCGAGGGCATCGCACATCGGGTGTCGACGATGGTGGCGGGTGCGGCGCCCGCGCCGGCAGTGATCGCCAAGATGAAGGCGATCGGCTTCGATCTGACGCACGTGTACGGACTCACCGAAACTTACGGGCCGGCCGCCGTCTGTGCGAAACAGGAGGAGTGGGACACGCTCGACGACAATGCGCGTGCCGAAATGAACGCGCGGCAAGGTGTGCGCTACCACCTGCAGGCGGCCGTAACGGTGCTCGACCCGGACACGCTCGCGCCCGTGCCTGACGACGGCGAAGCGCTCGGCGAGATCATGTTCCGCGGCAATATCTGCATGAAGGGGTATTTGAAGAACGAACGTGCCACGGAAGCGACCTTCAGCGGCGGCTGGTTCCATACAGGTGATCTCGGCGTGCGAATGCCTGATGGCTATATCCGTATCCGCGATCGCAGCAAGGACATCATCATTTCAGGCGGCGAGAACATTTCGAGCATCGAGGTCGAAGACACGCTGTACCGTCACCCTGCGGTCTCGGTTGCCGCCGTGGTGGCGATGGCCGATCCGAAGTGGGGCGAGGTACCGTGCGCCTTCGTCGAACTCAAGGAGGGCGCTCAGGTGAGCGCAGAAGAGATCATCGCGCACTGCCGGCTGTTTCTTGCGGGATACAAGTTGCCCAAGGCGGTGCGCTTCGGCGAATTGCCGAAGACGTCGACGGGGAAAATTCAGAAGTTCGAATTGCGCGCGCGGATCAAGGCGGAAGAAACCGAATAGATCGCGCGCGATGGTCTAGCGCGCCTGATGGCGCGCTATGGGGTGCTGACGATGCAGGCGCGGGGTTCCGCGCGCATCCGGTTTGACTCGCGCTTAACCGCGCGTGTCGACCCAGCGGCGTGCCCAGCGTGCCGAGTGCTGCAGTGCCTGTTCTTCGTTCGGGAAGTAGTCGAGCGAATAGAACTGGTAGCGCCCTTCGGTACGCGCGCTGTCAGCGCGTTCGAGCAGCAGGTTGGATGAGAAGCTACCGTCGGGCAAACGATGCGCCGAGGGTTTGACGGCATAGCCGTTGTAATGATGAATATGTTTGTTTTGCATTTTATATTTTAATAATGTTCGAGTGCGCGCCTGCCGTGCGAGCCGTTGTACGGGTCACGCGGACGAGCTGATTCAAGCCATTGCGAGCCGAATCCAAACGCAGTCGGAAAGCTAAAAAGGGCGTTAAAGCCAGAGGGGAGAATGAGGTGCAACGAGGCGTTTGGCGCTTAGGGCTTGCTGCTTAACAACACATGCAGCTAAAAGCGATCGCGCCAACTGTGGGAGACAAAGCTCCGCGAGGATGTCGCTGCAGCCCGATGTCCGTTGCCGGACACCGAGCCCTTCAAACTTACATCGGCTTGATGTTAGCCGCTTGCAGACCCTTCGGGCCTTGCTTCGTTTCGAAGCTCACCTTCTGATTTTCAGCCAGCGTCTTGAAGCCGTCGCCGCTGATTTCGGAGAAGTGCGCGAACAGGTCGTCGCCGCCCTTGTCCGGGGTGATGAAGCCAAAGCCTTTGCTGTCGTTGAACCACTTAACGGTACCGGTATCCATGAAGAATCCTTGAGGAAAAAATAGAAAAATTTGCTCTGTTGAGGAGCGCGTGAAGGGTCAAGGAGGGAGAGGACAACGAATACCGCTGAGGAGCGAGACATTGATGAACAGCAATCGAACTTCTTGAACTTCGGATGCCACAATAACCGCCGGGCATGTCAGCGTCAACACTTATCTTGTAACTGTTTTGTTATGCAGCCGGTTCGTGTATGCCGGGCGCGTGGCGATGTGGCCCTCGTGACCAGCTTGCCGTGCCGCGTGGCATGGCAAGCTGGTCACGCCGGGTTTCTGTTTCAGATGCCCACTTTATGTGCCGTCAGGATCAGGCGCAAGCCAAGCGCGGCAACGGCGCTTGCGGCGACGCGATCGATCCAGGCCTTCCACTGCAGATAGATTTCGCGCGGCCGTTTGCTCGAAAAGCACAACGCGACGACGGTATACCAACCGGCTTCAATGCCGAAGATCGCAGGGGGCAAGGCAAAGTAACACCACAGCGGCGGATGTTGCGGAAGCAAGGCCGCGAAGATACTACCGTAATAGACCGCTGTTTTCGGATTGCTGAGTTGTGTACTCAAGCCGATCCAGAAGGATTTGCGCACATTGGTGGTCGCGGCTTGCGTGGCATCGAACGCGAGCGGTTTGGCCGCACCGCGCCAGATCTTCGACGCCAGGTAGATCAGATAAAGGCCACCGGCCACCTTCAAGCCCACGTATAGCCACTCTACTGTCGCCAGCAAGGTGTACAGACCGAGCAAGGCGATACCGCTGAAGAACACACCGCCGATGCCCATGCCGGCCGCCGTTGCGAGACCATCGCCGCGCGAGAGTCCGATGGCATTGCGGGCAACGATGACGAAACTCGGCCCTGGGCTCATTGCACCGAGCAGCAGTGCGGCCAGGATTGTGACGATGGCTGTCGAGGCGGGCATTGTTGTGTCTCCTGAGGGGGCAATTCAGATCAGTGAAACATAGCATGCGGCAGCGAGGTTTTGCTTCTGGTCAGCGTTAATAACATCAGCAAGAAATGAATAGGGCAGTGCCGAACGCAAACAGAACCACAAAGAAAAGCCCATCGCCGCAGGCCAACAATCAGTTGATGCAAGCAGCGGAAATTGGATGCTAGAATTGCCTTCCATACGCTGAAGCAGCCTCGGAGCACCGGGGCCGATCAAGGGCGAGACCCGAGCCGTTTGCCGCCGAATTCCCCGAAATCCAAGATTTATTGGGCATGGTTTCCAGATGCGAGTTGTCACGCATTAGGAGCGGCATTGTGAGTTCGATTTGCACTCAACCTATCTGATTCATGCATAGGCTTCGCGTTGTTTAGCGAAGCCTTTGTTTTTCCAACGCGAGCATGATCAGCCGCGAACTTGGTACGTTATGAAAGAGCGAGAAGAACAACGGCTGTTCGACCTCGACGGGAATGCGCGTGAGCGCCTGATCGTGTGGATCCGCCGACGCATGGATGAATACGGCATTACGATGGAAGCGCTCGCCGATGCGATCGAAGCCGACAAAGCCGCGACCCGGGCCGTGATCTATCGCGACGCCTTCGGCAATACGTGGGACGGTCATGGCGATAAACCTGATTGGCTCGCGCGTGCAATCTACGCCGGACAGAATATCGATCACTTCCGCTGTTAAGCGTAGCCTCGGTTTCCTCTGCTGATCCATTGATTCGGTATCCAAACTGATAGCCGCCCAGGCGAAAAAACCAAAAAAAAGCCCGCGCAGGGCGGGCTTAACTACTCGGAGTTTCGCGATCTAGTCGCTAGACAGATCATCTCCAGTGTATGTGAAAGCTATATGAAAGTATAGAAAATCCGTGTTACAGGTCGAAAAACACGGTTTCCTTTTCGCCCTGCATATAGATATCGAACCGGTACACATTGGCCGTATTCGGCTCGCGACGCGCGATCAATGTGCCACGCCGGTCCGCAGGAACCGCAGCCAGCACGGCATCCCGTTCATTAGCCTCGGCTTCGTCCTCGAAATAGATGCGCGTGAAGGTGTGCAGCAGCATGCCGCGCATTGTCACGATCACGTTCACATGCGGCGCTTCGTCCGGGCTTGCGCGGCCGGGTTTCACCGTTTCAACGACAAACCGCTGGTGCGGATCCGTCCCTGTACCGACGCGGGCGAAGCCATGGAACCCCGTCTTCTGGATTTCCTCGCGCGATTCCGGGTAGTGGCCTTGCGCGTCCACTTGCGACATTTCCAGCATCGCATCGCCGATCACCTTGCCGTCGCCGTCGAAGACCTGGCCGACGATCGTGATGTGCTCGCCGGCTGCTTCACGGTCGGCCAGAACCGGCGTAAACAGGCTTTTGAAGTCGAAATCATATTGCTGCGGGCACAGACCGTAGGCGAAGTACGGTCCAACCGTTTGCGAAGGCGTTTGCTTGAGAGTCGTCATGGCTTAGCGCTCCATCGGGGTTTCGTTGCGGCCGCGCAGCACGATGTCGAAGTCGTAGCCGAGCGCATAGGCCTCCTGCGTCGTGTCGAGCGAGAAGCCCGCAACTAGGCGCTCGCGTGCGTGCTCAGGCGTGCCCTGGAAAATCGGGTCGAACGCCAGCAGCGGGTCGCCAGGGAAGTACATCTGCGTGACGAGGCGCGAGCCGAAATGGTCGCCGAACAGCGAGAAGTGAATATGGTTCGGACGCCACGCGTTCGGGTGATTGCCCCAGGGGTAAGCGCCCGGTTTGATCGTCAGAAAGCGATAGCGGCCTTCGTTGTCGGTCAGGCAACGGCCTGCGCCGAGGAAGTTCGGGTCGAGCGGCGCGTCGTGCTGATCGTTCTTGTGCACATAGCGGCCGGCTGCATTGGCTTGCCAGATCTCTACCAGCGTATTGCGCACCGGACGACCGCCTTCGTCGAGTACACGGCCCGTCACGATGATGCGTTCGCCGAGCGGCTCGCCATTGCGCACCGCATTGCGCGTCAGATCGTGATCGAGCGCGCCGAGGTCTTCCGTGCCGTAGACCGGCACGCGCTGGTCACGCAGCTTTTCCTTCAACGGAATCAGCGGACGCGTCGGGCCGCGTTTGACCGATGAACCGTAGCCGGGATAGATGTAGGCAGGATGGGACGCGAAGTCGCGCGCGGTGAGAAAGGACTCGTCCATCAGTGTCTCCTTCGAGGAATTGTGGGATACAGCGTATGGAGCGACTGTATCTAACCTGGACGGTTATGCAAAATGACGTTTTCGCCCTTTTCGTATAACCTCCCGTTATGCAACGCAGCCTCGCGGACAGCCGCGTCAAATTCCGTCATCTCCAGTGCTTTCTGGCCGTCGCGCAGTTCGGCAGCGTGCAGCGGGCCGCCGAAAGCCTGTCCATTACGCAGCCCGCGGTCTCCAAGACGGTCGCTGAACTGGAAGCGATTCTCGGTGTGAAGCTGTTCGAGCGCGGCCGCCACGGCGCCGTGCCGACCCGCGAGGGGCAACTGTTCATGCCGCATGCGAGCGCCTGCGTCAGTGCATTGCGGCAGGGCGTCGATTTGCTGGCGCGCGCGGAAGGCGCCGCCGCGGCCACGCTGGAAATCGGCATTCTGCCGACCGTCGCTGCCGCGCTGGTGCCACCGGTGCTGAAGCTGTTCGCCGCGCTTTGGCCGCGCGTGATCGTGCGCCTGGCCACCGGCGCCAACCCCGAATTGCTCGAGCGCCTGAAGGCGGGCACGATCGAATTCGCGATCGGGCGTCTGGCGGACCCGGAAAGGATGGTCGGGCTCAGTTTCGAGCAGCTTTTCAGCGAGCCGTTGATTGCCGTGGTCCGCACCGGGCATCCGTTGGCGTTGGGGGCCGGCTTGCCGGCCACCTCGCTGGAGGATTTTCTGGTGGTGCTGCCGCCGTTCGGCACGCTGATCCGGCAATCGGCTGAGAGCCTGCTGAGCGCGTGGGGCGTGCCGCCGTTGTCGGGGTTTGTCGAAGTGCTGTCGGTGTCGACGGGGCGCGCGTTGACGCTCGAGAACGACGCGGTGTGGTTCGTGCCGCTAAGCGCGGTCGAATATGAACTCGCGCACGGGATGCTGGTCCGCTTGCCCTCGCCGTTCGCGGGCACCGGCGAGCCTGTAGGGCTGATTCGGCGCTCGGACACGCAGCCGTCGCCAGTGGGTCGGGCGTTCATCGATGCCGTGCGCGAGGTCGCGCAGCAGCGTATGGCGGCAGCCACGGGCAAGCCTGCGGCCAAACGCGCGTCGAAACGCAGCCGCGGCAGCCCGCCCAAGATCTGAGGCATGCCGCGCAGCGGTGCAGGCACCGCGAGAGACGCAGAAAACGCACGCTGCCACTCGATTCACCGCGCGTGAACCATCCAGTACAAAATGAAGGTTGCGAACGCCCTGCTACCCGGTGTACAAACACGGTGCAAAAGTCGTCGCGGGCCGCATTGCTGCGGCACACCACACAGGCGATGTCACACTATGGGTGGTTGACGGCGTGCACCGAACAGCAGAAGCATCACGACCCCTCAGAACAGCATACGAAGGTCTGTACAAGGAGATTGCCATGCCCAGCGACTTGCCCACTCCAGACGTCGCGCTGCGCGCCGTGTCGGCACCTGAGCACAATCCGCTCGGCACCGCCGGCCTCGAATTCGTCGAGTTTGCCTCGCGCGAACCGAAGGCGCTCGGCGAGACCTTCACGAAACTCGGCTTCAAGGCGATCGCGCGCCATATCAGCAAAGACGTCACGCTGTATCGCCAGGGCGAGATGCATTTCCTGATCAACGCCGAGCCGGATTCGTTTGCCGAGCGCTATGCCGAGGAATACGGCGCGGGCATTTGCGCGATCGGCATTCGCGTGGCCAACGCGCAGCGCGCCTTCGACCGTGCGATCGAACTCGGCGCATGGGCGTTCGAAGGCGAACGCCTCGGCGCGGGTGAACTGCAGATTCCAGCGATCCAGGGCATTGGCGATTCGCACATCTATTTCGTCGATCGTTGGCGCGGCCGTGGCGGCCAGCGCGGCGGTCTCGGCGACATCTCGATCTTCGACATCGACTTCCGGCCGATCGAGATCGATACCGCGCAAGCCGATTTGAGTCACGCCGGCACCGGCCTCGTCGCGATCGATCATTTGACGCAAACGGTCGGCGAAGGCCGGATGCAGGAGTGGCTCGACTTCTATCGCGACCTGCTCAACTTTCGTGAGATTCACGAGTTGCATGCGAACTGGCATGTGTCGGCGGAATCGCGCGTGATGGTGTCGCCTTGCGGCGCGATCCGCGTGCCTTTGTATGAAGAAGGCACGCGCCGCACGAATCTGATGCATGAGTATCTGCCGGACCATCCGGGCGAAGGCGTGCAACACATCGCGCTGGCCACCGACGACATCTTTGCGTGCGTCGAGAAACTGCTGGCGAACGGCGTCGAATTCGTCGAGCCGCCGCCGCGCTATTACGAGCAACTCGATGCGCGCCTGCCGGGTCATGGGCTCGATGTCGAGCGGCTCAAGCGCACCCATGTTCTGGTGGATGGCGAGATCGGCGCTGACGGCGTGCCGCTGCTGTTCTTTCAGACTTTTGTGCGGCGCGGTGCCGGCGAGATCTTCTTCGAGATCGTGCAGCGGCAAGGGCATCACGGCTTTGGTGAAGGTAATTTGAGTGCCTTGGCGCAGGCACGCGAGCAAACCGGCGCTTAACGCTTAGCGGTTTTTACTGCTTGCCTCTGAATCAATGGGTACCGGGATTGCTGGCCAGCTCAGGATTCACCGCGCTGTACGCGGCCGCTTCCCCCAGCAGCCACTCGCGAAAGCTCGTGAGCGGCTTGCCGTGACTCAACTCAGTCGGATAGACGAGGTAGTAAGCCGAGTCGGCGACCGCGGGTGCGTCGAGCGGCATCACGAGTCCGAGCTGTTCGAGTTGTGCGTCGACGAAAAATCGCGGCACTAGCGCGATGCCGAGACCAGCTGCGGCGGCGCTGATCAACATCGTGTGGAGTTCGTAGCGGACCCCTTGCATCGTCCGGTTATCGTCGACACCGAGATTGGCGAACCACGACGCCCAGCCATCCGGCCGGGTAGTGGAATGCAGCAGGGGGTAGTCCAGCAGATCGGCCGCGGTCTCCACAGGCCGCGTCAGCAGACTCGCCGCACACACCGGCACGACTTCCTCGCTGAACAGAAAATCCGCCGACGTGCCCGGCCACGTCGGTTTGCCGTAGTGAATCGCGGCTTCGAAATGCGTATCGGCAAAAGGGAAGGTGCCGGTGCGCACGCCCATGTTGACCCGCACATCCGGATACTGCGTGTTGAACGCCGCCAGCCGCGGAATCAGCCATTGCGATGCGAAGGTCGGCAGCACGGCCAGTTCCAGATAACCGCCGCCGCTGCCATGCGCAATGATCGACAGCGTGTCGCGGTCCAGTTGCTCCAGCGAGCGCCGCACCTGCGCGCTATAGACCTTGCCCGCCTTGGTCAACACCACGCGCTGCTTCACACGCACGAACAGCCGCACGCCGAGATTGCTCTCCAGCGTATTGATCTGCCGGGACACCGCGCTTTCGGTGAGGAAGAGCTCGCGCGCCGCATGCGTGAAGCTCTCGTGCCGCGCGGCGGCTTCGAAAGCGAGCAGCGCGCCCATGTTGGGGATCTTGAACTTTCGCACGTTGATTCCAAAAACGCATCAAGTGGCGATTTTATCTCGCTTTACGGATGGCCCGTGGATTTGAATAATCTCGCATCCAACGATGCCGCGCTTGCGCCCTGTAGCCAAGCCGGCCGGCCACCTTCAAACACACGAAAGCGTGCTCGCCGCACCCCGCCCGGAACCGATATGCGAAACATCAAGAATGCGAATGTCGAACAACTCCTGCTGAAACTGCTCGGCGCCGAGAAAACCGCGAGGCTGTTCGCCACCCTGAACCATCCGCAGATCCTCAACGAATGGGAAGACGGTACCGTTACGCGCGCCGAACTGGCCCAGGCAATGAATATGGCGCTGTTCGAGGACCTGCTGGCACGCTCGGCGAATGGCCGCCAGTACACCGAGGAGACGATCGCCGCCGGCGGCAGCGTCTACTTCGACCACGGCGCATTGCGCACGGTGCGCTGGGCAGAGAGCGGTGCGCTGCCGCCGGGCGAAGCGGCTTTCGCGCGCATCCTGCGTCCGCTCGGCTTCAGCATCAATGGCCGCTACCCGCTCGACCGTCTCGGCATGACCGGCCGGGCCTGGGCGCACGAGGACGCCCCTGACGAGATCGCGCAGTTCTTCGTCAGCGAATTGCATCCCGAGCGGTTTTCGGCGGAATTTCAGCAGGCGGTGACGAAGGTGATTGGTGCCTCGCGCGATCCGCTGACGCCGCAAGCCGCCGGCCAGTTGTGGGAGCTCGAACGCGAAGGCGTGCTGCCGCTCGAGGCGGCTCATGCGTTGCTGCCGGTGATCGTCGGCGCGTTCGCGCGTCAGCACGAGACGCCACGCGAAGCCGATTACGAAGTATTGTTGAAGGAGTCGGCGGAAATGGCGTGGATCGCGACCGAGGGTAACGCCTTCAATCACGCCACGGACCGCGTCGCGGACGTGTTCAGGCTCTCCGATGACGAAAAGGCGAAGGGTCGTCCGATGAAGCCGGAAGTCGAGCGTTCGCGTTCGGGCCGCGTGTTTCAGACCGCGTACCGTGCGGACATCGTGCGGCGCGAACTCCGCGCGGCTGACGGCAGCATCGTGACGCGCGACGTGCCGGGTTCGTTCTACGAGTTCATCACGCGCAAGCGGACCTTCGATCAGGACGCGCGCCGCTGGGAAACGGACCTGCGTTTCGACGCGGGCAACGCACAGGGCATCTTCAAGATGACCGCGAGCCAGGCTGCGTGATGCGCCGGTCAGGCCGTAGCGCAAGCGTTGGACATGAGTCGTGAGGGCTGCAGTGGGAACGTCATTGGATGAAGAGCAGGGCGCGGGCGTGAATGCTTCGTTGAGCGACGCGGCTTATGGCACGTTGAATGGCGCGTTGAAAGAACCACGTGTTGCCACGCCCTTTCAAGGGACTGCGGCCGTCATGCAGGCGCTCGAAGCCGACCTTCGCCGCCACGTGCGTGGCGAAGTGCGTTTCGACCAAGGCTCGAAAGCACTGTACGCCGCGGATGCGTCGAACTATCGGCAAGTTCCGCTTGCCGTGGTGGTGCCGGCGGACGTGGACGATCTGCTGGAAACGCTGGCTGCCTGCCGCCGCCATGACGTGCCCTTTCTTCCGCGCGGCGGCGGCACCTCGCAGAACGGCCAATGCGTGAATGTCGCGCTGGTGGCCGACGCGAGCAAGTATGTGAACCGCGTCGTGTCGATCGATCCTGTAGCGGGTGTCGCGCTCGTCGAACCGGGTGTGGTCTGCGATACCTTGCGCGACGCCGCGGAAGAGCACGGGCTCACGTTCGCCCCCGATCCCGCGACGCACAGCCGTTGCACGCTCGGCGGCATGATCGCCAACAACTCGTGCGGCGCGCATTCGGTGATGGCCGGCAAGACGGTCGAAAACGTTGAGGCGCTGGAAATCGCGACCTTCGACGGCGCGCGCTTCTGGGTCGGTCCTACTTCGGACGACGAACTCGAGCGCATCATCACCGCAGGCGGCCGCCAAGGCGAAATCTATGCCGCGCTCAAGCGGCTACGCGACACCTACGCCGACCAGATCCGCGCGAAATTCCCACGAATCAAGCGGCGCGTGTCGGGCTTCAACCTCGATCAACTGTTGCCGGAAAACGGCTTTAACGTTGCGCGTGCGCTGGTCGGCACCGAGGGCACATGCGCGGTGACCCTGCAGGCGAAAGTGCGGCTCGTGAAGAGCCCGGCGAAACGCGTGATCGTCGTGGTCGGTTTCACGGATATCTATACCGCCGCGGATGCCGTGCCGCATTTTATGCGCTGCGGGCCGATCGCGATCGAAGGACTCGACCGCGCGATCATCCGCGGCTTGCAGGCACGCGGTTTGAAGAAGGACGAGATCGCGTTGCTGCCGGCAGGCGATGCGTGGGTCGTGCTCGAATTCGGCGCGGATACGCAAGACGATGCCGTGCGCGAGGCGCAAACCGCTGCGGCGTATTTTTCGTCGGGCGAAGCAGGGCCGAACGTGTCGGCGATGCTCGTCGAGGATCGCGCGTTGCAGGCGAAGGTGTGGTCGATTCGCGAGACGGGGGCGTCGGCTGTGGCGTTGTCGGTGGAGACGGGCACGCCGGATCCGGTAGTCGGCTGGGAAGATGCGGCGGTTGATCCGTTGCGTCTCGGCGATTATCTGCGCGCGTTTCAGGCTTTGGTGGATCGTTATGGCTACGAGACGAGCCTCTACGGCCATTTCGGCGATGGCTGCGTGCACGCGCGCATCACCTTCGATCTGCGCAGCGCGGAAGGTGTCGCGACGTGGCGCAAGTTTCTGCGCGAAGCAGCTGAACTGGTGGTCGAATTCGGTGGCTCGCTCTCGGGTGAACACGGCGACGGTCAGGCCAAGGCGGAGTTTCTGCCGATCATGTACGGCCCCGAACTGATGCAGGCGATGGAGCAGTTCAAGGCGATCTGGGATCCGGCCAATCGCTTGAATCCCGGCAAGGTCGTGCATGCGTATCGCGCCGACGAAAACTTGCGCATGGGACCGGCCTACAAGCCGGTGACCCTGCAAACGAAGCTCACCTTCGCGAGCCAGGAAGGCGACGGCTTTCAGCGCGAGATCGAACGATGCATCGGCATGGGCAAGTGCCGCTCGCTCGAAGGCGGCACGATGTGTCCGAGCTATCGCGCGACGCGTGAAGAGAAGTACTCGACGCGTGGCCGCGCTCATCTGTTCTGGGAAATGCTGCAAGGCGACGTGATCGTCGATGGCTGGCAAAGCCGCGAAGTGAAAGAGGCGCTCGACACCTGCCTCGCGTGCAAGGGCTGCAAATCCGATTGCCCGACGCATACGGATATGGCTTCATACAAGGCTGAATTTCTTTCGCATTACTATGAGACGAATCGTCGGCCACGTCAGGCGTTGTTCATGGGGCGGATTGGTGAGTGGGCGCCGTGGGCGGCGCGGTTTCCTCGTTTGACGAATTGGATGACGTCGGCGCCGGGTTTGGCTGCGGTTGGGAAGTGGGCCGCTGGGGTGGCGCAGGCACGTACGTTGCCGAAGTTTGCTGAAGAGACGTATCGGCAGATTGCGCGGCGCTCGCTTAAGGATGCGGGAGACGCTCGTGCGCATGGTGAGGTCAAGAAAGTCATCCTGTGGGTCGATACCTTCAACGATCACTTCACGCCCGAGATCGCGCAGGCCGCTGCCGATGTGCTGACGCAAATGGGGTGGCACGTCGTGCTGCCGAAGAACCGCTTGTGTTGTGGACGTCCGCTGTATGACTTTGGTTTGCTCGATCGTGCGCGCGCGTTGCTGACCACGATTCTCGATGATCTCGGGGAGGATATTGCTGCGGGTGTACCGTTGGTCGGTCTTGAGCCCGGTTGCTTATCGGTGTTCAAGGATGAGTTGCTCAAGCAATTTCCCGGTCATGCTTTGGCGAAAAAGCTGTCGGCACAAACTTTTCTGTTCTCCGATTTCGTCGCGCGTCAGCCGTTCGATTGGCCGACGTTTGCAGCGGACGTGATCGTGCACGGACATTGTCACCAGAAGGCGCTGTTCGGTATGCAAGGCGATACCGCGCTGCTGAACAAGCTCGGGGTGAAGTGGACATTGCTCGATACAGGATGTTGCGGGATGGCGGGGTCGTTCGGTTTTAACGAAGCGCATCACGCGCTTTCGGAGAAGATCGGCGAGGACACGCTGTTTCCGGCTGTGCGTGCCGCGGCAGCGGCGAATGCGGAAACGATTGTGCTGACCAATGGCTTCAGTTGCCGCGAGCAAATCGAACATGGGACCGGGCAACACGCGATGCATATTGCGCAACTGGCGCAGCGGGCGTTGGCGGCGCGTCGCTAAGGTGTGGTGGTGGCTGTGTCGTTGGCAATGGCGTTGCCAATCCGCCTCGGTTTCGCGTTTGGCGTTTAGACGGGCTGTAGCGCGGTTCTGAACTGCACCCCGAAGGACCTGTCCATGCTTTTGGGGCGCAGTTTACTCAGGCGCGTTTGCTATTTTTTCGCCGGTTCTGCCGTGGCCGGTACTTGCGGGATGTCGGCGCTGGTCGCCATCCACAGCACTTCCGCGTCTTCTTCGCTGGTGGAGACCGCGGCGTGACCGGTGCGGCTATCGAAGTAAAGGCTGTCGCCGGCGTTCAGATGCGTCGGTGCGTACAACTCGGAATACAGACACACGCTGCCGCTGATCACGTACAGGAATTCTTCGCCTTCGTGACGGCCCCAGTCGTCGAACGCGTCGAGCGTGTGCGCCGAGATGCGGATGCGGAACGGCAACATCGCTTTGTGCGCCAGATCCGTGGCGAGTAACTCCATCTGATAACCGCGATAGGCGTGGCGCTGGCCTTCATTTTTGCGAGTCAACGCGCGGCGGCCGCTGGCGCTGACTTTGGGTGTCGAGCCGAATAGCTCGCCGATTTCAATCTTCAGGCCGAGGACGATCTTCTGAAGGACGTCGAACGTCGGGGACATCAGGCCATTTTCGACTTTGGAGAGGGTCGAGCGGGAGACGCCGCAGAGCCGGCTCGCGGTTTCCAGCGTCAAGTCCTGCGCCTGGCGGGCGGCGCGGACGCGGCGGCCGAGGTCGGTTGTCGATGGATCGGCGGGTTTGGTGAGGTGGGTGTCCATGGGGTCCAACAGCTTGAATGCGCGCCTTAGGAGGCGGTCGTGTTTCCGATAATAACATTTGGGCCAGACCAGGACTGTTGGCGACGCTGCGGATGACCCCTTCGTCGTGCGTGCGCCGCCGGGACGGAGACGGAACAGGGCGCTACCTGCCACACGGCGATTCACCGGTACTGGGCGGACGGCTAGGTGGGACCCTTGCGCGCTGGAGCGTGAACGGCTCGTTCGCTCAGCGCGTCGCAGGACATTTCTCATCGGAAACGTTCGCTATTACGCGTATTAGCTGTATTAGCCTGGACCCGACCTTCCGTTACGCGGTCCGCTCTTGCAATACCCGTGCTACGGCTGCAACTGCACGCGCCACATCCTGTTCATTGGTTTGCCAGTTGCATACTGATACTCGCATGCAACGCTTCCCTCGCCATGTCGTGTTGCTGAATAGCGCCTCGCCGCTCGCCAGGACCGCACTGGTAACAGCGTCAGTCCATCGGTCGTGGTCGCTCTCGGTGGCTTCCGGCCGGGGATCCAGAAAGCGAACCAGGCCCTGATTGATTTGCGGCGCCCACACCAGCTCGGCGCCGGGAAGCGCGGCGATGCCCGTCACGAGGCTATGCGCTGCGTCGCAACAGCCATCGATCAAAGCGACGACGCCTTGACGGCCCAGTTGTCGCAGCGCGGCATAGGTCGCCACACCTCGCCCGCGTCTCGACCAATCCGGATTCCAGTCCTTTTGTTCGCGGACCTGATCGTTGTGCGAGATGTAGCTTGCCTCGTAGGACATCGCGTTGCGATGCGCCTCAGGATGCGCGACGAAGGCAAAACCACTGTCATACGGCACGTTCAGCCATTTGTGTCCATCGGTTGCCCACGAGTCGGCCTGCTCGACGCCGGACAGCAGATGTTGATAACGTGCGCTGACGTTGGCCCACAGGCCGAAAGCACCGTCGACATGGACCCATGCGTTGTAGCGATGCGCGAGCGGAATCAAGTCGGCGAAACAGTCATACGCGCCAATGTTGAGGTCGCCCGCCTGCAGCAAGACAATGGTGGGTGTGTCGGGGGCGTTCTTCAGCGCCTGTTCAAGCAGTGCCGCGTCCAGTTGACCCGCCCGATTGGCCGGCAGTCCTGTCACCGCGCCTGTTCCCATCCCCAGCAAGCGCGCCGCTCGCGTGATGCTGCCGTGAAATTGATCGCTGCTCAGGATGCGGATTGCCGGTGCGCCGAACAGGCCGTCTCGTTCAACCTGCCAACCTCGCCTCGCGAGCAATGCGTTTCGCGCTGCCGCCAGCGCGGTAACGTGCGCCATCTGACAACCGCTAGTCAACGCGAAGCTGGCGTGATTCGGCAAACCAAGCAGATCTTTTAGCCAGTCTCCGCACGCTTCCTCAATAACCGCTACGGCGGGGCCGCATGCGTACGACGCTGCATTTTGATCCCAGGCACTGGTCAGCCAGTCCGCTGCCAGTGCCGCGGGCAACGATCCGCCTATGACCCAACCAAAAAATCGGCCTCCGGCGCTCCCCATGATGCCGCCGGCCGTGTCGTCGACCAGTTCATCGATCACCTGCGCGGCGGGCATGCCCTCGCTGTTGAGCGGCTTCACCAGGCGCTCGCGCAACGTTTGCAGACTCGCGCCGGCTGCAACAGGGCTATGCGCCAGACTTTCCAGATGCGCCAACGAGTGGTTCAGTGCGTGCTCGAGTGCCGGGCGAAAAGCGGATGTGTCGTTCATTTGCATTTCCAGAGTAGATGAGACGTTCCGAGAACCCGCGTCGTCCCCAGCGTGTGCCACCGGCACCGGTGAGATTACCCGACATGCGCGAGCGGTCATTCGACATAGGTACCGAGATCGTACACAAGCAGACTGACGCCGCAGCATGCTGGGCACAGTCCGAGCGAAATGAAGCGGTTGCTCGGCAGAGTCCACGTTGGATTTTTCACTTCGCTTCGCGGGCTTTGAGCCTCGTCAGCAACATCCTGATTCTTGCGAAAATTACTGCGCGAATGGATGCCATCCTCGGGTTCTACCATCGGCGTTTTACGGACCCTGGATGGTAGAATAAATTCGTGCTTTGCCGATCCAATCCAATGGACTCACCTTCCTTCGACATGTGACTCAGCGCGAGCGCGGCTATGAGCGGCTGCGCTCTGTCACAGTAATAGCAGAAGACCTTACAGCCGATCCAGTTGGCATAAGAGGAATCCGCGGATTGATGCGCAGCCCGTAACGGAACACATTCGACCTGCCGCGCCCTGCTGAGAACACGATGATTGACACGATGCAACCGCCGTTTTCCATTCTCTTCGTCGATGACGACGAGATGTCGCGTAACCACTTCGCACGCGCAATCCGTGAGGACTACTTTGTGCATGTGGCTCATAGCGCAGACGCGGCGATTGCGGTGTTGCGCGAGTACGGGGCGGAGATTGCCGTACTGGTGACTGATTTCCGTATGCCGGGGCGCGATGGCGATGATCTGCTGCGCCAGGTGGCGCAGGAGTATCCGCAAATCGTGCGCATACTTGTGACCGCCTATGCCGATAAGGACATGCTGTTACAGACGGTCAACACCGGTGACATATTCCGTATCCTGGAAAAGCCGCTTCGGACGGAATCGGTGCGCGAGGTCCTGAAACTGGCGATCGCACGCTATACCGAGCGTGAAACGCGTCAACAGCAGTTATTGGCGATGGATGAGACGCTTGCTTTCCTCGCTCACGAGCTCAATACGCCATTGGCAGCGATCTCGCTTTTTGCGCAAACCATCGAGTCCGACGTTGCTGAGCAATACGATCCGGAGCGTCAAAGGGAAATTGGCCACGCTGCAACGTCAATGCTTAACAACGCGCAGTATTGCCTGACGCTGATCTCGTCTTTCTGGGCGACGGTGCACAAAAGTGGCGGCCAGCAATCAGCATCGGGCAGTGGACTTCGCGAGGTCAAGGCGACGCGATTGATCGCCACCTTACTCGATACCTATCCGTTTGCCGGTTCGCAGCGCGATTGGATACAGGTCGACGTGCGGGGGGATTTTGTTGTGCGCGCAATGCCCAATTGCGTGGCGCTCGTACTCTCTTCGTTGTTGTCCAACGCTTTGCGTGCGCTCGACGGCTCAACCGCGCCTTCGTTGCGCCTTGAAGTAGCAGGTGGCCCCGAACCTGAGATCCGTGTTCGCGACAACGGGCCGGGGATTGCACCGGAGATAAAAGCGCGTCTATTGCTCGATCCCGTTACGACTCACGCTGGGGCTGGCGGGCACGGTATGGGCATGATCTTTTGCAATCGCATTATGCAATCTTTTGGTGGGAGCCTCCGGATCGAGTCCGCATTGGGCGCGGGCACCACCGTAACGATGGGTTTTCCCAGTTCAAGAAGTCGAATGCACACCGCTCACGACAAGGCGGCGCCTGACGGTCAGATGGTGTGGAAATGAGATCGAAATTTTCTCATTGATCAGGCATGCACCTGGCGTGAGCGAAGGGCGCTTTTCCCATGTCCCTTTGAGTCTTATCGACGAACCCGCATGATGCTCGTGGGCTATCAATCATTCAGAACGTCCCGATGATCGCGACTTGCTTTGTCCGAAGCGAAATAGGTTTGCAGCGCGTCGGCTGAACGGGTGCCCAGCGTGCAAATTCGCGCAAGCCAGTCGGGCTCCGAAGGCCATTGGCCTTCAACTATCCGCGGATAAATCTGCCTCGCGAACTGATGCAGCGCTTTTGCTCCGATATTGCCGCTGATGCCTAGGAGGAGGTGCAATTCTCCGTGCATCGATTCGAGGTCAAGGGCTGCCGCGCTGATAGGGAGTCGTGCCACGAGCGAGCGAATCTGTTCAATGCCGTTGAGGAACGATTGATCCAACAGATCAAGCGCCGCGAGTTCTTCGAGGTGTTTCTCGTCGAGCAGACCGCCTTCCTCAATTGTTGAAAGCTTGCCGATAGGTTTAGCGGACGGTTGTATTAGATCCTCCTTCGCTGGCGCATTCAAATCACCACGTTGCTGGGAAAACTGTCTTGCAAGGCTGCCATAAAGAGAGCCGACCAGAACAGGTTTTACCATGACCTCGTTCATGCCCGCATCCAGGCATGCCTGCACAGCGCCGATATCGGCTTGGCTGGTCAAGGCAATGATCGGCACGTTGGCGTACGAGTCGCTGCGGGCGCGAATTAAGGCGGTTGTTTCCACGCCGCCCATTCCAGGCATATTCATATCGATGACGATGGCATCGACGGTATCGTCCTCCTGCAGTTGAGCCAGCACGGCCTGCCCATGTTCGGCTTCGACAACGTTCGCGCCGAATCGCTCCAGATAGGCTTTGGTAACCAGCCTGCTGTAGGTGTCATCGTCCGCCACCAGGATCAATTTGCCGGCGAACCCGTCGAATCCCTGGCTCAGATGGTGCCGAGTGCCGTTTTCGAAGAGCGTCTGGAGCGAGGTGATCAATTCCACCACGCTGGAGGACTTTCTGATAATTTCGTCCATGCCGGCTCTTCTGGCGAGGACGCGTACCACATTGCCGGGCTCGGCCGTGTAGGCGGCGATCAGCACATTCCAGTTCGGGTATTCACGATCGGCGCGGATTTTCTCGGTGGTCGTGTAGCCGTCCAGAATCGGCATATTGACGTCCATCAAGACGAGGTCGTAGAGAGACGACTGTCGGAGCATGGTCAACGCGATCTGCCCGTTTTCCGCATCGCTCACCTGTGCGCCCACCTTCAAAAGCGCGCGACGGGTTGCCGCGCGCTGACCGGCGTCGTCGTCGACGAGGAGGATGTGCTTCCCGTTGAAAATGGGCGTGGCACGTTCAAAAATCGTACGCTCGTGATCGGCGACTTCGCGTTCTGAAACGCCTGGAAATTGCAGCGTGAATTGGGTGAATTTGCCAACTTCCGAGCGGCAGCTAATGGTGCCGCCGAATGCGCGCATCGCGCGCTGGCAGTAGGCTAACCCGAGTCCCGTCCCCCCCGAATCGCCTGCTGTACGGAACGGCTCGAACAGATGCGGCAGAATCTCGGGTGAAATGCCGGTGCCCGTATCACGAACGATAACCGACTGCCGGTCGACCGTGAGTGTCAGCGTTGCTGAAGGATGCGTGACAATGTGATGGAGCGCGTTCTTGATCAGATTGAATAGGGTGAACAGATAGACGGTTTCGTCGACCTTGAACGTGAAATCTTCCAGTATCACGAGCCGGACCTTACTGCGCTCCTTTTTATCGCCGAAGCCATACTCGTCCAATGCTTTACGGGTGGTAACCGCCGCACTCAGATAGGTGAGGTAATCTGAGCGGATGGGTTTTGCACTGACCTCGTCCAGCGTCATCGCGATAATACGGAGGCCTCGCTCAATGGATAATTGGCCGTGGGCGAGATGACGATAAAGCACCGCCGCACTGTCGTGCGACAACGCCGGCGCCCGGTTGGCTTCTGCCGTCGCGGGCAGCGCCTCTTCCACGCGATCCAGAACGTGCTTCAGTTGGCTGAGGGGATTACGCATTTCATGGGCGATCGAACCGGCGAGCGCCTTTAATGCCCGGTTCTTTTCAACAAAAATGCGTCCTTTGCTGATTGCATGACTGAAGGCCATACTGCACAACACGACAACCGGCAATAATGCGAGATCCGACTGATTGGCCGGGCTTAAAACGATCGCCACAGGCGAGGTGATCACCGCAGCCAGCGCGCCGGAAAATACGCCAACGCCTATGCAGGTCATCAGTAACAACGGGTTATCGATGCACAGCGCCAGAATGAAGATCATCATGACTTCGGTCATCATCCACATCGTGGAGAATGAATTTCTGATCGCGAGAAACGTACAGACGAACGGCAATACGTAGATCAGACAGCAATGCCAATAGATCAGTAGGTAGCGGTTAAACCGCTTTGGCCAACGCGCCTGAAAAATCAATGGAATGCAGACGGCCGCCGCACTCAATCGAAGGAAAAGACTGTCATACGGCTGTGGCAGGACGTAAGTCCAGACGACGTAGTAGATGGGGTGGCACAGGAGGCCGAGGGCGCCCCCCCATCGAATTGCAAACCGGCTTCGTTCCAGCAAATCCCGCATGCTCTCGCGCGGTAGCACCATCTGGCCTCCCATGCCGTTCACGGCCCTATCATTTCATGCTTGCTACGAAGTTGGGCATCCAGGGCGATCGTCGAACCGTTTTTACCGTGAAATGGTCCCACCGAAAACCCGTACTTCTTCAGAAGACCGTGGGTATATGAAACGGACCACACGGGCGGACTGCCGACGATGAAATCGGAAGCGATCCCTTCCTGCCAGGCTGCGTAGCCTTCGGCGAAACAGGTATAGCAATCGCGGGTGCTCGGCAGTCTGAAAGGGAACACGGTGTTGAGTCCGGCAGGGCCACGCGCGAAACACTCAATATATAGCGTATGAGCCCGTGATGCGAGTTCAGCCTCGACGCTTGCCGCGCGGGGATGGGAGTCGTCGATCCAGAACTGTGCCCGTTTGAGGTCAGAAGCGGTGAGGTAGGGAACACTGGTGCTGCTGGCCAGGATCGCACCATCGAACTTCGGCAGTGGGGTGTCCGGACTGAAGGTGTGCACCGACACCCGGGTACGTCTCATCAGATCCGCCGCCATCAGTTCCCTGGCTTGTTCCGTGAGCAGGTTCACCTTGTCCGGCAAATCGATCAGAACAAGCTCTTTCGGCGCATCTTTGTAGAGCAGGTATTTAGCCACCGTCGTGCCGAGCCGTCCGGCTGCGCCAAATAGAGCGAGCTTCGTCTTGCCGAATTCGAGGTCAAGTTCATTGCAGCAGTGGGTGGCCCAGTCTTTCAGCATCGCGGCGGTCGCCGCATGACCCGTTGTGATATGAGGTGGCTTGGTATGACGCGGGAGCGCGCCATAGTTGCAGGCGTAAGGCGTAGAGGCGCCCATCGCCACCATGTTCAATCCGGCCTGCCTTGCCAGTTCAAGGGCCGGGAAAAATTGGGTCTCCCGAAACCGCTTGATGCCACGCGGGCTTCCGAGCCACAACTCAAGGGGAACCGGACAAGCAATATTGGCCCCTATGACTTGGGATCCCGAATAAATAGGCGATGCAATGAAAGGTTTTGTTTGCCAAAGCTCCTCTTCGAATGACGCGTTTCTGTGTTTCACATTGTGAAATGAAAATGAGAGCGTATCCCAATCCGTAGCATGAAATAAAAAACCAATACCGCCTTGATTTGCAGGCAGATTGTCCCGTATTTCTTCGGGTTGAATGGTGTGTTTGAGCGCCAAAGGCGCACTATTGGAGTGCAGACTAAGCGTGCCGTGACCGTCGCAATCGGTCGATATTTCCTTATGAAGAGACGTTCTCATTTGTTTTTTCCTTAGGTTGAACTTACGCCGAATGGCCAGCGCAGCGTCGCCAGTCAGGAATGACCGACGATTCTTCAACTCTAGAGATATCCGGTACTGTTTGTCCGTGTGTTCGTTCGCATGACGGAGGACGGCAGCGCTAGCACCGGTTGAGCAAATAAGCGGTCATCATTCCCACAAGCTCTCGCTTGAGGATTGGCGTTCCTAACGTGCCCCTGTGCGCGGCGTCATGAATGACGCCCGCAACGGCAGCGGACAGGACCTGTGCCGCCACAACAACCGATTCGCGGCTACGGCGGTTCCCCGACGACGCGACCAGCGCCGTGTAGCGCCGGAGATACTCCGTCTCGAACGTCTCGTGAGCGGACTTCAAACCTTCAATGTGGGGCGCCTCCTCAAGCAGCACGCGATGGAGCGCCGGATTGATGTTATGGACTCCGATCATGCCGCGGACCAGTTGCTCGACACGCTGTGCGACAGGCATAGTCTCGTCGTCGATCGCGCTGAGTACCGCGAGAACTTCGTCGAAGTGACGCGTCGTGATGGCCTCTACCAACACGCCCTTGTTTGGAAAGTACTGATATAGGGACCCAATGCTCACGCCGGCGGCCTCTGCGACCTCGTTGGTCGTGAAGCGCGCCCAGCCTCGGCGCCCCAAAAGCTGAGCGCCGGCCGTGAGAATAGCCTCGACCGTGGCGCGCGAACGCGCTTGCCGCGGGGCTTTGCGCATGGTTGAAGCGTGCGCGGGAATACGAGTAGCCAAATCGTTGTCCTCAAGTGAATATGAGCCAATTGCTCACATTATCTCGCGCGCTTGACAACGAAGCACGCCCATCTCTCGAGGACGCTCCGATGACCGCAATACCTGACACCTGCCGCGAAGTTCGCTTAAAGACCAGACCCGATGGCCTGCCCAGCGCCGACAACTTCGAGATCGTCTCGGTGCCGTTGCCGATACCGGCGGACGGCGAGGCGCTTGTCCGCAATCGTTACTTCCTCGTGTCGGCCTCACTGCGCATGATGATCAGCAAAGGGGCCGAAGATGTGGAAGGCGTGCCGTTTCCGGCTTTGCGCGAGGGCGAGACCCTTGCGGGGGAAGCGCTGGGCGAGATCGTCACCGCACCCGCAGGCAGTGGGTTCGCTCCGGGTGATTGGGTCCTGCACTTTCGGGGCTGGCGCGAATACACGACGGTGCCCATCGCACAGTGCCGGCCTGCAGAGCCTGGATTGCCTGACCCTGTCGCGTATCTGGGGCATGGATGGACGGCGTATGCAGCCCTCACGCGCGGTGTGCAGATCCGGGCTGGCGACACGGTATTCATTTCCAGTGCAGCGGGCGCGATCGGCTCAATGGCCGGACAGATCGCGCGATTGCTCGGCGCGGACCGCGTTATCGGCAGCACCAGCTCCAAAGAAAAGGCAGGCCGCCTCGTGTCCGAGCTGGGGTATGACGCGGCGGTGTTCCGCGGCGCCACGCCGATCGCCGAGCAACTCCTCGAGGCCGCACCCGAGGGCATCGACGTCTTCATCGACAACGTCGGAGGCGAACAGTTAGCGGCCGCCATCGCCACCGCGCGCGTTGGTGCACGCGTCGTGATTCTCGGCGCGCTGTCGGGGCAATTGGCGACCCGCGGTCCGGGCCGAACCGCGCCGGTCGAGCTGGATTCCATTCAGCTTCTTCTGAAGAAGATTACGTTGCGCGGTTACAGCGCCGACGATGATCCTCAGGTGCATGCAGAGTGGATCAGCCAGTTCGCCGAGTGGCTAAAGGCTGGCAGTATTCGCTTTCCGCACGAAATCATTGCGGGACTCGACTATGCGCCTCACGCCTTGGTGCGCGTGATCAACGGGGAATACTTTGGGACGGTAGTCGTGAAACCTTAAGCTTGAGCATGCGGTAGTGGTCTTTGCGATGCGCTGTGTTTTATGCATTCTGGATAAACGCGCCGTGCAGGCACGAGCCCCGGGCTGCGGCTACAGCCAGCGCCAGATGCCCGCGGCCCAACCGGCGAGTGGCATATGAGCCCAACTCGCTACGAGCCAGACGACGAGGCCGCCCAACAGCGCGTGCAAGCCGAACCCGCCCAGCTGCGCGCGTCCAGCGATGATCGCCGCGAACGGCAGGTAGCTCGTCTTCGACTCCCATTCGGGCCAGAGATCGGGCTGGAGCTGCTCCTTCTTCCGGTCCTGCATTGCGGCGCCGATGAGTGCGAGGAGGACAATAGCCGCTGCCAGTACGATGTTCTTGGCCACCGGGAACACCGCGATGTGGCATAGCCCCCAAAGTGCGAATGACCACATCATCGGGTGGCGCGTCACCGCGAACGCGCCGCGCGCCGTTTCCGGGAACGCGGCGGGCCGGCCTCCGGTGGGAAGCGCCGGGTTGCGGATCAAGGAGCCCAGCAGGAGGATCGACGCGATCAGCATGACCACGGTCGCAATGGCCCAGAGCCCGTTTCCTACCGGCCAGAGCGGTGCCGTCACGGGTGCCTTTCGGTAGGCCACGATCAGCCAGCCGAGTGTCAAGAACGCAACGAGCGAATAGACACCCAGGAACCCCACTTCGCCAATTGCGCGGACCAAACGGCCGCGCAACGGATGGGACAAGAGAAAGTGACTGCCCACGAAGGCGACTGCCGCCACCACAACTGCGTTGGTGCTTCCCATTGGCCCGGCTCCTGAAGTGATATCGTTGGCTGACCGTATTACCCTCATTCGCAAAGATGCGTGGCCGGACGGGTTCGGCGCTGCCGGCATCGACCATACTTCGGCGTCGAAGAGGGCTTCATTTGGACATGTCGTCATGGCAATGCAAGCCGCCATGGAGGGGCGGGGCATTGCCCTTGTTCCATACTCCGTACCGAAGATTACTACTTCGTGTACCGCAAAAACCAAACGGCCACTCTGGAGCGCGGTGGCATCACACAAAGACGCTGCGAACGCCGCAACGTAGCCTTAGTCGGACATTCCTGCCGCGTCGCGTCGACCGTTAAGCAATCTGCCCCATATTGACCCGATGATTCACTGGAAAATGCAGTAAGTTAATCAGTGTCGTTCGTGCCTGGAAAGAGATACGGCAAGCAACGCCGTTCTTTGGACAAGAAACCGTGAAAAAACGGAGACGCGGATGAAAACTAAGCTGTCCTACGCCGTAGTGGCCATGCTTGGGAACGCTGCATTGCCCGCGCATGCGCAAAGCAGCGTGACGATCTATGGTTTGCTCGACGTCGGTCTGACCTATATCAGCAACCAGAATGGCCACGGCAATCTGCGCACGGACGACGGCATCAACCGCCCGACGTTGCTAGGCTTTCGCGGCGTGGAGGATCTTGGCGGAGGCCTCCGGCGGCGTGATCTACTACCTCCGCCCTGACTGGAGCGTGGGCGCAGCCTATATGTACATGAAGGGTAACGATGTGCTGAACAACAATCACGCGCATCAGATCTCTGCGATTCTTGATCATGCGCTATCGAGTCGGCCCTGAACAATTCGTTTCTCGTTGCGCCGGCGTCACGCCGTCACGTCGGCGGCAATGCAGCGATTGAGCAAAGCAGCGAGAACGAAGACGCAAAAAAGCCGCAGCGTCCTCAGGATCATCCGGAGGTTATGGCCAGCGCCGCACAGTACCGCGTGCATCGCGTCGCCCAGCGCACCTTTGAGCCAGTTTCGATCGAGTTTCCCGTCTGTCTTCATGTGGCCGATGGCTGGCTCGATTGCACTTCGCCGTCTGATCATTGCGCGTAGTCCACGTGTGATGCCCCGCCGCAAGCCCGGGTGGTAGATCTTCACGCCGTCGACCGAGACACCCTTGTAGCCACGGTCGACGATGGCAACTTCCGGCGTGGCGTCGCACAGGATTGCCGCCTGTTCCAGCGCTTCAGCCAGCGTATGACCATCGTACGGATTGCCCGGCATCGAGCGCATGCCAACCACCAATCCTTCCTTGTGGGTCGTCGTGATCGACACCTTCACGCCGAACTCGTACGGCTTGCGGGCCTTGCCTTTGGCCAGACACTCGACTTCAGGCGCGTGTAGCGCATAAAGCTTGTTCTTGTCTTTCGGTTTCTGCGCCAGGATGCGCTTCGTGCGGCCAATCAGCTCCATTAATGCAGCACGGCCTGGGTCTGCCACCTGGGCGACCTGCCGCTCCACATCGCGCATCACCCGTCCAACGCGTGAACGCAGCGTGCGCAGTGCTTTCCTCATGCGCTTGTACTGCTTCGCGTGAGCGTAGCGGCCAATCTGCAGCCCCAGACGCGGCGCCTCCCGGTTGTAGTTCTGCCTCAGTTTCAGGCCGTGTCGCGCCGCGGCCTTCACCAGATGTTCGCGACACCGCTCGAGCAGGCGCGAATCGGTTGGATGGGCGATCGCTTTCTCCATGACCGTCGTGTCTACAATCACCCGCTTCACGCTTGAGGCCTTGATCACGCCGGCACGTTTTGCCGCTTCGATCGTCTCGGCAAGCAACTCTTCGACACCGGCTTCGCCCAGTCGCTTGCGCCATCGCGTCAGGCTCGACGGGTCGATCGGAGGCTCCGTCTGCAGGTACGTTTCGCCCGTGAACACCTGCCAGTACGGGTTCTCCACCCATTGCCAGACGACCTCTTCGTCGGACAGATCGAACGCATGCTGCAAGTACAGCAGCCCCGCAATCAGGCGCGGCGAGCTCGCTGGTCGACCCTTGCGTGATACGAAGCTCTCGCTCATCGATGCGCCCAATCGTTCCCAACTGATCAGGTCGGCCAAACGTATCAACGGGTGCTTCAGGTTGATCTGTTCGCGCAGCGGTTGCCGGAAGAAATCTCCCTCCGCTACAGGCGTCTTCGGACCCATCTGCACCTCGTCGAAAAATGCAGGATTCACGCGTTAATGTGCCAGGTTCCTGCAATTCCCACAACCGTATTTGCGGCTCAAAGCCTCACACCGCAAGGCTTTGAAGATTGTTCAGGTCCGACTATCGAAGCGCACCTCCGTGTACCTGATGTCGGTCTATCAGCGCACCAACGCCGGAGCACAGGCGCTGATCAATGGGCTTAATGACCCGAACGACGCGTCAAGCGGTCCCAACCAGTTGCTCGTGCGCGTAGGCCTCCATACGGTGTTCTGAATGCCTGAGCCGTCGGGTAAAGGCGAAACGTGTTCTGGCGGCAAGCGCTCGGCTGGCTCGGTCAGCGAGTTGGTCGCTTCACGGCCCATTTCAACCAATCGCGCAGCCACCTGCTGTGTTGCTAGAGCGGACCATCTGGGCAGTTGCAGCGCATGCGTCGACGCGCACGGACACGATTTTTTGACAGTCACATGTCATTGAAGCTGGTCTGAGACCTCAAGGGACCCAACCGCCTTGCAAAGCGTCTCGCACATTCCAGCCCGAACGCCGTCGGTGCGACGCCGCGATCGTGCTGCACCTCGAAGCCCATTCGCCACGCGGCGATCCGCTTGCCGTAGCACGTGAGAGCGTCGAGCGATTGCATCACGAAGACGATAGCCGGCAATGTCTGGGCATAGAGTACTTCGGCATCCTGTTCGAGCCCGTTAGCGAACGCCTGTTGTATTGCGACCTGCCAGTCGAATGTGTCTGGCGCCACGATCAGTCCGGCACATCCGGCTCGCAGGTTGTCGACGAGTTCTTGTCCGCCCCTGCCATTGAAGACCGGTAACGTATGACCGAGCGCGCGCAGTCGGTCGATGGTGCGCTGAATCGTGGTCGCAGGTCCCTCGCCTTTAAGTAGGCGGAAATTTGGACATCGACTCGCAAGCGCTACGATCGATTCCGCCGACAGGCCGACGCCGAGGTATTCCGGCGCGTTCTGGATGCCTACCGGGGCGCTTGTGCGCTGCATTACCGCAGCAAAGAACTCGAAATAGAACGATTCCGGCTTGTCTCGAATCGACGGGGGCTGGAGGATCAACCACGAAGCGCCACGCGCGACAGCGTAATCGGCCAGTGCGACTTGCGCATCCACGGTGTCGCCCGTGATCGTGACCACGAGTGGTACGCGTGATGCAATGTCTTCGCTGGCCCAGTCGATCAGTTGATGCTTTTCATCAAGCGTTAACCGCTGTACTTCTGTCGCGAGGCCGAGTATGACGATGCTCCGCGCGCCAGCCGAGATCGTCGCATTGATCTGCGTTCGTAGTGCTGCGCGATCCAAGTGGTTGCGGGCGTCGAAGTAGGCATAGAGAGCGGGCCAGATTCCGCTCGGTGAAGAATGAGTGTCGGGTGTCATTGATATCATTTGCCGCCGGGTGTGGTTCAGTGCGAATCGCGCGGCACCGGCGCGCCGCTCGATCCGACCAGGAAGTCGAGATCGGCGCCCTGGTCCGCTTGCAGCACGTGTTCGACGTAGAGCTTGTAGTAACCGCGCGTGGGCGGCACAGGCGGCTGCCAGGCCGCGCGGCGGCGCGCGAGTTCTTCGTCGGTGACGTCCAGATGCAGACGGCGCGCGTCGACGTCGAGTTCGATCATGTCGCCGGTTTGCACGAACGCGAGCGGCCCGCCTGCGGCCGCTTCCGGCGATACATGCAGCACTACCGAGCCATAGGCCGTGCCGCTCATGCGGCCGTCCGAAATGCGCACCATGTCCGTGATGCCTTTTTGCAGCACCTTCTTCGGCAGCGGCATGTTGCCGACTTCCGCAAAGCCCGGATAGCCCTTCGGCCCCGCGCCCTTGAGCACCATGACGCAGTGTTCGTCGATATCGAGCGATTCGTCGTCGATCTTCGCGTGCAATTCCTCGATGGTCTCGAACACCACGGCGCGGCCGCGATGCTTCAGCAGCTGCGGCGTCGCGGCCGACGGCTTGATCACCGCGCCGTTCGGCGCCAGGTTGCCCTTGAGCACCGCAATGCCGGCCTTCGGCTTGAACGGTTCGGCGAACGTCGTGATGACCTTCTCATCGTAATTCGACGCGTTGCGCACGTTGTCCCAGATCGTTTTGCCGTTCACCGTCAGTGCTTCACGATGCAGCAGGCCTTGTTCGCCGAGTTGCTTGAGCACCGCAGGCAAGCCGCCCGCGTAGTAAAAGTCTTCCATCAGGTATTCGCCTGACGGTTGCAGATTCACCAGGCACGGCACGTTCGAGCCCAGTTCCCAGTCTTCCAGCGAAAGCTCAACGCCGATGCGTTTGGCCAGCGCGATCAGATGCACGACCGCATTGGTCGAGCCGCCGATCGCCGCATTGGTACGGATCGCGTTTTCGAACGCCTCGCGCGTTAGGATCTTGTCCATCGTCAGATCCTCGCGGACCATGTCGACGATGCGCCGCCCAGCGAGATGCGCGAGCACCTGCCGGCGGGCGTCGACGGCGGGAATCGCCGCGTTGTGCGGCAAGCCCATGCCGAGCGATTCGACCATCGAGGCCATCGTCGATGCCGTACCCATCGTCATGCAGTGGCCGCGCGAGCGGTTCATGCACGACTCGGCTTCGGTGAATTCTTCCTGCGTCATGGTCCCGGCGCGCACTTCCTCGGACATCTGCCAGACGCCCGTGCCCGAGCCGATATTCTTGCCGCGAAAGCGGCCATTGAGCATCGGGCCACCGGAAACAGCAAGCGCAGGCAGGTTGCACGACGCCGCGCCCATCAGCAGAGCGGGCGTGGTCTTGTCGCAACCCACCAGCAGGATCACGCCGTCCATCGGATTGCCGCGAATCGACTCCTCGACATCCATCGAAGCGAGGTTGCGGAATAGCATCGCGGTGGGGCGCAGATTCGACTCGCCGAGCGACATCACCGGAAACTCGAGTGGCAAGCCGCCCGCTTCGTGCACGCCCTTTTTCACGTACTCGGCGAGTTCGCGAAAATGCGCATTGCACGGCGTCAGTTCGGACCACGTATTGCAGATGCCGATCACCGGGCGTCCGTCGAATTCGTCGTGTGGGATACCCTGGTTCTTCATCCACGAACGGTGAATGAAACTGTCCTTATCGTTCCTGCCGAACCAACTCTGCGAGCGAAGTTTGCGCATGTCGTCTCCTTCTGTGTCTGTTGAGTACCCTTTGACAACCCGCTGATCGGCTATCCCTGCGAGCGGAGTACTCCGCCGCGACCCATTGCGTCGAGATCGCGCCGCGTCGAGAGGAGTAGCCAGGTCATGGCGGCATGCGCCTCCGCGGGCTGTCGCCGGCGAATCGCTTCAAAGACGTTCCGGTGCAACTGCAGGGATTCTTTCGGGGAGGCCGCATGCTGACCCGTCACGCGAATCTCGGCGGCAAGCGCCGCCCGGATCGTCACGATCAATTGTCGTAAAACCCAGTTCCCGGCTGCGTCGATGATTGAGGTGTGGAAGGACAGATCTGCATCGTGCCAACCGGGGCCGCGCGTTCCTTCGGCCTGAACCCCCATTGAAGTGAGCGCAGCTTCGATCCGTTCGATATCCCGGTCGTTCGCGCGTTGTGCGGCGAGCTCCGCGGCGCGCGGTTCAATCAGCAGGCGTGCCTCGATCAGATCCTGGAAAAATTCGACGTCCGCCACATACGTGACGGCTACGTCGAGCACGCTCGGGTCTAGCAGATTCCAGTCGCTGCGGGGCAGCACGCTGGCGCCTTTGCGTCGACGCACTTCGATCAGGCCAAGGGACTGCAGCTTTTGCATGGCTTCCCGCGCCGCGGTTCGGCTGACTCCTTTCGCCTCGGCCAGTTCGATCTCGTTCGGCAGCGAGGTGCCCGGCGCATGCCGCCCGGACACGATCGCTTCGATCAGATCTGCGACGATCGACTCATGCAGCTTCAACATCTCCCTTCTCCAAATCGATCAATAATTTAGTCTGACATATTTTTGCGATATGAGCCAATAAGTACGCTATTTGCGCGACATTTGGGAAAATATGACATACATATAAAGTCAACGAACAAGAATTTGTTATACGTATTCGTCGTACTTAAGGCGTGCATAAAACAGGGAATAGGGCGCCGGCGGGGAGACATTCTCGCTTCAGTTGCCGGCAGGCGCGCGGCCGCGCGTCTTGCGGCACGGGGTATGGTTCGTTGATTTGCACGGCATCCCGATGGCCAACGACGGATCTGGCTTGTCCGCCAATCACGGCATCCCGCTTTGGAACGCCAGGCGGCCGGTGCGCGCTTAGCTCGTGGCGGCCTCGGCGCCTTTTTCGATCAATACCTGATTGACCACCTCGAGGAAAGCCTGCACGAGCCGCGCGGCTTTACGCTCGGCGAGGCAGGCGACATGCGCGTGAGTCAACACCTGCTCACCGTGGATCGTCAGCTTGCGCAGTCGCGAGTCGTCGACATGCTCGCGCTCCGACACGGCGGCTACCCCGAGCCCGAATATGACTGCTTCGCGCACGGCCTCCCGGCTACCCACTTCCAGCGCGAAGTTTGGCTCGATGCCGTGCTGGCGTAGTGCGTCTTCCAGCGCCTTGCGGGTGGTGGAGCCCGGCTCGCGCATGATCATGGGCTCGTTGCGCAGTTCTTCCAGACGGACGCTGCGTCGGCGTGCCAGCCGATGCGTCGCTGGAACGATGATGACCAGCGGGTGCTGACGATAGGGCACGTAATGAAGCAGCGGATTGGCGCCATATTGCGCCAGCACCGCGACGTCCGTTTCATACGACAACAGGCCGCGCACGGTTTCCTCTGAGTTGCCGAGCCGGATCGAGACGCGCAGTCCCGGGTAGCGACGATGGAACGCCGCGACGATTTCCATGGCATGGAGTGGCCCAACCGCGCCCACGCGGATGCTTCCGGTGCTCAGGCCCGCCGATTCCTTCAGAAAGTCGATTGCCTCCTGTTCGTTACCGAACATCCGCTGAGCAATCGCGAACAGCGTGTCCCCGGCTGCAGTCAGCATGATCCGACGACCGCTGCGATGGAACAGCTCCACCCCGTAGCTCTCCTCCAGATCCCGCACCTGTGTTGTGACAGTCGGCTGGCTGACGTGCAGCGCCCGCGCGGCGGCCGTCACGCTGCCGTGTTTGCCGACGGCGTAAAACGAGCGCAATTGAGTGAGTCGCATAGATTGGCTGAATACATCAACAGAAATATTTGTATTTTTACTATACATCGATGTTTCCCATAATTCATCCGTAACGCACACCCACCAAACAAGGGGAGACGATGAACGGTGTCTTTTGGAATCCTGTCGAGGTGAATTTCGGGCCTGGTTGTATCGAGCGGCTGCCCGAGATTCTTAACGGCCGCCGCGCCGTGGTCGTGACCTTCGCGGAGGCGGCGCAGATCGGGCTCGTGCAACGTGTGCGCGAGTTGTGCGGCGACGGCGTGGTCGCGGTGATCGACGACGTACAGCCGAATCCGGACGTCACCCATATCGCCGGGCTATACCGCGATTTCTGGCGCAGGCACGAGCGCTGTCCCGTCGTCGTCGCGATCGGCGGCGGTAGCGTGCTCGACACGGCGAAAACGCTGATGGTCGGTACGGAAAGCAATGAGTTCGACGAGCTGCTGGCCTTGCTAGACACGGGCAAGCCGTTCACTCCGCCGCGCGTGAAGTCGCTCATCACCGTGCCGACTACCGCTGGCACCGGCAGCGAAGTGACACCGTGGGCGACGATCTGGGACCGCACGATCAAGCAGCGTAAGTATTCGCTGCAGCTCCCGCAGACGTGGCCGGAGGCCGCGATCGTCGATCCGGATCTCACGCTGTCGCTGCCGCATTCGGTCACGGTGCAGAGCGGTCTCGATGCGCTATCGCACGCGCTCGAAGCCATCTGGAACGTCAATGCGAACCCGATCTCCGACGAGTTCGCCGTGTCGGCCGCGCGCGACATGCTGGCCACGCTGCCGGCGCTCGTCGCGAATCTGCAGGACCGCGCGCTACGCGAGCGGGCTTCGCTCGCAGCGCTCAAAGCCGGACTCGCGTTCTCGAACACGAAGACCGCACTGGCCCATTCCATTTCGTATGAGATGACGATCCATCACGGTTTGCCCCATGGCATCGCGTGTTCGTTCACGCTGCCGATGGTGCTGGATCTCGCGCTTGGAAAGAACGTTGCACGTGACGCCGTGCTCGCGAAAGTTTTCCCGTGCGCGCTGGCTGATGCACGGGATTACCTGACGGATTTCCTCGAAGCGCTCGGCGTGCGCACATCGTTTTCAAGCTATGGCGTGAGCGTTGAGGAATCGGACCGGATGATCGCACACGCATTGAGCGGGCCGCGCGGCCGCAATTTCATCGCAGCGGCGGCCTGACGTTCTGGCGGCAGCGAGGCAACGGGATCAGCATCACCGAACGGTGATAGAGGGGGAAAGAGACATCCGGTTTGGCACCGGCGTATCTTGCAGCACAACAAAAGCCGCATGAACGGCAAGTGCCGAGGCAGCGGACGTCAGGCGACGTCACGGGCCCGGCAACTATCAGGAGACAAGCAATGGAAGCGGTGGATATTGCAGGAGGCGCGGCAGTCAACGTCGACGCCAGGTCTGTGAAGTCGGTTGCTCTCGCCAGTCTGATCGGCACAACCGTTGAGTGGTACGACTTTTTCCTCTACGGCACGATCACCGGGCTCGTATTCGACAAGCTTTTCTTTCCGACGGGGAACGCGTTCGTTTCCACCATGCTGGCCTATACCGTTTATGCGGTCGGCTTTGTCACCCGGCCGCTCGGCGGTGTGATCTTCGGCCATTTCGGTGACCGCTTCGGACGCAAGCCTTTGCTGGTCCTCACGCTTTCCATCATGGGCGTATCCACGTTCCTGATCGGTTTGTTGCCAACCTATGCGTCGATCGGTATCTGGGCGCCGGCCTGTTTGCTCGTACTGCGACTGCTGCAGGGCATCGGCCTTGGTGGCGAGTGGGGCGGTGCAGTGCTGATGGCGTTCGAATACGCGCCACGCAAGGACCGCGGCCTGTACGCGTCATATCCGCAGATCGGGCTCGCAATTGGCCTGTGCCTGAGCAGCGGCGTGGTGGCCGCACTGACGACCTGGCTGACGCCCGAGGCCTTCCTGCAGTGGGGCTGGCGGGCCGCCTTCATGGCTAGCATCCTGCTCGTTGCCGTGGGCATGTTTATCCGCTTGCGTGTCGTCGAAACGCCCGCGTTCACGAAGATTCGCGACACGCACGCAGTTGCGAAAGTACCGGCGCGCGAGGTGTTCGCCGATTACCGCGGCAACGTGTTTTTGGGCTGGGGCGCGCGCTACATCGACGGTGTGATTTTCAACACCTACGCGGTGTTTGCGCTGAGTTACCTGATCGGCATCCAGCACTACGCGAAGTCGGCGATCCTCGTGGCCGTCACGCTTGCCGCACTGGTGCTGATGTTCATGATTCCCGTCGCGTCACGCCTGTCGGACCGGATCGGCCGCCGCAAGGTGTTCGGTTGGGGCGCGCTGGTCTGCGGCCTGAGCGCATGGCCGGCATTTGCGGTCTTTCATTACTCGAGCAGTCTCGCTGCCGTGACCGCCACCATCGTGATCGTGCTCGGTGTGGTCTACGCGTTCGTCTACGGCCCCGAGGCTGCGCTGTTCTGCGAACTGTTCGATACACGGGTGCGCTATAGCGGCATCTCGATCGTGTACCAGGTATCGGGCATTGTCTCCAGTTCGATCACGCCGCTCGTCGCCACTTCGCTTCTGCACTACGGCAATTTGCAGCCGTGGTGGATTGCCCTCTATATCGCGTGTGTGGGGTTGCTCAGTGCGGTTTGCACGTACTTCATCCGGCGCACGTTCTGAACATCCGACCTCCAGGGGAACTCCACATGAATCCAGTTTCAACCCTAGCCGTCAACGGCCGAAGCTATCGTTTGCCGCATCGGCCGACGGTGATCGTATGTATCGACGGGTGCGAATACGACTATCTGCATCAGGCGGCAGAAGCGGGCGCCACGCCGTTCCTGCGCGAACTGCTCGAAAACGGCACGGCGCTGCACGCGAAATGCGTGATGCCCTCCTTCACCAACCCGAACAACCTCTCGATTGTGTGTGGTGCGCCGCCTGCCGTTCACGGCATCTGCGGCAACTATTTCTACGACCGTGATGCCGACGAAGGCCGTGGCCGCGAAGTGCTGATGAACGATCCGCGCTACCTGCGCGCCGGCACCTTGCTGGCCGCCGCCGCGGAAGCGGGCTCGCGGGTGGCCGTGGTCACCGCGAAAGACAAGCTGCGCGCGCTGCTTGGCCACGGCCTGAGCGGCATCTGTGTGTCGGCGGAAAAGGCTGACGAGGCCAGCGTCGAAGCAAACGGCATCGACCGGTTGTTGGAACGCGTGAACATGCCGCTGCCCGATGTGTACAGCGCGGCACTCTCCGAATTTGTCTTCGCGACCGGCGTGTGGCTGCTCGAGAATGATCGCGTGGATTTGATGTATCTGTCGACGACCGACTACGTCCAGCACAAGTTCGCCCCGGGCACCGACGGCGCGAACGCGTTTTACGCGATGATGGACCGGTATCTGTTGCGCCTGCATGAACTGGGCGCCGTACTCGGCATTACTGCGGATCATGGAATGAACGCCAAGCACGATCCGAAGACGGGCGAGCCGAACATCATCTATCTGCAGGACCTGCTCGACGACTGGCTGGGGCGTGGTGTCGAAGAGGGCGGTGCGCGGGTGATCCTGCCGATCACGGACCCTTACGTGCGCCACCACGGAGCGCTCGGCTCGTACGCGACGGTGTATCTGCCAGCCGGTGACGATGGCGTCGCGCTGCGCAGGCAACTGGCGGGATTGCCGCATATCGAAACGGTCCTGACTCGCGAAGAAGCGTGTGCGCGCTTCGAGTTACCGCCCGATCGCGTGGGTGATCTCGTCGTGATCAGTGACAAATCTTATGTGCTTGGCAGCAGCGCGGTGGCGCACGATCTCTCGGGACTGACGGTGCCCTTGCGTTCGCACGGCGGCTTGTCGGAGCAGACCGTGCCGCTGCTGTTCAACCGTGCGCTTGCCGGGACACTCGAAGACCGCACCCTGAGGAATTTCGACGTATTCCATATCGCGTTGAACGCACTTCAGGAGCAACCTGCCGTCGCACCTCTTCCGGAGCAGCACGCATGAACACGATTGATCTAAAACCGCAGCAGTTCCGCGAAGAGGCGCTGCGCATCGACGGCAACAAGCTCACACGCGACCGTGTGATCGAAGTGACCAATCCCTACACGGGGGATGGAGTGGGCACCGTGCCGAAGGCATCGGTCGACGACGTACGCCTCGCTTACGAGGTCGCGGCCCGGTACCGGCCGACGTTGTCGCGCTTCGAGCGCGCGTCGATCCTCAACCGCGCTGCTGAACTGCTACGCACCCGAACTGAGGAGGCTGCCGCGCTCATCACGCTCGAATCGGGTCTGTGTATGAAAGACTCGCGCTACGAGATTGGGCGCGTGGCCGATGTGTTCAACTTCTCCGCGAACGAGGCGTTGCGCGACGACGGCCAGGTATTCTCCTGCGATCTCACGCCCCACGGAAAGAAGCGCCGCGTCATCACGCAGCGCGAGCCCTTGCTGGGTGTCATCACCGCGATCACGCCGTTCAATCACCCGATGAACCAGGTCGCGCACAAGATCGCGCCGGCGATCGCCACCAACAACCGTACCGTGCTGAAGCCGTCCGAAAAGGTGCCCCTGTCCGCCTACTATCTGGCAGATCTGCTCTATGAAGCCGGGTTGCCACCGCCGATGCTACAGGTCGTGACCGGCGACCCGGCCGAGATTGCCGACGAGCTGATCACAAACCCGAACGTCGCGCTGGTGACGTTCACGGGCGGCGTTGCCATCGGCAAATACATCGCTGCGCGGGCCGGCTATCGACGCGTGGTGCTGGAGCTTGGTGGCAACGATCCGCTCATCGTAATGGACGACGCCGATCTTGGCCGCGCTTCTGACCTTGCAGTGCTCGGTTCATACAAGAACTCCGGACAGCGCTGCACGGCGATCAAACGGATTCTGGTGCACCGGACAGTGGCGGACCGCTTTACCGAACTGGTGGTCGAAAAGACCCGGGCGTGGAAGTGCGGCGACCCAAGCGACGCTAGTACCGACATGGGCACGGTCATTGATGAAGCGGCTGCGGCGCTGTTCGAGGCACGAGTCAATGAAGCGATCGCACAGGGCGCGCGCCTGTTGATCGGCAATGAGCGTCAGGGGGCGCTCTTTCCGCCGACGGTGCTGGATCGCGTCACGCCTGCAATGGAACTGGTTGCGCAGGAAACGTTCGGCCCGGTCTCGCCGATCATTGCGTTCAACGATCTCGATGACGCCATCCGCATAGCCAACGGCACAGCGTACGGCCTGTCGTCCGGAGTTTGCACGGACAGTCTCGAGAACATCACGCGTTTCGCGAACGAACTCAACGTGGGAACCGTGAACGTTTGGGAAGTACCCGGCTATCGGATCGAGTTGACGCCGTTCGGCGGCATCAAGGATTCGGGGCTGGGCCATAAAGAAGGTGTCCAGGAAGCGATGAAGAGTTTCACGAACGTGAAGACCTTTACCCTGCCTTGGGGCTGACAATAAGGAGAATGCGATGCCTGGGAATATCGAACTGATCGCAAGGCTGCTCTTTGCCGCAGTGCTGGGTGGCGTCATCGGCTTCGAGCGCGAGAGGTTTGCGTTTCCGGCCGGATTGCGCACCCATATGCTGGTGTGCGTGGCGTCCTCGCTGGTGATGATCGTCTCGGCGTTCGGCTTCGAGGATACTCGCTCGATGCCGAACGTCGCCCTCGATCCATCTCGTGTCGCGGCACAGGTCGTATCGGGAATCGGGTTTCTCGGCGCTGGCGCAATCCTGCTGCGCGGCGAGGTGGTGCGCGGGCTGACGACGGCGGCGAGTGTCTGGGCCGTCGCGGGCATCGGGCTCGCAGCCGGTGGTGGACTCTACGTGTTGGCGTTGGCGGCAACGGTGATCATTCTGACGACACTCACGTGGGTCAAGCCTGTCGCGCGCCAGTTGCGGATGAAAGGGAAGCTGCGTCGGGCATTGCGCCTTCAGGTGGATCGGGGGGCAATCACGCTGCCGGTGCTCTGTCGTCTGTTCGGCGAGGACGGTCCGCGGCTCAGGCACATGAGCGTTCATCCGGACGACGACGAACAGCGAGATCTCGTCACAATTTCGCTGTCGCGAATGTCAGCGGACGAATTCGTTGCTTATCGCAACATGCTTTGCGAGCTGATTGGTGTGCGTGAGGTTGAAGAGATTGAAATGCACTAACATGGAGTCGCTGCATTACTATAGTGGTCGTATAAAACGGGACCGGAATTCGATGCCTACAGACCCAATGAATCCATCAGAACGCATTGACCAACTGATCGCAGAAATTACGGACTGGCGTGGCAAAACGTTCGCCAGTATTCGCAAGAGCATCCTTGAGGCCGACCGGCAGATTATCGAGGAATGGAAGTGGATGGGAAGCCCGGTGTGGTCTCGCGACGGAATGATCGCGGTCGCCAACGCCCATAAAGGCAAGGTGAAGCTCACCTTTGCCCACGGGGCGCACCTCCCGGATCCGGACAAGCTGTTCAACGCAGGCCTCGAAGGCAACGCGAGGCGAGCGATCGATTTTTTCGAGGGCGATAAGATTAATGCGCGTGCTCTAAAAGATCTCGTCCGTGCCGCTATTGAGTTCAATCTGAGCAAATTGAAGAAGAATGCGCCTGCAAGTACTCGAGCCAAAGTACGCAAAAGTGAAGAGGCATGACGCGACGGCTTTTTCTCGCGTGTGTCTGGCTTACCCGAGTCTGCCGCTTCTGAAAGCGCGAGTCGCTCACGCCCAACTCGCATGCTCACCTATGTGACGGTCTGGTGTCAGTTCGTCGTTGTGCGCATTGCCCGATATTCGCGCCGCACGATATCCATCAGTTCCTCGACCGACGTGCTGGCCGCCTCCCGCTGGTAAGTGACGCGTCCGCGCTGCATCAGCATCACACGATCCGCGATGTCGAGCGTTTGGGCATAGTTGTGCATGATCATGACGATAGACAGCCCCCCTTTGCTCTTGAGCCGAAGGATCAGGTCGATGATCAGTCCAGCCTCGCGGGCGCCCATCGCGGCGAGCGGTTCGTCAAGCAGCAGTATCCTTGCATTCGAATTGACCGCGCGCGCGACCGCGATAGCCTGTCGTTGTCCACCGGAAAGCTGCTCGACCGGCAGATCGACCGAAGGCACATGCACGCCGATTTCTTCAAGACACTCGGCGGCGCGCTCACGCATGGCGCGATTGTTCAACAGGCGAAATGGCCCTCGACGGATGATTTCCCGGTTCAGGAACATGTTGTGATAGATGCTCAGCGAATTGGCAAGCGCCAGATCCTGGTAGACGCATTCAATGCCGAGTGAACGGGCGTGATCAACGGAGCGAAGCAGCGTTTCCTCGCCGCCTACAAATAGCTTGCCGCTGGTCTGCTGATGAAAGCCCGTCAGAATCTTGATCAGCGTCGATTTGCCCGCGCCATTGTCGCCAAGCACGCCAAGGATTTCGCCCTGTCTTAGCGTCAGCGACACACCATCGAGCGCGGTGACCGCGCCGAAACGCTTGACGATGTCTTCGCCGCGCAGCGCCTCCAGCACCTCGGACATTACAACTCTCCCTTGCGCGCGAGACGAACCACATGGATGTTGAAGATCATGGCCCCGAGGATCGCCGCGCCGAGAATCATGTTGAAGGTGAAGGCGTTGATGCCGATCAGCGTGAAGCCGTCGTTGAGGATGCCGAGCACCGCCGCACCGATCAGTCCGCCAATGATCGTGCCCGATCCACCGGCGAGCGGCGTGCCGCCAATCACGGCTGCGGCAACGGCAAGAAACATGATCTGGTTACCGCCCGCTTGCGGGTCGATCGACGTGATACGAAAACCTTCCAGGATCCCGGTCAGGCCGGCAAGCACCGCGGCAAGAATGAAGTTGCCGAGTTTCAGGCGCCTGACCTGTATCCCCGCTTCGCTTGCGCCCAGCGGATTCGCGCCCGACGCGATCGTATGCAAACCCCAGCGTGTATGACGAAGCAGCACGTGCATGACGGCGGCAATGGCAAGCGTCCAGATGATTTCGCTGTAACCCCATCCTCCCATGAACGCCGCTAGCGCGGAATCTTCAGGTGGCGAAACCGGCGTACCCCGCGAGATCGTCAGCGTGAGGCCGTTCACGAAGAACAGGGTACCGAGCGTCGTCACGAAGGATGGGATGCGCAGATACACCGTCACCGCGCCGTTAATCAATCCGACGAGGCCCGCTGCAATCACGCCGATAACTATCGCGAGCCATGCAGGTAAGCCGGCTTGGATGGCGAAATACATGATGAAAGGCGCAAACGCAAAGACCATCCCGGCGGAAAGATCGATCTCCCCGCCGATCATCAGCATGATTTCGCCAAAGGCAATGATCGCAACCGGGGCGATGAACTGCGAGAGATTCTGAAGACTCGCGCTGGTCAGCAGGAAGTCATGGTTGACCGTCTCGAAGTAGATAGAGAGGATCAGCGCAACCGCAAAGATGCGAATTTCACTGGAACGTCCGAGTGCGCCTGACCAGCGCCTCGGACGTATCGCGGTTTTTTGAACGTCCGTCACGGGAGATGTCACCCTTTGATCGCACCCGTGCGCGGCACGATCTGGGCTTTCGTGCTCTTGCCTTCATAGCGCGTCGACGTGTTCAGGTACGGATCGACGGTGCCCTTGGTGACGAACTTCAAGCCTGTGTTGACATTGGCCGGCCCGACGAGTCCACCGGAGGCGAGATAGATGAAGGCCTCCACGACCGTATAAAAACCCTGCACGTACGGCTGCTGGTCGATCGTAAAGTCGAGGAAGCCCTCGTGAATCAGATCGACCGTACGCGGCAACAGATCGAAGCCACCGCCGTGCACGCCTTTGGACGGCAGGTTGGATTCTTTCATGACCTCGGCGACGCCCTGGGTGCTGCCCGCGTCCACCGCAAACATGCCTTTGAGATCCTGATGGCCGAGATAGAAGGACTTGATCTTCGATAGCTCTTCGTTGACGGTCGCGCCGGTTGCGATGGTCTGCACGTCGATCTTCTTGCCCGATTTCTTGATGGCAGCCGCTGCACCGTCAAGCCGTGGCTGAATGTTGAGTTGGCCTGGCGTGGCGATAAAGAGCGCGACGAGGCCGCTATCGATGAGGTTCGAAATTCGCTCGCCCATCTGATAGCCAGACAGATAGAGATCCTGACCGATATAGGCAAGGCGTGGATTCGTCGAACCTGACGGCGCGTCGGCGTTATAGGCGAAGACGGGAATGCCGGCGTCGAGCGCGGCCTGGATCGGTTTGTCGAACGCTTTCGGATCGACGATCGGTACGGCGATCGCGTCAGCTTTGCCGGCTATCGCCGCGTTGACCGCGTTCACCATTTCGCCGATGTCGGCATTAGCCGAGCCGGTCCACTGGTAGTCCATCCCCAGCATAGCGGTGGCATCCTCAATGCCGTATTGCGTCGGCACGAAGAACGGATTCGTGGTGACATGGTTGACGAATACGATCTTCCACCGTTTGTGCGCCGGGAACGAACCGCCTTCCGCCGCCTGGGCTGGCGTGATCATTCCACCCATACCGCCCATTAGCGCCAGTGCCGCGGAGAGGCCCGCGCCCTGCAACAATCCCCGACGCGTGGCTTGCACTTCGTCTTTGTCTTCCTTCTCTTGCGCCATTTCAGTCTCCCGTCTCTCAATAGTTGAACACTTCACGGTCCATGACGGCGCAAGCAGGAAAAGCCCCGGCAAGACAAGCACCGGAGCCGGGCATCACCTTTCATGAAACCCACGTGCACGCGCGTACGCATGACTACCCACCAGAAAATGCTATATCACGCCCTTTTACCTACTAATCGATGTATACCCTTAACTAGTCCGACTAATTAATTTTTTGCGGTGCAGCGCAGTTTTGGAGGTTCGCGTCCTGCAGTGCAGTGCAACACGATGATGGAGCGGGCTAACCTCCTTCGGCGCGGGTCATGCGCTCCCAGAATGGTCTGCACAACGCGTCGCTTCAATAGTATGACTATCAAGTTGGTACATGAAAGGAGCGGAACACGGAAAACGTCAAGCGTCCGTACGCTCTGCCCAATGGTCCAGCCCAGTCATCACGTTCGGATTAGGGTTGCGTCTGAAACTGGCTGCCGGTTTCCAGAACGCTCTCGGCGTCCACGCGCGCATTGTCGAGCTGGACCAGACTGGCATGCCGCGCGCCCAGTGGGTCACGGCTCTGGATCGCCGTGAGAATCGCCTTGTGACGCGGTAACGAAAGCGCATGCGTGTCGGGATGACGACTCGTCAGCTTGATCGATTCCGACAGGGCAAGCGACAGCATGTTGCCAATATAGGCCAGCAGGTCGTTGTGAGAGGCCGCCATGATGGCGCGGTGAAACTCGAGGTCCGGATCCAGTAGCGCGCTGGCGGTTTCGGCACGCTCCATCTGCTCGTAAGCCGATGCAATGCGCGCAAGATCCTCGCTTGTCGCGGCCGTGGCGGCGAGGGCCGCCGCCGCGGGTTCGATCACGCGGCGCACGGTCAGGAGCGAACTGAAGAACTCGCCTTTCGGAACGCTGTTGATCGTCCAGTACAGGACGTCGGGGTCAAGCATATGCCAATCCGCGCGCGGCTTCACAACACTGCCGACACGCGGTTTCGACACGACCAGCCCTTTTGCCACGAGCACCCGGGTGGCCTCGCGCAGCACGGGGCGGCTAACGCCGTAGCGCTCGCATAGAACAGCCTCAGCAGGCAAGCGCTGGCCCGGCTGTACCTTGCCGCCGACGATATCCATGCCGAGCTCCTGCACAATGCGGCCGTGCAGGCTCTTGCGCTGTTGCAGATGACGGTAGTCCATGGTCAGCGATCGTGGTCGTGTCCGGCTCAGTTTTGTGCCGACCGGTGCGGCGTTCTGGATGGCACTGACCTTGTCGTCGACACGGATAGCGGTTTGTTTCGTGGAGATACGGTGCCGATTTAAGCATAGCACGCGATATCTGGCGTGAGCCGGGCGCCGACGCCGATCTTGCTCGACGCTCCTACGGTGGTCACCCTAAACTACGCGCATACCGCCAGCCTTCCCGGAACTCATGGCCCCTCGCGCAGACCATCACGCCCAGCCGCTTGCCTCGTCCCCTGCACCGGTCGGTGAAGACGCCTTGCAAGACCCGGCCTTGCTGCGCCGCTTGCTGCGCGCCAAGGACCGGATGGACGCCGCCTCGCAAGAGGCTTGGCCCGTCAAGCGCCTGGCCGAGGTCAGCGGCGTCTCCGAAGCCCATTTCGCGCGCTCCTTCAAGCGGGCCTTCGGCCTCCCACCGCACCGCTACCTGCTGACACGGCGCATCGAGCAGGCCACCACGCTGCTGCGCGACACCGAACTTAGCATCACGGACATTGCCTTCGCCACCGGCTGGGAGAGCCTGGGCACGTTCGGGCGCACCTTCCACGACATCACCGGCCAAAGCCCCAGCGCCATGCGCCTTGAGGCAAAGGCCAACATGTCTCAACTCGACCGCGTGCCTGCTTGCGTCCTGAAGGCCGCGCAGCGCCCCGACCTCACCATCGCAGTTTTGGAGAAGCGCCGCCGCGTGGCCAACGATACAGTCCCGCCATCAACCAAGGAGGTGTCATGAACCAAGGTATTAATGTGGTGGGCTTGTACGTCGATAACCAGGACGAAGCGCTCGCCTTCTACGTCGACAAGCTCGGCTTCCGCGTCCACACAGACGTGCGCAACGGTCCCTACCGCTGGCTGACGGTCCAGCATCCGGATCAACCCTCGTTCCAGCTCGGCCTGTTCGCCCCCGGCCCGCCCATCCACGACGAGGCCACCGCGCAAACCCTGCGGGCGATGGTCGCCAAGGGAGCCATGCCGCCCCTGGTCCTCCTGGTGGCCGACTGTCGCGCCAGCTACGCCCGGCTGAAAGCCAGCGGCGTGGAGTTCACCCAGGAGCCGGTCGACCGCTTCGGCAGCGTCGACGCCGGCTTCCGCGACCCCGCCGGCAACGGCTGGAAGATGATCCAGGCCCCGAAGAGCACGACATGAACGCCGGCACCTGGATTCGCCGGTTTCACCGGTGGGTATCCGTCGCCTTCACGCTGACGGTGATCGCCAACTTCGTCGCCATGGCTCATGGAAACGGCCGTCCGCCGCCCTGGATCACCTACGCGCCGCTGCTGCCGCTGGCTCTCCTGCTGTTCACGGGGCTTTACCTGTTTGCGCTGCCTTACTTCAGCCGCCACCGCACCCATCAAAGCCAATCGATCGCCAGGCGCGGCAGCGCAGCACCCGATTCGGGTGTTTCCTGACTCAGGTAATGCGCCGCCGTGCCGTTAATCAGTGACAACCCTCTGGCTGCTCGCGCACGCGTTGCGATGCCAGCGTGGTTGAACACTGAGCCAGGCGATTGAGCCGGCGACGGCTGGCTATGGAGAAAACGGCGTGAACCGACTCAGCTTGAATACCAAACTGTGGCTTGCATTATTGATTACATGGCTTGGCCTGCTGGGTCTCGGCGGCTGGGCAGCGTGGCAGTCGCGCACGACGATGCTGTCCGAGCGCAAGGCGGCGGTGCAAAGCGTAGTGGAATGCGCGTACGGCATCGTGGCCGACTACGCGAAGCTCGTCGATCAGCACGAACTGACGCTCGATCAGGCGAAGCAACAGGCGATGGCGCGACTGTCGGTGATGCGCTATCCCGGCAATGGCTACATGATTATCACGACGGCGACACCGGTCGTCATCATGCATCCGACGCTCGCGGATCTGCGCAACAAGGACGTCACACACTACGCGGATACCGACGGCAAGCTCCTGTTCGTCGACATGGTCAAGCTCGCGCAGTCGCAAGGACAGGGCTTCGTCGACTATATGGCGAGATTGCCTGGTAAAAGTGAACACGTGCCGAAAATCAGCTTCGTCAAACGCTTCGACGCATGGGACTGGTATCTGATTTCGGGCGTCTACGTGAACGATATCAATGACGCGTTCCGCGCCGATCTGCTGCGTTATCTCATCACCATTCTCGTGACCGGGAGCTTCAGCACGATTGCGCTTGTGCTGATCATTCGCAACGTAAAACGCAGTCTCGGCGGCGAGCCGGCGTATGCTGCGCACGTGGCGGAAACCATCGCGGACGGTGATCTATCGGGTACTGTTGCACTCGGTAGCGACGATCAGCAAAGCATGCTGTTCGCGATGCAGCGCATGCAGAGCCGCTTGGCCGATACGATCCGGCGCATTCGCGGCGGCACTGAAACGATTACGGTCGCGGCAGAGCAGATCGCAGCGGGCAACCTCGATCTGTCGGCGCGTACCGAAGAGCAGGCGTCGTCGCTGGGCGAAACCGCAGCGAGTATGGAGCAGCTGACCGCGACCGTGAAGCAGAACGCCGACAACGCAGTGCAGGCAAACCAGATGGCGCGCAGCGCATCGAAACTCGCGGGCGAAGGCGGCGAGGTCGTCCAGCAGGTGGTGGCGAACATGCAGAACATCGCGGCCAGTTCGGCGCGCGTGGTCGACATCATCGCCGTGATCGAGAGCATTGCGTTTCAGACCAACATTCTCGCGTTGAACGCGGCCGTCGAAGCGGCGCGTGCCGGCGAAGAAGGGCGCGGCTTTGCCGTGGTGGCGGGCGAAGTGCGCAATCTTGCGCGCCGCAGCTCGGACGCGGCGAAGGAGATCAAGAGCCTGATCGAGGACTCGGTGGACCGCGTCGACGACGGCAAGGCGCTCGTCGAAAAAGCGGGCGGTACGATGCATTCGCTCGTCGACGCAGTGAAGCGCGTCACTGACATCATCAGCGAAATCTCGGCGGCTTCTGAGGAGCAAAGCCGTGGCATCGAGCAGGTCAACGTCGCCATTGCGCAAATGGACGAGACCACGCAGCAAAACGCAGCGATGGTCGAACAAGCCGCTGCCGCCGCGCAATCGATGCAGGAGCAGGCGCAGATGCTACGCGACGTCGTCAACGTGTTCCGGCTGCAAGGCGAGGCGGTCTGACGATGTGCGGGGTTGCGACGCGCTTGGAGCATTCAGCGCGTCGTCTTTGCCGCGATCCGCGAGCATCGCGGCTTCCATGTCAGATCGACTTCACTTCTCCGCCATCCATCCGCAACGTCGAGCCCGTCATCCAGCGCGCCGCAGGCGACACGACGAACGCCATGAGCTCGGCAATCTCCTCCGGTGTGCCGTAACGCGCAATACCCGCTTCAACGGGAAACTTCGCCGTCGCCTCTTCGACGGACATGTTATGCAGCGGCGCCCAATGTTCCAGGTACGAGCGTCGCCGGCCGGTCATCACGGGTCCCGGCAGCACGCTGTTCACCTGCACGCCATCGGCGATGCCGCGATCGGAGAAGGCTTTCGCGAGTGCCACGATCGCTGCGTTGATCGTTCCCACGGCCGCATAGGGCGCCTTTGGGAACAGCGCCGAGTTCCCGGACATCAGCACGACCGATCCTGAGTTCTCCTTCAGTGACGGCCACGCCGCGATCGTCAATCGTCGCGCGCCATGAAGTTTTAGCGCGAGACCACGGTCCCATTGCTCGTCGGTCATCTCGAGCACATCGATCTGCGGCACTGCGCCCGCAATGTTGAGCAATGCGTCGATCCGTCCGAACGTCGCGAGCGTCTGGTCGACGACTTGCCGAGCAGCGTCGGCTTCGGAGAGGTCGACGTCGATAACGAGAGACTCCGCGCCGGCCTTCCTCACTTCGATGGCCGTCTCCTCGAGGTTCGCGCGATTACGCGCAACGAGCACGATCGAGTCAAAATCCCGCGCCAGTCTGATGGCGGTCGAACGACCGATACCCTGGCTTGCGCCCGTTACGACGGCGACTTTGCTGGACATGTTGCGTCTCCTGGTTACGTGAATGAAGCGTGGTTCCGTGCTTCGGATGCCTCAGTGAGTGAAGAAGTCAGAAATGGCCGCCGCGATTTCCGCCGCGTGCGTCTCTAGCGCGAAGTGGCCGGTATCGAAGAAGCGCACCACGGCGCCCGGGATATCGCGCTTGAATGCTTCGGCACCAGCGGGCAGAAAGAAGGGATCGTTTTTCCCCCACACGGCGAGGAAGGGCGGCTGATGGGCGCGGAAGTACTGCTGGAACGCCGGGTACAACGCGACGTTGCTTTGGTAGTCGCGGAACAGGTCGAGCTGTATCTCGTCCGCACCCGGCCGACTTAGGTAGAAGCCGTCGAGCGAGTAGCCGTCTGGCGATACGGACGCCGTGTCGGGCACGCCATGCGTGTACTGCCAGACGGTCGTCTCGTGCGTGAGCAGTGCGCGAAGCGCTTCCCGATTCGCGGGCGAAGCGTCTTGCCAATAGGCGCGAATCGGATTCCAGCCATCGCTCAAGCCTTCTTCATAGGCGTTGCCGTTCTGCGAAATGATCGCGGTGATCCGCTCGGGATGTCGGACGGCAAGCCGGAAGCCGGTTGGCGCACCGTAGTCGAATACGTAGACCGCAAAGCGATCGAAACCGATTACTTCGGTGAAACGCTCGATGACGTTGGCGATGTTGTCGAACGTGTACGCAAAACCGTCCCGGCCGGGCATGTCGGATTGTCCGAATCCGGGCAGATCCGGCGCGACGATATGGAAACGGTCGGCGAGCTTTGGGATCAGGTCCCGAAACATATGGCTCGAGCTCGGAAAACCATGCAGGAGCAGCAGCTTTGGGGCACCCGGGCGACCGGCTTCGCGGTAGAACACCTTGAAGCCGTCGACATCGGCATGACGATAGAAAATGGAACTCATGATTTCTCTCCACAGGCGAACAGGGGTAGACGGCTGACGAAAGGCGCCGTGCGATGTTCGGCATCGCAGGTCGCACGCAACTTGCGGATAACGTTAGTGAGCGGAAACTGACTGAACCGCTTCGACGATCACATGGGTCACCGCGTCGGGAGCCGTCACGATCGGTGTGTGATCGGCCTCGTATGACCGCACGTGCGCATTCATGCAACCTGCCATGAAATGCTGGGTGCCGGGGTTGATCATCCGGTCCTGTTCAGCGATCAGGAACCAGCTCGGACGGTCTTTCCACAGCGGACGCCCGACCGCTTCGCTGATGCACGACACCGAAATGGGGCGCTGCACCGCAGCGAGCACCGCCAACTCCTGCGGCGTCGCGTGCTGCGCAAACGCCTGAGCGAACCCCTCTTGCGGCAGCCATATCAATCCATGGCGATCCGGCGCGAGCTGCGGCGCCTGCGGATGCGTTTCGCCGCGGTAGAACACGTCGCTCACTGTTTCTCCTTCGTCGGGAGCCAGCGCGGCGACATAGACCAATGCTTCGATATTTCGGGACCGGGTCGACCCGATCACCGCGCCTGCATATGCGTGGCCGGACAACACCACTGGACCTTCGATCCGTTCGAGTGCCCGGTCGAGCGCGGCGACGTCGTCACTCAACGACGTGAGCGGCAGCGGCGCCGAAATGGCATTGACGCCCTGATCCTTCAGACGATTGATCACCTTGCTCCAGCTCGAACCGTCTGCCCATGCGCCGTGCACCATCACGACGCTCACATTGCTAAACGACATGTTCCTCTCCTTTGAAGATCGTGGAGACCGCCTGTGACATACGGCTAACTTCGCCGCATCGTGTAACCTGACTAATGATGTTTTAAAGGTTACTTATTCGGTGTGTAACTTGTCAAGAGCATTTTTAGTGGTTACGATTCGATCATCGTCATTGCACATTCGTCATAAGAAAAATGGACTACCGTCAGATTCCTGCGATATTCGTAGCCGATGCACCGGGCCTCGATTTCCTCAACTCGGTTGCGACCCCGGTGGATGAAGAAGTCGACTGGATCAGCGATGGAGAGGGGTTGCTGGGCTGGTTGGAACAGGCTGAAATGGTGCCGCGTGCCGCGCTTGCGGCGCTACGCTCGCAATCCACGCAAGCTGAGCTCGACGCCGTTGCGGCGCAGGCTCGCGCGTTGCGCGAGTGGTTCAGGGAATTTGTCCGGAAGAGGAAAGGGCGGCCGCTTGCCGCCAGGAATTTGCGTGAACTCGCACCCCTGAATCAGCTACTCGAGCGGGACGAACGCTATGGAGAAATCGTGGCCGATGTCACGGACGGCGTGCCGACTTTTGAGTTCCGCGAGAATCGACGGTGGAAGTCAGCGGAGTCATTGCTGATGCCCATCGCCGAGGCGTTGGCGCGACTGGTATGTGACGAGGACTTCACGCACGTGAAGGCATGTGAAGGTCCCCGATGCACGTTGATGTTTGCCGATCACACACGGGGTCACGCGCGCCGCTGGTGCAGCATGGCGATTTGCGGTAACCGCGCGAAGGTTGCGGCTCACCGGGCGCGGCTCAAGGAACAGGAAAGCCGCTAAGGTGACGTAGGCCGCTCACGCGGCCTACGGCGGCCTGAGCAATACGATCAATGCCCTGCGATTGTGACCGATGCGGTCAACGCGTTCGGGTCGCGTGAGGACGCCCCCGCGATCAGCTGATACGCGCCGTTGTTGAGCTTCCAGACGTGGTTGGTGGCGTCCCATGTCGATAGCAGCTTCGGCGCAATCGATACACTGACTTGCTGAGACTGCCCTGGTTGCAGCGCGACCTTTTGCCAGCCGACGAGGCGTTTTGGCGGTTCGCCCAGACCGCTCGGCAGCGCGGCATAGACTTCAGCGATTTCCGAACCTGCACGCGAGCCGGCGTTCCTGACGGTAAAGGTCACGGTCACATTGCCGCTGGCATCCGCCTGTGCATTGAGTCCCGAGTAGGCATAGTTCGTGTAGGACAGGCCGTATCCGAACGGGAACAACGGCGCGATCTGTTTGCCGTCGTACCAGCGATAGCCCATGAATAACCCTTCGCTGTAGGTGACGGTGGTATCGGTTGCCGAGATCGTCTGCTGTGGCAGGTCCGAGTCCTGCACGGGGAATGTGATCGGTAATTTGCCCGACGGGTTCACGTCACCGAATAGCAGATCGGCAATCGCCTGGCCGCCCTGGACGCCCGGATACCACGACTCGAGCACGCCGTGCACGTTGCCGAGCCAAGGCATCAGGACCGGGCTGCCGTTCTCGAGCACGACAATCACACGCTTGGCTTGCGCCGCGACCGCGGTAATCAGCGCGTTCTGATCGTAGCTCTGGTTAAAGCTGTCCGTCGTGTTGCTCGGCAGGCTCAGGCTCGCCAGATCCGTACCCTCGCTTTCCCATTGCGTTGCAAAGATGATCGCCACGTCCGCCTTTGCAGCGGCAGTCGCCGCAGCCGTCGCGTTCGTGCCGTCAAGGAACGTCACGGTCGCATTGGGGGCCTTGGCCTCGATCGCAGCCAGGGGGGCGGACTTGTACCACGTCGCGCAGGTGCTCAGCAGTGGAGACGCCGACACGCAACCGGATACCGCATTGCCCGCGGCGGCCGGCACGGCGCCCGAGCCGCCGCCCGAGAGTACGCCGGCGTCGGCATGACCGCCGATCACGACAATCGACGAGAGCCCCGCTGCGTTCAGCGGTAGCACAGCTTGCGTATCGCCGCTTGCCACGGCGTTCTTGAGCAACACCGACGATTGCTGCGCGACCTGCAGCGCAAGCGCATTGCCCGCGCTCTGATCGACGCTTCCACCCGTTGTCGGCGGCGAATCGAACACGCCCCAGCGAATCATCGTGCGAAGCTTGCGCTGAACCATGTCGTTGAGTCGTGACATCGGCACGCTGCCGGCGCTGACGGCGTTCGCGAGCGCCGTGTTGAAGTACGAGGTGATCGTAAAGCCAGGAATCGACGCGCCGCTGCCGATATCACCGGGCTCTTCTTCATCCAGACCAGCCAGTGCCGACGCGACTGTACTATGGGTTGCGGTCCAGTCAGACTGAACCACGCCCTTGAATCCCCACTCGTTCTTGAGGACCGAGGTCAGCAGATACGGGTTTTCGCATGCATATACGCCGTTCACGAGGTTGTACGAGCACATCACGTTGCCGGGCGTACCTAGTGTGACGCCGAGTTCGAACGCCAGCAGTTCGGTCTCACGCATCGTGCGTTCGTCGACGACCGAGTTGCTCGTCATCCGGTTCGTTTCCTGATCGTTCATCGCGTAATGCTTGATGGTCGCAATGACCTTTTGCGCCTGCGTACCGATCGTGCGCGCGGCGCTCATCGTGCCGGTCAGGACTGGGTCTTCGCCCATGTACTCGAAGGTGCGGCCATCGCGCGGCTCGCGCGTGAGATTGACGCCGCCGCCAAGGCCTTCGCCATAGCCGAGTACGCGCAACTCCGTGGCGATGCGCGCGCCATACGCATTGGCCAGCGTGGGGTCCCAGCTTGCAGCGAGCGCCACCGGCGCGGGCAGGGCCGTCGCATTCGAGTTGGCGACATTGACACCGCCGGCCGAGTCGGCCATCGCAAGGCCCGGAATGCCGAGTCGCGGAATGCCGGGGATATAGCCGGCGCCGTTGATACCGGCCGGGAACGGACCACCGAGTCCTGCGTTGGGCATGCCCACGCCGTGGACGAGCTGGATCTTTTCGGCCGTCGTCATCTGTGCGACGAGGGCGGCGGCACGCGAATCGGCAATCGCATCGGGACCGGTCGGTGCGGGGTCGGAATTGATTCCGCTGCCATTGCCACAGGCAGTGACTACCAGCGCGACGCCGCACGCGATTGCAGTTGCGGCAAAGGGAATCGCCACCTTCATTCTCATCATCTCGCTCCGTTTTGTCGTTCTATGTGATGTGATTCATACTTCGCGTGACTGAAACGCGCCGTAAGAAATTCTAGGGATGCGCCCAGAACGCGCTTGACCGACGGGTGCAGCGATTGACCGACGGCGGCTCAGGAAAACCCGCAGACAGGGTTCAACCAAAGGAGGCAGTGTGGATTTGCGCCAGAAATCCGTATCAGGACGGCTCTATCGGCTGATGCTCGACGCAGCGGAACGGCAGGGTCTCGATCGAGCAAAGATCATTCGCAATATCGGAATTGACGAGGCCGATATTGCTGCATCGGATGCACGTGTCTCTGGCGATAAGCACGTCATGATGCTCAAGCTGGCGGAAACCTGCATGTCGCGCGGCGCCCCACCGGAGGGTGATGTGCTGCTCTATCTATTGTCTTTTCCAGAGCTTGCGGGCGTGGTATGCAATAGCCCGACGCTGCGCGATGCATTGCGTAAATATGTCGCGTACCGCGATCTGATCGGCAATGTTGACTGGCTTGTCATGCACGAGCAAGGCGATGAAATCGCGTTCGAGTATGTGTTAGAGGGTGAAGGCAGAAGTGCCTCGAGCGCGCTGGGCAATTTCGCGCTGATCGCGAGTGTCGCAAGGCTTTACGACGCGCGATTGCGTGTGCGTGAAACAGGCATCACCGACGCACGGATGGGCGCGGCCCCGGTGCCGGGTGACGCATTCGGCGGGAGGGTTCAACTCGATCAGGCGCGCAATCGCATGGTGTTGCAGTCATCGGCACTGGATCGTGCGTTCGAGGTCTACAATGCGCCGCTCTCGAAGATCCACTTACATGCCGCGCATGGCATGCTGCAGCGCATTCGCGAGCAGGGGCAGTTTTCTCCCACGGTCAAGCGCTGTCTGCGTGATGTGCTTCGCGAACATGCGGATGCGATCGAGCCGAAAAGTCTCCAGGCGCTCGTCTGTGAACGGCTCGCGCTGACGCGCTGGACGTTGCAACGAAAGCTGGCGGCCGAACGGAAAACGTTCAGCGAAGTGCTGACACAGACGCGTATCGACGAAGCGAGGACGCTGCTCGCACACACGCCGATGCCGATCAGCGAGATCAGCGAACGTGTCGGCTTCGCGTCGACGACGGCGTTCACGCGATTCTTTACCCGCGCGTGCGGTGCGCCGCCTGCACGTTACCGGGGCCGGCACCGTGGCGCCGCGCTGCCGATGGCACGAATCGATGGAGACAGCGATGGCGGCTGAAGGCGCGCCTGCTTGAAGAGTCTTCGCTGATGGGGCGCGGTTGACCTCTCGCGCCTCTTTCTCCAGCTTCGCGATCAACACCACCGCAAACGCGCCGACGCAGCAACCTACCCCTTAAACTCCACCGAAACAAAAACCTTCTTACACGGCTCAACCACTTCCCACGTCCCCTTAAACCCCGCCGGAATCAAAAACCGATCCCCAGCCCGCACAGTCTTTGCGGTCCCATCCGCATCCCGAATCACGGACACGCCCTCGAGAATCTCGCAGTACTCACTCTCGGTGAAGTTCACCGTCCACTGACCGCAAGCCCCCTCCCAAACCCCAGCCGCAAGCTGCCCACAGGGACTAGCAAAGTGTGTGTGAACCGCTTGCAAAGGATCGCCGGCAAGCACTGCTTCCGCCTTCGGCATGTATTCAACCGTTTCCTTGGCGGGCTGCGCAAAATCTACGATGTTCAAAATACTCATAATGGCTCGAATACAAACAGAGTTAAAAATTAAAGCTTCAAAAAGGACGTAGCGCACACACCCACTGCATGCGCTACGCTCGAAAGGACTCACCTGAAGCCAGCCAACAACATTAAAACTACCAATCAACTCCCCGACTTCAACTGCGCCCACAGCCGGTTCTCAAGCCGCATGATCGGCGCGGGCTGCGGCCGCATCAACGTCATCTTGTTCAGCACCGCCTCCGGCGGATACACATTCGCATCCTGTTCGATCGCCGGCGTCACAAACTGCCGAGCCGCCCGATTCGCAGTCGGATAGAACACTTCGTTTGTAATCGCCGCACTCACCTTCGGATCTTCGATGTAGTTCATCCACTTCATCGCCGCTTCCGGATGCGGGGCATCTTTCGGAATCGCCATCACGTCCATCCAAAGCAGGCCCGCATCCTTGATGTTCGAGAACCGCACCTCATACGAACGCTTCGCTTCCGCTGCGCGTCGTCGTGCGATCCCCACGTCGCCCGAATAGCCCAACGCCACGCAGATATCGTTGTTCGCCAGATCGTTGATGTAGCCGGAAGAATTGAACTGGGTGATATACGGCCGCACTTTCTTCAGCATTTCATAGGCGGCCTGGTAGTCGCCGGGATTGGTGCTGTTGGGGTCCTTGTGCATGTACTGAAGCGCGGCCGGGAAAACATCCGCAGCCGCATCGAGGAAAGACACGCCGCAGCTTTTCAGCTTCGACAGATTCGCCGGATCGAACACCAGCGACCAGCTATCGACAGGCGCATCCGCGCCCAGCGCTTTCGTCACAGCCTGAACGTTATAGCCGACACCGTCGGTACCCCACGCCCACGGCACGCCGTATTGATTGCCGGGGTCCGCATCGGCAATCAGCTTCATCAAACCCGGATCGAGATTGGCGAGGTTCGGCATCTTCGATTTGTCGATCTTCTGATACACACCGGCTTCGATCTGGCGTGCCATATAACTCGATGTGGGCACAACGATGTCATACCCGGAGCTACCTGCAAGCAGTTTGGCCTGCAGCGTGTCGTCGCTATCGTAACTGTCGTATTTCACGGTGATGCCGGATTGCTTCTCAAAGCCCGAGATCGTGTCTTTGGCGATGTAGTCCGACCAGTTGTAGACATTGATCGTGGTGTCCGCTGCGCGCGCAGCGTTCATGGCGGTGAGCACAGTCAGCGAGCACAGCATCGTGCCGGTGAGCGAGAGAAGCTTGGCATGACGGATCTTCATTCGACTATCTCCTTGACTTCGATCTTCAGTTTTCGCCGCAGCGCAGGCACAAATGCACGAGCGTGACGACCCGCACGTCCGCATGTCACGCACGAATGCGGACGTAAAAGGACGCGACGCCGCCTGCCGCAGCGCAAGCGCACAGCAGAGCTAAATGGGACGTGGATGGGCGAGCGCTATAAGCCGGCCAACGCTAGCAAGACAACTTGCAAAGCGCGGACAGACAGACGCATGGCAGGCGTTCGACCGCTAGATGAGCGGCCCAATCGCATGCAACACTTGCTCGCGAAAAGAGAGGGGGGCTAAGGCAGAAGCGACGCGATTTCGTCAGTTCGCACCGCAATGGCGGCGGGTGCTGCAATGACGTTGTGTCGACGCACAGAGCGACGCGACAACACGGTATCAATGGACAGGGGGCGGGATGGCGAAGCGCAGCGACTCCCCTGATGAGCGATCGAACAGCCGGACAGGAACGTTCTTTCCCGACCAGGCTGATATCTCACCAATGGACCACGGACTTTCACGATGGAACCCGAAGCGACGTTGAGTAGAAGTCCTCGCTGATGCAGACCGTCCGCACTGCGAGAACCACCAAACTGCCGCCCTAGGATATATGAGCCATTATTTTCGTCAAAGGATTTTCTTACACGATGCCGTCATGGCCTTGCACAGTGAAACGCGTCAATGCGAGCGCATGCGTTAAGCATGGCTCGCATTGAATTGCGCAATGACAGACAACGATAGACCACAACGGCGTTTTACTGACTGTTGTCCATCGGCATGGGTTGAGCGGGATTCGCAACCGGTGCGGTCGTGCCGGTTTGCGACGACCCGTTGGCCGAGGAACCGTAGCCGGTGGTGTCATGCTGTGCGGCTACGCGTGCTTCGGCGGCCTGAATGTCGGCGGGGTAGGTCGAGTCAGTCGCCACAGCGGGGTTGTAGCCAGCCTGTTCAATCTGGATCAATTGCGCTCGTACCTCCGCGCGCGTCAACGGTTGTTCGGACTGTGCGAACGCAGCCACCGGGGCTGCGATGACGATGACCAGTGCGACTGCTTTGATTAGCGATTTCATGATGGGGTCCCTCCGGGAATAGTTTTATCCGGCGCCGCAACATGTGTTCGGCGACCTATAGAGGGATTCTAGGAAGCGGGTGGTCCAGGGCAAACCCCTAAACGGGTAATTCAGTCTTGCAGCAAACGGTAAGTCGGCGTTATGTAATGCTCTTCGTTAGATATGAAGAATCGATTCAAATTCCAGAACGTACGCCGACTCGGTACGCCGTCACTTGCCGGTAGGCGTCACCGGGCCGCACGATAACCTGCTCCTGTTCAGCCATATTGACCTGGTTCGGGAAGCCGCCCGCTTCGAGACACAGTCCGGCGTGCGGCGCGTAGGCAATGCCGCCGCGTCCCGTGTCGCCATTCAGCGAATTGCCCGTGTAGAACTGCAGGCCTTGCTGATCGGTCGAGACGGTGAGCTCGCGTCCGCTGCCGGGATCGTACGCGCACGCCACCGGGCGTACCTGCGGCCCGCGTCCGGCCATCGTGGCATCCGGCGCGTCACGTAGCACGTAGCAGTGATCGAAACCCCCGGCCCTCGCCAGCTGAGCATGCGGCCAATCGAGCCGTGCGCCGATCGGCGCGCTTTGCCGGAAGTCGAAAGCGTTGCCCGCCACTTCGGCAAGCTCGCAAGGAATCATCGACGCATCGACTTCGAAGAACCGGTCGGCGTCGATCGACAGCACATGTCCGCGAATGTCGGTATCGCGCCGACCCGTCAGGTTGAAGTACGGATGGCTCGTCAGATTGAGCGGTGTCGCTGCGTCGGTGATCGCTTCATAGGCGATCGTCAACGTGCCGTCGTCCTGGAGCGTATAACGCACTTGTACCGTGACGTTGCCTGGAAAGCCGGCGTCGCCCTCGGGTGATTCGAGACGCATGACCAACGCGCCGTTGTCTTCGCTCACGTCCCACAGTGCGCGATGAAAGCCCTGCGCGCCGCCATGCAGCAGATTTGCGCCTTCGTTGCGATCGAGCGTGTACTCGATGCCGTCGAGCGTGAAGCGCGCATCGGCAATGCGGTTCGCCCACCGGCCGATCAGTCCGCCCATGTAGGTGGTGGCCGCAACATATTCGGCGGGCGTGTCGTGGCCGAGCAGGATGTCGCCGAGACGACCCGTGCGGTCCGGCGCGTGCCACGAGACCAGTGTCGCGCCCAGGTCGCTGATGGCGACTTTCATGCCGTGCGCATTGCGCAGCGTGAAGAGCCGCACGGGATCGCCGCCGGGCAGTTTGCCCCATGGCTCAGAAGAAAGAGGTGCAATGCTGATCATGTCGTCGGTGGAGAGAGAAGATGAAAGGCATGCTCAGCCCGGTGCTGCCGTCGAATTCACACGGTCCTGGTATTCGCGCGGCGTACAGCCGAGTTCACGGCGAAACACGGCGTACATGTATTGCAGTGACGTGAAGCCGCAACGGATCGCCACCTCGGCGCTCGACGCATCGCGTTTCGCAAGCAGCGCTTTCGCGACGTCGAGTTTGTGGCGCAGGATTTCCTGATGCACGGTGCATTGCCGTTCGCGACGGAAGTACTCTTCGAGCGACGAACGCGATACGCCCACATAATCGGCAACCTGTTCGGTACGGATGCCCTGGCACGCGTACTGGCGGATGAAGTGCCGCGCGCGCATCACATACGGGCTCGCGAGCGGCTGGTGTTTCGTCGATTCGAGCACATTGATGCCAACCGGCGGCACGAGAATGCGCCGTCCTGGGAAGCGGGCACCGTGCAGCATCTGATGCAGCAAGTGAGCGGCGGTGCGGCCCATTTCTTCGGTGCCTTGAATCACGGAGGAAAGCGGAATGCGGGTCAACGTCCGCGTGAGCGGATCGTTGTCGATGCCGATGATCGCCACCTCTTCAGGTACTGGAATACCCGCGATCAAACAGGCCTGCAGCAGATGCCGCGCACGAGCGTCGGTGACGGCGATGATGCCGACCGGCTTTGGCAATTGGCTCAGCCACGCGGTGAGTTGCTCGGTTGCCTGATTCCACGATGGCGCGCTGGTCGACAGGCCGCGATAGATCTCTGTGCCGATCTGCTCGGCGCTATGGCCGTCCGCGCTGCGCAGGTGAGCGAATGTCAACTCGCGTTGCTGCGCCCAGCGATTTTCCTGCGCCTGCGGAAGACTATACAAAGCGAAGTGCTCGAGACCTGCGCCAATCAGATGCGTGTAAGCGAGCGAAATGAGCTTGGCGTTATCGGTCGCGATATAGGGTAAGTCCGGGGGGTAGTGCGCCGGGTCTTCGAACGATGAACCGACCGCTACCACCGGCAACAGACAATCGCGCAGCGCTTCGCCCACCGCGGGATCGTCGAAGTCCGCAATGATGCCGTCGCCGTCGAAGCGCTCGATACCCGTCAACCGGCAGCGGAAATCTTCTTCGAGGAAGAGATCCCATGCCACGCGCGTCGACAGCAGGTAATTGCCGATGCCGGTGATGATCTCCCGGTCGTACACCTTGTTCGCGTTGAACAGCAGTGCGATCCGATGGGTCGTCTGTGGTGTTTGCGGGCGGGTCATGGCAGTGGGCGGCGCGTGGGTCATAGGGACTCGCGGCGCCTTCGTCTCCTGTTGGGTGCGCCTCGAAGGCGGCACCGTTTTTAAGCGTCTGGTTATTCTAGGCCGCGAAGATCGCGCCGGTGTGAAACAAACGCAGGGGCGGTAAGAAACATCAAGCGCGCTGCGCAATTTCGCAATTGCCGATGCTTCTTGCAAGCGGCAGCATGGCGTCACCTTGTCGACCGGCGCGGCGATGTCGCTCGGGTTGCAGTGCAGCATAAAACAGGAGGCACTGATGTCCTACTTCGAACACATTCCCGAGATCCGCTACGAAGGCCCGCAATCGGACAACCCGCTTGCGTATCGCCACTACGACAAGAGTAAACGAGTACTTGGCAAGACACTCGAAGAACATCTGCGCATTGCCGTGTGCTACTGGCATACGTTTGTCTGGCCGGGCGTCGATATCTTCGGGCAGGGCACGTTTCGGCGCCCCTGGCAGCAAGCCGGTGACGCCATGGAGCGGGCGCAGGAAAAGGCCGATTCGGCATTCGAGTTTTTCTCGAAGCTCGGCACACCGTACTACACGTTTCACGATACGGATGTCGCGCCGGAAGGCGACAGCCTGAAGTCCTATAGCGAGAACTTCACGCGCATCGCCGACTATCTGGGACGCAAGCAACAGGACACCGGCATCAAACTGCTGTGGGGCACGGCCAATCTGTTCTCACATCCACGTTACGCAGCGGGCGCGGCGACCAGTCCCGATCCGGAGATTTTCGCGTTTGCCGCGGCACAGGTTCGTCACGCGCTCGACGCGACGCATCGGCTCGGCGGCGAGAACTACGTGTTGTGGGGCGGCCGCGAGGGCTACGATACGCTGCTCAATACCGACCTCGCGCGCGAACGTGACCAGCTCGCCCGCTTCCTGCACATGGTGGTCGAGCACAAGCACAAGATCGGCTTCAAAGGCGCACTACTGATCGAGCCGAAGCCACAGGAGCCGACCAAGCATCAGTACGACTACGACGTGGCGACGGTGCACGGTTTCTTGCTGCAATACGGCTTGGAGAAAGAGATTCGCGTGAACATCGAGGCCAATCACGCGACGCTTGCGGGCCACTCGTTTCATCACGAGATCGCCACGGCTTTTGCGCTGGGTATTTTCGGCAGCGTCGACGCGAATCGCGGCGATCAGCAAAACGGCTGGGATACGGACCAGTTTCCGAACAGCGTCGAAGAACTGACGCTGGCCTTCTACGAAATTCTCAAGCACGGCGGCTTCACGACGGGCGGTATGAACTTCGACGCCAAGGTACGGCGACAGAGCGTCGACGCGGAGGATCTGTTCTTCGGCCACATCGGTGCAATCGATAACCTGGCGCTCGCCGTTGAACGCGCTGCGACGCTGCTCGAAAACGACCGTCTCGAACAGTTCAAACGTCAGCGCTACGCGGGCTGGGAGACGGAGTTCGGCCGCAAGATCCTGACGGGCGACTATTCGCTCTCGACGCTGGCCGCGGATGCGTTGACACGTGGTTTGAATCCGCAGCACGCGAGCGGCCGGCAGGAGCAGTTGGAAAACGTTGTGAATCAGGCGATTTATAGCAGGCGCTAAAAGGCAATCACACAGTAAAGCCCGGCAATAACGCTAAGTAACGCCCGAAACAGGGCACTCAGTAAGACATAACAAGATCGCGCGGCCACGCTGACCGCGCGAATGGAAAAGCTTTGGCTTGTCGCTTGTCCGGTTCTGTGGCTCGCAGCACAGACCGTCCAATCCGGTATTCCGGCTATCAGAACAAGGAGTGAGACATGAAATTCGCAACGCGTCGTACCGTACTGAGTTCGCTGGTATGTGGAACCGTGCTCGCCAGCCTGTCGCTCATGGCACCCCTCGCACATGCGAGCAAAGAGCATCCGGAAATTGGTTTCTGTATTGACGATCTGCGTGTCGAGCGCTGGTCGCGCGATCGCGACTATTTCGTTGCTGCCGCTGAGAAACTCGGTGCGAAAGTATCGGTTCAATCCGCCGATGCGAGCGAAGAACGACAGATTTCGCAAATCGAAAACCTGATCTCGCGCGGCGTCGATGTGATCGTGATCGTGCCGTTCAATTCGAAGACGCTCGGCAATGTGGTCGCCGAAGCCAAGAAAGCGGGCATCAAGGTCGTCTCGTATGACCGTCTGATTCTCGATGCCGATGTCGATGCCTATATCTCGTTCGACAACGAGAAGGTCGGGGAACTGCAAGCGCAAGGTGTCTATAACGCGCAGCCGAAGGGCAACTACTTCCTGCTCGGCGGCGCGCCGACTGACAACAACGCCAAGATGCTGCGTGAAGGCCAGCTAAAAGTGTTGAAGCCCGCGATAGACAAGGGCGATATCAAGATCGTCGGTCAACAGTGGGTGCCGGAGTGGAGTGCCTCGACGGCGCTGCGCATCGTCGAAGACGCGCTCACGGCGAACAACAACAAGATCGACGCAATCGTCGCCTCGAACGACGGCACCGCAGGCGGTGCGATCCAGGCGCTCGCAGCGCAGCACATGGCAGGCAAGGTGCCGGTGTCGGGTCAGGATGCCGATCTGGCGGCAGTGAAACGCGTGATTGCCGGCACGCAGACCATGACCGTGTACAAACCGCTGAAACTGATTGCAAGCGAAGCGGCGAAACTCTCCGTCGCGCTTGCAAGGGGTGAGAAGCCGGACTTTAACGCGCAGTACGACAACGGTAAGAAGAAGGTCGATACGGTGCTCCTGCAACCCACCTTGCTCACCAAGAGCAATGTCGATACGGTCGTCAAGGACGGCTTCTACACCCAGGCCCAGCTCGCGAGCCAATGAGCGTAACGTGAGCGCGGTCTAAACCGGTGTGCCTGATATGCGTCAGGCACACCGGCGCCACCGCGCGCCTTGCAGCGAGGCATAGCGAATGAGCGAACCATTACTGACGATGCGCGGCATCGTCAAAGCGTTTTCCGGCGTCAAGGCGCTCGACGGCATCGACCTGACGGTGTCGCCGGGCGAGTGCTTGGGCTTGTGCGGTGAAAACGGCGCGGGCAAATCGACGCTGATGAAAGTGCTGTCCGGCGTCTATCCCTATGGCACATGGGATGGCGAAATCATCTGGGAAGGCGAACCGCTGAAGGCCGCGAGCATAAGGGACACCGAACGCGCCGGCATCATCATCATCCACCAGGAGTTGATGTTGGTGCCTGAACTCTCGGTCGCCGAGAATATCTTTCTTGGCAACGAAATCACGCTGCCGGGCGGCAGGATGAATTACGCCGCGATGTACCAACGCGCCGATGAGCTGCTGCGCGAACTCGGCATAAGCGGCATCAATTCGGCGCAGCCGGTCATGAACTACGGCGGCGGCCATCAACAGCTCATCGAGATCGCGAAGGCGCTGAACAAGCGCGCGAAACTGTTGATCCTCGATGAACCGTCATCGTCGCTGACCGCTACGGAGATACACATTCTGCTGGATATCGTGCGCGATCTGAAGCGGCGTGGCGTCGCTTGCGTGTATATCTCGCACAAGCTCGACGAAGTAGCGGCCGTGTGCGACACGATCAGCGTGATCCGCGACGGCCGCCATGTCGCGACCGAGCCGATGCGCGCGCTGACCACCGACCGCATCATCTCCCTGATGGTGGGCCGCGAAATCAAGAACCTGTTTCCGCGCGAACCGCATCCAATCGGCGACGTGATCTTCGAAGCCCGCAACGTAACCTGTTTCGACGTCGCCAATCCGCGGCGCAAACGGGTGAACGATGTGTCGTTCGCGTTGCGACGCGGCGAGATTCTCGGCGTTGCAGGGTTGGTCGGCGCGGGGCGCACTGAGTTGATGCAGGCGATTTTCGGCGCGTATCCGGGTGTGAGCGAAGCGACCGTGGTCATGGAAGGCAGGCCATTGAAGATTCGTGCACCCGTCGACGCGATTCGCGCCGGTATCGGCATGGTGCCGGAAGATCGCAAACGCCACGGCATCGTGCCGGGTCTGAGTGTCGGTCACAACATCACGCTTGCTGTGTTGCAACGCTTCGCGAAGGGCGGCCGGATCGATGCCGCCGCCGAACTCGACACGATCAACACCGAGATGAAGCGACTCTCAGTGCGTGCCGCGCATCCGATGTTGTCGATCGCGAGCTTGTCGGGCGGCAATCAGCAGAAGGCTGTGCTGACACGCATGCTGTTGACCGATCCGAAAGTGCTGATTCTCGACGAACCGACCCGAGGTGTCGACGTCGGCGCGAAGTTCGAAATCTACAAACTGATTTTTCAGCTGGCGCAGCGCGGTATGTCGATCGTGATGGTGTCGTCCGAATTGCCTGAAGTGCTTGGCATCAGCGATCGCGTGCTGGTGATCGGCGAAGGCGAATTGCGGGGCGATTTCGTCAACGACGGCCTCACGCAAGAGGACATTCTCAGCGCCGCAATCCGTCCTGTGCAGCGATCCACGAACCCAACCGCAGCGAGTGCCGCATGACTCCCGACGTCATTTCCCAACCCGCCGACGGCACTGCGCCGCGAGGCGCATTCGGTCGCCCGCAGCGCATTCAGCAACTGTTCGCGCGCTACAAGATTCTTGCGTTGCTGATCGCCGTCGCCGTGATCTGGATTTTCTTCTCCTTTCTGACGCACGGCGCCTTTGTAACGCCGCGCAATCTGTCGAATCTGCTGCGGCAGATGTCGATCACCGGCATGCTCGCATGCGGCATGGTGTTCGTGATCATTGCGGGCGAGATCGATCTGTCGGTCGGGTCGTTGCTTGGTTTGCTCGGCGGTGTCGCGGCGATTCTTGACGTCAACCGGCACTGGCCGATCGGCATCACCGTGCCGGTGGTGATGCTGCTTGGCGTGCTCGTCGGCATGTTCAACGGATGGTGGTCGACGTACCGGCGTGTGCCTTCGTTTATTGTCGGCCTGGGTGGCATGCTGGCGTATCGCGGCATTCTGCTCGGTGTCACCGGCGGCTCGACGATTGCGCCGGTCTCCGATGGTTTTGTGTTTGTCGGTCAGGGGTATTTGCCGCGTCTTGAGGGCGATACACTTGCCGCCGTGCTGTTTGTCGTGCTGGCCTTTCTGACTGTGCGGCAACGAAGTAATCGCGAGCGCTACAAATTGCGGGTGGTGCCGATCTGGCAGGACGTTACGAAGGTAGTTGGGGCGGGCGTGATTCTGGCCGCGTTTGTCGCCACGCTCGACCGTTATGGTGGGATTCCCGTGCCGGTTCTGCTACTGCTCGCGCTGCTGGGTATTTTCACGTGGATCGCGACGCAGACCGTCTTCGGGCGGCGTATTTATGCAGTGGGTTCCAACCTGGAGGCGACGCGGCTCTCCGGCGTGAATACCAACCGCGTGAAGCTGGCCATCTTCGCGCTAATGGGACTGATGTGTGCGTTCGCCGGGATCGTCAATACCGCACGGCTCGCGGCCGGCTCGCCGTCGGCGGGATCGATGGGCGAGCTCGACGCGATCGCTGCGTGCTTTATCGGCGGGACGTCGATGCGTGGCGGCTCCGGAACGGTCTACGGTGCATTGATCGGCGCACTGGTGATGGCGAGCCTGGATAACGGCATGTCGATGCTCGACGTCGACGCATACTGGCAGATGATCGTGAAGGGCAGCATTCTGGTGCTGGCTGTGTGGATCGATGTCGTGTCTGGGTCGAACCGGCGGTGAGGCATCCGGCGGTGCGTCATGCAAATGCTGACGCACCGCCTGCTGAGCGATCAGACGCGCCCGTCAATCAGCAAGGCCCTGTTTTCAGTTCACGCCGAGCAACGACTTAGGCTCCATGAAGGCTTCCAACCCGAACGTGCCATTTTCCCGCCCGATGCCCGATTGCTTGAAGCCGCCGAACGGTGCGGCCGGCTCGTGAGCCACCGTGTTGATCAGTACGCGTCCTGCCTCGATACGCGTGGCGACTGCGCGCGCCCGCGCCGCATCGGCTGAGAGTACGTACGCTTGCAGCCCGTAGCTTGTGTCATTGGCGATTGCAATCGCTTCCTCGATATCGCGATAGGCAATGATCGACAGCACCGGCCCAAAGATCTCCTCGCGGGCAATCGTCATGTCGTTGCTGACGCCGCTAAATACGGTCGGACGCACGAACCAGCCGCGCTCCAGTCCTTGCGGGCGGCCCTCGCCACCGGCAATCAATCGCGCGCCTTCGCCGATGCCGATGCCGATGTAGCGCTGCACGCGGTCCCACTGCTTGCGGCTGACCATCGGGCCGATCTGCGTAGCCGGGTCGCGCGGATCACCGGCTTGCGTGCGAGCGACTTCAAAGCGCATCCGCTCTTCGAATTCCGTAAGACGGCTTTGCGGCACAAGAATCCGCGTACCGGCGATACATGCCTGACCGCTGTTCATGAACCCTGCCTGGAGCGCCAACGGCACCGCTTCCGCGAAATCGGCGTCCTCGAGTATGACCACCGGCGACTTGCCGCCCAACTCCAACGTGACGCGTTTCAATGTCTCCGCGCCGGTGCGCAGGATCGTCTTGCCGACAGCCGTCGATCCGGTGAAGGAAATCTTCGCCACGTCCGGATGCGCGCTGATTTCCGCCCCCACCGTGTCGCCCCGGCCCGTGACGATATTGAACACGCCCGCAGGCAAGCCGGCTTCGTGTAGCGCCTCGGTAATGATGCGTGTCTGGATCGCGCTCATTTCACTCGGCTTGATGACGGCCGTGCAGCCCGCTGCAATCGCCGCAGCCAGCTTCCCGCAGATAAAGCCGCCATTGCTATTCCACGGCGTAATCAGGCCGGCGACGCCGAGCGGTTGCATGACGACGTCGGCCGTGCCGGCGCGTCGCGTGAAATCATAGGTCCGCAAGACCTTGATGACTTCCGCCAGCACGTCCGCCGGGTATTTCGCCATCCAGCGCGCGCGTGACATCGGCGCACCGTATTCCTCGACGATTGCTTCGAACAGGTCGTCTTCTCGCGCTTGAACCGCGGCGTGCATGCGCTCGAGTAGCGCGATCCGCTCTTCCTTGCTGGTGCGGGAAAACGCCGGGAAGGCGCGTTTGGCGGCTGCGATTGCGCGGCGAGCGTCTTCCGCGTCGGCCAGACGCACTGTGCCGATCACCGTTTCCTTAGCCGGGTTGTGAAGATCGAACCACTCCTCGCCGTGCGGGGTGACGAACGCGCCGTCGATATAAACCTTGTCGATTTGCTGCATGAAAGCTCCTATCCAGGAAGTTGTTGCCTCAAAGATAGGCTCAAAGGATTAAGCCGACTAGCCATATAATCAAGGATGATTCGTTGAGCAGGATGGGATAATGAAGACGCCCGGATTGAGCGAACTGGAAGGCGTGCTCGCGGTGGCGCGCCATCGCAGCTTCCGCGCAGCGGCGACGGAACTTGGCGTGTCGACATCGGCGCTGAGCCATGCGATTGCGGCGTTGGAGGCGCGCATCGGCGTGCGGCTCTTTAATCGGACGACACGCAGCGTGTCGTTGTCCGAAGCGGGCGCGCAATTCGTCGACAGTGTGGCGCCGGCGTTGTCGACCATCCGCGTGGCCATCGAGCAGGCCGGCAGCTTTCGCGACACGCCCGCTGGCACGCTGCGCATCAACACATCGACGGGCGCGGCGCGCCAGGTGATGCCCTTGCTGCTGGAATACCTACGGCGTTATCCGGAGATGAAGCTGGATCTCGTCACCGAGGGGCGCATGATCGACATCGTGGTGGAGGGCTTTGATGCCGGCATTCGGTTGGCTGAGATTGTGCCGCAGGACATGATCGCGGTGCCGTTCAACCGGCCGCAGCGTTTTGCAGTCGTTGGGAGTCCCGCCTATTTCGAGGAAAATCCGAAGCCGCGCACACCGGACGATCTGCGTGCACACCGTTGTATCCGGATGCGCATGCCGAGTGGGCGTATTTATCACTGGGAGTTCGAGCGACGCGGCGAGGCGATCAGCGTGGATGTGCAGGGCATGCTGACGCTCGATGAGCCGTTGCTCATCATGGAGGCGGCCCGCGAGGGCTTCGGACTGGCGTATATGACCGAATGGAACGTGGCGGCGGATCTGGAAGCGGGCACGCTGCAGCGCGTGCTGGAAGATTGGACGCCGGCGTTCGACGGGCTGTGTCTTTACTATCCTGGGCGACGTCATGTACCGGCGGGACTGCGGGCGTTGATTGAGATGATTCGGGAGGGCGGGTGAATTCGGAGACGTTTGGCTGTATTTGGCACGTAGGCATATCGTGGCAATGACGCGGCTTTGACGGACAAGACTGCGTACCAGCTCTAAAGTCCCGATGCACATGAGGCAATTAGCAACTGGTGCAGTTAGCAAAAATCCGCCACCTCCCGCATTTTTCCGCCGTTCAAACCAGTTGCACTGCAGCGTGCCGCCGCGCGACGAATAACATTTAATGAACTGACGCACGGCATGCGGCCGCTCTTTTGGCTAAGGGCATCAGCCATCGCTGCGCGGATAGGCTGAAACCTTGGTTTTCAGTCCCCCACTCACTCTTCCGTCTTATTACTGTTCCGACGAAACAAACCCCCGCGCCAATCCGCGCTTTCACAGCTTCCCCGCCACCGTGCAAGCTGATCGAGTCATACGATGTTAAAGCGCAGAACCTTCCTGCTAGGCGGCGCCGGCGCGCTCGGTGCGTTGCTGGTCGGCTGGTCGGTGCTGCCGCCGGGGCAGCGCTTGACCCCCTCCACGCCGCTGCCGGTGGACGGCAATCAGGTTGCCTTCAACGGCTGGGTCAAAATTTCCGCCGACAACAGTGTGACGATCGTGATGTGCAAAGCAGAAATGGGGCAGGGCATTCACACGGGCCTCGCCATGCTGCTGGCCGAAGAACTAGACGCCGACTGGTCGCAGGTTCGCGTGGAAAACTCGCCGATCGACAAGATCTACAACAGCGTGCAGAACGTCGTCGACGATCTGCCGTTTCGTCCGGACGACGACAGCACGGTCAAGCGCGCCACGGTGTGGATGACAAGCAAGCTGGTGCGCGACGCCGGCACGATGATGACGGGCGGGTCATCGAGCATGAACGATCTATGGACGCCGATGCGTGAGGCCGGCGCTTCGGCGCGCGCGATGCTGATCGGCGCGGCCGCCGCGCAATGGAAGGTGCCACCTGGCGAATGCCGCACGGAAGGCGGCTACGTCCTGCACGCATCGGGCCACAAGGCGAGCTTCGGCGAACTGTCCACGATGGCCGCACAGCAACCGCTGCCACGGAAGGTCGCGTTGAAAGATCCCGCGGACTTCAAACTGATCGGCAAACCGATGCGACGCATCGAAGCCGCATCGAAAATCAACGGCACGGCGCGCTTCGGCATTGACGCGCTACCCGACGGTCTCATCTACGCAAGCGTCGTGATGTGCCCCACGCTAGGCGGTACGGTGGCGCATTTCGACGCCTCGCCTGCCACGAAGATGCCGGGGTTCATCAAAGCCTTCGCGTTAGCGCCCTACGCGGGCGGCAGCGGCGCCGTCGCGGTGATCGCGGACAACGCGTTTCGCGCGATGAACGCAGTCAGCGCCGTCAACGTGGTGTGGAATAACGGTGCTGCAGCCAATCTGTCGAGCGCAGGCGTGGATGCCCAACTCGCGCAGGCACTGGACGATAGCGACGGCCACGCTTACTACCATCACGGCGACGTCGATGCTGCACTGAGCGGCGCGGCGCGAACCGTCACTGCCGAGTACCACGCACCCTATCTCGCGCATGGCGCGGTCGAGCCCGTCAATTGCACTGTGCAGGTCGCGGACGGCGCGGCCACCGTTTGGGTCTCGACGCAAGTTCCGGCCCTCGCGCGGCAACACGTCGCGAAAGTGCTGAACATCGACTCCGACAAGGTCGACGTGCAAACGCAACTGCTTGGCGGTGCCTTCGGGCGCCGCCTCGAACTCGATTTCATCGTGCAAGCCGCGGCGATTGCGCGCGAGGGCGGCGGCCGTCCGGTGCAAACAATCTGGTCGCGCGCGGAGGATTTCACCCACGATTTCTATCGTCCGGCGTGCGTGTCGAGGCTCAAGGCTGGCCTCGACAAAGACGGCAAGCTGGTCGCGTGGCATGCCACGTCCGCGAGTCAGGCGATCGTGCCGGAATCGCTCGCGCGTTACTACGGCGTGCCCCGCGTTCCCATCGACAAAACCACCTGCGAGGGCGCGTTCGACCAGCCATACGAATGGCCCACCGCACGCGTGGCGCACAAGATCGTCGAATTGCCCGTACCAATTGGATTCTGGCGCTCGGTTGGCCATTCGCACCAGGCGTTCTTCACCGAAGGTTTTACCGACGAACTCGCCGTAGCCACACGCCAGGACCCGATTGCATTTCGCGCTGCGCTGCTCGCCCAGCATCCGCGCCATCTCGCGGTGTTAAGGCGCGTGGCAGCCTTATCGGATTGGGGACATCCACTAACGCATGCCGCCGATGGCACCAAGCGGGCGCGTGGCGTTGCGCTGCACGAAGCGTTCGGCAGTGTCGTCGCGCAGGTGGCGGAGGTATCCGTCGGCGCCAATAAGCAGATTCGCGTGCATCGGGTGTTCTGCGTGATCGATTGCGGACTGCCGGTGAATCCAAACCTGATTCGTCAGCAGATGGAGAGCGGAATCGTGTTCGGCCTGTCGACTGCATTGCAGGACGAAATCACCATCGACGGCGGGCAGGTGACACAGAAGAACTTCCTCGACTTCCCGGTTGTGCGGATGAACGATTGTCCGGTGATCGAAACCGACATCATGCCGAGCCAGCTGCACCCGCAGGGCGTCGGTGAACTCGGCGTGCCGCCGGTCGCGCCGGCGGTGGCCAACGCAGTGTTCGCGCTGACCGGCCAGCGCTTGCGCGCGTTGCCGTTGAGGCTCGCGTGAAACGCATCGGATTGACGGAGACAAGCATGGGATCGCTAAACATCAACGGCCGGGCAGTGGCCGTGCAAGCCGAACCGGATATGCCGCTCCTGTGGGTGCTGCGCTGCGACCTCGGCATGACCGGCACCAAGTTCGGCTGCGGCGTGGGCATTTGCGGCGCGTGCACGATCCATCTGGACGGCAAGGCGGGCCTTGCCTGCCAGACCCTCATGTCGAGTTTGCACTCCCAGAAGATCACGACCATCGAAGGCGTGCAGGGCGCCGAAGCGCAGGCGCTAAAAGCGGCGTGGATCGATCTCGACGTGGTGCAGTGCGGTTATTGCCAGAGCGCGCAACTGATGGCGGCCTGCGCACTGCTCAAGCAGAAGCCCGATCCCACCGATGCGGATATCGATGCGGCGATGTCCAACATCGTGTGCCGTTGCGGCACCTATCCGAGGGTAAGGGCGGCGATTCATCAGGCGGCCGCGAAGCGGCGGCCCGCTTAGGGCCGGCAACACCGCAGGCGCGGGCGCCTGGGTGAGCCGATCACGAGCCCAGCGGGCTCAGTTCGCCAGCATCTCCACGACCGCGACGACCACCGTAAAAACGCCGATACAGCCGCCCAGTGTGGCTGCGCCTTGCATGAAATTCGACATACGTGACCCCGTAACGTGGTGTTGAGGCTCGTATTTAACCTGATTTGAAAGGTAAAAGAAAGCTTGCCAATAATAGTGATTTACCCGGATGAGGCGAGCCAGCAGGGTCAAGGCGTTTTGTTGGCCGCCGTCGGCACGGTCTTGACCGACGCCGCAGCAGCGGAAGTCGCCGCGTTGGGCACCGTGGCCTCAGGCGCCGTCGGCGCATCGGTCTCCCACCCACCGCCGAGCGCGAGGAACAGGTTGACCTGATCGATCGCCACCTGGCCTTCCGCGGCCGCCACCTGAGACTTCGTTGAAGTCAGCGTGCGCGTCGCATCCAGATCCGAAATGAACGACTCGCGTCCGGCGACGTACAGCCGATGCGTTTCATCCGCCGACTGGGCGGCCGACTTCAGCGCGGCACGCAGCGCGTCGGCGCGGGCGGCGTCGGATGCATAGGTCGCGAGGCTGGTTTCGGTTTCACGCAATGCGGTCAGCACCACGCCGTCGAACTTCGCCAACGCCACGTTGCTCGACGCTTCCGCTTCGCGCACACGGCCTCGTGCGCCATTGGTGGGGAAAGTCCAACTGATCAGCGGACCGAAGGCCCAGCGCGCCGTCGGCGACGTGCCGAGGTCTTCCAGAATCCCGGTCAAACCCGCCGATGCCCCGATGCTCACAGACGGATATAACGCGCCCGTCGCGACGCCGATGCGCGCCGTCGAAGCCGCCAGTTGACGCTCGGCCTCGCGCACGTCCGGACGGCGCTTGAGCAGCGCGGCGCCATCGCCGATCGGAATCGGCTGACGGATCTGCGGCAGCGTGTTGCAGGCCAGCACGGCCGGCGGCAAATCGGACGGTGCGCGTGCCAGCAGCGCCGCGAGCCGGTATTGCGCAATCTGGCGGCGCCCCGTGTAGCGCGGAATATCCGCCGCCAGGGTATCGACCTGGGTCTGGTTACGCGTCACATCGGGTTGATTGCCGCGGCCCGCGTCGCGCAGCCGGCGCGACACGTCCGCACGCTGCTTCTGCAATGCCAGCGACTGCTGCGCGACCCTGAGTTCCTCGGCGGCCGAGCATTGGTCGACGTAAGCGCGCACCACGTCTGCGACCACCGTGATTCGCGCGAGATCGCCCGCAGCCTGTACGGATTCCGTGTCCGCCGCCGCCGCTTCGACACCACGCCGCAGCTTGCCGAACAGGTCGATCTCGTACGAGATGCTGATACCGATATCGCCTTCATTGACGACCGGCAGCTTCTCGGTAAGCAGATACTGCTCGGCCGATTCCTGCGCGCGTTCGAGCAGCACCGAACTCTTGCCGGAGAAGCCGCCTTGCGCTTGCGCCACACCCAGCGCTTCACGCGAACGCGCGAGGTTGGCCGCCGCGACGCGCAAGTCGGTATTCGATTGCAGCGCTTGGTCGACGAGGCTGTTCAGCACCGGATCGTCATAGAGCTTCCACCAGACCGCGGGCACGTTTTGCCGGGTGGTCAGTTTGGCATCGGCGCCTTCGATCGGCGCGTTGGCGAGGGGCGCGTTGACCAGCGCCTGCTTCGGCAACGCGTAATTGGGGCCGACGTTCATGCAGCCGTTGAGCGCGACGGCCAAAGGCAACAGCGGCAATAAGGGCAGGGCACGCGACAGCTTCATTGCGATGCGCCCGAAATGACGGCAGCAGATGCCGGCTGCGGAGTAGAAGCCGCCGGAACAGCGGACGTTGCCAAAGCCGAAGAGGTAGCCGACGTCGAAGCCGATGCCGATGCCGATGCCGCTGATGCATCCACAGTCCCCGAAGCACCCGCAGCCGCCCGAGGCTTGCCGGTCGGCGACAGATCGAGCACCGACACCGTCGCCGTGCGTCCGGCGATCATGCGGAAGTCGGCAGGCACCTCGTCGAGCGCAACGCGCACCGGAATCCGTTGCGCCAGCCGCACCCAGCTGAACGCCGGGTTCACGTTCGGCAGCAGATTCGAGCCTAGCGTGCGGTCACGATCTTCAATCGCCGCGACGATGCTTACCACGTGACCGCGCAGCACCTTGGGCTCGCCCATCACCTGGATATCGACCCGCTGGCCGATGTCGATGCCGCGCAGCTTGGTTTCTTCGAAATAACCGTCGACCCGGAACGAATTCATATCCACCACCGCCACCACGGCCCGGCCCGCGGAGACGAACTCGCCGGTCCGCGGCGCGCGGTCGTTCAGATAACCGTCGACCGGACTCACGATCGTGGTGCGTTGCAGATTCAGCTTGGCCGTATCGATCGCGACGTTCGCATCGGCGAGCGCGGCCTCCGCCGTTTCGACACGCGAACGGCTTTCTTCGGCGACTTCCGCCGCGACGAGGTTGCCGAGCTGGTGGTTACGCGCGTCTTCGCGGCGCGCCTGATCGAGGGTGGCACGGCGTTGCTGCGCGGTGGCCTGCGCCTGGCGCAGTGCGAGCGTATAGCGGGCCTGATCGATCACGAACAGCACCTGGCCTTGCTTGACCTGCTGGTTGTCGACCACCTCGACCGATGAGATCAGCCCCGAGATATCCGGCGCGACCTGGATCACGTCGGCGCGCACGTGGCCGTCGCGAGTCCACGGCGCGAACATGTAGTAGGCGACCAGTTTCCACAGCACGAAGGCTGCAACCACGACAACGATCAGGGTCAGCAGAATTTGACCGACGGAGAACCAGGTTTTTTTCACGTTATTAGTCTGTGCGAAACGACGACGACAAGGCCCAGCACCAGCACATAGATGCCGAGATCGAAGATGGAACGGTGCCAGACGAAGCGGTAAAAGCCGACGCGTGCGAGCACCGTGCGGATGACCAGGTTGATCAGATAGGCGATGAACATCAGCACGAGCACGGCCGGCACGAACACGCCGAAGATATCGATTTCACCGATCATCGCGGGAACTGGGAATGGGGTGGATCGGGTTGCGGGACGGGCGCATCAGGCAACGGCCTCCGGTTCGGGCGGCGTGGGTGTGATTAGCGTGGCCGGAAATAGCGAAAGACGCAAGCCGACCAGCGCGTGCAACGCTTCGCGCAACTTGCGAGCCGAGGCTTGCGAGGTCGGGCTCGGCGCGCCGGCATTGGCGAGCCCTTGTGCCGTGACGCGCGCCACGGCGGCGTCGATGGACGTCATCAGGCTCTCGGGCACCGGTTGGCGCGCGCGCCGGTCGATGCAGGTTTCGAAGTATTGACGCACGTCGTCGAGGACATGTTCGATCGCGGCCGGTGCTTCGCCGCCGAGCTTGGCGGTCACGCGGCGCAGATCGAGTGCGTTGAAGGCGATGCGCAGATCGCGGAAGCTTTCGATCGACGGATGGCGATGGTCGTCCGTGGCGGCAAGGCGCGGGATCAACTGCATCAGGCGGTCGAGCATGCGCGCGGCGAGATTGCGGGGGTCTTCGATCGTCCGTGTGGACGCAGTCAGTACTACGTCGGCCCAGCTCGAGCGCAACAGCCGGGAGGCCGCGAGTTCGGCGCCGAACGGGCGCGTCGCGCGGGTCCACAGATAGGCATAGAGCAAGCCTGCGAGGCCCGCGAGATTGCTGTTCAGGAAGATCAGGAAGTCGGCCGAGTAGGCATCCTGAATGCTGATGAAGGTGGCGGTATTGACGGCCACCAGCACCGTGACCATATTGAACTGCGGACGCGGGATTAACGTGCCCACGAGAATGAACGGCGCGGCGAACAGGATGACCAGCATCGGAAAATCATGCACATGCGGCAGTACGGCGAACAGATAAATGCCGGCGGCCACCACGGCAATTGCCGTCGCGACGAAGAACCTGAACACCATGGGCGCGGGTTCGTCGAGCGCGGCGAAGAAGCAGCAGGCGACCGCTGCCAGCGTGACCGCACTGGCGCCGTCCGCCCAGCCTGAGCTGATCCATAGACTGCACGCGATAATCACCGCGGCGCCCGCCGATACCGTCGAGAACAGCATGATGCCGCGGTCGAAGTACCGCTCGGTGCCGCCCAGCCGCCAATGGCGGAAGCGTGGCCGCCACGAGCCTTCTTCGCGCGTGATGATGATGCGCAGTGAGCGGCAGTCTTGCCACACATCGATCACCTGTTTCAAACGCCACAGCGCGTTCGAAAGCAGCGCGCCGTCCCAGTTCGCGAGGGCGGCCGGCGGCGGCTGCATCGCGGCGATGCGCTCGCGCAATGCGTTGGCTGCCGCGTCGGGGTGATAGCCTGCGCTGGCTGCGGGGCGCGGCGTATTGAACCACTTGATGACGTCGTTGAGCAACGCTTCGAGACCCTCTGGCCATGTCTGCCGGCCGCTGTTGTACAGCGCGATCAGCGGATCGGCCAGCGCCGACATCATCGGCAGCAGCAGCTGCATGCGCCCGCGCAACTCGTGAGCGCGGGTCAGGATGTCCGGCCGGGTATGGTCGTAGGCAAGCTGGCTCAGCAGCAGTTCCAGCCCGTTGATCGTGGACGCGATCCGCTGGCGAGCCCCCGAGATTGCCGAGCCCGCAATGCGCCCGGACAGCGTTTCGGTCGCATAGAACGCGGCGTCGCGAAACCACGCGTCGGTCCGCTCGATAATGGTGGGCGCGAGCCGGCTAGGAAACAGCGAACTGCCGACAATGCTCGCGCACACGATGCCGAGCGTGATTTCTTCGGTGCGGCTGATCGCCAGATCGAACACGCCGCCGGGATTCGTCACCGAAGGCAAGGCGATGATCGGCATGGTGTACGCCGCCAGCATGAAGACGTAGCTGCGCGCGGTGCGGTCAGCGACTGCCAGATACAGCAGCGTGCCCGTCCACAACGCGACGATCACGCTGAACAGATACGGCGATTCGACGAACGGCGGCACGAGCAGCACCGCGGCCGACGCGCCGAGGGCGGTGCCGAGCGCACGATAGAGCGCCTTGGAGCGGGTCGCGCCGACAAACGGATTCGATACGATGTAGACGGTGGCCATCGCCCAGTACGGCCGGGGCAACTCGAGTGCGAGGCCGATGTAGAGCGCGATCATCGCCGCGGCAAACGTCTTGACCGAAAACAGCCAGTCGCGAAGGGTGGGATAGGCCATAAATCGTTACTTGGCGTCGCCGGTATTGTGCGGCGCCGCTGCGTCGGCCGTGAAAGCGGCCAGCACCCGCAGGGTCGCTTCGAGATCGCTGCGCGAGATGCCTTTCAAAGCTTGCGCCCGCAACGTATTAAGCTCTTCTTCCATTTTCGCGGTGACGGCGCGGCCTTCGTCCGTGAGCGCCACGGTCTTGGCGCGCCGGTCTTCGGGATCTTCGTCGCGGCGCATCAGGCCGGCGGCGCACAGTTGATCGAGCAGCCGCACGAGCGAGGGTCCTTCAATACCGATGTGATCGGCCAGCGTGACCTGCCGCACCGCTTCGCCGAGCCGGCTGGCGGTCAGGAGCGGCGTGGCGCACGCTTCGGAGACGTTAAAGGCCGCAAGCACGCCATGGCTCGTACGCCGCCATTTTCTGGCAGCGACGACCAGGGTGCTGCTAACGGTGCGGCGCAAGGCATCGAGATTCGACATGGCCGGTATTGTATTTCTAAAAAATTCGTTAGCAAACTATTGAATTGGGGATTTTTTGTGACACGGGTTTTCGTGGCGATGGCGATGGCGATGGCGATGGCGATGGCGATGGCGATGGCGCAAGCGCCCGGGGCATTCAGCCGTGAATGCGCGCCTTTACCAGTTCGATGAAGCGGGTCGCCGCGCTATTGCGTAGTCCCGCAGGGTAGGCAAGATGCAGTGGGGCGCTCAACTTCGCGGGATTCATCAACGTGCAATACACCGTTCCCACCTGGTCGTACCGTTGCATCGACGCGGGCACCAGCGTGACCCCTAACCCTGCTGCGACCAGATTGATCCCCGACACCATGCGCGGCACTTCGCGCGCAATCCGCGGCACGAACCCGGCTTGCCGGCAGGCCGCCAGGATGTCCGCGTACATGCCAGGTGCTCCTGGCCGGCGGACCAGAATGAAGTCCTCGTGCGCCAGCGCCTTCAACGACACCTGTGGCCGTTTTTTGCCCGCCCCCTTTAGCAATGGGTGCCCAACAGGTAATACCACCACCATCGGTTCGTCGAGCAATAACTCGAACGCCACGCCCTCGCGCGCATCGACTGGCTTGCGGAGAAACGCGGCCTGAATCTGCCCCGCGGCCAAACGCTCGATAATCTCCGCCGCGTTGAGCTCGGCAAGCTCCACGGCGACTTCGGGACACACCGCGCGAAAGGCCCGGATCGTCTCCGTCGTGAAGGGATGGAACGCGGCCGAACTGGTGAGGCCGATCGAGATCGTGCCGAGTTCGCCGCGCGCGATCCGGTGCGCCTTGTCCACCGACTGCTGAAGATCCAGCAGCAAACGTTGTGCGTCTTCCGCAAAGGCCTGCCCCGCGGGCGTCAAGGTTACGCCGCGCGGCAGGCGCACAAACAGCTCGAAGCCGATCTCTTCTTCCAGCGTTCGAATCTGCTGTGAGAGCGGCGGCTGTTGCATCGCCAGCCGCTCGGCCGCACGCGTGAATTGGCCTTCCTCGGCAACCGCCAGGAAGTAGCGCAAGTGGCGAAGCTCCATGGTGTTACGTCTCCCTGGCCGCTTTACGTTCTGTTCATTGCCATATTTTATAAATATGGAGAGTGCGGAAAACAGGTATTTTACATTTACCCCGCTCGGTCCTACGATCTTGTTCATCGCGCCGGCTAATGCCGGTTCTGGACTTTTGGACTTTTCAACGACGGATTCGACGATGCACCGCGTTCAAGACGGTGCACGGTAATCAGGAGCAAGCTGCATGACATTCAATCGTTCACGACGTTTGGCGAGGGGCGGCTTGGCAGTGGGCGCCGCGATGCTGGCATTGCTTGCGCAACCGGCATTCGCGGTGAATGCGGATAAGTCCCATCTGAAACCGGTGGCGACGATCTCGGATACACGGTTCACGATCGACACGCCGCAAGGGCAAGCTGAATTTCCGCTGTATCTGTCGAAGGATTGGAACGTCCCGCAACCGCAGGTGACGCGTGCGGTGATCGTAATTCACGGCAAACTGCGCAACGCCGACGTGTACTTCCGCACTGCGCAGAATGCACGCGAAGCGGCTCATGCGGACGCCGACAGCACGCTTCTGATCGCACCGCAGTTCCTCGCCACGCTCGACCTGCGCGTGCATGACGAACCGGCCGATCTGCTGCGCTGGAAGGGCGACGCGTGGATGGGCGGGGAACCGGCGCGGGGGCCGCTGCCCATCAGTTCATACGCGGTGCTGGACGCGATCGTTACGCGCCTCGCGGATCGCAAGCTGTTTCCAAATCTGCAGCACGTGGTGGTCGCAGGGCATTCGGGCGGCGCACAGGTCGTGCAGCGTTACGCCGTGGCGGCGCGTAACATCGACGTGCTGACCCGTGAAGGCATCGACGTGCGCTACGTGGTGGCGAACCCATCGACGTATGCGTATTTCGATGCGCAACGGCCGAATGCGCAAGGTGTCGCGGCGCCGTTCGACGCGGCGCAATGCGCTGACTTCAATCAGTGGAAGTACGGCATGGACAATCGGCCGCCGTACCTCAACGACCGCTCGCCCGCGCAACTCGAGGCGACCTATGCGTCGCGCCGGATCGACTACCTGGTCGGCGGCGCGGATACCGATCCGCAGCAAAGCGCGCTCGATAGAAGCTGTGCGGCCGAAGCGCAAGGTCCGCAGCGCTTTGCGCGCGCAGAAGCGTATTACCGGTACATTCAGTCGCGTCATCCGGAAGGCTTGAAGCAGCGCTTTCATATTGTGCCGGGCGTCGGCCACGACGGCGCGCGCATGCTGACGTCGGTTTGCGCACTGTCGGCGATGTTCGACACCCAAGGATGCGAGCAATGAGCGAGGCGAGCTTGAATCAGCGTGACGAGACGGGGTCCGCTGCGGAGGCATCGAACGGGCTGAGCCCGTCGATGGTGCGGCGCGCGATCTTCGCTTCGGTGCTCGGCAACGGGCTCGAGTGGTTCGATTTTCTGATCTACGGCTATTTCGCCAAGATCATCGCGCAGGTGTTCTTTCCAGGCGGCAGCGGTTTCGTGTCGATCATGCTGACGCTGGCCACGTTCGCCGTCGGCTTTATCGTGCGGCCGATCGGTGGCATTCTGTTCGGTATCTACGCGGACCGGGCGGGGCGGCGCACGGCGCTCTCGCTGCTGATCATTTCGATGGCGGCGAGCACGCTGTTGATGGGCCTCACGCCAGGTTATGCCAGCATCGGCATGGCGGCGCCGTTGCTGGTGGTGCTCGCACGCTTGTTGCAAGGGCTCTCGGTGGGCGGGCAGTTCGCGACGGCCTCGGCGATGCTCGTCGAGTATGCGCCGACGCACAAGAAGATGTTCTACGGCAGCTTCAATATGTCGGCGCAGGCGTTTGCGCTGCTGCTTTCGTCGGGGGTCGGTTACTTGCTGACCACGCAACTCACGCACGAGCAACTGGTGGCATGGGGCTGGCGTTTGCCGTTTTTGTTCGGCGCGTTGGCAGGACCGTTCGGTTTCTACATCCGGCATCGCGTGGCTGAGTCGCCGGAGTTCGAGCGTTTGCTTGATCACAAGGACAAGCCGCCGCGCGTGACGGTGCGCCAGTTCTTCCACGATAACGGCGATGCGGCGATCTGCGCGATGGGCGTGATCATCGTCGGTGCGGCCACCAATTATGTGTGGCACTCGTACCTGTCGGTGTATGTCGAGCGTCAACTGCATCTGCCGTTGTCCACCGCGCTGCTCGGTGCGTTCGTGTCGGGCGTGCTAAATCTGTTCCTGTTTCCGCTGTCCGGCAAGCTTGCCGATCGCTACGGCGCATACCGGCTGTTCTATCCAATCGTGATTGCGTGGATGGTGTGCGTGTATCCGCTCTATCACTTCGTGGTGACGAATCCGACGCCGGGGCATCTGTTCATCGCGCAGATGGTCGCGACGGTGTTCCTCGCGGCCATGTCCGGTGCGCACCCCGGCATGCTCGCGACGCTGTTTCCGGTACGTAGCCGTTCGGCGGGCGTGGCGCTGTCGTACAACATTGCGGTGACGGTGTTCGGCGGCATGGCACCGCTTACCATCACCGGCTTGACGCATCTGACCGGCAGCAGTTTGACGCCGGCGTTCTATCTGATTTTTGCCGGTTTCGTGTCGCTCGCGATGGTGTATTTCACGCGCTCGGGACGCGAGGCGGGCGGTGCGACAGCGAAGTTCGCCGCGCCTCGTTAGCCGTCACGCGCTAGATTTATTGGATTAACCAGAGCTTATTGCATGACCCAGCCTTTGATCAAAGATGACGAACGCGCGCCGAATGAACACCCGGTCGCTGTCGTCGCGAGCCGGCATCTGCTTGTCGCGACACCAGCGGGTAGCGGCACCGTGCCGGTGTTCGCGAACGGCGACTGGCTTGTGCCGACACGTGACGTCAAGCGCGCGGTGATTCTGATTCACGGACGATTACGCAATGCGGATGCGTACTTTGATCTGGCGGAGCGCGCGTGCGTACTGGCGGGTGGGCGTGCTGCCGACACGCTGCTGATCGTGCCGCAGTTCCTCGCAAGTGCGGACGTGAGCGCGCATGCGTTACCCCCATCGACGCTGCATTGGGAATGGACGAGCTGGATGGGCGGCGGAAACGCCGAAGGTCCGGCGCCGATTAGTTCGTTCGATATCCTGGACACCCTCCTGAAGACGCTGGCGTCACGCGAGCAGTTTGCGTCGCTGACCGAGGTGGTGATCGCAGGGCATTCGGGTGGTGGGCAGGTGGTGCAGCGCTATGCCGTGGTGACGCGGGGTGAAGCACCGCTCGTCGCGCGCGGAATCGCGCTGCGCTATGTGGTCGCGAATCCATCGTCGTATGTGTACTTCGACGCGATGCGGCCGACCGCGTCCGGCGAGTTCGCCGCGTTCGATGCGACGGCGTGTCCCTCGTTCAATCGCTGGAAGTATGGGCTCGAAGACTTGCCGGCCTACGTTTCGAATAGCGGGGATGCGGGTTCCGCTGATGTGCTCGAGTCGCGGTATCGGTGTCGCGACGTCATCGTGTTGCTCGGCGGCGCGGATTGCGATCCGCAGCACCCGGCACTCGATCGTTCATGCGCTGCGCGGGCGCAAGGTGCTCATCGGCTGGAGCGTGGGTTGGCTTATGCGCGCTATATGGCGCTGCGGCATCCGGAAGGGGCGGCGACGCGTCGTACGTTTGTGATCGACGGCGTCGGACACGATGCGAAGGGGATTTTTGCGTCGGCGCACGGGCTGGCCGCGTTGTTTGGTGTCGATCGTTGATGTGAGTTGTTGACGCGCTTATCGAGGAAGGTGGCGCACGGCTGGTCCAAGGCGATGGACTTGGCTCGCCAGGGTATTGTCGGCACTTTTGTCGGCATACGCGGGCACGAAGCGTGCTACTGCGTTAGTGTGACCCGTGAGTCACCTTTCGAAGGACTGCGCCGACATGAACAAGACTCGAATTCTCGCCGTTGCGATCGCCGCTGTATCGCTGAGCGCCTTGCTGCCGTGCAGGGCGAATGCCGACGATGCGCCTAGCCCGTGCGCGTCGCTCAAACGGATCGTCGCGGCGGCGCCGGACGGTTTGGCCTCGCTGACGCCGGACGACGGCAAGGGCGTCGCGCAACCCTACGGCGACGACGCGCAATGTTCAGCGAGCCATGGCAGCTACCAATGCACGTGGACGCCGCACCATGATGCCGGCTCGAGCGCCGACGCGCTGCAGGCCGTCGCGGCGGACATCGCATCGTGTCTGCCGGACGCGACGCATGACCAGAATTCGCCGGGACGACAGCACTTTTATCTGGGTACACGCGCCAGGCGGACTGATATCACGTTGACGCGGGCCGGTTCGAACAAGCTGAGGTTGGTTGTTTCGGGAAAGTGAACGGGCCCATGCGTTTCGACGCGGCTGTTCGCACGCGGCCGCCGTTACTGTGACGACGGCCACCAGGTCCAGCCGCGTCGTGAGTGCCGTAGCTCGACTATCGAGAGCGGCGCAATCTCGATGCGCGGAAAGATCGCTGATGACGCGCCGAGCGCATGAACAATGGCGGCCCGGATCACCGGCGCGTGCGTGACGGCGACGATGTTTTGCGTATTGCGGTGCGGCGCGCTGTCTGTACCTGTGCTTAACGCATGGTTTTTTGCGCCATTCGTTTCATCGCTTGATGCACGTTCCGTTGCGCGGTTTAGCTCCTTGCTCGACGCATCGTCTAGCGCATCGAGCCACTGTCCTACCCGCTTCACGAGTTGACTGAATGACTCGCCGCCATGCGCGGTGGCGTCCGGATCGTGCGTCCATGCGGCGAGGTCTTGCGACGCTTCGACGGCGAGATCAGCGAGGCGGCGCCCATGCCATCGACCGTAGTCCATATCCGCCAATGCCTTGTGGACCGATGCGCTGAGACCCAGGGCCGACGCTGTATCGCGCGCGCAAACGGCAGGGCTGACGAAAGCTGACGCGTCGTCCGGAATCGACAGACGCGCATGTGCCGCGCCTGCTTCGGCGAGGCCGCGTGCGTCGAGCGGATTGTCGGCGGGGAAGCGGGCCGCGCGCATCGCCGCGGTCGATGCGTGGCTGATCAGTAACAGCCGTGTGTCCATTCAGTTGAGTTCCATAGAGGCCAGATTAACGCGAGACGCATGCGTTGCGTTTCCGGGAGGGAAAGTTTAGCGCGTAGAATAACGCGCACTGCGAAGCACGGAAGCCGGTGAGAGCCCGGCGCGGTCGCGCCACTGTAATCGGCATTCACAGCCGAAAGCCAGACCTGAGCTTCGCACTCTCTCTCTTCAATCGACTATCGGGGCGCGTTACCCCAGGAGATGTCCATTATGTCCAACGCTGTTTTCGATTCTGCGACTCAGCCCGTCGCCCAACCCACGCCGATTCCGCTGCGTGAGTTGCTGCCTTGGGTCGTGTTCGGCGGCTTGCTGCTGTTACTCGCAATTTATTTCGTTGGTGCGGAAGAAGGCGCCACGTCGCTGGTGCCGGGTATGGTTGTGCATGAATTCGTGCACGACGGCCGCCATCTGCTCGGCTTTCCCTGCCACTAACGGAGTTAAACATGGTTGGTAAATTGTTGGTACGCGGGATGCTTGCAGGCATCGCCGCGGGGTTGCTCACGTTCGGCTTCGCCAGAGTGGTAGGCGAACCGCAGGTCGATCAGGCGATTTCCTTCGAAGAAAAAGCCGATGCTGCCAAAGGCGAGGCGCCAGAACCCGAAATCGTGAGCCGTGACACGCAAGCCGGGCTGGGATTGTTGACGGGCGTGGTGACGTATGGCGCTGCATTCGGCGGCCTTTTCTCACTGGTGTTTGCGTATGCATATGGACGTGTCGGTGCATTGAGTGTGCGCGCTTTGTCGGCATGGTTGGCGCTTGGCGCCTTTATCACGCTGGTGATCGTCCCGAACATTAAATATCCGGCGAATCCGCCCTCGGTGGGCGACCCAGAGACGATCGGGATGCGGACCGGCTTGTTCTTCCTGATGATTGCAATCTCGCTGGCGGCGATGGTGTTCTCACTGAAGGTGCGACGCCGCGCGGCGCTGAAGCTGGGTGCGTGGAATGGCTCGATCGTGGCCGGCGTGGTGTTTGTCGTGATCATTGCCGCTGTGCAGTTGTCGATGCCGGTGATCAACGAAGTACCGGCGGCCTTCCCGGCGGTGCTGTTATGGAAGTTCCGCGTCGCGGCAATCGGGATGCAGGTGATTATGTGGACGACCGTTGGGCTGCTGTTCGGCGCCTTGGTTGAGCGGAGCAAACTGCTGACGCCCGCGAACCGCAGCGTGGCGAAGTCCGCTTACCTTTGATGCGAGAAGCGCGATTGCGGAAGCCGCTCACTTTTTAGCGCAAAGGGCGTGACCGTGAAAGCCGCGGCGAAGCCGCTTACTTTTTAACGCAGAGGGCGTGACCGCGAAAGCCGCGGCGAAGCCGCTTACTTTTTAACGCAGAGGGCGTGACCGCTAAAGCGGTCACGCCGACGTGCATCGCAAGAGAAACCAACTACATCAAGTACTTGGCGCGCTTGCCCGAATGTTATCCACAGGCTTGCGAACATTTTCTGTGGACAAGTTCCCCGGCAGCATAACGATATGCAAATCGCTTGGTTGCCCGAAGCCGGGGCGCATCCGACACTCACTCCAATCTCAAGCAAACCGAGCCTGGAGCCATGTCGAACACATCAAACCTGCGCCCATCATGGGCCATTCGCATCACGGCACTTCTGCTGCTGGCCGCATCGGCCATCACGACGACAACAACGGCCATAGCAGCGCCACCTTCGGGCGATCCGATCCTGATCGGCGTCAGCGGCCCGCTGACCGGCCAGAACGCTCAGTACGGCGCGCAATGGAAGGCAGGCTTCGATCTCGCGCTGGATGAGATCAACAGCCACAACGGCATCAACGGCCGCCCGCTGAACTATGTCTTCGAGGACAGCCAGAGCGACCCGCGCCAATCCATCACGATCGCGCAGAAATTCGTCAACGACCCGCGCATCCTGATCGAACTCGGCGATTTCTCCAGTACGGCTTCGATGGCCGCCTCGCCGATCTACCAGCATGCCGGCCTCGTGCAACTCGGCTTTACCAACTCGCATCCTGACTTCACCAAAGGCGGCGACTACATCTGGAGTCCCTCGGTGAGTCAGGCCGACGCCCAGCCGCTGCTCGCCGACCTCGCCGTGAAAACGCTCGGCCTCAAGCGCATCGCCGTGCTCTATCTGAACACCGACTGGGGACGCACGAGCAAGGACGTCTTTGTCAAAGCCGCCAATGATCGCGGCGCGCAAGTCGTTGCGGCTGAAGGTTATCAGCCGGCCGAGAAAGATTTCCGCGCGACCCTGGTGCGGGTGAGTGCTGCCAACCCGGACGGTATCGTGCTGATCTCGTACTACTCCGACGGCGCGCAGATCGCCCGTCAGGCGCGGACGAGCGGCATCAACCTGCCGATCGCCGCGGCCAGTTCCGTGTATTCGCCGAAGTTCCTTGAACTCGGCGGTGCGGCCGTCAATGGTGTGGCGACGAACACCAGCTTTTTCCCGGGTGAATCCGGGCCTGAGGTGCAGAGCTTTGTCAAACGCTTCGAAGCGAAATATCACCGCGAGCCGGACGCGTTCAACGCCTATGCGTACGACGCTGTCATCATTGCCGCCTACGCGCTGCGCGCCGGTGGCCCCGACCGCAAAGCCGTGCGCGATGCGCTGCCGAAGCTGCATGACATTCCGAGTGTGGTGTTCGGCAAGGCAAATTTCGATGCGGCGACGCGTCGTGTGATCGGTGTGAAGAACATCAACGTGGTGGTGAAGAACGACAAGTGGGCGTTGCTTGAGAGCAAGGCGACGGTTGCGCAGAAGTAGGCATCCTATCCCTTCGCTTGTCGAATTATCCGGTCATTCACAACATTCACGCCATGAGCCTTCTACTCGATCACATCGTGATTCGCGTCCACGACCTGACGCAGACCATTGAAGATTTCACTGCGCTCGGTTTCACCGTGCAACAAGGCGGTACCCATGCCGATGGCGTGACGCACAACGCGCTGATCGGTTTCGCCGACGGCAGTTACATCGAGCTGATCGCTTTCTTGCAGGCGGCGCCTCAGCGTCGTTGGTGGAACGTGGGGCAGCGTCACGGCGATGGCTTTGTCGATTACGCGTTGTTGCCGTCGAGCGTGGGCGCCGTGATCGACGCGGCGCATGGGCGAGGATTGCAATACGACGGTCCGCAGGAGGGTGGGCGTGTGCGTCCGGACGGTGCGCGGCTCGAGTGGCAGACCGGCCGGCCGCAGACCAGTGACTTACCGTTCCTGTGTGGGGATATCACACCGCGTGATCTGCGTGTGGCTGAAGGCGCGGTGCGTGAGCATGCGAACGGCGTGCGAGGGGTGGCGAGTTTGACGGTCGCCGTGGAGGATATCAAGGCGAGTGTGCAGCGGTATCGGGCGTTGCTCGGTGTGAGTGAGCGGGAGGCGCGGCCGGTGGCTTTGCCGGGGCTGGGGGCGGTGTCGGCGACGGTGTCGATTGGCGATGCGTCTGTTGTGTTGTTAAGCCCCGTGCATGTCGATGCCGCGAGCGTCACCACCGAAGGTGCGTCGTTGCGTCGGCAGCTCGCCACGCGTGGGGAAGGGGTGTTGGGTGTCGCGCTGCGCGCCGACGGTCACGCGGAGTCACGGGTGCTTGATCGTAACCGCACGCATGGCGCGTGGTTCGAGATCGTTGCGGGATGATGGGAATCGCCTTTCGGCACGCAGCGTGCAGCACCTAGGAAGCTAAGTGGATCAAGCAGTTGGCATTGTTGTGGGGGTGTTATCCACAGCCTTGCGAACAAAATCTGGGGATAACTTTGGGGCAGCCGTTCGGATGGCTAGTCAGTGAGGTCTAGCCCGTTCTTCACGGGTCTGATTGTTTGAAATCGCACTTTGTACCGCGATTTGGCTGGTGGTGCTTTCTTGCGCCACCTATATCTCTTTCGGGCGGCATGCTACGCGGCCCGTCTCTTCCCTTCCAGTCAGCCCTCGTTTGGGTGCCGGCGTCCAATCAATTCTACGTACGGATACTCCACGTCTGACGCGCTGGGTTTTTCACTGCGACGCGTTGATGACTGACGGGCTCTTGCGCAATTCCCTACGGATTGTGTAGGAGGTTTGACGGCGACGTTTGTACTGGCATAAAGGAAATGCAATTTTAGGAATTGTCGGATAGCGGGGGATGGAGTGCTCCTTATAGGGTGCTTGAGATTCAATCAAGTACAACAAATAAGGATGACTATGAAAAATAACAGAGTTGCTAAGAATCCAGCGGGCATGGCGGCCCGCCTGCTGGCCGCATTCATGTTGCTGACGTTCGCGTTCGGCGCAAACGCAGCTGACTGCAACGCAGTGTGGACAGCAGCCGGCGCAAAACCGGGCTCGCCCACCTGCCGATGGGATGCTTACGCCGGTGTACCAGGCGGCATGCAGTACTACAACTGCGTTAGTTTGCCGCTTATCGACGCGTGGTGCGCGACACCCACTACGGAAGAACCAGAAGCGAGCTGTCCCGTCGCTGACCCGGTGTATCCGGGCAATGGCGCTGTCACCCTGACTGAAGCGGACTTTGTCAGCGGCGACGACATTCCGATGCTGTTCACACGGACCTACCGATCCAGGTCACTAGGCAATTCCACTACGGCGATGGGACCCGTTTGGTTCCATAGCTGGCAACGCAACCTGGGACTCGCGAACGCCAACAGCGGTAGCTCGTCCAAAGTGCTTGCGTATCGCGAGAACGGTGAACCTGTCACATTCAACTGGTCAGCCGGCACCTGGCGTACAGCGGGCTTTACCGGCCTCGCGCTGATACAGAACGGCTCCGGATGGACGCTGACCGATCTCAAGACCGATACCGTCGAATCGTATTCGGCCCAGGGCGTGTTGCTTTCGGAGAGCCTGAAGACAGGATTTGTCCGAACGCTGACCTATGGCGGCTCAGGGCAACTGACCACGATCACGCAGCATGCAGCAGGCACGGACGCGAAAAACGACATCACGCTTCGCCTCGATTATGACGACAAGAACCGTCTATCACGCCTGAACGACCCCTTGGGCCGCATGACGCAGTACGGGTATGACGCGAATGGCAATCTCGTTTCGGTCACCTGGCCTGATGGCTATGCCCACCGCTATGTCTACGACGACGCGCGCTTCAAGAATGCGCTGACGGGCGAGATCGATGAGGCGGGTAACCGCGTTGCGACGTGGAGCTACGACGCTCAGGGACGGGCCGTGGCGGTTAGCCACGCAAACGTCGCGCAAAACGTGCAGTTGGCTTATGGCACCGGCTCAACGGTTATCACCGGTAGCAAAGGCGCCACCACGCTGAGTATGTCGTCGATTGGCGGGATGTTACGACCTACCGGGACCACGTCCACGGCGGGCAATAGCAGTTCGACCTGGGATGCGTCGGGCAATCTCCTGAAAGATGCGGACGCAAGCGGCGGCACCTCCGAATACAGCTACGACGATGCTGGACGGCCAGTTCGGGCGACAGTGAGAAGTGCTTCCGGTACATCGATATCCACCATCCGTTATGCCGACGCAACAAGTCTGCGTCCGTCGATGATTGCGTCACCCAGATTGATCCAGTCTTTCGTGTACGACGCGAACGGCAATACGACTGGCGTTAGCGAGATACCGACTACCGACCCGACCGGCGCCAGCGCCTTCGACGCAGGAAAGGCGGACGGCGTGACGATGGCGTACGGGATAACCTATGACGCATTTAACCGACTCGCGTTCGTTCAGCAGATGGCGAACGGAAAGGTCGCCGGACAATGGAAAGTCACGCGCGACGCAACGGCTAACGCCTTTGCGATCATCGCGCTAGGCGAGATTCCGGACGCTACGGAAATGATCTCGCGTGATGCGGCTCACCGTGTTCTGTACGGCTACAACCCAACTGGAGACTTTTATCTTCGTTACGACCGGCGCGCACGCATTGACCTATTCAAATTCAATGAAAATGCGAGTCCTGCGAATGGCGGTATCCGCCGCGTGTTCAAGGTCAGATTCGGCTATTCGCCAGATGGCCAGGTCGTGTCGCGTACGGGCACGGTTGCAAAGGACGGCAGCGTTCTTGATCTGAATGACGGCACGGACATCGCGATTTCCAGCGAGGAAATCAACCAGTGGATTGATAACTATAACTACGGTGATTCACCGGTAGGGCCGCCCGCCAATCTCCAGGGCGCGCGCCGCTTGCTGGGCGATAACTTCCTGGGCACGTCGACCGTATGTAGCGGATGCCATTTCTCGGCGGGACTGATTGACGGCACTGTGCGCGGTATCGTGATGGTCTACCGGCTTCTGCAGAATCCGGTAGTTAGATATGGCATCGGTCAGGGTACGAAGAAGGTTGCCGAAAACTGGGAGCGCATCAAGGAGATGTGCAAACCCGCCGCGGAGACGGAGGTTGATGGGATTCCGCCGGGGCGGATTACTTCAGAGTACAGGGACATTACGACGGGTCGAAGCACACGGAATATAGAGACCGATGTTGGCAAGGCAGAATTTGAGGCAAACTTGCGTAACAACGGCTGGACTCAGACTCTCAGCAAGGATGGAAAGACGGATATATTCACAAAGAATGGAAACCGCTACGGTGTCCGGGATGAATCGAACCATGGCAACCCTACTGCAGACTTTTTTCCTCCAGGTTCGAAGTATGCAACCCTCAAAATCAGGTTGGCTAAATGAGTAACATTGATTTCATCCACGATCGTGAAACGTTCATGTCGCTTTGGCAGCGTGCGTGTGCGTGCGCGCAAAAAGTGGCGATGACTCCAGCCTCGGACTTGCTTCACTTTGATTCTTCAAACATTGCCACGCAGATTTTCCAAGGACTTATTCGAGACATCGCTAATTTCAAGGGGGCGGGTGAATTCGCTGTGATCGTTCTGAACCCAGATCCGTTCAGCTACTTTCATTTCCATTTTGGCAAGTATCCGGGTTTCATTGTTAAGGCGCATCACAGCGACGATGACTTTATCGACATACTGATGATGGACCCCGGAGATAGTCCAGCCGACGCGATGGGCTTCTATTCAGAACGGTATGTTGTGCTGCCGATATCAGGCGAATGGTTTATGTATGCCGATCGGGGATGGGATGGGGGCACTGGTGTCCTGACAGGTCCGCCTGACGTGATGATGTTCGCCAGGGAGTCGTTCGCGTTCTACGAAAATCCAGACCAGCCCCCCCGATCGATCTGAACCCGGTTTAGGTTACTTTATGACTTCGGCCAGCGCCGCATGCCGCTTAGGGCGGCGGCGCTTGTTCCAAGCACATCGCGAGTGAAGATCAGGCGAAGTTCAAGATTAGAACGGATAGGTAATGAGCCAATTAGATTACATATATGATCTGGCGGAGTTTACCCCGCTATGGGATCGCGCGAATGTCGGCATTCAGCTGCTTGCAAGCAAGCAGCGCGACGAGTTGCTCTACTTCGATCCGATCGATATCGCGACGCAAAAATTCTTCGATCTTATACAGACGCTGCTGGTGTTCGAGGGCAGGAGCGACTTCGCGACATTGATTCTGAAGCCAGATCCGTTGAACTACTTTCACTATCACTTTGGTAAATATCCGGGTTTCGTTCACGGCCGAGAAAACACCGATGAAGAGTTCTTCCATTTCATGATGCAGGACCCGGGGGGCAGTCCTGCCGATGCGCTTGGAGTGAATCATGAACACTATGTGCTATTGCCAGTTGATGGTGACTGGATCGCTTTTGGTGACAGGTCGTGGGAGGTGGGTGTGTTCTATGGCCCTCCTGACATTATGGAATGCGCGAGGAATTTCTATCCGTTCTTCAAGTCCGCGCCGGAGCATTTCAGAATAGAGCCGTAGTCGATAGGTCCATGCAATCGGTCTCTTTTCCCTTGCGCCCTATCACCGGGCGCAAGGGGTGTAAAAGCCGCTCGGTCTGGTAACAAGTTGCGATGTCGGTGCCAGCACGTGGATTCCTTGCCGTCGCTGGCTTTGCTCCGGCTGGGTCAGCATGCCCCACACTCAAAATACGGCTTCCAAAACCATGAATAAGATTGACTTCATACACGAACGGTGCAAGTTCATGCCGCTTTGGGAGCGCGCGAATACAAGTACGAAAGCACTAGTCACCATTTCGTCGACGGACCTGCTTTATTTTGATTCCGTCGATATATCGACTCAAAAATTCTTCGATCCTATTCGAGCCATGCTGGTGTTCAAGGGAGCAAGGGACTTTGCCTCGCTAGTTCTCAAACCAGACCCGTTCAGTTATTTTAATTTCCATTTTGGTAAGTACTCTGGTTTCGTACATCGTGCTGAACACAGCGATGACGACTTCTTTGAGTCTTGGCAAAAGGACCCGGGAGGCAGCCCAGCGGACTGTCTTTGGGCTAACTCAGAACGATATGCAGTCTTGCCGATCCCCGGAGATTGGTTCGTGTATGCCGACAGAAAATGGGAGATGGGGGTGTTATCGGGCCCTCCGGATATTATTTCGTTTGCCCGCAACTTCTATCCATTTTTTCTCGATCCCGGAGAAGATTTCAAGATTGTTGGCTAAATTAAGCTGAAGCAGGCTCTCACATGACACGGAAGAGGCGCAACGGATCGCGCCGTCTCCTTATATCTGGCAAGCGTTTTATTCCAGCATGCTGACCGTGCGGCCGTGTCACGGGCCGCAACCAGCGCAGTTGAATCAGGGTCAGCGCACCGCGGACTATCTCCATGCTGGCCCGAGCCAGTAAACCTCAAGACCCGGCTAGCTATGCGATGAGTAACATTGATTTTATCCACGGCCGCGAAACCTTCACGTCGCTTTGGCAGCGTGCGTGTGAGTGCGTGCAAACACTGGCAGTGACTCCGGCCTCAGACTTGCTTCACTTTGACTCTTCAAACATTGGCACGCGGGTTTTCAAAGCCCTTATTCGAGACATCGCGAGCTTCAAGGGAACGGGTGAATTCGCTGTGATCGTTCTGAACCCAGATCCGTTCAGCTACTTTCATTTCCATTTTGGCAAGTATCCGGGATTCTTCGTTAAGACGCACCACAGCAACGATGACTTTGGCGACATACTGATGAGGGACCCCGGAGATAGTCCGGCCGACGCGATTGGTTTCTATTCTGAACAGTATGTTGTCCTTCCGATTTATGGCGAATGGTTCATGTATGCCGATCGGGCATGGGATGGAGGCACTGGTGTCCTGACAGGTCCGCCTGATGTGATGACGTTTGCCAGAGAGTCTTTCGCGTTCTACGAGAATCCAGACCAGGGCTCCGGATCGCCCTGAACGCGGTTCAGTTTATTTTACATTTCGGCCAGCGCCACGTGCCGTTTAGGGCGGCGACGCTTGTTCCACGTACATCGCGGGTGAAGATCAGGTGAAGGTCAAGGTTTGACCAGATAGATAATGAGCCAATTAGATTACATATATGACATGACGGAGTTCATCCCGCTTTGGGAGCGGGCGACCGCGGGAATCCAGATGCTTCGCGACAGGCCGTCAACGGAGCTGCTTTATTTCGATGCTATCGATCTCCAGACTCAAAAGTTCTTTGAACTCATTCAAATGCTGCTCGTCCTCAAGGGTACGACTGACTTTGCCACTCTGGTCTTGAAGCCTGACCCGTTCGATTACTTTAATTTTCATTTTGGAAAATACCCGGGCTTCATGCATCGGGCAGAAAATACGGATGAGGAATTTTTCGAATTTCTATTGGAGGATCCAGGTGGCAGCCTTGCCGATTCCCTGGGAACCAATTCTGAACATTATGTTGTGATGCCCGTGCTGGGTGAGTGGATCGCCTTTGGTGATAGGTCATGGGGAACGGGGGTGCTGTACGGGGGGCCGGATATCATGGAATGCGCAAGGAATTTCTATCCGTTCTTCAAGTCCCCACCAGAGCGTTTCAGAATAGAGCGGTAGTCGATAGGTCCGCGCAATCGGACTTTTTTCCCTTGCGCCCTAACACCTGATCCGATACACGCCACCTAAATTGCTTGAACAGCGCCTCGCTCCTCAAGTGCGGATGATGACGCTCGAATCGCGCCAGACGGTTCACACCAGATCGAAGGACGCCACAGCCGGGTGCCATGCAGGCTGACAAGTGCAGCTTGCAGGAACGTATTCGCATCAATGGCTTGGCGCTGTTGTGGGGGTGTTATCCACAGCCTTGCAAACATTTTCTGTGGACAAGTTCACAACAGCAACAATTCCCCCGACGCGCTAGGCAAACAAACCCAGAACCCCATCGCCGCCTACGCGCTCCTTCCCCTAAGCGCCCAATTGAACACGCTTCGCGTTTTGGCGACCGGCTGCGTCAATCGATCGAACAACTGTGCGACGGCGCCATCCAGTTGAGCGAGTGCCGGGACCTTGGTCTGGTCGACATCCACGGCAACGCTCGCCGACACACGCTCATCTAACTCGCCGCGCGCAGAACCTGCTACGCCACCGTTGCCGCTATACCGCGCGATCAACGAATCCAGCCGCGCAACGATCGATTCCACATGCGCCACGCCAACATCTGCCGCATTGGGCGCCACATCTCCCGACGACGCACCACGCCGCGAAGGATCACTCAACACCCGCGCCCAGTGCAAACAACACAGCAGCGAACCGGTGGCCAATTCGACGCCAGGATTCCACACCACCACTCGCGGCGTCTGCAGCGGTTTCAACGCGATCCGCAGATCATGCCAGGCGCGATCGAGTTTGCGCATCGCCGGCGCTGTCTCAGACGTCTGAGCAGCGGATCCTGCAAGCCGCACCACCTCGCGCAGCGCACCAAGCACCGCCCCCAGCCTCGTCTCAACATGCCGAGTCGCCGCAAGCGGCATCATCAAAATCGCGACCGCAAACGACACGAGACACCCGACCAGCACTTCTTCGATCCGCAACTCAACCAGCGGCCCCATCGCGAAGCCCAACTCGCCATACACGAGCCCGACCAGCACGGTAATGAAAAACACCCCAGGCGCGTACGCACTCAGGATGTAGTAAGCCCAACCGAACACGCACAGCACCATCGCTGCCACAAGCAGCACCGGCGAGTCGTGCAGCGGCGCAACCAGCAACACGCTGACTAGCGCGCCCGCCAGCGTCCCGGCGAGACGCTGCGCGCCGCGATACACAGTGTCAGCGCGTGACCGTGTGCCGAGGAATACGACAAACGTCGTAATGACCGCCCAGAACCAACGTTCAGGAGACAGCGAGTGACCGATCAGCATCGCGAGAAAAGCAGCCGTTGTGGCGCGCGCAGCCGGCAGCCAACAGAGCCTGGTGCGCAAATCGGCAAACCATTGCCCCACGGACTGAGCGCCCGCACTGCCAGCGGACAAACGCGAGGCGCGGCGCCCTACGTGGCCCCGATGCGCAATCTCCTTGAGCCGCACAATCGCGTGAGCCAGCACATCCGCACTCGCTTGCGCGCTGCCATATGCCGGCGCCGAAGCAAACGCATGCTGCCCGGCAGCGACTTCCACTTCGACAATCCGCTCACGAACCGTCCCGGCATCGGACGGATTCAGCAATGCAAGTTGTTCTTCAAGCGAGAGCGCGGCTTCGTTCAACGCGGAAAGATGCACCGCGCTCGGCGCGGCGAGGACACGCGACGCCCGCAACGTCACCGTGTGAATGGCAAGCCGGAAGCTGGCAGCCGCCCGCATCGGCACGATGACACGGCCGACCAGCGCGACCATCAGCGGCCCGAATGCGGACAGCAAGAGCGATTGCACAAGGTGCAAGAACGAGGGATGCAGGTACAACCCAAGGTAGAAACACACCACGCCCAGCATCGCGCAGCCCAGCGCACGCGGACCGCACGCCTGGACCAGCATGCCGACGAACATCACGACCAGGAAGCCCGCATCCCCGGCAAGTGGATAACGGCTCAGTACGCTCGCTGCCGCAAAGCACACGCAGGCGCAAAGATAAAGACAGAACAGTGTGCCGAACCACGCTGGCCGCCGCGCATCGCGCACGAACAAAGGTGCCACCATCGCGAAGAGGATGCCGGGTGCGGCGAGGGTAATCGGTTGGTGATGAAAGACGGTCCACGTGATGCTGGCAAGGCCGGTCAACAGGCAGGCAAGCGCAACGCGCAGCGCGGTATGGAGACGCACGAGTCCCGGGTCCGCAACCAGCAGGCGGTCGGTGACGCGTGAAAACGCGGCAGCAATCATGATCGATGATATCCAGGCTAAATGGCCGCCACCGGCTTTTGGCCGATTGCGACAGGGCGGGCATGCGAGTCCGCCACCTTCGTATCGTCGAATGAGGCTGCCGTGCCGGGATCACCGGCTGGAAGCCCCGTCCGACGACGGGCAATGACACCTGAACAGGCACGCCGGATGCGCTGCAAAGGGTGGCGCAGCGCGTCCGGCGGGTTCGGGTTTTCCCGGATGATACCGGGTCAAAATGAGGGATGGCGAATTTTTTGCGGCGGCGCAGCAGCGCTGCAACGGAAAAGGATCAAGGTCGCGCGGAACCGGTTTGTGGCTTGGCGGCGCGTCCCTCGAGACCGGCGCGCGCCGCGTTGAACTCAATCAAGCCGCGTCGTGGAAAATCACGCCGAGCGTATGCCGGTGGCCCGACCGCAGCCGGCTCACGCCGTGCCGCAGGTTCACCCGATACACGCCGCGCGACCCTTGCACCGGCCGGTGATGAACCGCAAACACCACCGCGTCGCCCTTGCCGAGCGGCACCACTTCGGTGCGCGACTGCATCCGCGGACGCTGCTCCGTCATAACGAACTCCCCGCCTGTGAAATCCTCGCCGGGCTCGGACAGCAGAATCGCGACCTGAAGCGGGAACACATGCTCGCCGTATAGGTCCTGATGCAAGCAGTTGTAGTCGTCCTTGGCGTATTGAAGAATCAGGGGCGTCGGACGCAACTGACCGGCGGCGTGGCAACGCTCGACAAAATCGCCGTGCGCCGCCGGGTAGCGGACATCGATCTTCATCACCTCATTCCAGCGATTCGCCACCGGTGCGAGGCGCGGATAGAGCGCCTCGCGCAACGCCGCCACGGGTTGCGGCAGCGGATACGCAAAGTACTTGTATTCACCGCGACCGAAACCATGCCGGCCCATCACGACGCGACTGCGATACAGGTCGTCGCGCGGATAGAGCGCGGACAGCGCGTCGCATTCCTGGGCACTGAGCAGATTGGGTAGCATCGCGCAGCCGTAGCCATTCAGTTCTTCTTCGACATTGAACCAATCGATGGCGTCGACACGTCGCGTAAGCGAGCCGGTGACGGTGCCGGAGTCTGCCTCCATTGCCTTGGCGAGTTTCAATTTGGGCTCAAACCCCAACCTCAGTTCCAGTTCCAACTCCGCCGACTGCGAGCGCAGACCCTCCGCAACCGTATTCATGAGCATTCTCCATAAGGCGATTCATCGAACAATGACTGAGTGTAAGCACCTGCCCAACGCGCCACACTCCGACTCTTGCTCTTCAATTCCCCCGGCTTTCCGGGTACGGTGAGTCTGGCGGCGCGCGGGCGGTCGTCGGTACGGCGAAGCCTAGCCGGAGCGCCCACAGCGCGGGCCTCCCGCCTGCCTTAAGCAAAACCAAAAGCCTGATTCGAAAATGCAAACTTCGCGGAATGCACTGCCTGGTTCATAGTAAGACCGTATTCAGCCCAACACGTGTATTCGGAGATGTCGCCTATGTCTGCTTCCCCAGAGAAACTCGACGACTGGCTCGACAAGGAGGTAGTGACCGAAGACGACATCACGGCCTTTCCGCTGACAGCGATGGCAGCGACGCTCGACCGGGAAGAAAGCGGCGACACGGTGCCTCCGCTCTGGCACTGGCTGTACTTTCTGCCGATCGCGCCGCTGTCCGAGGTCGGCCCGGACGGTCATCCGAAACGCGGCGGGTTTTTGCCGCCGGTGCCGTTGCCGCGCCGCATGTGGGCCGGTGGCCGCCTGACGTTCCATGCGCCGCTCAAAGTCGGCGAGCACGCGAAACGTATCTCGACCATCGCCAATATCGAAGACAAGACCGGCCGTTCGGGCCGTCTCGTGTTCGTGACGGTGCAGCACGCGATTGAAGCGGGTGGTGAGCTGAAGCTCGAAGAAGAGCACGACATTGTCTATCGCGACGCGCCGCAAGAGGGCGCCCGCCCACCGCAAGCGGCGCTCGCGCCAGAGGGCGAAATGTGGCGCCGCACCGTCGATGCGGACGCGGTGATGTTGTTCCGCTATTCCGCGCTGACCTTCAACGGCCATCGCATTCACTACGACTACCCGTACGTGACCGAAGTGGAAGGCTATCCCGGTCTGATCGTGCACGGACCGCTGATCGCGACGCTGCTAGTCGATCTGGTGCGCCGCGAACAACCGAACGCGGTACTGCAAAGCTTCGCGTTCAAGGCGTTGCGGCCCACCTTCGCTGGCCAGCCTTTCACGGTATGCGGCAAACCTTCTGCCGACGGCAAGACCATTGACCTGTGGGCCAAAGACCACGAAGGGTATCTGACCATGCGCGCGACAGCCGCGCTTGCCTGAACTCCACGGGATTCGTTTATGCAAACCACGCAGCGAATTTCCTTTCAGGACATTCGCGAGGCGGTTCGCGATCTGTGCCAGTAATTTCCCGGCGAGTACTTTCGCAAGATCGACGAAGCGCGCGGCTATCCGGAAGAATTTGTCGATGCCCCGACAAAGGCCGGATGGCTCGCCGCGCTGATAGCCGGCGTTTGACGCTGGGGCGAAGGCGCCCAACGCGCAGATGGGTGTCGTCCGAAATTTCCAATAAGAAACGCACGGGCAGACGGCAGTGCGCCACCGGTTGATCGCTGGGCGTGTCCGCGTCAGCCACCCGGGCCGGGCATCCACACACGCCAGTCATGCGCCGCAGGCTTGCTCAGGGGTCCGGGCATGCGCCTCCGGGCAAATCCCCTTGCCGCCATAAAATCCCCCGTGTATAGTTTCCGAACTTACTCTTGTTTCGCATCGGAAATTAAAGGGATTCTCATGGACGCCTCCACCATCCTCGCCGACCTCGGCATCGCCCACGCGGCGCAAGCCGGCGACATCGCGGTTCATTCGCCGATCACCGGCGAACTCATCGGCCGCGTGGCCAGCAATACGGTAGCGGAAGTCGACACGGCCCTCGCCAATGCGAAAGAGGCATACGCGGCCTGGCGCAACGTCCCGGCGCCGCGCCGCGGTGAACTGGTGCGCCTGCTCGGCAATCGTCTGCGTGAAAAGAAGCACGCGCTGGGCAGCATCATCACGCTCGAAACCGGCAAGATCCTGCAGGAAGGCATGGGCGAAGTGCAGGAAATGATCGACATCTGCGACTTCGCGGTCGGTCTGTCGCGCCAGTTGTATGGTCTGACGATTGCCTCGGAGCGCCCGGGTCATCGTATGGCTGAAACATGGCATCCGATGGGCACCTGCGTCGTGATCTCGGCGTTCAACTTTCCGGCAGCGGTGTGGTCGTGGAATGCCGCGCTGGCGCTGGTGTGCGGCAATGCGGTGATCTGGAAGCCGTCGGAAAAGACGCCGTTGACCGCGCTCGCCGTCAATCAGATTCTCAGCGAGGCACTGAAGGAATTCGGCGACGCGCCGGCTGGCCTGACCGCGCTGATCAACGGTGGCCGCGACGTCGGCGCGAAGCTGGTAGCCGACCCGCGTGCGTCGATCGTCAGCGCGACGGGCAGCACGGAAATGGGCCGCACGGTCGGTGTTGAAGTGGCGAAGCGCTTCGGTCGCTCGCTGCTCGAACTCGGCGGCAACAACGCGGGCATCGTCGCGCAAACAGCGGATCACGAACTTGCGATGCGCGGCATCCTGTTTTCGGCAGTGGGCACGGCCGGGCAGCGTTGCACGTCGCTGCGCCGTCTGTTCGTGCACGAGAGCGTGTACGACAAGACCATCGAACGTCTGAAGCAGCTGTACAGCAAGGTGCCGATCGGCAATCCGCTCGAAAAGGGCACGCTGATGGGTCCGCTGATCGACAAGCAATCGTACGCCCGCATGCAGGAAGCGCTGCAGCAGGCCACGGCCGAAGGCGGCAAGGTGTTCGGCGGCGAGCGCGTGGAGGTCAAGGGCCATGAAGGCGGTTACTACGTGCGTCCGGCCATCGTCGAAATGCCGTCGCAAACCGCGGTGGTGCTGAAGGAAACTTTCGCCCCGATTCTCTACGTGTTGCGCTATTCGGATTTCGCGGATGCGGTCGAAGCGAACAATGCGGCGGTGCACGGTTTGTCGTCGTGCGTGTTCACGACCGATCTGCGCGAAGCTGAACGCTTCCTGTCCGACTCGGGCAGCGATTGCGGTATCGCTAACGTGAACATCGGACCGAGCGGCGCGGAAATCGGCGGCGCGTTCGGTGGCGAGAAGGAAACCGGCGGCGGTCGTGAGTCGGGGTCGGATGCGTGGAAGGCCTACATGCGCCGCGCGACCAACACGGTCAACTATTCGTCGGCATTGCCGCTCGCGCAAGGTATCGACTTCAATATCGGCTGATCCGGTCAGTAGCAATATAGCGAAAAAGTGATCAGGCAGTAGGGCATTCAGCAGAAAGCAGCGGCGCATTCACGCGCCGCTGTTCACCCCCTCTTTCAGCAATCCGTTTGCGCCGCTCGCCGCTTCAGAGCGGCCACGTTACTCGTGGAGTAAGACGTGAGTTCCAAAGTCGTGATCGTCGGCGGTGGAGTGATCGGCAGCTCGATTGCGTATTTCCTGCGGCTGTCCGATCCGACAGTCAGCGTCACGGTGATTGAACGCGATCCGACGTATGCGCGTTCGTCGTCGGCATTGTCGGCGGCATCCATTCGTCAGCAATTCTCTACCCCGCTTTCTATTCGGATGTCGCTATTCGGCATCGAGTTTCTGCGCTCGATCGGCGAGCGGCTCGAAATCGACGGCGCGAAACCGTCGATCGATCTGCACGAAGGCGGCTATCTGTTTCTCGCCACGCCTGCGGGCGAGACGACGCTGCGTGAGAATCACGCGCTGCAAAAGAGTCTTGGCGCCGATATCAGTTTGCTGGACAAAGGCGCATTGCAAGCGCGCTTTCCCTGGCTTAATACGGAGGACCTCATTGCCGGCGCTTTTGGCGAAAGCGGTGAGGGTTGGTTCGACGGCTATGGTCTCGTGCAGGCACTGCGCAAGAAAGCGCAGGCGCTCGGCGCGCGCTACGTTGCCGCCGACGTCACAGCGCTGCATCGCGACGGCAAACACGTAACACAAGTGCAAACCGCGAATGGCGAGGTCTACGCCTGTGACTTCGTCGTGAACGCTGCAGGTGCCTGGTCGCGCAAAATCGCGCAAATGACCGGCATCGAGCTTCCAGTATTTGCGCGACGCCGAAGCATCTTCAATGTCACCTCGCCCGCGCGGCTCGACCATTGTCCGTTGCTGATCGATCCAAGTGGTGTGTATTTCCGGCCCGAGGGTAAATCGTTCATCTGCGGGACGTCACCGTCAGCGGATAACGATCCCGACGATTTGCCGCTCGACGAAGTCGATCACGCGCTATTCGACGACGTGATCTGGCCGGCACTCGCGCATCGTGTGCCGCAGTTCGAAGCGCTGCGCGTGCAGAATTGCTGGTCCGGTTACTACGAATACAACGTGCTCGATCAGAATGCGATCATCGGCCATCACCCCGACGTCGATAACTGCCTTTTTGCCAATGGCTTTAGCGGGCACGGTTTGCAACAGGGTCCGGCAACCGGCCGAGGCATCAGCGAACTGATTCTGCATGGCCGCTACACGACACTCGATCTGGGTTCGCTGAGCTTCACTCGCGTACTCGAAAACCGGCCGATCGTGGAGAAGAACGTGGTTTAGCCCGCGCTGGAGGTGATGCGGAAAACGCAATACGTAGTGCGTAGATATCGTTTGCCGCTCACCCTGACGATGGCCACAATCGATGCCGAACTCCCATCGACAAGCATTGACAAGATAACCGGCCCGTCACCATGTTCACGTTCAATCCCGCATTCGAAGCGCCGACCGGTTCGCCGATCCGCGAGCTGTTCAAGTATCTGGCGCAGCCCGGCATGATTTCCTTTGCCGGCGGCTATCCGGCCAGCGATCTGTTCGATCGCGAGGGCCTGGATGCGGCCGCGGCGCGCGCCTCGCAGCAGCCCACGCTCTGTCTGCAATATGGCCCGACCGAAGGCCTCGCCGTCCTCAAGGAACAACTCGCTCATTTGATGACGCGGCGCGGTACGCCGTGCACGTCGCAGGCATTGCTCGTCACGACTGGTTCGCAGCAGGGCTTCGATCTGCTGCTGCGCGTGATGGTCGCGCCGGGCGATGTGGTGCTGGTCGAACAGCCCGCCTATCCAGCGACCTTGCAGGCACTGAAGCTGCAGGAGGCCGACGTAGTGACCGTGCCGGTCGATCGGGACGGCCTCGATGTCGCCGCGCTCGCCGCGTTGCTCGAAGCAGGCACACTAGCGCGGCCGCCGAAGCTGCTCTACACCGTGCCGACCTTTGCCAATCCGACTGGCGCGACCTTGTCGCTCGAACGCCGTATGGCGTTGTTGAAACTGGCGGCGCGTCACCAATTTCTGATTGTCGAAGACGATCCCTATGGCGACCTGCGTTTCAGCGGCGCGACGTTGCCGTCGCTGCTCGCATTGAGCGATCAGGTGCCCGGTTCGCGCGACTGGGTCGTGCATTTTTCGAGTCTGTCGAAGATCGTCGCGCCGGGTTTGCGGGTCGGCTGGATGGTCGCGCATGCGGAAATCTTGCGCCGTTGCGTGGTCGCCAAACAAACCGTCGACCTGTGCAGTTCGCCGTGGACCCAGGCCATCGCCGCCGAATACCTTGCGAGCGGCGCGCTGGAACGGCATCTGCCGCGGATCGTCGACGCCTACGCCGTGAAGTGCCGCACGCTGTGCGATGCGCTCGATGAGCATTTGGGCGACGCCATCGCGTTTCATCGTCCCGCTGGCGGCATGTTCGTATGGGCGCAATTGAAGAATGGGCAGAATGCGTCCGACACGCTGCGTGCCTGTATCGAGCGCAACGTCATGTTTGTGCCGGGCGTCGCGTTCTATAAAGACAATATCGATCTGGCGGCATTGCGCTTGTCCTTTGCTGCGCCGGGTGTAGCGGAAATCGAAACCGGCGTGCAGAGAATGAAGCAGGCGCTCGCACTCGTTTGACGACGGCTAACGCAGTTTACGTAGCTAACGCGGTATTCGAGGCAGGGCAGTACGCGCAGTACTTTAAATAACCCGGTGAGCACGCGGTGCACAGCCGGGTTTTTTTATGCAAGTGCTAAATCGCGGAGATTTAGCATAACCATCCCGATCAGGTAAAGCAGCGTAAGGTCGCACGGAACTGGAGTTGGCTCGCCGGCACTTCTCTGTGTTGTTGACGCCGGTAGCACGCGCCGTTCCCTGTATGTCGTCGCCTCCTTCACTTGCCGTTTTAACTCAAACAACGGCTTCGAATGGAGGTGCTATCTATTAATTTAATTCTGCTCGTCAAACTCCTGAAACATGGCTGAATGTTAAATGGATAGTGTCACTGGTTTTGAACTAAAAATATCGGTTATCATCGCTGCCATTCGGCGAATGATCCCGATGAGTTAATTCATCGGCCATCCACATTAATACCGTCGCATCGAACCAGAAAAAATCAGATGAAGATGTCGCGTAAAAAGATTGCAATCCTGGTAGTCGGTCTTCTGGTCGTGGCCGGCGTGGTCATTCAGGCGGTGTGGCGCCCATTTGCGCATCGCAAAGCCACCGGGACCAGCGAAATCGTGCTCGATATTCAACACCCGGATGCGGTGATCGACAGCGAAGCGCTCTCGCGTTTGCCGCGCGACATCTTGCGTGTGCCGTTGTTGCACGACGTGCTGACGCAAGACTTTGTCGACTATTACGAATCGAACGATACGCGGCTGTCCACGGAAGGCGCGCTGCGGCGTCTCGCATTCGAACATCAGTTGGACTGGCGCGATGAACTGATCCGCCGCGTCTTCGACGAACCCGCGCATGTGCTGCTGTGGCGCTCGCCGGACGGCCGCCTTGGTTACTGGGTGATGTCGATGCACCGTAACGGTCTGGCGAAGCTGCTGCAAGGCTTCGGCAACGTCGCCGCGAGCGACTCGCAGTTGAGCCAGGTCGCCAAGCTCTCGGGCGACGTACCGGTTTACGCGTTGAAGCTGGCGGTGGGCCGCACGATTCTGTTTGCCACGAAGGACGACCGTCTTGTCGTGTTGTCCGCGCCGGGTGTGTTGCTCGACGCGAAAGGCGGTTTGCTGGGCGAGCGGGCCGATGCCGTGTCCGAGATGCTGTCGTCTGGCCGCGACGATGCAGCGCGCGCCTATCAACTGGACGCGCCGGGCGATGCGCCGAAGGGGCACCGGCTGGTGGTGTCGGCCAACTATTTGTCGTTTGGTTATCAGGCGTTTTTCTCAGGTATCGACGCGCTGCGATTCGATTTTTCGCCGAACGGTAGCGCTGCGGCGAACTGGCAGACCTCCGCTTTGATCGAGCCGGGCAAGTTGCCTCAGGCGTGGGATAGCGCCGACTTGTGGCGCGCGTTGCCGGCCAATCCGGCGGCGTGCACGAGCTTGCCGGCGGATTGGAAAGAGGTGTCGGGCTTGTTGGGCAAGGTGGCCAGTGTGGGCGCCGATGGCGCTGCTGCGATCGGCGATCAGCTTGCCGGCCCCGCGGCCGTCTGCTGGTATGCGAAGTCCACGCTGGTCGCGCCGGTGTTCGTCGCACGCGTGAAGACGCAGGACGCGGCGAGCATCGCTACGCTGAAGACCGCGCTTGGCAAGACCTTTGGCGAGGTGATCGGCGCGTACGAGGCGAAGGCCGCTCAATCCGCTGACGCCGGCGCTGATTCGGGCTATCGTCGCTTGCCGGTCACGAAGCACGACCAGGGCACCGGCGTCACCGTGTGGCAACGGCCGGTCAGTGCGCGCTCGGGGACCGCTTTGTCCAGCAAGGCGTCGTTCGCATCGCAACTGTCGGCGGACCGCTATTTCCCGGTGACGCTCGCATTGGCGCACGGTTATCTGATTTTTTCCCCTGACTCGCGTCTCGTTGACGACACGCTCGCCGTGCTCGACAAGCGCTATCCGGCGCTCGCCGATACGCTCGCGCCGCAGCGTCTGCCGCGCACGATTCTGACGCTTACGCCTTCGTCCGCGGCTGCGTTGATCGAACGCGAAGCGGGCGCGGCGTTGCCGGCGGATCAGGAAGCGGTGTTCCGCAACGCGTCGCGCACGCATCTCGTGCCGAAGCTGCATGCGCTCGCCCACTACCCGCCGGTTTCGTTGACGCTGCCGCAGAACTTGCCGGGTTCGACGGGTTGGGTTCCGGTCGAATGGTGGTTCGATCGCGCACAGGCGGGTGCGGGTGGCGCTGCCGACGCCGGTGCGGCTGATGCGCCTGCTGATCAACCCGGCACTGAGGGCGATTGAATGCGCCGCCTTCACGTCGCCGACGTGGTGCCGGTGATCACGCGCCGCGTCTGGCTCGCGCGCGCTGCGTCAGCGCTCGTCATGGCTAGCCTCGCGCCGTACGCGAACGCGCTGACCGGCACAACCGCGTCGCCCGACCCCGACGCGCTCTCACCGCAGCAATCCGCCGCATTTCGCGCCTGGTTCGTGCGTATCGTCGACCAGCAAATGCGCCGGGGCCCGACGCCGCGCTGGACTCAACGCGATTGCGCGGGCCTCGTGCGTTTTGCCGTCGGCGAGACGCTCAAGCCGCACGACACCAAATGGCTGCGCGCAAACGGCATGACCAGCCTCGCGGACACCAGCAGCATGCCGCCCGAGCTGCAACTGTCCGCATCGCAACGCGGAATCGCAAATCGCTGGACCCAGCTCGACGGCTCCACCGGCGCCTACGCGTCGGCGATCGCACTGATTCAACGCAATAGCCGGTTTGTTTCAAAGGACGTGAATCAGGCGCTGCCCGGCGACCTGTTGTTCTTCGACCAGGGCGACGACCAGCATCTGATGATCTGGCTGGATCGCTACATCGCTTACCACACAGGCACCGTTACGCCGACCGATACCGGTCTGCGCGCCGTGGCCGTCTCCGACCTGATGCAATGGAAAGATTCCCGCTGGCAGCCGCTCGACGGCAATCCGAATTTCGTTGGCGTGTTTCGTTTGGACTTTCTGACACCATGACCCGAATGAATTCCGTCACCGCGTCGCGCGCCTGGTTCGGCAACTTACCTCATCGTGCGGGCGTCACGCTGGTCGCGCTCATCGCGGCCATCGCGCTCGTTATCGCACCAACGGCCTATGCCGACGATAACGCATCGAGCACCGCCGCGGATACCAACATCGCCGCGAACCCGACGCTGCAAACAGCGCCATCGAGCAACTTCGCTTCGCAGAAGGTCGACGGTCAGCCGTTCTTCCTGCTTTCGGATGCGAGCTTCGGCAGCGATCAGTTGGCGCAGGTGCGTCTCGAAGCGCCCGGTCGCGACTTCAAGGACGCGTTGCAAGGCTATGGCGGCGCGGACATCGTCGTGTATCGCGTGCCGAAGCCGTTGGATTTTTTGAAGGCGCAGAAGAATCTGCATCGCCTGAATGTCGCGCCGAATTACCAGGGCGAAGGGCTGGCGAATACGCTGGCTTATCTGTGGGACCGCTGGTTCACCGAAGCACGCCGCGCGTGGCAGCGCGTGCTGTCGTTCGCGACGCGCAGCAAGGCGACCGCAGCCGAGCCGCAATTCAAGCTTGGCGAGGAGACCGGCAAGCAGACGCAATTCCAGCAGAACTCACAGTTCGCGCCGCTGAAAGGCTATGACATGGTCGCGCGCTTTCGCTATCCGATTTGGGACGCGAAGGTGATTGAGCCGCCCAAGGGCGTGAATCTCGAAGGCAGCAGCAGTAACTTCATCGAAGCGAGTTCGGGCAATGTGATGATTCCGGTCGGCAAACTACCACCGGGGCTGTATATCGTCGAGGCGGTGATCGGCAACTATCGCGCGCATACCTTGCTGTTTGTGTCGGATACGGTCGCGGTCGTAAAAGCGGCGTCGAGCGGCATGCTGGTGTGGACTGCCCGGCGCGATAACGGCAAGCCGGTGCCGAATACCGACGTAAGCTGGACCGACGGCGTCGGCGTGCTGCAAAGCGGCACGACGGGCAGCGACGGGGCGCTGGTATTGCAACACGTGAGTCCCGAGCGCAGCTACATACTCGGTACCGATCCGCAAGGCGGCGTGTTCGTCTCGGAGAATTTCTATTACGACAGTGAGATCTACAACACCAAGATCTACGCGGTGACCGACCGTCCGATGTACCGGCCGGGCGACGCGGTGCATGTGAAGTTCATCGGCCGCACGTTCCAGAACGCGACGCAATCGACTGCGCCGGCCGATGCCGATATCAAGCTCGACGTGCTCGACCCGAACGGCTCGCCGGTGGCGACCAGCAAGGTGCATTTTGCTTCCGATACCGGCGCGGATACCTCGTTCACGCTTCCCGCCGATGCCACCGCCGGCGGTTATCAGCTGCGCTTCGATTACAACGGCGATGTATATGGCAGCGCATTTCGCGTCGCCGAATATGTGAAACCGCATTTCGACGTCAACCTGTCGATGGATAAAGCCGACTATGCGACGGGCGAGCAATTGAAGGGCAAGATCCAGTTGCGCTATCCGGACGGCAAACCGGTGCGCGACAGCAAGGTGTCGGTCACGCTGCGTGCGCAGAAAGTGACGATCGTCGATGGTGAACTGCGTTATGCCGGGTTGTTCCCGGTCAAGCTGGAACAGCAGGAACTTACGACCGATAGCGACGGTAACGCGAGCCTAACGCTGCCCGCCGCCAAAGAACCGAGCCGGTATGCGTTGACGCTGTTCGCGCAGGACGGCGCGGCCTACAAGGTGCGTGGGACGCGTGAAGTGTTGATCGCGCGCGGCGCGACACCTTATCGCTTGTCGACGGGCAAGTCGTTTTCGCAACCGAAGGAAGCGGTCAATTTCGATCTGCAAGCACTCGGATCGATCGATCCGTCCTCGCATGCGCCGGCCAAGTGGGAGTGGACGCGCCTTGAATCGCAAACGCATGGCGAAGGCGCAATCAAAGGCGCAACGGCGGGCGGCAAGCTGTCGTTCCCGGTGCAATTCGACGAACCGGGGTCGTACATGCTGTCGGTCAAGGACGACACGGGCAATCTGCTTGCCGCCGCGAGCCATTGGGTCGCGGGCGATGGCCTGAAGGCGATTCCGGGCAGCGTCGAGATCGTGTTCGATCGCGACAGGTACAAGATCGGCGATACCGCCGAAGCGCTGATTACCTTCCCGATGCCGGTCGACGATGCACTTCTGACGCTGGAGCGCGACAACGTCGAACACCGTGCGTTGCTGACAGCAGGCGGCGACTGGCTGCAACTGCAACGCGTGGCGCCGTCGCAATGGAAGGCGCGCATTAAGGTTGGCGAAGCGTTCGCGCCGAACATGACGTTCTCGGTGCTGTACGTGCATGCCGGCGAATACGTGTTCCAGAATGCGGGCATCGTGGTTGTGCAACCGCAGATCGAACTGAACGTGAAGAGCGACAAGCCGGTGTACGGCCCGGGCGATACGGTCACGCTGAATTTCGACAGCACGCTGAACGGCAAGCCGGAAGCGGCGAATCTGACGGTGAGCGTGGTCGATGAAATGGTCTACGTGTTGCAGCCGGAGATCGCGCCGAATATCGTCGACTTTTTCTATCACCCGCGCCGTAACAACGTGCGGACGTCGTCGAGTCTGTCGTTCATTACGTACGACCTTGCACGCTCGCCGTTGAAGGGCGCGCCGGGCGGCCCGCAACGCGCGAACTACAACGAGCGCGGTGTGAAGGTGCTCGAGCGGCCGCGTCGCGACGATCAGGATACGGCCGCGTGGGAAGGCACGCTGAAGACCGACGCGAGCGGTCATGCCACGATGACCTTCAAGATGCCGGACTCGCTGGCCCGCTGGCGCATCACCGTGCGCGCGGCGGCGCCGGACGGCATGGTCGGTCAACGGACAGCGTATGTGCGTTCGGACAAGGCGCTGTATCTCAAGTGGAGTGGGCCGTCGCATTTCCGCGTCAACGATCAGCCGGCCATCGACATGATCGCTTTCAATCAGACCGACGCGGATATGGACGCCGAGTGGGTAATCGATGGCGGTGGTCTCTCGTTGAACCAGAAGGTCACGCTCAAGCGCGGCGCCAACTATCTGCGTCTGCCGACCGGCGCGCTGAAGGCGGGTGTGATTGACGCGAGCTTGCGTCGTGCGGGTAAGGATGTGGATCGCTTGCAGACCACCATTCAGCTCGATGCGAGCGGTTGGCTCGATCTGCATCAGAACACGGTGGCGCTCGACGGCTCGAACAAGCCGCTCAATCTGCCGCCAGATGCGCAGGACGTCAGCGTGCGTTTCATCGGCAGTGCCGCGAGCCAGTTCGCGCGCGTCGCCGACGATCTGATCAATTATCCGTACGGCTGCGCCGAGCAGACGTCGAGCCGCCTGATTCCTTTGGCGCTCGCCCACGATGCCATCGGCCGCGGCCTCGGTGGTGACGGCGGCGCGAGTTCGACGCAGGGGCTCGAAGCGCTGTTGCGCAATCAGCGGCAACGTCTGGCGATGCTGGCGGGCGTCGGCGGCACGTTCGGCTGGTGGGGCGATACGACCGGCGGCAGTTCGCTGATTACCGCCTACGCGTATTACGCCGACTGGCTCGCGAGCCGTAGCCTCGGCATTACGCTGCCAGCCGACAACTGGCAGCATGCGATGGACGTCTATCGCGATGCCGGTGCAAAAGAGCCGCTGTTGCATCGCGCGCTGGCACTGTGGTTCATGCAGCAAATGGGCTTGCCGGTCGCGACGCCGGTTTCAGGTGTCGCGGGGGATTTGATGAACGATGCGGCGGCCACTGGCAAGGCGGCTTCTGGCGGCGCCACGTATGGCGCATCGGACAGTATCGCGTTCGCGCAAGCTGATTCGCCACGCGGCAAGCAGATGGCGACGCTGCTGATCGCCAACATGGCGCGCAGCACGAGTGCTCAACTGCCGGACGGTTTCGATGCGGCGGCGAGCGCTGCGCGTACGGCATTGACCAACGATCCCGCACCGCTCGTGCAAAGTCTGCTTTACATGACAGGTGGCGACGGCGGCGCGGCGGTCGATGCATCGTCCTTGCTCGCCAAAAGCAGCGCCGACTACCCGACGCTCGATCGCGCGTTGACGTTGCTGTGGGTGCGTAAAGCACTCGGCGGCGACACGGCGCCGGCTTCGCTGCCGTCGTTGCAAGGCGCGGGCTGGACGCGCGCTGCGACGCCGACCGGCACGCCGCTCTGGAAGTGGAGCGGCGCTGCTTTGCCGGCCACGCTCGATGCAGGCGCCGCGCGCACCGACGTCAACGCGCTGGTTTCGTTCCGCAGCCATACGAGCGAGGACAGTCGCCTGAACATCACCGTCGAACGGCGTTTCTACAAGCTGGAGCCTTTGGAAGTCACGGTCGATCCGAAGAAAGCGAGCGCCGAGAGCCAACTGGGTCGCTCGGCATTTACCGCACGCCTCGTGAAGCCAGGTGATGCGATCGACAGCAATGCGCTGTACGTCGACGAAGTCACGCTCACGCCGCGCTCCGGCAACGCGTACCACTACGGTCTGCTCGACGTACCGCTGCCGCCGGGCGGCGATGTCGAGGCGACCAGCTGGGGCGTGTCGATCGATGGATTGCCGGGCGAGAAGGAAGGGGTAAGCGGTCCGCAGCCGTTCGCGCGTGCCGCGTCGTATGAAATGGGTGAGCTGGCTTATCACCAGCCGGTGCCCTTGCTCGATCGTCCGGTGACGCTGCGGCAACTGGTGCGCTTTGCGTTGCCGGGCACGTTCGCGTTGCCGCCCGCGCGCTACTTCCGCATGTATCAGCCAGACGCCAAAGCGTTCGAAGGCGGCAAGAGCGATCGCGTGACGACCCTGCGCATTCAGTAAGCGAGACTGCTATGTACTCCGCCTTCTCCGCTCTTCGGTACTCGCGCGATCGTCTGGGCGCTACGTTGCGGGTCGCGTTCGCCGTGGGGGCGGGGTGTGTTTTGAGCGGGGTGGGTGCGACCGCGACCGCGGCTACTGGATGGCCGACCGCGTCGCTGGCGGCTGCGCCAAGCTTGTCGCCAATTGCGTCGTCAAAGTCAGCGCCAAGCTCGTCGGCGATTGCGTCGTCAAAGTCAGCACCAAGCTCGTCGCTAAATGCGTCGTCGACGCCGCCGCCAAGCGCATTGCCAAAGCCGACGTCAACCACATCGCCAACCACGCCGTCAGCCGCATCCTCGGCGCAACTGCTGCACTTCGCCTGGCTGCGCGACGGCCAATTGCAGTTTTGGCAATTCAACGCCGGCGCCGCCGGGGGCGGCCTCGCTCCACAGTCCGCCCGCCCCTTGCCGGCGACACTGGAGACGCCGCTCGGCAGCGTGTGGAAGCTGTTCGTCTATGGTTATCTGGTCGACCGCAATATCGCCACGCCGGATTACACCTGCGGCGGTGGCGATCCGGAAGAAGTGTATTGCTGTATGACGGGCGGTCACATCGACCGCGAACATGCGCTGGTGCAATCATGCGGACGCTTTTTCGAGCCTGCGCGCCTGCAACTCGATGCCGCCGATTGGCGCAAGTATTGGACGGCTGCGCATGCGCCCGCCTGGCTGCGTGACCTCCACGCGATGACGCCGACGCGCCGCGTGCCGGTGGCCGACCTGCTCGCCGCCTTGCAGGCGATGCCGGCACGGCCGCGCGAGGCGGCGGCGAGTACGCTGGTGTCGGTGCTGACGAGCGGGCGCGGTGAGGGCACCGTATCGCTGTACGGCAGCGTGCTGCGCGCCAAGACGTGGACGATGCCGGACCCGGCGCGGCCTGGCGCCTCGATCGGCGGTGCGGCAGGCTGGCTCGCCGACGGTACCCCGGTGTGGTTGGGCGGCCCAGGCGGGAGCGCGCGCGTGCTGGCGGCCGCCGCGCCGCGCATTGCGCCGTTGCTCACGCAAGTCACCGTCCCGGACGACAACGCGTGCGTACTGGTCGATTTCTTCAGCCGTTATCCGATTCGCCAGGTACTCGGCGACCAAGGGCCGGCAGCGGTGCCGGACGGTCCGCTGCGTGGCGATTTCCGGATCGGCTTCGTCAACGGTAATTGGGCGCGTGTGGAAAGCCGCGGCGAGCTGCGGCTGGATCGCGACGCCGCAGGCGCGCCGCAAGTGGTTGGCCGCTTCGGGATGAATGACTACGTCGCACGGGTGGTCGAGCGGGAAGGCGACACGAGCCAGCCAGAGGCAGCCAAGGCATTGGCGGTGGCGGCGCGGTCCTACGTCGTGCAGCACGGCAATCACGATCACGGCTGTTTCCGTATCGACGACAGCAGCAGCACGCAGCGCGTCCTGCCGCGCATGCCGACCGCGGCCGCACGCCGCGCGGCTGATCTGACTGACGCACTGGTGCTCATTGGCGTGCCGGTTCAGTATCACCACGACAAGGCCGCGCCCGGTCAGATGAGCTGGCTTGCCGCGAAGGCGTCCGCGCAAACCGGCCTCACTTTCGACGCCATTCTCGCGCGCACCTGGCCACAAGCGACCTTGACGTCGTTCGAGAGCCCGTTGTCCGGCGATTGCATCGAGGTGGCCGGCGCCCAGCAGTGGTTGCAACGCAACGCGCCGTTATGGGCGCGGCGCATGGCGGGCGCGGCCGGCTATGAGACGCCCGATCTGCCGGCCGTGTGCGAGGTGCGCGAAGGACGGCCCTATGAGGACGCGCAGCGCAATCGGGTGTACGTTTATCGCTTGCAAACTGAGGAGGACCGTATCGCGTTGGCGCATGAATATATTCACCTCGCGTTCCAGCATCATCCGCGTGGCCTCGATGAAGCGTTTGTCGAACGTACCGCGCGCACGCTGATCCGCACCGACAATCCGATCCAATGAACACCCTCTCGCGTTTGCTTTCGCCGATGTTCCGCGTGCCGCCGCTTGTGGCACCGCCGATGCGCCGCGTTCGGACTCCTGCGGCAGTTGCTGTGCTCCCGCTTATGCGGCGCGGTCGAATTCGCATGGCAGTCGCGTTTGTTGCGGCTGCGTTGGCGGCGACGATGGCGACGAATGTGCAAGCCGCAGGCGCGGATGGTGGTGGCGGTGCGGTTGCGGATCTGACCGGCGCGTTCGGCGGCTGGCGCCACAGCGGACTAACGAACGAAGGCGAACAATTCGTCGCGGCGTATCCCCGGCCGCCGGTCGACCGTGGTGCGCAACGCTATCGCACGCTGATCGAAGGACACCTGAGGCACATCGACAAACGCGCGCGCAAGCCGCCGACGCTGGTCGTCAACGGCAACCCGACGCCGCTTTATACCGACGACGAAGGCGCATTCGCGCGTCCGTGGGCATTCGGCGCGGGTTCGAACAGCATCGAGTTTATTTCCGCTGACGGCAAGCAGCACCAGCGCATGCAGTTCTACGAAGCCGACAGCAGCAAGCCGCAGGCGAAGTTGCGTGCGATCGTGACGTGGGATGACCCGAAAGCGCAGGTGGATCTGCATGTGATCACGCCGGATGGCCTGCACGCGTTCTTTGCCAACCCGACGCTCGAAGACGGCAGCGGCTTCGATGTCGATTCGGTGGATGGCGCGGGGCCGGGGATATTTTCGTCGGCGGCGCCCGAGCACGGTACGTGGCTGTTCTTTCTGAACTACTGGGGCAACTTCGATTCGACCGGCTACAACTTCGACGCCGCCGCGCACGAGCGCGACGTGATTACCGCGACGTTGACGCTGGTGTTCAATGAAAACACGCCGAATGAGCGGCGTGAAACGATGGTCGTGCCGCTGCGCAAGATCGGCGACCTGATACTCGTGAAAAGCGAGCGACTCTGATAGCGGGATGGGAGCAGTGACGATGAAGGTCAAGGCGACGGGGTGGGTGAAGGCTGGCTTGGTGCTCGTCGTCGCCTGTTTGCAGGCTGCAACGGTGGCGCACGCGAGCGATATCGACTTCGGCGCACCGTTGAACGGCTGGCGCAACACCAGCGGCGACAGCGAGCGCTATACGCAGGACGTGCATTACCCGGCGGTGTCGGTGTCGACGCCGGAAGGGCAGTCGATGTTTGCGCGGATCGAAGGGCAGATCCGCAACACGCCGAAGAAGAAGGGCACCACAGTGGGCACGCTGGTGGTGGACGGTACGCCATTGCCGCAGCGCATTGAGGAAGATGGCAAATTTGCACGGCCTTACGCGTTTCCGTCCGGCAGCAACAGCGTCGAACTGCGGGCACCGGATGGGTCGCGCAAGCGCGTGCAGTTTTACGACGCGTACAGCGGCAAGACTCAGCCGAAGTTGCGCGTGGTGCTCGCATGGGACACCGATGGCACCGATCTGGACTTGCACATCGTGTCACCGGACGGGGTGCATACCTGGTACGGGGACCGCGTTGCGCCGAACGGCGGCTCACTCGACGTGGATGTGACCACCGGCTATGGACCGGAGATTTACTCGTCGGCGGCGCCTTTGAAGGGCACGTATCTGGTGTATTTGAATTACTTCGGTAATGGCAACAGCGGCAGCGATATGACCGTCGCGCAGGTGACGATCATCACAAACGAGAACACGCCAAACGAGAAGAGCGAAACCATTCGGGTGCCGATGCGGAGACCGGGCGAGCTGACGCTCGTGAAAAGGTTTGTGATGCCTTAAGTCCAGGACGGCGTATTTTGCCCGCGGGGCTGTGTGCTCCGCCGCTTGCAACCCGGTGCGAGCAGAGGGTGTAATCCCAACGCGCTCAATGACTTGCGTGACTCTTGCTCAGGATATCCACAGGCTTGCGAACAATTTCTGTGGACAAATCGGAAGGGGGAGAGGGAGATGCGCTTGCCGTGCGTGATGCACGACAAGCGCAGCGACCGGCTTAGCGGTCGAGGAACGACTTCAGGCGATCTGCGCGGCTCGGATGCATCAGCTTACGCATTGCCTTGCTTTCGATCTGGCGAATCCGCTCACGCGTGACGTCGAACTGCTTGCCGACTTCTTCGAGCGTGTGGTCCGACTTCGTGTTGATACCGTAACGCATGCGCAGCACCTTCGCTTCGCGCGGCGACAGCGAGTCGAGCGCGTCGTCGATGGCGGCGCGCAAGTCGGCCTGCATTGCTGCGTCAGCCGGCGAGGAAGCGGCCGAATCTTCGATCATGTCGCCGAGCGTAGCGTCGCCGTCATCGCCAACCGGCGTTTCCATCGACACCGGCTGCTTGGCGATCTTCAGAATGCCGCGCACCTTCTCTTCCGACAGTTCCATGCGTTCTGCCAGCACCGACGGATGGGCTTCCTGACCGGTCTGCTGCAGGATCTCGCGCGAAATGCGGTTGAGCTTGTTGATCGTTTCGATCATGTGCACCGGCACGCGGATCGTGCGCGCCTGGTCGGCGAGCGAGCGCGTTACTGCCTGACGAACCCACCACGTTGCATACGTCGAGAACTTCCAGCCGCGACGGTATTCGAACTTGTCCACCGCCTTCATCAAACCGATGTTGCCTTCCTGGATCAGGTCGAGGAACAGCATGCCGCGGTTCACGTACTTCTTCGCGATCGAGATCACGAGACGCAGATTCGCCTCGATCATCTCGCTCTTGGCCTTGCGCATCTTCGACTCGGCCGCAACCATCTGACGATTGATCTCTTTCAGATGCTTGAGCGGCAGCGAAACGGTGGCTTCGATGTCGATCAGCTTTTGCTGTTCCGACTGGATTGCCGGCAGATGGCGCTCGAGTGCCGCACCAAACGTCGATGCACCGCGTGCGGCACGTTCGGTCCAACCCAGGTCGGCTTCATGACCCGAAAACGACTCGATGAACTGCTCGCGCGGCATGCCGCTCTTCGTCACAACGATTTGCAGAATGCGACGCTCGATCGCACGAACCTGCGCGACCTGGCTTTGCACGTCGCCGCACAGGCGGTCGATCGTGCGAGCCGTGAAGCGAATCTTCGCGAGGTGTTGCTGGATCTCTTCGCGGGCGCGCAGATAAGCCTTCGAGCTGACGTCGCCGCGCGTGTGCGAGGCGTTCTGCTGGTCTGACAGAATGCCGACTTGCGCGAAAATTTCGAGGCAATCGCTGGTGAGTTGCTTCAGACGTGCTTCGTCCGCTGCCGAGGAGTCGGCCGGACCGGCGTCGTCTTCGTCTTCGCTATCGCTGTCGTCATCGTCGGTTGCGTCGGCGTCAACGTCCGCTGCGGCGTCCGCGCTCGCGTTGGCTTCTTCCGCGGCGGCCGTGTCTTCATTCAGACCGTCGACCAGTTCGTCGATCCGCAGTTCGCCGTCCGCGACCTGTTGGGCGCTCGCCAGAATGGCGGAGATCGCGAGCGGGCAAGCGGCAATCGCCTGCACCATTTCGTGAAGACCGTCTTCGATGCGCTTCGCAATGGCGATTTCGCCCGCGCGGGTCAGCAGCTCGGTTGCGCCCATTTCGCGCATGTACATGCGCACCGGGTCGGTCGTGCGGCCGAACTCGGAATCGACGGTCGACAGTGCGACTTCGGTTTCTTCGTCTGCCTGATCGTCCGACACCACGGCGGGGGCGTTCGAGTTGAGCAGCAGGGTTTCCGCATCCGGAGCCTGCTCGTAGACCGCCACGCCCATGTCGTTGAAGGCGCTGACGATGCTGTCGATCGCCGCCGTCTGCGCGAAGTTGTCGGGCAGGTGGTCGTTGATCTGCGCGTGGGTCAGGTAGCCTTGCTCCTTGCCCAGCTGGATCAGCGCGCGCATCTGGCGCTGGCGCTCTTCGGCTTGTTGCGGCGGCAGTTCAGCCGCTACGGGGATCGCTTTGCCTGCGCCTTTGCCCTTGGCTGTACGACCTGCGGGCGCCTTGGCGGTGTAACCGGCAGTTTCGTGTTGCGAATCTTCGCGATCAAAAGGGTTCACGTATTCTCCTCTAGAGGCTTCGCTATGAGACGCAAGACGCTACCGTCAGGCGTTTCGAGCATGGCTCAACATCACCTGAGTGACTCAACGCGGTTGTTTGGCTGTGCTCTTTGGAGAGCAAAAAAGATGAGCCCGCACGAAGCGGGCCGATAGAAATGTGCGAAATTCGCGCGGCTCGTAGTATATACGAGCTTGCGCATTCGCGCTCATTGTGAGCACACCATTTTGTTGTGTGCTCGTGTCGCACCCCCGCTCGTGCCCCGCTGGTCATGGGCGGAGGCGCGTTACGGGCGACGCGCCGATAGCTCACCGAGCCTAACGACAAGCTTCCTACTATAGATGAACTCACGCGCCCTCACACGACGTACTCGCAATCTGTTGTCTTGCTATATATAGGGGCGCCATGCGGAGATGCAAGTTCTGGCGTTGATTCGCACTGGCCCCAAAGAAAATTCACAGAAGGGGGTTGACGACGTGGCAGACGTTCGCCATAATCTCGTTTCTCTGCTGCTGATGCAGCGACGCAGAACGAAGCGGTGCCGGGTAGTTGTGAGGTTGGCGACGACGGTGCAGGTTCGGTAGTGAATGCGTAATCGATCTTTAAAAATTAACAGCCGATAAGTGTGGGCGCTTGATGCGAGACGCGCAGTGGATCCTTCGGGGTTTGCTGGAAGCGAAAGTATCAAGTCTCACACTAGTATTAAAGGAAGGTTTTCCTGTTGGGGTGGATTCACGTCGACAGGATGATCATTCGTCAGTACGTTGAGTGAGCGACCGGTTTCGAAAGAGACCGAAAAACAGTAACAGGTTTGAACTGAAGAGTTTGATCCTGGCTCAGATTGAACGCTGGCGGCATGCCTTACACATGCAAGTCGAACGGCAGCACGGGGGCAACCCTGGTGGCGAGTGGCGAACGGGTGAGTAATACATCGGAACGTGTCCTGTAGTGGGGGATAGCCCGGCGAAAGCCGGATTAATACCGCATACGCTCTACGGAGGAAAGGGGGGGATCTTAGGACCTCTCGCTACAGGGGCGGCCGATGGCAGATTAGCTAGTTGGTGGGGTAAAGGCCTACCAAGGCGACGATCTGTAGCTGGTCTGAGAGGACGACCAGCCACACTGGGACTGAGACACGGCCCAGACTCCTACGGGAGGCAGCAGTGGGGAATTTTGGACAATGGGCGCAAGCCTGATCCAGCAATGCCGCGTGTGTGAAGAAGGCCTTCGGGTTGTAAAGCACTTTTGTCCGGAAAGAAAACCTCTGGGTTAATACCCCGGGGGGATGACGGTACCGGAAGAATAAGCACCGGCTAACTACGTGCCAGCAGCCGCGGTAATACGTAGGGTGCAAGCGTTAATCGGAATTACTGGGCGTAAAGCGTGCGCAGGCGGTTTGCTAAGACAGATGTGAAATCCCCGGGCTTAACCTGGGAACTGCATTTGTGACTGGCAGGCTAGAGTATGGCAGAGGGGGGTAGAATTCCACGTGTAGCAGTGAAATGCGTAGAGATGTGGAGGAATACCGATGGCGAAGGCAGCCCCCTGGGCCAATACTGACGCTCATGCACGAAAGCGTGGGGAGCAAACAGGATTAGATACCCTGGTAGTCCACGCCCTAAACGATGTCAACTAGTTGTTGGGGATTCATTTCCTTAGTAACGTAGCTAACGCGTGAAGTTGACCGCCTGGGGAGTACGGTCGCAAGATTAAAACTCAAAGGAATTGACGGGGACCCGCACAAGCGGTGGATGATGTGGATTAATTCGATGCAACGCGAAAAACCTTACCTACCCTTGACATGTATGGAACCCTGCTGAAAGGTGGGGGTGCCCGAAAGGGAGCCATAACACAGGTGCTGCATGGCTGTCGTCAGCTCGTGTCGTGAGATGTTGGGTTAAGTCCCGCAACGAGCGCAACCCTTGTCCCTAGTTGCTACGCAAGAGCACTCTAGGGAGACTGCCGGTGACAAACCGGAGGAAGGTGGGGATGACGTCAAGTCCTCATGGCCCTTATGGGTAGGGCTTCACACGTCATACAATGGTCGGAACAGAGGGTCGCCAACCCGCGAGGGGGAGCCAATCCCAGAAAACCGATCGTAGTCCGGATCGCACTCTGCAACTCGAGTGCGTGAAGCTGGAATCGCTAGTAATCGCGGATCAGCATGCCGCGGTGAATACGTTCCCGGGTCTTGTACACACCGCCCGTCACACCATGGGAGTGGGTTTTACCAGAAGTGGCTAGTCTAACCGCAAGGAGGACGGTCACCACGGTAGGATTCATGACTGGGGTGAAGTCGTAACAAGGTAGCCGTATCGGAAGGTGCGGCTGGATCACCTCCTTTCTCGAGCTAACGTGTCGAACGTTGAGCGCTCACGCTTATCGGCTGTGAATCAAGACAGACTCAGGGGTCTGTAGCTCAGTTGGTTAGAGCACCGTCTTGATAAGGCGGGGGTCGATGGTTCGAATCCATCCAGACCCACCACTGTTTCTGCGGTGGCTGAACTAACCAACCGAAGACACTCTGAAGTACTTGTGTGACTGGGGGATTAGCTCAGCTGGGAGAGCACCTGCTTTGCAAGCAGGGGGTCGTCGGTTCGATCCCGTCATCCTCCACCAATCTTCAATGCGCAGCGTTCTGCTGAAGTAGAAAGCAGAGTGTTTCGCATTGGCGATTGAGCCAGTCAGAGTGATACGCGGTTATAGCAACTGCGATATCGGCTGTCGTTCTTTAACAATCAGGAAGAAGTAGTAAAGAGATTCACGAAAGATCACTTAGAGATGGGTGATTGAGTAGGTGAATCAGGGTTGTGATTGTATCAATGTATGAAAAGGTAATCGAAAGATTGCTTTGGAATACGGCGCAACACGAATACTCAACCTGTAGCGATGTGAGAAACACGCCATCCCCAGTGGATGGTGTGAGAGACACACTCGTTATAGGGTCAAGCGAACAAGTGCATGTGGTGGATGCCTTGGCGATCACAGGCGATGAAGGACGCGGTAGCCTGCGAAAAGCTACGGGGAGCTGGCAAACGAGCTTTGATCCGTAGATGTCCGAATGGGGAAACCCACTCCTTTTGGAGTATCCATGACTGAATACATAGGTCATGAGAAGCGAACGCGGTGAACTGAAACATCTAAGTAACCGCAGGAAAAGAAATCAACCGAGATTCCCAGAGTAGTGGCGAGCGAAATGGGATCAGCCTGTACTCTTTATCTTCATTGTTAGTCGAAGGCTCTGGAAAGTGCCGCCATAGCAGGTGATAGCCCTGTAGACGAAAACAGCGAGGAAGAACTAGGTGTACGACAAGTAGGGCGGGACACGTGAAATCCTGTCTGAAGATGGGGGGACCATCCTCCAAGGCTAAATACTCGTGATCGACCGATAGTGAACCAGTACCGTGAGGGAAAGGCGAAAAGAACCCCGGGAGGGGAGTGAAATAGATCCTGAAACCGCATGCATACAAACAGTAGGAGCCTCGCAAGGGGTGACTGCGTACCTTTTGTATAATGGGTCAGCGACTTACATTCAGTGGCAAGCTTAACCGATTAGGGCAGGCGTAGCGAAAGCGAGTCCGAACAGGGCGTTCAGTCGCTGGGTGTAGACCCGAAACCAGGTGATCTATCCATGGCCAGGATGAAGGTGCGGTAACACGTACTGGAGGTCCGAACCCACTAACGTTGAAAAGTTAGGGGATGAGCTGTGGATAGGGGTGAAAGGCTAAACAAACCTGGAAATAGCTGGTTCTCTCCGAAAACTATTTAGGTAGTGCCTCGTGTATCACCTTCGGGGGTAGAGCACTGTCATGGTTGTGGGGTCCATTGCGGATTACTACGCCATAGCAAACTCCGAATACCGAAGAGTGCAATCACGGGAGACAGACATCGGGTGCTAACGTCCGGTGTCAAGAGGGAAACAACCCAGACCGCCAGCTAAGGTCCCCAAATATTGCTAAGTGGGAAACGAAGTGGGAAGGCTAAAACAGTCAGGAGGTTGGCTTAGAAGCAGCCATCCTTTAAAGAAAGCGTAATAGCTCACTGATCGAGTCGTCCTGCGCGGAAGATGTAACGGGGCTAAGCAATATACCGAAGCTGCGGATGCGAGATTTATCTCGCATGGTAGGAGAGCGTTCCGTAAGCCTGCGAAGGTGCATTGAAAAGTGCGCTGGAGGTATCGGAAGTGCGAATGCTGACATGAGTAGCGATAAAGGGGGTGAAAGGCCCCCTCGCCGTAAGCCCAAGGTTTCCTACGCAACGTTCATCGGCGTAGGGTGAGTCGGCCCCTAAGGCGAGGCAGAAATGCGTAGCTGATGGGAAGCAGGTTAATATTCCTGCACCATTGTTAAATGCGATGGGGGGACGGATCGCGGAAGGTTGTCCGGGTGTTGGAAGTCCCGGTCCTTGCATTGGAGAAGGCGCTTAGGCAAATCCGGGCGCGGAATTCAAGGGTGCGAGGCCATTCACTTCGGTGAAGAAGCAACTGGAAGTGGTTCCAAGAAAAGCCTCTAAGCTTCAGTTTAACAAGACCGTACCGCAAACCGACACAGGTGGGCGAGATGAGTATTCTAAGGCGCTTGAGAGAACTCGGGAGAAGGAACTCGGCAAATTGGTACCGTAACTTCGGGATAAGGTACGCCCCTGTAGCTTGACTGGCCTGCGCCAGAAGGGTGAAGGGGTTGCAATAAACTGGTGGCTGCGACTGTTTAATAAAAACACAGCACTCTGCAAACACGAAAGTGGACGTATAGGGTGTGACGCCTGCCCGGTGCCGGAAGATTAAATGATGGGGTGCAAGCTCTTGATTGAAGTCCCGGTAAACGGCGGCCGTAACTATAACGGTCCTAAGGTAGCGAAATTCCTTGTCGGGTAAGTTCCGACCTGCACGAATGGCGTAACGATGGCCACACTGTCTCCTCCCGAGACTCAGCGAAGTTGAAGTGTTTGTGATGATGCAATCTCCCCGCGGCTAGACGGAAAGACCCCATGAACCTTTACTGTAGCTTTGCATTGGACTTTGAACCGATCTGTGTAGGATAGGTGGGAGGCTATGAAGCGTGGACGCCAGTCTGCGTGGAGCCGTCCTTGAAATACCACCCTGGTTTGTTTGAGGTTCTAACCTTGGTCCGTTATCCGGACTGGGGACAGTGCATGGTAGGCAGTTTGACTGGGGCGGTCTCCTCCCAAAGTGTAACGGAGGAGTACGAAGGTACGCTAGGTACGGTCGGAAATCGTGCTGATAGTGCAATGGCATAAGCGTGCTTAACTGCGAGACCGACAAGTCGAGCAGGTGCGAAAGCAGGTCATAGTGATCCGGTGGTTCTGTATGGAAGGGCCATCGCTCAACGGATAAAAGGTACTCTGGGGATAACAGGCTGATACCGCCCAAGAGTTCATATCGACGGCGGTGTTTGGCACCTCGATGTCGGCTCATCTCATCCTGGGGCTGTAGCCGGTCCCAAGGGTATGGCTGTTCGCCATTTAAAGAGGTACGTGAGCTGGGTTTAAAACGTCGTGAGACAGTTTGGTCCCTATCTGCCGTGGGCGCTGGATATTTGAAGGGGGCTGCTCCTAGTACGAGAGGACCGGAGTGGACGAACCTCTGGTGTACCGGTTGTCACGCCAGTGGCATCGCCGGGTAGCTATGTTCGGAAGAGATAACCGCTGAAAGCATCTAAGCGGGAAACTCGCCTTAAGATGAGATATCCCCGGGGCTTCGAGCCCCTTGAAGGGTCGTTCAAGACCAGGACGTTGATAGGTCAGGTGTGGAAGCGCAGTAATGCGTTAAGCTAATTGATACTAATTGCCCGTAAGGCTTGATCCTATAACAAGTGTGTTTTGCGATCAGTGTTAGCGCTTCAGCGCTTACAGTGATCCCACCCCCGAAGGGGGTAGCACTCAGGTTGAGATCAGTGTTGTGCAGTACAAGCGCAACCCAAAGTAATACCGAGAGGCATCCTCTCAGCTACTTCTTCCAGATTGGTTGTATTGCTCCACGAGCAGTACGACAACAAGTCATGCCTGATGACCATAGCGAGTCGGTCCCACCCCTTCCCATCCCGAACAGGACCGTGAAACGACTCCACGCCGATGATAGTGCGGATTCCCGTGTGAAAGTAGGTAATCGTCAGGCTCCCCAGCAAGACCAGAAACCCCGCCCATCAAGGCGGGGTTTTTGCGTTTACGGGGGCAAAAAACGGCTGCAAAAGACGCCGCTAGAAAGCGGGCACAGAACGAGGTTTCGCTTCCAGTCGCGCCATCACGACTGCGATGACATGCAGTTCTTACCCATATCCGCGGCCTCCCGATTCGAACAAGAAAGCGGGTACGTTACTCCTTCCCGATCCGAATCGTGTTCCCGTACCCCGTCAGCTCCAGATAAGTCCGTCCGACGTCCGCGCCAACGCGGCCCATCCGCGCGGCACCTTCCCAATACCCTGCGCAGGTCGATTGACGGGAATCGCCAGCGAGGTTTCCCCCGCTATCCAATGTCATCCGATCCGACTAAGCCTGTTTCCGCGTCGGAGTCTGATACGGCATGCCTGCGGTAAAGCGGTCGAGTCGTTCGCTGGCATCAGTGATCGCCCAAAGGGGCGCGCTGTGCAGCTGCCGATCGTAATTCGTTGCGATCTCCGTGAAAATCGCGAAGCCTGCACTGTCCAATCTCCACTGACCGGTCTCACGGCCGATATCGAAAACCGCCGACACCGCGCCCTCCGCCGCACCGAGTTGCTCACCGGTTACCGAGCCGAAGCCGGACTCAGCCAGAAAGCCCGTCAGCAGCATGACCTGCGTGAGCGTTTGCGCATCGCTCGTGCTGCCGGCGCCTCGGCGCAAGGCGTCGAGCGCCAGATGCACGCGCAGGGCAAGATCGTCGGCGATCTTCCGGGCGATCGGCAACAGCATGGCCTTGTCATGCCGGGCGCGCGCAGCGCCGGTGTTGCGGGAAAACGGAATCGGTTGTGCCATGACGGTCCAGTGTTATGCCTGTGCAGATGCAATAACGGCGCGGGCTGGAAAAGGTTGAGCCCTCTTGCATCTGCCGCAACCCAATTGGCCGTTCTGAGCAGTGGGACGGCTGTGCCCAAGCCAATCGCCGGTCGCAAGCCTGATGTGCCAGGGCTTTCATTTAGACCAACCAGACCCTTTCGATTCCCCTCGCTCTGCCCGCTTCAAACCCCGGAGCGCAGCGCACCTTCCGCTGCAAGTGCCGCGCCATCCGGCAGCGGCACGTGTCAAATCGACGTCACTCCTGATCCGCGTCATCAACCGGCGTGACACTGCGCGCCCTCACGCGTCGGCGAATCTCGGAGTCGAGAATCAGTCGCCCCCGCAGCTTGCCCTTCATGCGCTTCACATAGCGTGGCGCTTCGGTCATGTGAACCACCATCAGCTCGCGCACCTTTTCCACGTCACGTTCGCGCGCCGCTTTCGTGATCGCCTTGTGAATCTTCACGTTGGCGAGACCGAAACGCTCGTGTTCGGCCTGTGGCGTATCGTTACGAAACTCGATCAATTGCCGGATCATTTCGTTGATCAGTTCGCAACTGAAGCGCAGGAACGGATTCGGATTGGCCGCCGCGAGGATGTCGTGAAAATTCACGTCTTCCTGACGTTGCCGCACGATGTCCTGTCCACCATGTGACGATGCTGGCCGATCGCAGCACGCGATGCTGGCTTCGAGCGCCTCGAAATCCTGCTCCGTCAAATGCGGCACCGCACCCGCCGCCAGCTCCGGCTCGAGCAATTTACGCACGGTGTAAATGTCGTCGATCGATACATCCTTGAAGAACAGATAGTTCTGCAAGAGCTGTAACGTGCGGTCGAGCGGTACTTCGACCACCATGCCGCCACCGCTTGGGCCCGTGGTCACCTTGATGAGACCTTGCACCTCGAGCGACTTCAGCGCCTCGCGAATCGTACTCTTGCTCACCGAAAAGAGCTGCTGCAGTTCCACCTCGCGCGGCAGGCGGTCACCCGGTTTCAGATCCTTCTCCGTGATGAGCCGCTTGATCTCCTCGGCGACCAGATCGCCGCGCTTTTGCTGCTTGATCTCGATCGCGGCGCCAGTTTTGGCGCGGTCCATGACCATTTTCGATGCTCCCAGTTTTGTCCTGCACGTTCTTCCATCCGCCGGCCAGGCCAGCCACGACACGGAAGGGCGCCTCGCTGCCGCCAGGAATTTTGCCTTATTGACACTCGAATTTATTGTACCTACGATCGAGTCCAACCTATTTATCATGATAAATAGAACAAAGCCGGTGTGGTGGAAAACTTCTCGGCGGCCAGCAAGCGTTCGTCGTCGTTCGCGCAGTCTTTCAGTTTCGCAGTCGGTCAGTGCGTGTCTCTTTCCTAAGGAGCGTCATTTTGAATCGCCGAAATATGTTGAAGCTGGCCGCGTTGTCGGCCGTTCCGGGGACGTTGGGCTCGTTGGTCGCGCGTAGCGCCTTCGCGCAGGCCGGGGCCTTGCAGTTCGCCTGTCCGGTGCCGATGTCGGGCCCGTTCGCCGCGAACGGCAAGTACGCCGACCTCGGCATGAAGCTCGCCATCGAGCAGTACGGCAAGGTCCTCGGCCAACCGCTGGCCTACACCGTGCTCGATACGGAAGGCAAGCCAGCGACGGCAGTGCGCCGCGTGCAGGAAATCGCGCAGCAGAAGAATGCGCGTTTCTTCGCCGGCGGTATTCTGTCCTCCGAAGCTTTGGCGATGGGCAAGGAAGTCCAGAAGGCCGGCGGTGTCTTTATCACCACGGCGGGCGCAGACGAAATCACCGGCAAGGACTGCAATGACGCGACCTTCCGCTGGTCCGTGCCGACTTACGGTGCGATCGAACAGACCGTGCGCCCGTTGATCCAGATGATGCCGAAAGCAAAACGCTGGTACACCATCACGCCGCAATACGTATTCGGCGACGGTTTGCTATCGGCGGCCACGGCCATCTTCAAGGAGAAGGGCATTGAGCACGTGGGCAATAGCTACCACTCGCTCAACGAGAAGGAGTTCAGCGGCTATCTGACCAATGCAGTCGCCGCGAAGCCTGACGTCCTGCTGATCCTCAACTTCGGTTCGCAATCGTCAGACACATTGCGCCAGGCTGTGAGCTTCGGCATGAAGAACAATTGCACGATTCTGATCGCCTGGGCTTCCGGTCTGGAGCAGTTCGAATCGCTCGGCGCGGACCTGTGCGAAGGCGTCTATTTCGGCGCACAGTATTGGCACGACATCGACTCGCCGCTCAATCGCGATCTCGTCAAGCGCAGCAATGCCGCGTTCAAGGCCAACCCCAATTACAGCCTCGCAGGTTCTTACATCTGCACAAAGATCTTGCTCGACGGCATCGTGAAAGCGGGCACCGTCGATCCGAAGAAGGTGGTCGCGGCGCTCGAGGGCATGAAATATGACGGCCTGACGGGCCCGGAGGAAGTCCGCAAGGGTGACCATCAGGTACTGAAGAACTACTATCTGTTGAAGGGCAAGGCGAAGAACAAGATGAAAAGCGCCGATGACTACGCGGATATCGTGAGTTCCGGCCAGTCGTTCCTGCCGCTGGACAAGACCGGCTGCAAGATGGCCTGAGGCATTCGTGCCGCACGCAACGCGGCACGCTCGTTAGCGGCACTCCATCGCTACACCCTTTAGACGGACGCCATGAACGTTTATCTCCTGCAGATCGTCAACGGCATCGGAGTGGGGATGCTGTATTTCCTGCTCGCGGTCGGGTTGTCGATCGTGTTCGGCTTGCTGCGCTTCGTGAATTTCGCGCACGGCGCGTTCTATCTGCTCGGCGCGTATTTCTGCTATCAGGCGATGCAGTGGTCGATGAATTTCTGGACCGCGCTTGTCGTCGTGCCGATCGTCGTCGGTGCGCTCGCGTGGGTCGTCGAGAAGCTGATCTTGCGGCACGTCTACGCGCAGCAGCACGAGTTTCATATTCTCGTGACGGTCGGCCTCGCTCTCGTCGTGCAAGAATGCGCGATCCTGATCTGGGGCCCGCTAGGCGACAACGTGCCGGTTCCGGACATGCTGAATGGCGTGGTGATCTGGGGCAGCTTCGTGTATCCGAAGTACCGCCTGTTCGTGATCGGCTTCACGGTCGTGCTGGCCGCGCTGTTATGGTGGGTGCTGGAAGGCACGCGGCTCGGTAGCGCGGTGCGCGCCGGCAGCGAATCGACGGAGATGGTGTCGCTGCTCGGCATCAACGTGGTGCGCGTTTTCAGCCTGGTGTTCGCGCTGGGCGCCGCCACCGCCGCATTGGCCGGTGTGCTTGCGGCACCGATTCGTGGCGTCGATCCGTTCATGGGCATTGAGGCGCTCAGCGTCGCGTTCGTTGTGGTGGTGGTCGGTGGGATGGGCAATTTTCTGGGCGCGCTGGTCGGCGGGTTGCTGGTCGGCATCGTGCAGAGTGTGATGAGTACGTTATGGCCGGAAGGCGCGCGGCTGATGATCTATGTCGCGATGGCCGCGGTGTTGCTGCTGCGGCCGAACGGCTTGCTCGGGAGAGCGGCATGATCGATACCTCGAAGTCTGCTGTGCAAGATGCTTCTTCCCGACCGGCTCAACGCAGCTTGAAGCACGCGTTGCATCGCTATCGCTTTCTGTTGCTGGCGTTGCTGGTCGTGTGCATATTGCCGTTGACGCTGCGTTCTGGATCGTTAGCCACTGAAGTACTGGTGTTCGCTCTTGCCGCACTCGGTTGCAATCTGCTGCTCGGCCACACGGGTTTGCTCTCGTTCGGGCAGGGCATCTTCTTCGGACTCGGCAGCTATTGCGCAGGTCTGGTCCTCACCAAAACGGCGATGCCAATCCCCGTGGCGCTGCTCGCCGCGATCGTCATCGGCGCGGCTGCCGCCGCACTGGTTGGCTGGTTCTCGATTCGCCAGCGCGGCACATACTTCGTGATGTTGACGCTCGCATTCGGGCAACTGTTCTACTTCCTTGCTTACACCACGCCCGATCTGACCGGTGGTGACAACGGCTTGCTCGACATTCCACGCCCGGCGTTGGGCTTGTTCGGCAAAGCACTCGTGCCGTTGACTTCGCCGTGGCAGTACTACGGTTTTGTCGCCGTGTTGTTTCTCGTGGTGTTCTGGCTGCTGATGCGTGTCTCGCACTCGGTATTCGGCCGGACGTTACTGGCGATTCGCGACAACGAGGCGCGCGCGGCCGCAGTCGGTTACGACGTCAAACGCTTCAAGCTCATGGCGTTCGTGATCTCCGGCGCGGTGACGGGCCTTGCTGGCGCATTGCATGCATTGATGACCGGCATCGCGCCGCTGTCCAACATCGATTACCACACGAGCGAGATGATCCTCGTGATGACGGTGATCGGCGGCACGGGCAATCTGTTCGCGTCGGTGCTGGGCGCGGCCTTCTATGTGCTGTTCGCCGATTGGCTGTCCACGCTATGGCCGCGCTGGCTGTTGCTGCTCGGCATTGTGCTAATCGCCGTTAGCCTGTTCATGCAGCGCGGGCTTTGGGGTTTGGGCGAACGAATCTGGCAGGCGCTGCGGCGCAACCCATCCGCCGATGATGCTGACAACGATACCGGCAACCACGCAGCCAGGGAGCGCGTATGAGCGAAGCGATTCTGCAAGCGAGCGGCGTGGTGAAGCGGTATGGCAAATTCACGGCGCTCTCCGACGTCAATCTGCGTGTCATGCCGCGTACCGTGCATTCGGTGATCGGTCCGAACGGCGCGGGCAAGACGACGCTGTTTCACGTATTGACCGGCACGTTGCCCATCACCGACGGGAAGATCATTTTCGACGGTCATGACGTGACACATGAACCCGACCACAAACGCGTGCGCCGCGGCGTTGCGCGTTCGTTTCAGGTGACGAGCCTGTTCGCCAATCTGAGCGTGCGCGAAAATCTACGGCTCGCTGCGCAAGGTGTCGACGCGGTGCGTGCGTTGAACGCGTGGACGCCGCCGCATGGTGCACTCACCCACGCTGACATTGTCGACAGTGTGCTTGAACGCCTCGCGTTGCAGCGCTTTAGCGAGGTGCCCGCGGGCGCGCTGTCGCATGGTCAGCAGCGGCGGCTTGAGGTCGGCATGGCGCTTGCCGCGCGGCCCAAGGCGATCTTTCTCGATGAGCCGACTTCCGGCATGGGCATCGACGACCTCGACGACATGAAGCAACTGATCCGCGGCCTGCGCGACGATTACACGGTCGTGCTGATCGAGCACAACATGGGCATCGTGATGGACATCTCCGACACGATCACCGTCATGCAGCAAGGACGCGTGCTGGTGGAAGGGCACCCGGACGATATTCGCGGCGACGAGCGTGTACGCAGCGCCTACCTCGGCAACATGATCACCGGAGGCCGCGCATGATTCTCGACGTCCAGCAGATTCACGGCTTCTACGGCAAGAGCCACATCCTGCAAGGGGTGTCTCTACAAATCAACGACGGCGAGACGGTCACGCTATTGGGCCGTAACGGCGCGGGTAAGTCGACCACGCTCAAGGCCATTGCCGGTGTCGTCACGCCACAGCGCGGCACGGTGACGTTCAACGGCATCGCAATCAGTGGCCAGCCGCCACACAAGATCGCCTCGCGCGGCGTGTGCTTTGTGCCCGAACATCGCGGCGTCTTTCGTCTGCTGACCGTAGAAGAAAACCTGCGGCTCGGCGCGCGTAAGGATTCGCCGTGGCAACTCGACGATATCTACCGCATTTTCCCGCGCCTGAAAGAGCGGCGTACGAACGGTGGCGCGCAACTCTCAGGCGGCGAACAGCAGATGCTCGCGATCGGCCGCGCGCTGATGAATCATCCGCGACTGTTGATGCTCGACGAACCGGTTGAAGGTCTCGCGCCGGTGATCGTCGAAGAGATCGTCGCGCAACTCAAGTTGATCCGTGAAGCGGGCGTCGCGATTCTGCTGGTCGAGCAGAACCTGGAAGTCTGCACACAACTCGCGGATCGCCACTACATCATTGAACAGGGCGTGATCGTCTACGAAGGCGACAACGCTTCGTTCGCCGCCGACGATTCGATCAAGGACCGTTATCTGGGCGTCGGCGTCGTCTGACGCGCACTCCGTCTTCACTACGAGGAAGCATTGATGCAAGTTCATGAATCAACAACCGTCGGCGCGCTCGCTGATCTGCGTGTCGACGGCGCGCGGCTCTGGGACAGTCTCATGCAACTCGCGCAAATCGGCGCGACGGATAAAGGCGGTGTGTGCCGGCTCGCGTTGACGGAGCTGGACCGCGAGGCGCGGGACCTCTTTATCGCGTGGGCGAAGGAGATTGGCTGCAGTGTGCGGATCGACGCGATCGGCAATATCTTCGCGCGCCGTGCGGGTCTGCGTGACGACCTGCCGCCGGTGATGACCGGCAGCCACATCGATACGCAGCCCACGGGTGGCAAGTTCGACGGCAATTACGGAGTGCTGGCCGGTCTCGAAGTATTGCGCACGCTGGCCGATGCCAACGTACGAACGCTTGCGCCGCTGGAAGTCGCGGTATGGACCAATGAAGAGGGCTCGCGGTTCGTGCCCGTGATGATGGGCTCAGGCGTGTTTGCCGGGGCATTCACGTTGGAGCATGCCCTTGAACAACGCGATCGCGAGGGTATGTCGGTGCGCGACGCGCTGGCGTCAATCGGTTATGCAGGCGAAAGCGGAAAGCCCCATGCAGTCGGCGCGTATTTTGAAGCGCATATCGAGCAAGGGCCCGTGCTGGAGGCGCATGACATGACGATCGGCGTCGTGCAGGGTGCGTTAGGCCAGCGCTGGTACGACGTGACGGTGCACGGCATGGAAGCGCACGCGGGTCCCACACCGATGGAACTGCGCCGCGACGCGCTGCTCGTCGCGGCGGACCTGATTCACGCGGTGAATCGCATTGCCCTCGATCACGCGCCGCATGGACGCGGTACGGTTGGCTGGCTCGACGTGCATCCGAACTCGCGCAACGTGATTCCTGGCCGTGTCACCCTGACGGTCGATCTGCGCGCGGCGGACGACGCTTCGCTCACAGAGATGGATGCCGCACTACGCGCTGCTTGCGCCGTCGCGGGTGAGAAGGCGGGCATCACAGTCGATGTCGAACAGGTGGTGTATTTCCCGCCTCAACCGTTCGCGGCGGACCTGGTCGCCGCGGTTCAGCAGGGCGCGGACACGCTCGGTTTTTCGTCGATGGACGTCATCAGCGGCGCCGGTCACGACGCGGTCTATCTCGCGCGCGTGGCGCCGGCAGCCATGATCTTTGTGCCGTGCAAGGACGGCATCAGCCACAACGAAATCGAAGACGCGCGCGCGGATCATCTGGAAGCCGGCTGCAACGTCCTGTTGCAGGCCATGCTGAACGCCGCGCAAACGGCGGGGAGCACTGAAGCATGAAGATCCTGATTGCAAGGATGAACCACGAGACCAACACGTTCTCGCCGGTGGCCACGCCGCTTGCTGCGTTTGGCCGCAACGGCCCGAGCTACGGCGAAGACGCGTTCAACGACAACAAGGGCATGCAGACGGCCATGGCCGCGTTCATCGACGCTGCCGAGCGCGAGCATGCCGCGATCGTTACGCCCATTTCCGCATCGGCGAATCCGAGTGGACCGGTCGAAGCCTCCGCTTACGACGCGATCTGCGACGCGATCGTTGCGGCCGCAACAGGCTGCGATGCCGTGATGCTCGACCTGCACGGCGCGATGGTCGCCGAGAATTCGAATGACGGTGAAGGCGATCTGCTCGAACGCGTACGCGCCGCGCTGCCGAACGCGCCGATTGCGGTCGCCCTCGATCTGCATGGTAACGTCACGCAGAAGATGATCGACAACGCCGACGTGATCGTCAGCTTCAAAACCTATCCGCACGTCGATATGTACGAGACCGGCGCGCATGCGGCGCGTCTGCTGTTCGATCTCATCCACGGCAAGGCGAAACCGGTGATTGCATGGCGCCAGCCGCCGCTGCTCACACACACGCTGCGCAGCGCGACCGCCGAAGGCGCAATGAAGCGTGCGGTAGAGGCCGCACGCGCGGCAGAGGCCGATGGCATGCTCGCGGTGTCGGTCTTGTCCGGATTCTCGCTCGCCGATATCGAGGCGCCGTGTATCAGCGTCGTGGTGGTGGCGAACGGCGAGCGTGCGCAGGCGGAAGCCGTGGCGGAGCGTATCGCGCGGCAGATCTGGAACGAGCGCGAGGATTTCGTCTATCGCAGCGCGCCGCTGGCGGAGTCGGTCGCACAGGCCGCAGCGCTCGCGCAGGGCGCGGACAAACCGGTGCTGTTGCTCGATCACGGCGACAACTGCATGTCGGGCGGCACGTGCGACACGATGGATCTACTGGAGGAAGCGCTCAGGCAGAAGCTCGAAGGCGTCGTAAGCGGGCCGTTGTGCGATCCGCAAGCCGTCGCGGCGCTGATGGCGGCGGGCGTCGGCAGCACGGTAACGGTGACGATCGGCAACAAGGTCGCAAGCAGTGCCGTGACCTCGAAGCCGCCGGTTGCCGTGACCGGCGTGGTGCGTGCGTTGACCGATGGCGAATACGTGATCAGCGGCCCGACCTATACCGGCCAGCGTGCGTTCATGGGGCGCGCGGCGGTGCTCGACACCGGCACGGTCAAGCTCGTGATGACCGAGCGCACGCACGAACCGTGGGACCTCGGTGTGTTCGAGAGCGTCGGCATCGATCCGCGCCGCGCGCGCTTCCTGTTGCTCAAATCACGCATGTACTGCCGCCCGGTCTTTGTGCCGATCGCCGCAGCGCTGGTGGAGTGCGATAGCCGTGGCGTGACGAGTTCGGATTACGGGCTGTTCAGATTCAAGCACGTGAAGCGGCCGGTTTTTCCGCTGGATACGCAGACCGAGTGGGCATCGACGAACTGAAGCACGTTGAACGACGAACCGCGCCACTCACTGCGCGACGAACCGACGGGCGCCCATTCGCGAACCTACTTGCCATGTGGGGCTTGTGCGACGCGTCCGGAGTCTCTATAATTCGCGCCTCTAAAGGCTCGTAGCTCAGTTGGTTAGAGCACCACCTTGACATGGTGGGGGTCGTTGGTTCGAATCCAATCGAGCCTACCAACGCAAAAGTGACGTAGACGAAAGCGGCTCCGCTTTCGTCTACGGTCATCTTCCAGCATCACGTCGGTGCACATCGTTATCGTGCGGCTGGTCCATCAGTCTCTCCCCCCGTATCGCTTCTATTTCTCCAGAGTCCGGCTTGTTCGCTGATGCTTTTGCGCGTTCACGGTCGCTGCTTCACGTCGCATTTTCTTAATGCGCGGTACAGTTGAGCCTCCAGGTCTCGCAACTGCATAAACTGCCGTGAGCTTGCAACACAAGGCCGGCAGCTTAAAAGGAAGCTGGCGCAATGAAGAAGCTCATCAACGACGTCTCCGTGGTTGTCCCGGACATGCTCGCCGGACTCGCGGCGCTCAATCCCAATCTCTCGTTGTTGCAAGGCAGCACGATCGTCGTGCGCGCCGATGCCGACGCCGTTGCCGCACGCGGAGAAGTCGCGCTGATCTCGGGAGGCGGCTCAGGCCACGAACCGGCTCATGGCGGCTATGTAGGTCACGGCATGCTAAGCGCCGCGGTAGCGGGCGAGGTGTTCACGTCGCCCTCCACGGATGCCGTGCTCGACGCGATCCGCGCCGTAGCCGGCGCCGCGGGTGCCCTGCTGATCGTGAAGAACTACACGGGCGACCGCTTCAACTTCGGCCTCGCTGCCGAGATTGCACGGGCGGAAGGACTCCCCACGGAAATGGTGATCGTCGCCGACGACGTCGCTCTGGTCGCGAACGGTGACCATGCGGGCCGTCGCGGGCTCGCGGGGACCGTGCTGGTTCACAAGATTGCGGGCGCGGCTGCCGCAGCGGGACGCCCGTTGGCCGACGTTGCGCAGATTGCGCGCGACGTGGCCGCCTCGCTCGGCACGATGGGTGTCGCGCTCACGCCCTGCACGGTGCCGGCGGCGGGTAAGCCGGGCTTCGAGTTGGCCGATGGCGAAATCGAATGGGGCCTCGGCATTCACGGCGAACCCGGTGTGGAGCGTGGCGCGATGGAACCGGCCGACGCGATTGTCGAGAGGCTGCTGGCGAAGATCATCGGCGACCTGTCGTTGCAATCCGGTGCGCGGGTGGCGTTGCTGGTGAACAATCTCGGCGGCACGCCATCGAGCGAATTGAGCATCGTGTCTGGATCCGCGCTTCGTTATCTGGGGACACGTGGCATCCATGTGGAGCGTGCGTGGTCCGGCACGTTCCTGAGCGCGCTCGAGATGGCGGGCGTCTCGCTGACACTGTTGCGCGTGGACGATGAGCGGCTCGGCTGGCTCGACGCCGCCGCGCACACCACCGCATGGCCCGCGTTGAGCGGTCGCGTCGCGCAGATTTCCGTGCGGCCCGCACCCGTCACACCAGATCGTACAGACGGCGCGACGCTTGCGCGGGAAGCGACGTTGCGCCACGTAATCGAAGCCGTGTGCGCGTGCCTGCTCGAAGCCGAGCCGATCTTGACCGACATGGATCAACGCGTCGGCGATGGCGACCTCGGCATCAGCCTGTCGCGCGGGGCGCGCGGCATTCTCCATGAACTCGATACCTATCCTGCGGAAACAGAGCTGGGTGCGGTGTTGCGCAGCCTGTCCGCAACGGTCCGGCGCGTGGTCGGCGGTACCTCGGGCCCGCTTTACGCGGTGATGTTGTTGCGCGCCGCAGTCGCGCTCGAACAATCCGGTGGATCGTCGGCGAGGGCGTGGTCGGCGGCGTTCAGTGAGGGTGTCGCGGGACTGATGGCGTTAGGTGGTGCGCAGCCGGGCGATCGTACGATGGTCGATGCGCTGAAACCTGCCGCCGATGCGTTGCAAGTCGCGCTCGCAAAGTCGGAAGGCGAACTCGACGCGGCGTTGAAAGCCGCGGTCGATGCAGCGACTGAAGGCGCGGCGCACACAGCGTCGATGCATCCACGGCGAGGTCGGTCGAGTTATGTCGGCGATCGCGCGCTCGGTCACGCGGACCCTGGTGCACATGCCGTGGCGTTGTGGCTCGCTGCGATTCGCGCGGCGCTGGCTGATTGAGCCGCTAATCCGCCAACCGAGAAGCGCCAACCGAGAACCGCCAACCGAGAACCGCCAACCGAGAACCGCAGCGACGGAATGCAGAAGCCCGCGTGACTGACGACAGGCCTAGCCTTAGACGCTTAGCTCAAAGACAGCACTCGCCATCAAAGTACGCCTTGCGCCAGCGCGTGATCGTCACGCGCTCGAACAAGCCGACCAGAGAAAACGGATCGGCCGCAATAAACTTTTCGGCTTCCTCGCGCGTGTCCAGATCGACGACATACACACCGCCGCCCGCGCCGCTATCGTCTTCGTTCAGCTTTGCGCCGCAGGCGAGCAGCAGTACCTTGTTCTCTTCCAGAAACGCCAGGTGCGTCTCGCGCTCGCGTATGCGCACGTCGGCGTGGCCGGGCTTGTCGAACGTTTCGATGATATAGGGCATGCGTGTTCCTTTCAGTTCAGCGCGATCGCGGACGGATGCTGCGCGAGCGGCGTGACGTTGACAGCCAAGTACGGATACAGCGGCAGCGAACTGAGCAGCGTATGCAGCTCGTCGTTCGATTCGACGTCGAACACGCTGTAATTCGCGTACTGACCGGCCACGCGCCACAGATGCCGCCACTTGCCCTCATGTTGCAGCTTCTGCGAGAACGCCTTCTCTTCGGCCTTCAGGCGATCGGTGAGCGCCTTGTCGGCGTCGGCAGGAATCTGCACCTGCATATGAACGAGATACAGCATTCGAACTGCTCCTTCGAGTAGGCCGCCCTGCGGCGGCCGGATGTTTGCTTAACCCCAGGCGAGAATCGCCACCGTGTACACAATACCGATCCAGAACATCATGATGACCGTATAGCCCATGATGTCCTTCAGTTTCAGCTTCGACAGCGCGAGCGCCGGCAGAATCCAGAACGGCTGAACCAGATCGTTCCATGCATTACCGAGCATCACGGCGGTCGCGGTATGCCCCACCGATGCACCGATCGACTTGGCCGCCTCGATCATGAACGGCCCCTGAATTACCCAGTGACCGCCGCCCGACGGTGCGAAGAAGTTGATGAAGAACGAACTGATCAACCCCCAGAACGGCAGCGTCGCAGGCGTCGCGATCTTGACGAAGAAATGCGAGAACGTGTTGACCAGACCCGACGACGCCATGGTCGCCATAATGCCTGCATAAAACGGATACTGAAGAATGATGCCGCTGATCGTGCGAATGCCTTCGTTCAGCTTTTCGACATAGCGAATCGGCGTGCCAAGCAGAATGATGCCGAGGAACAGAATGATGAAGTTGATCAGGTTCAGGTCCATCGAACCACCGCCGTGGAAGTACAGCACCACGTAGATCACGCCGATTGCGCCGATCAGATAGCTCAGCAGGCGGCTGTTATTCAGGCGATTGGCGAGCGTGTTGCTTTCGTCGATATCCACTGCCGGCGCCGCGGCTTTAGGTGCGTCGTTCAATGCGCGGTCGATTTCCGTGACCGGCTGGCCCGCCTTGGGATGCAGCCAGGCATTCAGCAGCGGCAGCGTGATGATGACGACAAGGCTCGTGATCAGCATCGCCGGCGAGAAAATCGTTTCCGACAGCGGAATCACACCCATCTGCGCTTCCATCGGATGCCCCTTGGTGGAAATCAGCACCGGAATACTGGCCGACAACCCAAGACCGTACATCGTAAAGCCGCTATACGCCGACGCAATGATCAGCGGGTAATGCACGCCCTTAATGCTCATCGCCAGCTTGCGCGCCACGATCCCGCCGATCACCAGACCGAAGCCCCAGTTCAGGTAGCTGCCGATCCCGCCGACCAGCGTCGCGACGATCACCGCCGTGCGCGGATCGTGCACCCGCGCGACGAGCCGATCGAGAAAGCGTTCAGTGAGCGGCGCGGTGGCGAGCACATAGCCCATCGCGAGAATCACCGCCATTTGGGTCGTAAACGCGAGCAGCGCCCAGAAGCCCTTACCCCAACCCAGGGCGAGTGCACTGACGGCCTGGCCCTGAACCAGCACGGCGAGAATCATCGTGAGCAGGGTGAGGCCGATGGCGAACACGAATGGATCGGGCAGATACTTGCGCATCAGCTCCGTGAAGAAAGCGGTGATTTTCTGCATGTGACTGTCTCTGGCGTAGGTCGAATAATATTTATCGGGTCATGCGGCGAGTACGACGGATACGGCGGGTATTGCTTATGAATCGTTTTGTGCGGAGTCCTTGCGATAGCGGGTCAAACGCATCAACGCGAGGTCGCGCCATGCAACGCGTTCTTCCCACTGTTCAAGCGGCAACGCGCTGCGGCGCGCGGCTTCAACGCCCGCGACGAGCTCCGGCGTCCACGGATCGTTCTGGCCGCGTTCCGCGCCCATGCGGGCGTACGACGGTCCCATCTTCTGCGCATGCGAAGCAATGCCGCCGCGCGTATTCAGATCAACGGTTTCAAACGGACCGATCACTGACCAGCGCAACCCCAGCCCTTCGCGTACTACCGTATCGACGTCGTCCACTGAAGCAACGCCGTCACGCACGAGGCAATACGCTTCGCGCAATAGCGCGCCTTGCAGCCGGTTGAAGATGAAGCCCTCTACTTCCCTGGCGACGCGCACCGGTTTGAGGCCGGCTTCGGTGAAGAGGTCGATTGCACGGGTAACGGTCGCGTCATCGGTAAACGGCGCGGGCACGATTTCGACGACGGGAATCAGATAGGGCGGATTGCCAGGATGCGCGACCAGGCACCGACCGCGCCCCGGCAGCGTTTCGTCCACAAAGCGTGAGGCCGCAAGAAACGACGACGCGCTCGCCAGAATCGCGTGTGGCGGCGCAGCGCGATCGAGTTCGATAAACAACTCGCGTTTGATCTCTTCGCGCTCCGGTGCGCATTCCTGCACGAGGTCGGCGTCAGTTGCTGCCGCTTCTAACGTCGCCACGATGCCGACGCGCGCGGCCACATCGTGGGTGGCTTCATCGAGCAGACCGAAGCGCGTCAACTCGGTAAGCCGTTGCATGATTTCCACCGGCGCAAGTTCACGCCGCTCGGCCGCCGGATCGAACAGACGCACCTGCCAGCCGGCCCGCGCGAACACCACGGCGAAGGCAATGCCGATACTGCCTGCGCCGACGATACCCGCCCGTCGCGTCGCCTGTGCGTTCATGCTCAGACTCCCGCGACGCCGACGGTCATGCCGCCACACACGTACAACACCTGGCCGGTGACGAAGCCGCTGCGCGCGTCGAGCAGATACGACGCGGCATGCGCGACGTCATCGGGCGTTCCTACACGTTTGACTGGCACGCTGTCGATGATCGTGCGTGTGCGCGGCGCATCCGGCGGATTCGCGCGATCGAACAGTTCGGTGCGGATCGGGCCCGGACCGATCGCATTGGCGGTGACGCCGAACGCGCCGAGTTCGAGTGCCCACACGCGCGTCATGCCGATCAGCGCGGCTTTGGTTGCCGAATAGGCGGTGCGCAATTCCTTGCCGAGCGCCGCACGCGACGACATATTCACGATCCGGCCGAAGCCCGCTGCCTTCATGCCCGGCAACAACGCCTGCATGCATTGCAGTGAGCAGCGCACGTTGAGCGCCCATGCGCGTTCGAGTTCTTCGAGCGATTGCTCTTCCGCTGTGGCAGGCACGACGACGCCGACGTTATTCACGAGGCGCGTGATCGGACCGTCTTCGAGTGCCCGTTCGAGCGCCGCCGCTGTTGGTTGCGGGTCCGACAGATCGGCGATCAGTCCATCGCCGACGCGATCGATCACGACCACGTCGTAACCATCCGCCTTGCAGCGCTCGGCGCACGCCGCGCCGATGCCGGCAGCGCCGCCGGTAATCAAAACTCGTTCTTTGGCCATGTTTCTTCGAATTCAGGGTAATGAGAGAGGTCAAGCTCAAACGGTGGCGATTGGCGTGACGGGCGAACCCACCGCACCCGGCAACCTGAGCGGCGGCGCCGTCAGCATGAAATAGGAGCGGCCGTTGGCGCGCAGCCACGCGGCGAGATCGCGCAAGTACCAGAGTTCGCCGAGCGGCAAACCGAGCTTGAAGAGGCAATGGTGATGCAGCGGCAACAGCGGATGCTCGCCCGGCGTGGCAGGGGCGCGCGCCGGATAGCGCTCCACCGCGTAGTTGTCTGCGGCCAGTGCGGCGATGCCGGAATCGGTGATCCATTGCAGCAGACGCTCGTCGCGGCCATCGAGTGCACAGCAGTGGCTGTTGAGCACAGCCTCGTCGGGCTGGCGATTCATTTCCAGCACCATCTCGGCGAAGCCGGTGCGCAGTACCAGCATGTCGCCACGTTCGATCTCGACACGATCGGCTTCGATCGCAAACATCAGATCGTCGTAGCCGACCGTTCGATGTTCGCGCGCATAGTGCGCCACCAGATCGACCAGTACGCCGCGGCCCTGCATGCCCTTCACGGCGAGGTTCTCGATGCCGAGCGCGTCGGCGTGGCTGTGTTCGCCGCCGCAGGCATGCGGCGCGAAGCCTTCGTCCGCCCGATACTCGATCGGCCCGACGATATCCGCATTGGCGCGATAGCCGTTGTAGTAGACGCTCTCGGCGACACCGTCGCCGTCCGCGTCGAAGCGTGCGCCCACATGCGCGAGCGAATCCCATTGCGTCGAGTATTGCAGGCTCAGCAGCACCTGGTCGTCGCTGACCACGTCGGTGGCGCCTGCTTCGTTGCGCGCGAACGGGAAGTTCACGTAGGGCAGGCCGTCCTTGAAGGTCGGACGCAGCACGGGAGGATGACGGCGCACGTTGAGCTTGCTGTCGCCGGGAAAGTCGAGCGGCAACGACAGGCAGAAGCTCAAACCCGCACGGATTTCACGCGCGCCCTTGAGTACCTGTTCCGCGCCGATCAGATTCGGCCTGCCGAGTTGGTCGTCGGGGCCGAAGTCGCCCCAGTTCGATCCTGCGGGTTTATTCTTCCAGCGCATTCCAACTTCCTTTGCTGATCTGGCCCAAGCGCTGCACGGCTCGCACAAGCGGGCATTGAACCGTGCAGCGTGCCGTCATGCGAGCAGTGCGGGCGGGATCTGGCCGTAAATTTCAACCAGCGCTTCGATCGCGCGGGGTTCGTTTTTCAACAGCCGCGCCTTGGGGCCACCGATCACGAGCGCGAACGCCTCGCCGTGGATCAGGAAGCCGCGCGCCAGTCCGGCCACGTCTTCGACGTTTTCGCCCGTCGAACGATGCCAGCCGTTTTTCACGCCTTGCTCCACTTCGATCTCGAGCGCCTTTCGTTCGATCACCGACCCATCAGTCGACGCGCTCAAGGGCTCGCAACTGTCGAGCAGCTTGCGGCGCGCGTCCACGGACAGGGCGCCGAGCAAAGCTTTGCCCGCCGCACTGGCATGCACGTACATGAAACCGCCTGGCTCGTCGCTATAGCGGATCTTCTGGCGCGACTCCATCACGTCGAGGTACACGACGCGGTTGCCGGCCAGCGTGGCGAGCGCCGCGGTCTCGCCGGTGGCGTCGCGCAGGGCGGTGAGCAGCGGCTGGAACAACAGTGTCAGCGGGTCTTCGCTGCAAATGTCGCGGGCGACATGCAACAGCCGTTGCGTGGGGTAATAGCCGGCCTTCACGCCCGGCGCGTAGAGGTAGCCCTTGGCCACCATGGTTTGCAAAAGCGCGTGACAACTCGACAGCGGGATCTCGGTTCGACGCGCGATCTCGCTGTAGATCATGGGTTGCCGCACTTCGGCAAAGAGGTTTATCACGTCGAAGACGCGTACTGCAGTTTTCACATCCATGAGAACATTATCGATATACCGATAGCGCGATGGCAATAGGGGACGGGGTATACACCTAGCCTCTGGATGCCATGGCATGCGGTGGTTGCAGGGTAATCCCTTAATTGACGCCTGTGACGAGCGGTACCTATAGTCGCGCTTCTTGTTCGTTATTGGAATGTAAGTTCTTTAGACGAACAATGGCACTGAGCGGACCTTGAGTCCGCCGCCGGCATTCGCGACACAAAATGGAGACGTACCACGATGGCGCTCACGCTCGACACGCAACACCGGAATGCCCGCAAGGCGGGTATCGCATCATTCGTTGGGACAACGATCGAATGGTATGACTTCTATGCGTACAGCACGGCGGCGGCGCTCGTGCTGGGCAAGATCTTCTTCCCGACAACGTCCGCGCTAGCCGGCACACTCGCGGCGTTCGCGACTTTCTGGGTAGGCTTTCTGGCGCGTCCGATCGGCGGGATCATCTTCGGTCACCTCGGCGATAAAGTCGGCCGCAAGAAGACGCTGATCATCACGCTGATGTTGATGGGTTGCTGCACGACCGGCATGGGCTTGCTGCCCACCTACAACCAGGTCGGGCTACTGGCGCCCGCGCTGCTGATTCTGTTCCGTCTGATGCAGGGCATAGCGATGGGCGGCGAGTGGGGCGGCGCGGTGGTGCTGTCGTCGGAACATGCGCCCAAGGGTAAGGAAATCCTCTACTCCGCATTCGCGCAACAAGGCTCGCCCGCCGGCAATCTGCTGGCAACGGTGGCCTTCCTGTTGACGTCGATGCTGCCGGACCACCAGTTCATGACCTGGGGATGGCGCATCCCGTTCCTGTTCTCCGCGTTGCTGGTGGTGGTCGGCATGTTCATCCGAATGAGCGTCGAAGAGTCGCCGGCCATGCAGGAGTTGAAGGACAAGAACAAGGTTGCGAAACTGCCGATCGGCGAAGTGCTGCGCAACCATAAAGGTCTGGTGGCGATGGGCGTGGGCGCCTGCGTGATCGGCCTGTCGGCGACCTACTTCAAGACCACCTTCGCGCTGTCCTGGGCGGTGACGAGTATCGGCTTCGACCGCACGCAGTTTCTGACGGTGATTACCGGTGCGATTATTGTGCAGTTGATCGTGCAACCATTCGGCGCGGTGCTGGCCACGAAAATGGACCTGAAAAAAGCGGTCATTTACATGCTGGTGCCGGAAATCATCGCACTGCCGGTGATGTTCTCCCTCATCGCCACCGGCTCGACGAAACTGGCGATGCTGGGGATGGCGCTCGCCTCGATTCCGCACTCGCTGTACTACGCAGCAATGGCCGGTATTCTGGCGAAGTCGTTTCCGGTTCAGGTGCGCTACACGGGTATTTCGCTTTCCTATCAGATCTGCGGCATGGTGTTCGCCGGGACTACGCCGATCCTCGGGCAATACCTGTTGGGCGCGACCGGTTCGATTCTGTCGGTCGTCGCGCTGGGGATCGTGCACGTGCTGATTACGCTGTTCTGCGCGCTGGGGTTGATCACGCGCATGCATCAGGAGGGCGCGCGCGACGCGGCACGTTCGGCCGCGCTGGCGCAGAGTTGATCGCAAGGGTTGACCGCCTGGTCAGCCGCCTGGTGTTTTGAAAGAGCCTGCCGTCGCCTGGAACGCGCAGCGGACTTTTGTCACGGACGAAGCAGATCGAAGCCGGCCAGCGCGACAACCCCGCTCACCACGATCAGCGCGACTGAATGCTGTCCGAAGTAAAGAAGAGCTGCGGCCGACCAGCTCGTCGCCGTGAATGCTGCAATACGTTTCATGCTTTAAAACCCCAATGCTATAGCCAGCAATCCGCTGACCACTCCACACACCACCACGGCCAACGCGACCACGGTCAGCACGCGCTTCGGAAACGAACGTCCGAGCATGGCCATCGAAGGCACGCTGATCAACGGCAGCGTCATCAGCAAAGCACCGGCCGGTCCGGCGGCCATGCCGAAGGAGAGCATGGCCTGAATGATCGGCACTTCGCCCGCGGTCGGAATCACGAACAACGTGCCGGCGATCGCCAAAGCGACGATCCACAGCAGGCTGTTATCGATGCTGGGCCCGATATGCGGGAACAACCATGCCCGCGCCGCGCCGAGAATCAGCACGAGCACGATGTACTCGGGAATCAGCCGCAGTGTCATGGTGCCGAGAATTTTCACCCAGCGTGTGAACGCGGTGCCTGGATCGTCGCTGGAGACCAGTTGCGCCATCGCTTCGCGCGACGCTTCGGCTTCTTTCGGCGTGACCATGCGGTTCACCAGATAGCCGAGTCCGAACACCATCACGAGGCCCAGGGCGAGCCGCAAACCCATCCATTGCCAGCCGAGTACGAAGCCCATGAAGATCAGCGTGGCTGGGTTAAGCGCTGTATTACCCAGCCAGAACGCGATCGCCGCGCCCGGTGCCGCCTGACGGGCACGCAAGCCGGCCACGACCGGCGCCGCGCAGCACGTGCACATCATGCCCGGCAACGACATCAGGCCGCCCTTTACGACGCTGCCGAAGTCGGTCCGGCCGAGCGCGCGCGCGACCCACTGCGGCGGAATCAGCGCCTGCACCGCCGAGCCCAGCAGAAGGCCCAGCACCATCGCCTGCCAGATTGCCTTGCCGTAGGCCAGCGCGTAATCGATGGCGGCCTGCCACGAGGCCGCTGGCGCGCTCGATGACGCGCCCATCAGGATCGACTTGCCGATGGAATGCTGGCTCGCGGCGACGAAGGCGCGGTTGTAGTACGGGAACCACTTCACATAGAAGAGGCCGACGACGGCGATCAGCAGAAACACGATCCAGCCAAGGGCGACACGGGGCTGCCGAAGGGTTGATTGCATGGTGAGTGGTCTTAACTTTAGTTTTAGATCAGTTGACGGCGAGCGCGCTGTTATCGAGTTGAGCGAGGAGCGCTTTTGCTTGTTCAACGACATCGGCGTCGTTGGGCCGAAAATTCATTTGCAGCGCATGCGGCAACTGGACGAAATGCTGATGGCTGCTGCGCGCATACGCCGGATCATAGTGCCGTTCGATCAACTCACGCGCGAGTTCAGCCCGGCTATTGTCATCGACGAGGTGTTGCCAGCCCGTGACACGTTCGCGGCTATGCAGACCGATCATCTTCTGCAATTGCCCTTTTAGCGCTTCGGGATCGTCGAACAGATGCGCATAGTCGTGCAGCAGGAACGCCGCGCGGTCTTCATGGCTCGATAACACTTCGACGCAGGCGCCTTGGTGGAACGTTTCGATGAGCGCGAGCGGCAGCGCAACCGAACCGATCCGCCGGCTCTCTGCTTCGACGAATACCGGCCGCTTGGGGTCGAACCCGCGCAGGGCGGTCACCAGCAGCGTGTCGAAGCGCTTTTGCGACGGCTGCGCCACGCCCGCCCATGCGCCCAGCAGTGAGCCACGGTGGGCCGCCAGTGCTTCGAGGTCCAGCGTCTGCGCGCCCGCCCGGTTCAGCGCTTCGAGCAGGCGCGTCTTGCCGCTGCCTGTCGGGCCTACCAGCGCGAAGTAGTTGAACGTCTTCGGCAACGCGTCGAGGGTGTCCAGCGTCGCGCGCCGGTAGCCTTTATAGCCGCCGTCCAGTTGACGTGCCGGCCAGCCGATCATATTGAAGAGCGTCGTGACCGAACCCGAGCGTTTCCCGCCGCGCCAGCAGTAGATCAGCGGCCGCCAGTTGCGCGGCCGGTCGGCGAAAGTGGTTTCCAGGTGGTGCGCGATGTTGCGCGCAACCAGCGCCGCGCCGATCCGCGTGCCTTCGAACGGCGAGACCTGTTTGTAAGTCGTACCGACCAGAACACGCTCTTCGTTGCTCAGCACAGGCGCATTGAGCGCGCCGGGAATGTGGTCTTCGGCGAATTCGAGCGGCGTGCGCACATCGACGATTTCATCGAAATCACCGATTTGATCGAGGCTGACGAGTAGGTTTTTCAAGGGGTTACGGACGAAACGAACCGGCGGGAGGAGCGAAATTATCGCATGCGCCGTCAATACCGGCTGGCGGGCCGTTTAGCCTGGCCTCCAGGCCCTACGCCTCGCCCGTAAAACCCGCCCGCGCCTCAGACAACTTCGACCCGCCGTTCTCCGCTGACCATTTCGCCGATCACGCACGCCTCGTCGAAACCATCGGCGCGGAACAGGGCGAGCACCTCGTCGACCACGTCCGGCGCGCACGAAACCAGCAGGCCGCCCGAGGTTTGCGGATCGGTGAGCAGGGTGCGGGCAGTCGGCGGCAATGAGGCGGGCAACACGATGTCTTGGCCGTAAGCGTCCCAGTTACGCCCCGAAGCGCCCGTAAAAATACCGGCCTCGGCAAAGCTGACCACGTCCGGCAGCCAAGGCAGATCCGCGTAGCGCACGCGGGCGGTCAGGTTCGAACCGCGGGCCAATTCCAGCGTGTGGCCCAGCAAGCCAAAGCCGGTGATGTCCGTGAGGGCATGCACGCCGTCGAGCGTGGACAGCGCCGCACCCGGCCGGTTGAGCTTGGTGGTGGCCGCGATCATCGCGGCATAGCCGTTTGAATCGAGGCGATCTTTCTTCAACGCCGCCGATAGCACACCCACGCCCAGCGGCTTGCCGAGGATCAGGACGTCGCCCGCCCGCGCACCGGCATTGCGTTTGACACGCCGCGGATCGACCACGCCGATCGCCACCAGGCCGTAAATGGGTTCCACCGAATCGATCGAATGGCCGCCGGCGAGGGGGATGCCGGCTTCGGCGCAGACGGACTCGCCGCCCTTCAGCACCGCCGCGATCACGTCATGCGGCAGCACATTGATCGGCATGCCGACGATCGCCAGCGCCATGATCGGTTTGCCGCCCATGGCGTAGACGTCGGACAGCGCATTGGTGGCGGCGATGCGGCCGAAGTCGAACGGGTCGTCGACGATCGGCATGAAGAAGTCGGTGGTGGCGACGATCGCCTGCTCGTCGTTGAGCCGGTAGACGGCAGCGTCGTCGGCGGTATCGTTGCCGACCAGCAGGTCGGGAAAGAACGGCAACGGCGCGCTGCGCTTGAGCAGATCGGCAAGCAGGCCGGGGGCGATCTTGCAGCCGCAGCCGCCGCCGTGCGACAGGCTGGTCAGACGGGGCGACTGGATGGTGTTGGCGGTGGTATCGGTCATGGGTGCGGATTTCCGGCTCTGAATCACGACATTATGCTGGTTGTTTCGGCACGGTGTCGGCACGGCGGACGCGCGCCGCATGGGGCCGGTGCAGCGTCAATCCGCGAGGCGCGGTTAACAGGGCACCTACGGAGGCGCATCGCTTCGCTGCGACGTTTGCCCGCCAAAGGGTTGCACCCTTGGCTGCAAGACTCTATTTGGGGTTCTATAATAAATTTCAGTACCCCACACTAGCCGAGGCCATCACATGTCTCACATGTCCCGGCGACAATTTCTGAAGGTCTCCGCCACCACGCTCGCCGGATCAAGTTTGGCCCTCATGGGCTTCTCTCCGGCCCCCGCGCTAGCCGAAGTCCGTCAGTACAAACTGTCGCGTACTACTGAAACCCGCAATACCTGCCCGTACTGTTCGGTGGGCTGCGGCATCCTGATGTATGGACTTGGCGACAACGCCAAGAATGCAAAGGCCAGCATCATCCACATTGAAGGCGATCCCGACCACCCGGTGAATCGCGGCACCTTGTGCCCGAAGGGCGCGAGCCTGATCGACTTCATCCACAGTCCGAGCCGTCTGAAGTATCCGGAGTACCGCGCGTCCGGATCGAACGAATGGAAGCGGATTTCCTGGGAAGACGCGCTCGATCGTATCGCCAAACTCATGAAGGAAGACCGCGACGCCAATTTCGTCGAGACGACGGAAGACGGCAAAAAGGTCAACCGCTGGCTGACAACCGGCATGCTCGCAGCATCGGCCGGTAGCAATGAAGTGGGATATTTGACGCACAAGACGGTCCGCAGTCTTGGCATGCTCGCATTCGACAATCAGGCACGTGTCTGACATGGCCCGACGGTGGCAGGTCTTGCCCCGACGTTTGGCCGTGGAGCGATGACGAACCATTGGGTCGACATCAAGAACGCGGACGTGATTCTGGTGATGGGCGGTAATGCGGCCGAGGCGCACCCGTGCGGTTTCAAGTGGGTCACGGAAGCGAAGGCGCACCGCAAGGCACGATTGATCGTGGTCGATCCGCGCTTTACGCGTACGGCCTCGGTCGCGGACTATTACGCGCAGATCCGGACCGGCTCGGACATTGTGTTCCTGGGCGGGGTAATCAACTATCTGCTCACCAACGACAAGATTCAGCACGAGTACGTCAAGAACTACACGGACATGCCGTTTATCGTTCGTGAGGACTTTTCGTTTACTGACGGTCTGTATTCCGGCTACAACGCGAACGAGCGCAAGTATGACCAGAGTTCGTGGGACTACGAGCTAGGTGACGATGGTTTTGCCAAAATCGATCCAACGTTGCAGAACCCGCGCTGCGTTTATCAGCTGATGAAACAGCATTACTCGCGCTATGCGCCCGAGCAGGTCGAGAAAGTCTGCGGCACGCCGAAGGAGAAATTCCTCAAGGTTTGCGAAATGCTGGCATCGACGGCCGTCCCAGGACGCGCTGGCACGATCCTGTATGCGCTCGGCTGGACGCATCACTCGGTCGGTTCGCAGATCATCCGCACGGGCGCGATGGTGCAATTGCTGCTGGGCAACATCGGCATTGCGGGCGGCGGCATGAATGCGCTGCGCGGCCACTCGAACATCCAGGGCTTGACCGACTTAGGCCTGATGTCGAACTTGTTGCCGGGCTACATGACCTTGCCGATGGAGGGCGAACAGGACTTCGACGCCTTCATCGCGAAGCGTGCGACGCAGCCTCTACGGCCGAACCAGCTCAGCTACTGGCGCAATTATCGCGCCTTCCACGTCAGCTTCATGAAGTCGTGGTGGGGCGATAACGCGACCGCCGAGAACAACTTCGGCTACGACTATCTGCCGAAGCTCGATAAGTCATACGACATGCTGCAGGTCTTCGAGCTGATGAATCAAGGCAAGATGACCGGCTACATCGCGCAGGGCTTCAACCCGCTGGCCGCGGCGCCGAACAAGGCGAAGATCGGCGCGAGTCTGGCCAAGCTGAAGTGGCTCGTCATCATGGATCCGCTCGCCACTGAAACGTCCGAGTTCTGGAAGAACTTCGGCGAGTTCAACGACGTCGATCCCGCGACGATCCAGACGGAAGTGTTCCGACTGCCCACCACGTGTTTCGCAGAAGAACGCGGCTCGCTGGTCAGCTCCAGCCGCGTGCTGCAGTGGCACTGGCAGGGCGCGGACGGTCCGGGCGAAGCGAAGAGCGACCTGGAGATCATGTCGGGGCTCTGGCTGCGCATGCGTAAGGCCTACCAGGAGAATGGCGGCAAGTATCCCGATCCGATTCTCAACATGAGCTGGCCGTATGCGGACCCGGAAAGCCCAACGCCTGAAGAAATCGCCATGGAGTTCAATGGCAAGGCGCTGGCTGACGTGACCGACGCTACCGACAAAACCAAGGTGCTCGCCAAAAAGGGCGAGCAACTGGCGGGATTCGCGCAGCTTCGGAACGACGGCAGCACGGCAAGCGGCTGCTGGATCTTCTGCGGTGCGTGGACCGAGGCGGGCAACCAGATGGGCCGCCGCGATAACTCAGACCCGACCGGCATCGGCAATACGCTGAACTGGGCGTGGGCGTGGCCCGCGAACCGGCGGATTCTGTACAACCGTGCTTCGTGCGACGTCAGCGGCAAGCCGTTCGACCCCACGCGCAAACTGATCGTGTGGAACGGTACGGCGTGGACCGGACCGGATATTCCTGACTTCAAGGTCGACGAACCGCCTGAGAATGGCATGAATCCGTTCATCATGAATCCGGAAGGCGTGGCGCGCTTTTTCGCGCGAGACGGTCTGGTGGAAGGTCCGTTCCCCGAGCACTACGAACCGTTTGAAACGCCGCTGGGCTACAACCCGCTGCATCCGGACAACAAGGCGGTCGTCAGCAATCCGGCGGCGCGCGTGTTCCCGGACGATCGGGCCGCCTTCGGCACGCATGAGAACTACCCGCATACGGCCACCACTTATCGTCTGACCGAGCATTTCCACTACTGGACCAAGCACGCGCGTTTGAACGCGATCATTCAGCCGCAACAGTTCGTGGAGATCGGCGAGGATCTGGCGAAGGAAGTGGGTGTGGTCGCTGGAGATCGCGTGAAGGTGTCGTCCAATCGCGGGCACATCATCGCCGTGGCGCTCGTCACCAAGCGGATCAAACCGCTCATGATCGAAGGGAAAAAGGTCCAGACAGTCGGCTTGCCGTTGCATTGGGGCTTCAAGGGACTCGCCAAGCCGGGCTATCTCGTCAATACGCTGACGCCTTCCGTGGGCGACGGGAATTCGCAAACACCGGAATTCAAGTCGTTCCTGGTTAAGGTCGAAAAGGCATAGGGGGAAGAGATGGCACTGCAATCGCTGGATATCAAACGTCTCTCCGCCACGACCTTGCCGGAGCCGCAGGTGCGCGAGCCGTCGACGGGGACGGTCGCCAAGCTCATCGATGTGTCGAAGTGCATCGGCTGCAAGGCATGTCAGACCGCCTGTATGGAGTGGAACGATCTGCGCGATGAAATCGGCACGACGACCGGCATCTATGACAACCCACGCGATCTGTCAGAGCATTCGTGGACTGTCATGCGGTTCTCGGAGTATGAGAACGCCGAGGGCGATCTCGAGTGGCTGATCCGCAAGGACGGCTGCATGCACTGCGAGGATCCGGGCTGTCTGAAGGCTTGTCCTTCGCCGGGCGCGATCGTGCAGTACACGAACGGCATCGTGGATTTTCACGAGGAAAACTGCATCGGCTGCGGCTATTGCATCACCGGTTGCCCGTTCAACGTGCCGCGCATTTCGAAGAAGGACCACCGCGCGTACAAGTGCACACTGTGCTCGGACCGGGTGGCTGTCGGTCAGGAACCGGCGTGCGTGAAGACCTGCCCGACCGGCGCGATCATGTTCGGCACCAAAGAGGACATGAAGCAGCAAGCGGCGGATCGGATTGTCGATCTGAAGGAGCGCGGGTTCGAGAACGCCGGTTTGTACGATCCCGCTGGTGTGGGCGGCACGCACGTAATGTACGTGCTGCACCACGCCGATAAGCCCAACCTGTACCACGGCTTGCCGCAGAATCCGAAGATCAGCGCGATGGTTCTGCTGTGGAAGGGGCTGGCGAAGCCGCTGGCGCTGGCAGGTATCGCGTTTGCTGCGCTGGCCGGGTTCTTCCACTACACGCGCGTCGGTCCGAACGAGGTGACGGAGGCGGAAGAGGCCGAAGCACAGCACGAAGCTGACGAAGCACGCCGTTCGCGGGAGGCATCCGATGAAGCACGCTGAAAACCATGAAGACGTGGTGCTGAAAGACGTGAGAGGCAATAGTCTGATCCAGCGCTACACGCCGAATGAACGGACGAATCACTGGATCACCGCCATCACGTTCGTCTTGCTGGCGCTCTCCGGTCTCGCCATGTTTCATCCGGCGATGTCCTGGCTCTACGCGCTCTTCGGCGGCGGGCAATGGACGCGGATTCTGCATCCGTTTGTCGGCTGTGTGATGTTCCTGTCGTTCCTGATTCTTGCGTTGCGCTTCTGGCACCACAATTATCTCGACCGCGCGGACATCCAGTGGATGAAACAGATCGGCGATGTGCTCAACAATCGTGAGGACAAGCTCCCCGCGATCGGAAAGTACAACGCCGGTCAAAAGCTGCTATTTTTCACCATGGTGATGTGCCTGCTGCTGTTGCTGGCGAGCGGCATTGTGATCTGGCGGCGCTATTTCTCGTTCTATTTCCCGATCGAGATCATCCGGCTCGCGGCGCTGGTTCATGCTGCGGCGGCGTTCGTGCTGATCGTCGGTATCGTCGTGCATATTTATGCGGCGTTGTGGATCAAGGGCTCGATTGGCGCGATGACGCGCGGTACCGTGACCTACGGCTGGGCGAGAAAACATCATCCGAACTGGTTCAAGGAGATCATCGACAAGTAAGGCGGCGCGGATTGAAACGCACCGCACCCCGAGCCGCCGCTCCTGTTCGATGAACGGCGGCGGCTCTTCAGTTTTAGCGCAATGGCTGCGCAATTGTCAGAGGTTGATACTTTGGTTCAACGCATTCTTGAAGCTGGCGATATCGAGTCGCTCGATCACACGGCGATCCCGCGAATCCGTACACCGGAACGGCTGACGGTCTTTTCGGCGCGCGCCACGCGACTGCGTCAACTGGCGGCGCTCAACAATCCGATCGCCGGCTATTTGCGGTTGATGGCCGTGCTGGCGGACGCGCAGCAAGCCGTGATCGCCGGCTTCAAGGCGAAGTCGCCCAGCGCCGAGTTGATTGCGAGCGCACAACAGCATTCCATGCCGCTGATTCCGGCGCTCTCAGGCGTACGCGATCCGGCGTGGCATGACGTTTTGCTGCAATTGGTCGACAAGGTGCAAGCTGCCGGTCCGCTCACACCGCCGCTCGAAGCGCTCCTCGCCAAGCTGCGAATACTCGATCAAGCCACGCTCGACACTCAGGCCGATGCGATCTTCGCGCAGCGTTTCGAGGAAATCGATCCGGCGAGCGCGCCGTTCATCATGGCCGCGCTGCAAGTGGTCTGGACCGACCTCGCCGCCGATATCGACAAGCGCGACGTTCCGTACATCGCGACGCTCGGCCTGTGTCCGGTATGCGGCTCGCATCCGGTGGCGAGCATGGTGCGCGTGGGCGGTGCGTATGACAATTACCGTTACCTGCAATGCGGTTTGTGTGCGACCGAGTGGCACATGGTCCGCGCAAAATGCTCGAACTGCGATTCGACCAAAGGCATTGCCTATCACGCCGTCGGCTCGCAGGACGCCGACGAGGCCACCCGGGAAACCGAGTCGAAGAATGCAGCTTTGAAGGCGGAGTCGTGCGACGAATGCCATACTTACCGGAAGATCGGCATTCAGTCGAAGGACTACGATTTCGAACCGTTCGCGGACGATCTCGCCAGTCTCACGCTGGACTTGCTGATGGGGGCGGAAGGTTACCGGCGCGCGTCGCCGCATCCGTGGCTGTGGCCGGAGCAGGCGGACAGCGCGGCTGAGTCTTCTGGCGTATCGGACTGAAGCGCGACTGAAGTCTGACTGAAGAACAAGGATTGCCTCGTGAGCGATGTAACTGGCTCTGAATTGCGGGCGCTGATGGCGCGGGTGCCGTCGGTGGAAAAGGTGATGGCGTCGGCTGAGTTTGCTGCGCTTCAGGGCGAATTCGGCCGCACACAGGTGTTGAATGCATTGCGGCACGCGCTCGACAGCTGGCGCGCCAGCGCGCAGTCCGGCGATGCCTCGGTGAGCGCGCTCGATGTCGCGCAACTGCAGGGTTCGGTCGGCGCTGCGCTGCGCCGCCGCAACGAGGCTCGCTTGCGCAGCGTCTTCAATCTGACCGGCACCGTGTTGCATACCAATCTCGGCCGTGCCCTGCTGCCCGACGAAGCGGTGCAAGCCGTCATGAAGGCCCTCACGCAACCGGCCAATCTCGAGTTCGATCTCGGCACGGGCAAGCGTGGTGACCGCGACAATCTGATCGATGAACTCATTTGCGAACTGACCGGCGCCGAAGCGGCCACCGTGGTCAACAACAACGCCGCGGCGGTGTTGCTCACGTTGTCCGCGTTGGCGTCGAAGAAAGAAGTGATCGTGTCGCGTGGCGAGCTGGTTGAAATCGGCGGTGCGTTTCGCATTCCCGACATCATGAGTCGTGCGGGCGCCAAGCTGCGCGAAGTCGGCACCACCAATCGCACACATCTGAAAGACTACGACGAAGCCATTGGCCCGCAAACCGCGCTGCTAATGAAAGTTCACGCGAGCAATTACGCGATCAGCGGATTCACCCAAGAGGTCGGCGTCGATGCCATCGCGCCGCTCGCCCACGCGCGCGGTCTTGCCGTCGCCGTGGATCTCGGCAGCGGTACGCTGGTCGATCTGACGCAATGGGGCTTGCCGCGTGAGACGACGGTGCGCGAAACCATCGAAGCCGGCGCCGACCTTGTCACGTTCAGCGGCGACAAATTGCTGGGTGGTCCGCAGGCGGGGTTGATCGTCGGCCGGCGCGATCTGATTGCGAAGATCAAGAAGCATCCGCTCAAGCGCGCGCTGCGAGTCGGCAAACTGACGCTCGCGGCGCTGGAGCCCGTGCTGCAGATGTATCGCGCGCCGGAAATGCTTGCTGAACGGCTGACTACGCTGCGTTTGCTCACGCGCCCGAGCGCCAACATCCGGCTCACCGCGGAGCGGGTACTGCCTGCGTTGCAGCGCGCGGCCGGCGAACGCTACGCCGTGGTAGCCGAGCCCATGTTCAGCCAGATTGGCAGCGGCGCGTTGCCCGTCGATGTGCTGCCGAGCTACGGCCTCGTCATCCGGACCGCTGACGGCAAGCGCGGCGGCCGTCAATTGCTCGCGCTCGAAAAGCGTTTGCGCGAGATGGCGCGGCCGATTATCGGCCGTATCGCGGACGATGCCTTGCGTCTCGATCTGCGCTGTCTCGAAGCCGCCGATGAAGCGCAGTTGATCGAGCAACTGAAGGGCGTACACGCATGATCGTCGGTACGGCCGGGCATATCGATCACGGCAAAACGAGTCTGGTGAGAGCGCTGTCGGGCGTCGACACGGATCGTCTGAAGGAAGAAAAGGCGCGCGGCATTTCGATCGAGCTGGGCTACGCGTATGTGCCGCTCGAAAACGGCGACGTGCTCGGCCTGATCGACGTGCCAGGCCACGAAAAGCTCGTTCATACGATGACCGCGGGCGCGAGCGGGATCGATTTCGCCCTGCTCGTGATCGCTGCCGACGACGGCGTGATGCCGCAAACGCGCGAGCATCTGGCGATCGTGGAACTGCTAGGCATCAAGCGCGGCGCGATAGCGCTGACCAAGATAGATCGCGTTGATGCGCAGCGACTGCAGGAAGTGCATGACGAGGTCACAGGGTTTTTGAGCGGCACCGTGCTGCAGGGCGCACCGGTGTTCGAAACCAACGCCCTAAGTGACGATGACCCTGGCGTGGCCGCACTGAAGGCGCATTTGCACAGAGCGGCAGCAGCGTGGCGCATGAAGCGCGACGACGGCCTGTTCCGTCTCGCGGTCGACCGGGTTTTCACGCTCGCGGGCCAGGGCACGATCGTGACGGGGACCGTGGTGTCGGGGCGCGTGGCGGTAGGCGACACGATGCTTCTGGCGCCGAAAAATCAGCCGGTGCGCGTGCGCAGCATTCATGCGCAGAATCGTCCGGCCGAGACCGGGCGGGCAGGCGAGCGCTGCGCGTTGAACCTTGCGGGCATCGAGAAGAGCGCGATCGACCGCGGCGACTGGATCGTCGATCCGCGTCTGTCGCAAGCCTCGGAACGTATCGACGTCATGCTGACGTTGCTCGCCGATGCACCGCTGACGCTGGAGCATTGGGCGCCGTTGCATGTGCATCTGGGCACACAGCATCAGGTGGCGCACGTCGCGTTGCTCGATGGCGAGACGCTTGGCGCAGGTCAGTCGGCGCGCGTGCAACTCGTGTTCGAGCGGCCGGTGTGTGCGCTTCCTGGCGACCGCTTTGTGGTGCGCAATGCGCAAGCTAATCGCACGGTTGGCGGCGGTCATGTGCTAGATCCGTTTGCGCCTTCGCGCAAGCTTCGCTCAGTCGAGCGATTCGCTTGGCTCGACGCGATTCAGATCATGCTTGACACCGGCGCGCTGGATTCGCTCCTCGCAAGGGCTCCGCATGGCCTGTCACGCTTGTTGCTGGCGAGGCTGACGGGCATGCAGGCGGCCGCGCTCGAGTTGCCGTCTAACACGCGTGTCGTGGCGCTTGCTGGTGACGACGCGTTGTTGATCACCGATGCGTCATGGCAGGTGCTGGGCACGCAGTTGATCGCGACGCTGAAGCAGTACCACGAACGCTCGCCAGACGAACTGGGCCCGGATGGTTCGCGCTTACGGCGGATCGCGGCGCCGCTCGTCGACGACGCGCTATGGCGCGCGCTAGTTGACGATGCGGCGGCGCGCGGCGAGGTTGTCAGACACGGGCCGTGGTTGCATCTGCCGGACCACGTGGTGACGCTCGACGATGCCGACCGTGCACTCGCGGCGGTGCTGCTGCCGGCGCTGAAAGCGGGGCGTTTCGATCCGCCCTGGGTGCGTGATCTGGCAAACGCACATGGCGTATCTGAAGACCGCGTGCGGCAGTTGCTGCGCAAGCTCGCGCGCCAAGGCGAGCTTTTTCAGGTGGTGCGCGACCTCTTTTATCACCATGAGGCGATTCGTGAACTGGCTTTAATTGCGGATTCCGAAGCGCAGAAGAATGCGGGTACGGTAGCGGCTGCGCCGTTTCGCGATGTCACTGGTCTGGGGCGAAAACGCGCGATACAGCTTTTAGAATTCTTCGACCGGGTTGGATATACTCGCTTTCACCGTGGCCTGCATTTGATGCGCACGGATAGTCGTTGGCTCGATTTGCTTTGATTCAGCGTTTGGGTTGCAACGCGTAGTTCAGGTAGTTCAATCACCATAGGAAGGCATTCGTATCCGGTGGTACGGCTGGGCTTCAAACCCAGTTGAGGGCGTCAGACGCGCTCAGGTCGGTTCGACTCCGGCTGCCTTCCGCCAGCCGGGGCTTCCCGGGCATTCCGATATCTTCCGAAAACGTCCTCTGGTTCGCTGATTTCAAAGCGGTTTATGGGCAACGACGTGCTTGCTGCTTCCATCAAGGTCCCGCACAATTTCCGCACGAAGTATAGGTAGCGACATGGGTTGACGGCCGTCAGGAAGTCTTCGGCGGATTTTGGGCGGGTTCAGCGAATCCCGCCATGCGGCAAACCGGGCTGCGAGTTGTTTGCGAAAGAGTGAAGCGGCTTTATCGTGCCGCTTTCACGCGCTGAGAAAAGCCCTTGCCAAACTTGTAGCACCAGCATCAGATGGTCTCGTATGTCGCGGTCAGGCCGCGCTCGAAGGGCAGTTCCTCAATGTCGGCAATCAATTTCAGCGACCTCCCGTAACCGCGCGAAATAAAACACGATTTAGCATTTTCCCCACGAGGGCATACCCGCGGAATATTGGAGTTTCCGGTTCCATCCTCAGGTGATGTGCGCCAATTCCGCAGCCGCACAACCCGCCCGCGAGCTACTTGAACAGTTGCTCAAAATCACGCCACACAAGGCTGAAGCGCCGGAGCAGCGCGGCTGTTTGCCGATCCACAAAAGTGCCATTGAATCTAACTTTTGTGTAGGGACGCAGGAGCGATCCTCAAATATTCTTACCCTATCGAGACAACGCCTTCGGCACTGGTGTTCTGATCCAGCTGTCGGCGGCTAATCCACAGGAGAGGATGTTGACCAAGAAAGTCCCGCTCAAGATCGCAATCGCTGAGCATCCGCATACGTCCGCCATCCGTGATGGTTCCATTCCCATCAAAGGCGTGGACGCCGAATTCATCACTGTCAAGCCGCAAATTGGCGCGTTCCGCCGCATGGTGCGCGACGTCGAATTCGACGTCTGCGAACTGGCGCCGACGACCTACATTATCGCTCGTGCCTACGGCGCACCGTTCGTCGGTCTGCCGATTTTCGTGGTACGGCGCTTTCACCACGGCGGGCTGCTGGTTCGCCCGGACGCTGGCATCAAGCACCCGAAGGACCTGGAAGGCAAGAAAGTCGGCGTGCGTGCTTACTCGGTCACGACTGGCGTGTGGACCCGTCAGGTGTTGATCGACGAATTCGGTCTGGACTCGTCGAAGGTAACGTGGGTTGTCGATGACGAAGAACACGTCACGCAACTCAAGCTGCCGGAGAACGTGATCCATGCTCCGGCAGGCAGCTCGCTGGCGGAAATGATGGCGAGCGGCGAATTGTCGGCCGGCTTTGCCGCTGCGGCAGGCATTGGCCGCACGGGCGCGCCAACGGGCGGCTGGAAGGAAGTCGAAGCTGATTATCCGGATCTCCTGCCGAACGCGACCGAACTGGAAACCGAGTACTACGCGCGTACTGGCGTGTATCCGATGCACGGCACGATCGTCGTCAAAGACTCGGTACTGGCGGAGAATCCGTGGATCGCGAAGTCGATTTACGACGCGTTTGCACAAGCGAAGAAGGAATGGTTGGCACGTCTCGATGCAGGCGAAGCCACGACCGCCGGCGACAAGAAGTACCTCGAGCTGCGCAAGATCGTTGGACACGACCCGCTGCCGTACGGTCTGCAGGAAAACCTGAAGACGATCGAAACGCTCGAAGCGACTGCGTTCAAGCAAGGGCTAACGCCGCGCCGCATGTCCATCAGCGAACTGTTTGTGGACCCGCTGGCTAGCTGAGCCGCCGGTTCGAACGCAACAAGTTGCATGAGACCGGAGCATGCGCTGAAGCGCCAACTCCGATCGACTTTGGAGACAAAATGATCATCGATTGTCACGGTCACTTCACGACCGTCCCTGCTTCGTTCCGCGCATGGCGTGCCAGACAGGTTGAGTTCGCCAACGACCCGGCCAACGCACCTTCGCTCGATGGCGCTCATGTCAGCGACGATGAAATCCGCGAAGCCATTGGCAATGGTCAACTGAAGCTGCAACGCGAACGCGGCAGCGACCTCACGCTGTTCTCGCCGATCGCCGGCCTGATGAGCCACCACTTGGGCAACGAACGCACGAGCATCGAATGGGCGCGTGTGTCGAACGACCTCGTGCATCGCGTGACGGAACTCTATCCGGACAACTTCGCGCCGGTTTGCCAGTTGCCGCAGTCGCCGGGCGTCGCGCCCGCGAACAGCGTGACTGAACTGCGCCGCTGTGTGGAGGAACTGGGCTTCGTCGGCTGTAACCTGAATCCGGACCCGAGCGGTGGTTACTGGACCGGCAAGCCGGTGACGGATCGCGAGTGGTATCCACTCTACGAAGCACTGGTCGATCTGGACGTGCCCGCGATGATTCACGTCGCTGCATCGTGCAACCCATGCTTCCACGGCACGGGCGCACACTATCTGAATGCGGATACATCGGTGTTCATGCAGATCCTGCAATCGGACCTGTTCAAGGATTTCCCGACGCTGCGTCTGGTGATCCCGCACGGCGGCGGTGCGGTGCCTTACCACTGGGGCCGTTATCGCGGGATGTCGCTGGAAATGCGCGACCGTCCACTCGAAGGCCTGCTGAACAATATCTTCTTCGACTCGTGCGTGTACCACAAGCCGGGCGTCGAACTGCTGACCAAGGTGATTCCCGCTGAGAACGTGCTGTTCGGTTCGGAAATGATCGGCGCGGTGCGCGGCAAGGATCCGGCTACCGGCCAGTATTTCGACGACACCAAGCGTTATATCGACGCCTGCGAAGCGCTGTCGGAAGAAGACCGCTACAAGATCTTCGAAGGCAACGCACGCCGGGTGTACCCGCGCCTTGACGCACGCCTGAAGGCGCAGGGCAAATAAACGCGGTAAGCCTGCACGAGCAATGGCGGCCGGCAATCAGACAAGCATAGAGACACTCATGACAATCGTTGATATTCACCCGCACATCATCTCCGACAACGAATCGCTCTATCCGCCCGCGCCGCTGTTCGGCAAGCGTTCGGACTGGTCGAAGGAGCGTCCGACCACGGTCGAAACGCTGATCGAATCGATGGACGCAGCCGGTGTCGCAAAAGCCGCCGTGGTTCACTCGTCGACCACGTACGGTTTCGACAACAGCTACGTCGTGGACGGTTGCGCGAAGTACGCGGAGCGCCTCGTCGCCGTGGGCTCCGTCGACGTCCTGCAGCCGGATGCGCCGCAACGCATCCGCGAATGGGTCGGCCAGGGCCTCGCGGGTCTGCGCCTGTTCACGGGCGGCAGCACCAAGGAGTTCGATCCGAGCGAACTCGACGATCCGCGTTCGTTCCCGGCTTGGGAGCTGTGCGGTGAGCTGGGATTGCCGATGTGCATCCAGACCGGCCCAATCGGCCTGCCGCAGGTCACTGCATTGGCGAAGCGTTTCCCGAAGGTCGCGATCATTCTCGATCACCTGGGCCGCCCCGAGGTGGCCGACGGTGTACCGTATGCGAAGGCACAAAGCCTGTTCGACCTCGCGCCGCTGGAGAACATCTACCTGAAGCTCACACCGCGCATTTTCGGCGACGTGAAGAAGGAAAAGGCGAGCGCCGAAACGTTCTTTCCTCGCGTGGTCGAAGCTTTCGGTGCGAAGCGGCTGGCATGGGGCTCGAACTACCCGACCTCGCCGGGTGCGCTGTCGGAGATTCTCGCGACGGCCCAGGCCGGACTGGCAAGCCTGAGCGATGAAGACCGCGAATGGATCTTCGGTAAGACGGCTTTGCAACTGTATCCGGCTCTGGCCTGATTTTGCGCTGTATCCGGGCCGGCCGCCCCAGGCGCTGAAAAACGCTTTCAAGGTGACCGGCACGCAGAATCCAATCACACTTAAGAGAAACAAGTAGATGGAGACAAGCAATTCTGGACGACCCGGGTCGGCATACCGCTGGGCCGTACTAGCGCTCCTCGCACTCGGCGTGCTGATTTCCTTTGTCGATCGGACCAGCATTTCGTCGACGCTGGCGGACGCAAACTTTGTTCAACATTTTGCACTGACGAACGTTGATCGCGGCTGGATCAACGCTGCGTTCTTCTGGTCGTACGGCGTGTTTCAGGTTCCGATGGGTTGGGTGGCCGATCGCTATGGCGTGAAATGGCCCTACGCGATCAGCTTTGCGCTGTGGTGTATCGCCACCGCGTTGATGGGTGCCGTGACGGCGCTCGCCAGCCTGGTCGTCATGCGGTTGATCATCGGCATGGCCGAAGCGATTGTGATTCCCGCGAGCTACCGCTGGATCCGGAACAACTTCGACGAAAGTCAGAACGGATTGGCCGTCGGCATTCTGGCGATGGGCAACAAGTTCGGTCCAGCAATCGGTGCACCGGTCGGAGCGTGGTTCATCGTCAACTATTCCTGGAAGATGATGTTCATCGCGACCGGCCTGGCCGGGTTGCTGTGGCTCGTGCCCTGGCTGCTGATGGTGCGCAATGACATGCCTTCCAAAGTGGAACTTATGCAGGCCAATCGCAGCGCCCGCATGGTGACCTTCGGCAGCATTCTGTCGAGCCCGGTGGTGTGGGGTGGAATGGTCACCAACTTCTGCTACGGCTACTTCACGTTCTATTGCATGACCTGGATGCCGTCGTATCTGGTCGAGCAACGCGGTCTGTCGATTACTCGCTCCGGCCTTTTCACGTTCTTCAGCTTTGCCGGGATCGCGATCGTCGCGGCGATTGCGGGCTGGGCGGCCGACCGGATCATTGCGCGCGGCCACAACCCGATTACGGTGCGCAAGGTATTCACCATCACGGGCTTTGTCGGCGGATGCACGGTGCTGTTCGGCGCTTACGCCTCGACGCTCAACATGGCGCTGTTCTGGAATGTCTTCTCGCTGTCGCTGCTCGGTTTCGTCACGGCGAACAACCTGGTGCTGTCGCGGTTGACGCTGATTCCCAAGCAAGCCATCGGCCTCGTGACAGGCGTGCAGCAGCTTGCCACCAGCCTCGCTGGCGGCGTGGCGGCAAGCCTGTCGGGCTGGCTGCTGCACGTAAGTGGCAGCTACGACCTGCCGATGATGGTGATTCTCGGATTCCTCGTTGTCGGCGCGCTGGCAACGGCGATTTTGTACCGCCCCGTATGGGCCCCCAAGGTGACCGAAGCCCCGAGTTCGCTGCGGCGAGCCTAAGAGATGACCGCATGGCCAGCATGGTTTGAATAGCCGGCCTTGTTGAACACATTAATTCACAGAGAAACGCAAATGGCGAAGATTGTATTCGGGATGGCCGTGCCGCATAGCGGCATGCTGGGTCAGGCACCGGAGGACTGGCTCAAGAACGGGGAGCGCGACCGTAACAATCCGGAACTGTGGTTCCGCAATCGGACGTGGACGTATCCTGAGCTTGAAGCGCACCGCGGTGCAGCGTTCGAGAAATTCCTGACGATCGAGGAACGCACCTCACGCGCCGCGCGTTGCCGTACCGCACTCGACAGGATGGCCGAAGCCTACCGTGCAGCGGACGTGGACGTCGCGATCATTCTGGGCAAGGACCAGAAGGAAATCTTCACCGATTTTTCGCCGTCGATCGCGATTTACACCGGTGAACAAGTGCACAACGGTCCGCCGCAGCGCTCGGTTTATGCGCCGGATCATCACGTCACGCACGCGTGTCATCCGAAGCTGGCGACGTATCTGGTCGAACATTTCCAGCGCGAGAACTTCGACCTGACCGATCTGTTCGCATGGCCGGACAATGTATGGATGAAGCCGCTGCCGGAATATCCGGTGGTGCCGCACGCATACAGCTTCGTGTATCACCAGATCATGGGCGACAACCCACCGCCGCATGTGCCGATCATCATGAACTGCTTCTATCCGCCGACCCAGCCGTCGATGTCGCGTTGTATCGAATTCGGCCGCGTGTTGCGCGATGCGATCAACGCATGGCCGGACGATGTGCGTGTGGGCATCTTCGCGTCGGGTGGTCTGTCGCACTTCGTCAACGACGAAGAGTTCGACCACCGCATCATGAAGATGCTGGCCGACTACGACTATGACGGCCTCTCAGCAGTGGACAACCGCTCGTATCAGTCGGGCACCTCCGAAATCAAGCTCTACGTCAGCGTGATGAAAGCGGTGCAGGAAACGGGCGCCGAGATGACGCTGGTGGACTACGTCCCCTGCTGGCGCACTGCCGCCGGTACCGGTGAAGGTATGGGCTTCATGTACTGGAAAGCGGCCGACTGAGCTGATCGAGCCGGCATTACGCAGCTAATTCAAGCGATTTCGAGAGAGAAAGACCATGAGCGATATTCGTCTCAACAGCATCATTCGCGCATTCGAATCCGGTAAGACCGCTTACACCGCGTTTTCGAAGCTGGACAAGCAGGCCGCCATCGAGATGAGCGATGCACCGTACGACGGCATCGTCTTCGAGATGGAGCACAATCCGTACGACGTCTCGGCATTGGGCGACGCGCTGCAATACATGCTGAACCGCAAGCAGATCGCCGAGGCCGGCTCGGTCTCGCCGCGTGTTACGCCGATTGCACGTATTCCGGCCAATGGCGTCGAAATGAACCAGGCCTTCGCCAAGCAGGTGCTCGATCGCGGCGCCTACGGCGTGATATGGCCGCACGTTGCAACGGTCGAGCAGGCTTATAACGCAGTGGCGTCGTGCCGCTATGCGCGTCCTAAGAACGCGCCGCTGTATGAGCCGAAGGGCGCACGCGGCGATGGTCCCGCAACGGCCGCGCGCTACTGGGGCCTTAGCGTGCCCGACTACTACCGGAAGGCCGACGTATGGCCGCTCGCGCCGGAAGGTGAAATCCTCGTCGGTCTGATGTGCGAAAGCACCGAGGCCATCGAGAATCTGGACGACATCCTGTCGAACGTGCCGGGTATCGGCTTCATCCTGATCGGCGAGGGCGATCTAAGCCAGCAACTCGGCCTGCCGCGTCAGTATGAACATCCGGAAGTGCTGGATGCGATGCGCAAGATCGTCGAGACCTGCCACAAGCACAACGTCGTGGTCGGCAATCCGCACACCACCGCGAAGAATCACGAGCGCCTCGTCAAGGAAGGCTATCGCTTCCTGATGTCGGCTCCGCAGCGCAGCTATGGCGTTGTGGGTGCTGCACGCGAGCTGGCGGGGTATTAAATGAACGGAGCCGAAAGCCTGGTCCAGACGCTTGCCGGTCAGGGCGTCGATATCTGTTTCGCGAATCCGGGCACCTCGGAGATGCATTTCCTGAAGGCGCTCGAAAACCCGGTGATGCGCAGCGTGCTGTGCCTGTTCGAAGGCGTTTGCACGGGCGCGGCGGACGGGTACTACCGGATGAAGGGTACGCCCGCTTCGACGCTGCTGCACCTCGGTCCGGGTCTCGCGAACGGGCTGGCCAATATCCACAATGCGAAGCGCGCATCGTCGGGGATGGTCAACATCGTGGGCGAGCATTCGGCTGCGCACCTGAAATACGATCCGCCGCTGACCTCGGATATTGAAGGACTGGCGCGTCCGCTGAGCCACTGGGTGCGTCGCGTCGAGTCGTCGCATACGGTGGGGTGGGACGTCGCTGCGGCGGTGGAGAAGGCCAGCGAACACGTCGGACAGATCGCGACGCTGATCCTCCCGGGTGATGCGTCCTGGCAGGAAGCGGGCGAGGTAGTTGTGCCGTCACGCTCTCCTTCTGCACCGAAAGCAAAAGCACCTGACGTAGCCCGTGTCGAGCACATTGCGAAGGTGCTGCGCTCGGGCGAGCCGACGCTGATCGTGCTCGCGGGTCACTCGACCCGTGGTCGCGCAATCGAACTCGCGGGCAAGCTCAAGGTTGCAACCGGCTGCCGCATCGCGACGCAGTTCTTCAGCGCCCGGATCGAACGTGGCGCGGGGCGTGTGACGCTCGAACGTATTCCGTATGCAGTGGGCCAGGCCGTCGAGTACCTGAAGGGTTTCAAACACATCATCACGGTGGAAACCACCGAGCCGATCGCGTTCTTCAGCTATCCCGACAAGCCGAGCCTGCTGAAGTCACCAGGCACGAGCGTGCATCAGCTGGTCGAGATCGGTGAAGACGGTGTTGCAGGCCTGGAGATGCTGGTCGAGGCCGTGGGTGCAACGAACGCGCAAGCGGAGCGCCAGCAGCGCGCGGACACCACGCCGCCGACCGGCGCACTTGGACCCGCCAGCATCGCCCAGGCACTCGCCGCCGCGCTGCCGGAAAACTGCATTCTCGTCGACGAATCGCTGACCACCGGTCGCGAAACGATGGGCCTGACCGTCGGCGCCGCGCCGCACGACCTGATTAACAACATGGGTGGCTCGATCGGCTACGGCACGCCTGTAGCGACCGGCGCGGCACTCGCCTGCCCTGACCGGCGCGTGTTCTGCATGGTCGGTGACGGCAGCGCGATGTACACGATCCAGTCGCTGTGGACGCAGGCGCGCGAGAGCCTGAACATCACGACGATCATCTTCGCCAACAACAGCTACGCGATCCTCAAGGCCGAGTACGCCAACATGGGCGCGGGTGCGCCGGGCGAACGCGCGCTTTCGATGATCGATATCGATCGCCCGCGTCTCGACTGGCTGGCGATGGCGAAAAGCATGGGCGTGCCCGCTGTTTCTGTCGATACAGCTGAAGCATTCCACAAGGCGATGGCGGACTCGGTTAACGAGTCGGGTCCGTGTCTGATTGAGGTCAGACTGTAAATCTATTCCAGCATAAGTACGGAGATGACATGACAACAACCCTCACTGGCGTGCCGACGCTACGCACGAACCTGGCCGACTACCCGGTTACGAAGGCGATGAAGGATGGCCGCGTGACTTCGGACATCGTCAACCTCGACTACTGCGGGCCAACGCCGGCGCATAACGGCTTCAAGGCGATGGTGCGCGAGAGCCAGTTCGACGCGGGCGAACTGGCGATCGTGACGTTCCTGCAGGCAAAGGCCTACGGCAAGCCTTATGTGCTGCTGCCGACGCCGATCTCGGGCCGTTTCCAGCACCATTGCGCGGGCTACAACATCGACTTCGGCCATCTCGATCCGAAAGATATCGAAGGCAGGAAGGTTGGTGTGCGCACTTACACGCAGACCACGGCGCTGTGGATTCGCGGCATTCTGCGCCACGAATACGGTGTCGATCTCGACAAGGTGACGTGGATGACACTGGGCGACGGGCATCTTGCCGAATACCGCGATCCGAATAACTGCGAGCGCTTGCCGGCAGGTTCGTCGATTCCGCAGATGATGCTCGACGGTGAACTCGCTGCAGCCCTGCTCGGTGAGGACATGCCGAAGGACCCACGCGTGCGCACGCTGGTTCCCGATGCGCAGGCTGCGGCGAAAGACTGGTTCGCGCGTGAGAATGTGGTGCCGATCAATCACATGTTCGTTGTTCACGAAGACATTTCGAAGCAGCGTCCGGATGTGGTGCGTGAGTTGTACCGGATGGTGGCGGAGAGCCGCAAGCTGGCCGAAGGCGTACCGGCCGTGTTCCCGCCGATCGGTCTCGAAGCGAACCGCAAGGGTCTGCAACTCGCGATTGATTGGGCACTGGATCAGAAGATCATCCCGCATCGTTTGTCGGTCGACGAACTGTTCGACGACGTAACGGGCAGCCTCGGGTAATCGGACGAAAGCGAAAGCGAAAGCGCGAAGGGAAGACCGGGGAGAAAAGTCGTAACAGGCAAGAAGTCGTAGTAAGCAAAGAACACACAACGCGCGTTGACTAAATGGTCACGCAGGAGGCCGTTGAGCGGTGTCACACCGCTCAACAAAGCATAATAAATGGAGGCATTTCGCTGTGTATTTAACTTCGTCTTTAAAGAAACTCCAGGCTTATTCGGCCATCGGTAGTATTTGTATTGTGATTTCAGCCGGCGCGCACGCTGAGACACAGGGCACGGCATTGCTCGACCGCCTCGGTCCCGTGACTTCCGATCTGTATGTCTCTAACGCCGACGGTAGCGACGAGCACAAGTTGTTGCCGACCTCCGGCTTCGACTATCACGCATCGTTCTCGAAAGATGGACAGTGGATCGTCTTCACGTCGGAGCGTGACGGTTACGGCGAGGCAAATCTCTATCGCGTGAAAGTGGATGGTACCGATCTGAAGCGGCTCACCGATCACATTGCCGTTGACGATGCCGCTGCTTTCTCGCCGACCGACCCTAACGTCATCGCGTTCGTGTCGTCACGCCGCGGCGCGGACAAGTTCGGCACGACCAACATCTGGACGCTGAACATTGCGACCGGTGCGCTGAAGAACGTCACCGGCGATATCAAGTTCGATCCGAACAAACCACATAGCTTCTTCCGTCCGTCGTGGTCGCCGGACGGCAAGTGGATTGCACTGTCTTCCGATATCGGCTCCGAGTGGCGCGGTCACAACCTGCCGGGTGGCTGGGAGCGCACGCAGGAAAGCAGCATCTATATGATCCATCCCGATGGTTCGGGCTGGAAGAAGATCTCCAGCAATCAGGGCTTTGACGAAGGTTCTCCGTCGTTTTCGCCCGACGGCAAGCGCGTAGTCTTCTATGAGACGCCAGTCGAATCGACCTGGGGTGCGCACCGTCCGGAACTGATCAACCAGGTTAGCTCACAACTGGTCTCGGTGGATCTGTCGAACCTGTCTCGCACCACATTGACGTCGACGCCGGGCTTCAAGGTGTTCCCGCAATATATTTCGGATACCAACGTTGCGTATCACGTGAAGGGTGGGCAGACCGAAGGTCTCTACACCACAGCGGGTACGTTCCGCTCGACCGCGAATACCGGCATCCGTTCGCCGCACTATTCGTCCGACGGCACCAGGATGGTCTATGAAAAAATCACGATGCGTCCCGCGCATCCGAACGGCACGGCGATGTTTAGCTTCGACCCGGCGTGGAACTACCGTTATATCGACGTGTTTCCGCAACTGTCGGTGGATCACAAGAAGCTGGTGTACACGGAAAAGGCGATGGGCTCGTCGATCGCCGTCATCAATCCGGATTTCTCTGGCTATCAGCGCATTTACGATCCGGCCAACAGTGGACTGGCTAAGGACATGATCCAGAAAGGCCTGGCGGGTGCGTTCCAGCCAACGTGGTCGCCGAATCGTGAGTGGGTCGCGTTCGGCATTGGCGACTGGTTCTTCACGCGTGGCATGGGTCCGGGCCGTATTGCGCGCATAAAGGCCGACGGCAGCATGGACAACAAGCCGGAAATCCTCACGGACGGTTCGATCAACGCGGGCTTCCCGAGCTACTCGCCGGACGGCAAGAAGATCGTGTACCGCGTTTGGAGCCCAAAGGTACAAGGCCTGCGCATTCTGGATCTGGACACGCGCAATACGACGGTCCTGACGACCGAGGCGGACAATCTGCCGGGCTGGTCACCCGACGGGACGAAGATCGTGTTCACGCGCAAGGAAGTCAATCCGACCGATCCGAACAAGTTCCACTACGACGTCTATACGATCAGGCCGGACGGCACGGATGTAACCCGTCTGACGACGCCCGGTGCGAACCAGGGCCATGCCGTGTGGCTTTATGACGGCCGTATTGGGTACAGCTCGGGCGAGTATGGCTTCCGCGATGAACTCGCGTTGTACGACAACACGTTCCAGCCTGACGGTCAGAACTGGGTAATGAATGCTGATGGCTCCGATCAGCATGCGATCACGGACACGTTGTGGGAAGACTCCATGCCGTTGTACGTTCCGAATCAATAAGCGGGTAACTGCGCGGATGTAGTTGATGCGCCGTGCGAGAGCACGGCGCATTTTTTTGCTTATGGGTGTGAATGGTTAGCGAAGCGTGCGGGTATCGCGGCACAACGTGTGCGAGCGTGGCTTGCTTACTGCTTCGGTTTTGCGTGCTGTTTATGGGAAGCGCGCATCGACACAGCGCCGTCTGAAACGAGGCAGAGTATGCGGTTGGCGAGTACGTCAGGTGAAGACGGCTAACAATGCCCCGTTACTCGCCGCTATCCGCTGCAATCAGCAGGGCCGTCCGGCGCGTTCCACGAGCCACGCCGGGGCGCTCTGAAGCGCCACGGGGCGCAGGAAGCGATCCATTGCGGCGTAGCCTACGGAAGTAGTGAACGGCTCGGTCGACGCGGGCCACGGTCCGCCATGCTGTTGACTGCCCGTCACCGCAACGCCAGTTGGCACGCCGTCGAACAGAACGCGTCCGGCGATCTGCGCGGCACGGCGGGTGATACGGCGCACGTCGGCGGAATCGCTTTCCGCGCCCCACAACGTGACTGTCAAACTTCCGCCGACGGCTTTCAGCACGTCCACGATTTCTTCGACAGATACCACGCGCACGAGCAGGCAAGCCGGACCGAACACTTCATCGCGCAACGCATGTTCCGCGATGAAGGTTTGTGCACGGGTACGCGCGAGCAGCGGACGCGGCGGCGCTTTGACATCGTCGTTCGATTCTGTGGCGAGAACGGTCTGCACGCCGGGTGTACCCGTGAGACGCGCGACGCCTGCGTCGAAGTTGCGCTTCATGCCGGGCGTCAACATCGTGTGGGTTTTCTTGGCTTGGAGTGCTTCGCGCAGCGTATTTTCGAACCGGTCGGCGTCCGCGCCGTCGAACAGCACGACCAGACCCGGGCTGGTGCAGATCTGCCCTGAGCCGAATTCGATCGATGAAGCCAGCGCCTGCGCGAGTTCCTCGGCTTGCGCGGTTAGCGCAGCGGGCAGTGCGACGACCGGGTTGATCGAACCCAGTTCACCGTAGAACGGAATCGGCCGCGGACGCGAATTCGCTTCTGTCCACAACGCAGTGCCACCCTTGAACGAGCCGGTAAACGCAACGGCCGCGATATCCGGGTTGCGCACGAGTTCGACGCCGACGTCGATGCCCGCACCTTCCACCATGCCGAGCAAACCCGCAGGCAGCCCCTGTTGCGCAATTACGGAGCGTGCCAGTTCGAAAACCCGGCGCGACAGCTTCGGATGACCTGGGTGAGCCTTGACCACCACCGGACAACCTGCCGCAAGCGCGGAGGCGGTGTCGCCACCCAGCACGGAGAACGCCAACGGGAAGTTGCTCGCGGAGAACATCGCGACCGGTCCGAGCGGTACTCGAACGCGCGTCAGATGTGGGCGTCCAATGGGCGGCGCGCCGGCGATCGCTTCGTCGTCGGTCAGCGCGAAGGCGTGGCCTGCTTCGATGTGGTTAGCGAAGCCGCCGAGCTGGAAGGTGGTGCGATCAAGTTCGCCATTCAGGCGAGCCGTGCCCAGCGAGCACTCTTCATCGGCGAGACGGACCAGTTCTTCACGATTCGCGATCAGCACGTCGCCGAGCCCGCGCAACAATGCGGCTCGCGTTTGCGCGGATGACTGAGCCCAATCATCGGAGACGTTAGCCGCCGCCGTGACGGCCGCCAGGATTTGCGCGGCGGTGTATTCCTGAATCTGCATGACTACTCCAGAAGAGATGAAAGACGAATGTTCTGAATGAGCTGACGTTTTGAAGTGGCGAGTACCACCGGCGTTGGTTCATTGACGTCCTGCGGTCGCCACTCGACGCGACAGGCTGAAGTGACGGCGATGCGTGGCCGGGTCTACGAGGTTGAGCTGACGAAGGAAACAGCTTCATTCAAAGCGCGACGATTAACTCCGTAGAGGCGAAGCGGACGAGCGACCTCAGACGCAATCACAACAGGTAATAACAATCTTCCTGAACGACGATTGGCGACCCCTTGCGGGGCCGCCAATCGTCGGGTTCAAAACGGACCCGATCAGACATGGAATTCAGCCATGAGGCGTAGTCGTTTTTCGACTCATGGGCCGCACTGCTGGCAAGTAGCTGATCAATCAAACACTGGACGAGTCCGTCTCAGTGTGGGCCGAATAGTATTGGATGGCGGGGTGTCTGCCTTTACACAAAAGTCAGATTCACTGGTATTTTTTGCAGTCACGAGCTTGCGGTGATCCGCGATTGCAGACGGATACGCGCAGCGATTGCAAGCGGGCATGGCGCGCCGAGATCAGCGCGGCCTACTTCGATTTTTGTGCCTGGTCGCGAGCGTTCGACCGGAACTGGCTCGGCGCTTCGCCGACTTCCTTGCGAAAGAAGCGCGTGAAGTATGCGGCGTCCGAGAAACCCAGCCCAAAGGCGATCTGTTCCACGGACATCTCGCCGAAAATCAGATTCCGTTTGGCCTCGGTGACGATGCGTGCATGGATCATCTTGGTGGGGCTCTGTCCCGTTGCCGACGCGCAGGCCGCACGCAGTTGTACCAAAGATACCGCCATCATCGACGCATACTCCCGCAGCGGCAGATTCTGGCGGTAATGCTGATCGATCAATTCACGAAACCGGTCAGCCAGCCGGATTTCGTTGCGGGTCGCGCCACCATTGTCGATCTGGTCAAGTTGGGTTCCGCGAACCAGCATCAGGAACAGCGACGTAAGCAGCGCTTCTGTGCCGACCACATGGCCGATGTTCTTGGATTCGAGCTCCTGCGCCAGTCTGGTGATCAGGCCGAAGAACTCCGTTGCTATGCCGGCAGTGGACGGCAGCGGGATCATGCGCGGGGCCGACCACAACTGGATGAACTCGTGGAGCCTGGCGTTGACTTGCGTCAGATAGGACACTTCGATCGTCACGACCCATCGGTCGGCGTCGATCTCGTAGTCGAGTCCATGAACGCATTCGGTGGGGAGCAGCAAAACGCATGGCCCCTCGAATGGCACACTGGACCCTTCGAGGTTCATCACGCCGCGGCCGCTGCGAACGAAGTTGACCTGGCCGTATTCAGGATGAGCGTGCGGTTCGGTTTTCCAGCGGCCGCGCTCCGTAACGTGACCGATATTGACAAACCATTTCTCTTCTTCAGGGCGCTCCACATACAAACGGACCTTCGGCACCGTTTTCAGCGTTACTTTGTTGTCGGGTTGGCGTTGATATTTTGTCATCGCACCGTGTGTCATAAAGTCTCCGTGGCGAAGATCAACGGGATCGCTCCGTGAAGACCGATCATCGTTGTCCGGTCTTGATCAGGAGGATTTTCCGGCACTGTCCCCGTTAACCCTGGCTCAGCGGTCAGGCGGCGGCAAGTCGTTCCCGCAGTGTTGTGAGCGGCCGATAACGCAGATCAAAGAGCCATGGCCGTCGCCATTCCGGTTCTCGTCCGGTTTTGACCTGATACGCACCAAGCCTGTTTCCGGGAAACGGGGAAGCCGAAGCCGATAGCATGACATATCTTGCGGCCCGCCTGCTGGACGGAGAGCAGGCTTCGGCAATTTTTGCGGAATCCGCGCAAGGCGTTGGGCCGCAAGGTCTCGCGATCGGGCCCCGTCTGACGAGTTTTTTCGGGCTGCCTCGGCGATTGGACCAGGCCGTAGGTCCCTGGAATCTGCGTGCGGAGTCGGGACTTCGGCAGTCCTTGCTCGACCGAAAAAAATGCCAGTGAATCTACTTTTTGTGTAGGGACTAGCGATCTAGCATCAAATATTCTTACAAGCACAAGACAAAGTGTCTGGCGGCTGGGGGGTTCTTCTAGTCCTTGGCGAACCAGGTCACAAGGATAGGAGATCGGGCAGAAGCGTCCCATGAAACTTGCACTCGCCGAGTATCCGCGCACGTCGGCCAGCGTCGCCCGGTCTGTGTTCATCGCAGCCACACCATCTTTCGGCGCATCTCACCGGATGGCGCGAGGTATCGAAGCCGACGCTAACGACCCGCATTATCGTTCGCGCCGAAGGTGCGCCGTCCTTCGAATTACCGATCTGTGTTGGCGCTCGCGAACGTTGATCGTGGCCGCGTTCACGAGGACATCTTGCACTCGGACGATGCGCAGCGAGATTGCTAGTTTTCACGCGGATGAAGCTCGACGCTCCATTGCCGGATAAGCGCCGAATTGGGCAGACTCGGGGACAAGTAGTAACGGACGGAAACGTCGCGCGTCAACTGGGGCGACGATAGAGGCTTAAGGCGGTCGATCACATTCAAATAAGGAAGCACTGGAGACATTCATGCTGAACTAAGAATTCTAAAAAAATAAACATTGATTCGGAGACTAGATGAAAAAGTTGATCGCTCTTGTGTCGGGCGTTGCATCGGTATGCGCTTTTAACGCTGCCCATGCGCAGTCGTCGGTCACACTCTACGGTGTCATTGACAACGGGGTCGAATATCAGAATGCGGGTAGCGGCGGGGCGGTCCGGGCGACATCGGGCGGACTCTTCGCAAGCCGATATGGCCTGAAGGGTAGTGAAGATATTGGCGGCGGACTTCACGTCAATTTCCAGTTGGAGCAGGGCTTCTCCGGCGCGACCGGTGCTGCTGCCAGTTCAACGGCAGCGTTTAGCCGGCAGGCGTGGGTAGGGTTGTCGGGCGCGTTCGGTGAGACGCGCATCGGCTTGCAAAATACGCCGCAGTACATCTTCCTGAACCCCGAACTCGACCCGCTGGCGGTGATGAGTCTGGGTTCGCCGATGAACAACTTCAACACCCTGACTGTTCGCGTCAATAACGCGATCTCGTACTTCACGCCGACGTTCTATGGCTTGACTGCCCAGTTCATGGTGGCGATGCGTGACACGACGACCAAGCCGACTAACGGGTTGCAGTTCTATAACGCGGCGGTCCGTTACGTCAACGGTCCTTTCCACCTCGCCGCGGGCTATGAGCAGGCGCAAAATGCGGCCGGAACATCGATGCTGAAAGTGCTCAACATCGGTTCTTCGGTAACCGTTGGCAACGCCCAGTTCTTTCTGGCGTACCACACGGAGCGGCAGACCGACAACAGCGTGAAGCGTGACGTGTACGCGGCATCGACCTCCTACTCGTTCACTCCCGCCGACGATCTTTCGGTGATGTACGGTTATGCGTATGACCGGACAGGGCAGGGCAATAACGCGCAGCAAATCGGTCTGACTTACGAGCACCTGCTTTCGAAGAGGACTACGTTGTATGCGTCCGCTGGTTTTATCCAGAACCGGAATGACGCGCAATTCAGTCTTAACGGCACCAACTACCAGGGTCTCAAGGGTGCGCCGGGCGCCGACACCCGCGGCGTGACCGTGGGGATCGTGCATAAGTTCTGATGCCGGGTGTGCGCCGATGTTTGTGAGAACGGGAGCGGCGTGGGAGTAAATGGCAAATCCCGTTCCACGAGTTGGATTCCGCGGATTCCGTGTACTCGTATCCGTTGCGAACGCCGCGGCGGTGTCCACGACATATTGCTCTAACCTGTTGGGTCATTTCCGGTCAACGGCATCAGTCGCCATGACTAGAGACCTTTGGTCTGGGCTGATCAGAGAGAGAACGCTTCCGTGTAAGACCGGAATTTCAGCGGCGGCCGCCGCCGAAATCGATTCGACCGGAAAGGAGACTTTATGACACACGGTGCGCTGGCAAAGTATCAACCCACGTCGGTTCTGAAAGCGAAGCGGACGACGGTTCCCAAGGTCCGGTTGTACGTTGAGCACCTTGAAACAAAGCACTGGTTTGTGCATGTCGGGCATGTCACCGATCGTGGCCGCTGGCGCACCGAGCCGCATGCGCATCCCGCTTACGGGCAGGTGATTTTCGTTCGTAGTGGCCGGGGCGTCATGAACCTGGAAGGTAGCAGCGTGCCATTCGAAGGTCCGTGTGCGTTGTTGCTGCCAACCGAGTGCGTTCATGGTCTCGACTACGAAGTCGATGTCGACCGTTGGGTCGTGACCATCGAGGTCGCCTATCTGACGCAGATTAACGCCAAACTTCGCGAATTCATTTCGCTCTGGTCGTCAGCCCGCATGATTCCGCTTTCCTATTCTGCCGAGACAGGGCTGGAGTTTTATAACCTGATCAACCACCTCAAGCAGGAAGTCGAGTCAGAAGCGGTCGGCCATGTTGTAGGCACAGAAGCCCTGCTTACCAGCCTTCTGCTAATGCTGGTCCGCGAAACGCGTCTGGAGCGGGCCAGCAGCGAAGCCGCAGTCCGCAACGATATTCGCCAGGTAGACCGGTTCCGCAAGCTGATTGACGAACATTACCGCGAGAATCTGCCGCTGCAAGACTATGCGTCGATGATGGCGGTCTCTTTGGTTCAACTGCGCGCGGCATGCGCGTCGGCGTCTGAACAAAGTCCGACGAAGATGATTCACGCCCGCATCATCGCGGAGGCGAAGCGTCATCTTATTTTCGGCGATATGTCGGTCGAACAGATTGCGTTTTGGCTTGGCTTTGCCGACGCGGCGTACTTTACGCGTTTCTTCCGAAGGGAAGTGGGCGAGGCGCCGAGCCATTTTCGCGTCGCTGCGCGACACCAGTCGCATCGCAGGGTGCTATCGTAGTGAGTGAGCATGACTCAATGGCTCATGTTTACCGTTCTGCATGACGTTGCTCCGGAATACGGGGTTCAAGCTGGAGATGTACTTGAGCGCTTCGAAAAAATGCCAGTGAATCCGAATTTTGTACAGGGACGCATGCAGTCGAATTGAATACGCTTAACCGGACGTCTCCGCCTGACGGCGTAAAAACTACTGATCCTATTGATGGAGAAAACTCAGTGGCGAGTCGGGAACGGAATCATGGACGATTGCGGCGCTTGCGGTCCGTTAGTCCCCAGGGGCAGGTGGTAACCATTCCTCTCACATCTTAAGTGTCTCTACATTAATCGAATATGACCCGGTTGTTCCAGAGAAAATCCATGGCGCTGTTCGGCGCGATGGCGGCGCTTTCCACGCTGGCCTTGTCGGCCTGCACGACCGACGCAACGACTGGCGCCGCATCGGCGGGATCTGCGCATGCGGAATTCGTCTACGTCGGCACGCTGCAAAGTCAGATCGACGCGCTGCGCCTCGATACGTCAACCGGCGACCTGACCACGATAGGTCCGGTTGCGCAAGGGTTGAAATCCACCTGGGTCACGGCGCACCCCGAGTTACCTGTCCTGTATGGTGTCGATGACGACGCCGCGAAGGAAGGCAGCATCACCGCCTATGCCGTGAATCGCGGAACGGGCACACTCAGTAAAATCAACGCGACGTTCACCGGTGGCCACGGAACCACGTTTTTGCGCTTCGACGTGCCATCGAATACCTTGCTCGGGGCGAATTACAACAGCGGGTCTGTATCAAGTGTCGCAGTCAATGCTGACGGCAGCGTGGGGCCGCTCGTGTCGACGATTGCCGAGACCGGCTCCGGGCCAGGCAAGCGTCAGGCGAGTGCGCACGCACACAGCGTTGCAATCGATCCATCCGGCCAGTACGCGCTTGTCCCTGACCTGGGTGCGGATCGCGTGTTCATTTACCATTTCGATCGGGCGACGCATGCATTGTCAAAGATCGATGGCGCTTCTCATGAGTTCGTCGCGCCTGCGGGCACCGGTCCTCGTCATCTTCAGTTCGGTTCGAGCGGTAAGTTCGTCTATCTGTTGACCGAATTAAGCGCCCAGGTGATGGTTCTGCGTTGGGATGCCGCGCAAGGGTATTTGACGCTGGTGCAAACGCTGCCCATTTCCAGCCAGAATTTCCAGGGTGCGAAAAGCGGGGCCGAGATTGAACTCAGTCATGACGGCCGCTTCGTCTATGTCGAAGATCGCGGAGAAAATTCGCTAGTGGTCTATCGCGTCAGCCCCGATACGGGAGACCTCTCTTTTGTTCAACGTATCGCGTCGGGCGGCGACAAACCGTGGGGCTTTGGAATCGATCGGACAGGCAGGTGGTTTCTGGTCGCCAATCAACGTAGCGGCAAGGTAAGTGTGTTCAACATCGACACGACGTCCGGGTTGCTATCGGACACCGGTAAATCGGCTGCTATTTCGTCACCCACCAGCATTGCGTTCGTGAATTAAGTCGTTGTCCCAGGAGGGCGCTATTGCAATTTGAGAGTCGGTCGCGTCTGTCTTGCGCCTTCGCAATTGTCAGGAATCTTTCGTAAAAAATATTGATGGAGACACGACACGGTTCCGATCAAGCCGCCGACCTGGTGGCGCGGCGTGTCGATATGGCCAGCGTCTGGCGCGCTGACCTTACTTGTGAGGGGGATGCATGAAACTGGTTCATCAACTTCCGCTGGCGTTGGGCGCCGCCTTGCTGGTCGCATCCGCGGCGGGACTGTTCGGCGTTTTCCAGATGAACGACGCTGCGAACGCGTACGGGCGGATTATCTCAGTGGATGGCGCGCAGGCTCGTCAGGTTTCCGATGCATTGATCGCGTTCAAGAACCAGGTGCAGAACGGCAAGGACGTCGTGCTGCGCGGCAAGAATCCCGAGCAACTCGACAAGTACTGGGGCGCTTTCGAGAAATACGAGCAGACGGTCCAGGCCGCCACTGAGAAGCTCGCTGTCGAGCTGCCCCCCGGCGAAGCTCGCACGATGATCGAGCGATTCAATTTGCTCCACAAGGAAATGGCGCAGTCGTACCGCAAGGCGCTAGATCAGTTCAAGGCCTCGGGGTTTGATAGCGCCGTCGGGGACAAGGCAATGGATGGCCTTGATCGCGAGCCCGTGATCTTGCTGCGCGAGGCCGGCAGCAAGATCGTGCAGCGGGCAGCGGCGGCCGGTGCCCAGGCAAAGCGGCAACAGACACGCGCGATCATAGCGAGCTTCGCCGCCTTGACGCTGACCGTGCTGGCGGGCATCGTCGGCGGGGTGATGTTTTCGCGCTCGATCACGCACAACCTCGGCGGAGAACCCGACGACGCGCGCGAGGCGGCGCGCCTGATCGCGCTAGGCAAGCTCGACGTCGCTCTGCACGTGCGCCCCGGCGACACCGATAGCCTGATGGCGGCGATGAAGGAAATGACTGCCTCGCTCGCGAGGATCGTGGGGCAGGTGCGCAACAGCAGCGATTCGATCGCGACCGGCTCGGCGCAGATTGCGTCTGGCAATCTGGACCTCAGCCAGCGCACGGAAGAACAGGCAAGCGCGCTGCAGGAAACGGCGGCCTCGATGGAAGAACTCAGCGCCACCGTCAGGCGGAACGCGGAAAACGCCCGCGAAGCCAGCGACCTGGCCTCCGGCGCGTCGTCGATCGCCATACAGGGTGGCAACGTGGTGGGCCAGGTGGTCGAGACCATGAAGGGCATCAACGAGAGCTCGCGCAAGATTGCTGACATTATCGGCATCATTGACGGCATTGCAGCCCAGACCAATATTCTCGCGCTCAACGCGGCCGTCGAGGCGGCCCGCGCGGGTGAACAGGGGCGCGGGTTCGCGGTGGTCGCGACGGAGGTCCGCAGCCTCGCACAGCGCAGCAAGCAGGCCGCCAGAGAGATCCAGGCGCTGATTGCGGCCAGCGTCGAGCGGGTCGACCACGGTACGGCGCTTGTCGACGAAGCGGGCGCGACGATGACGCAGATCGTCGGCGCCGTGCAGCGCGTGACGGTCATCGTCGGCGAGATCAGCAGGGCCAGCGCGGAGCAGAGCACTGGCGTCGAACAGGTGGGTGAGGCGGTCGGCCAGATGGATCAGACGACGCAGCAGAACGCCGCGCTGGTCGAGCAAAGCGCGGCGGCGGCCGAAAGCCTCAGGCAGCAAGCGACGCGTTTGGTCGACTCCGTCGCCCAGTTCCAGCTTTGACGAAAACCGCCGTCAATTGGCGCGGATGTCGTCGTCGAATCGGGGCGCCGGGTTCGGCAATGCGGGCGTGAATGAGATGGGCGAATCGGCGGGTGTCTCCGCCGCACAGCCAATCGCGCTCGAACGTGGCGACAGGGGGTTTACTTGTGAAAAGATCGCTGCCTTTGCGCTCGTTGCACTTGCTGCACCGACTCGTAGTCGTTGACCTTCGGTGCCCACTTCCGTTGCAGCAGCACTACCGTGCTAGTCGCGCCCACCACCAGAAACACAAAAATCGCCATCATGGGCAGCGTGTAGTTGCCGCCCACGTGAAGCAGCCAGCCCGAGAGACTCGCCGAGACACCGCCCGCGAGGCTCGTCGCGACTTGCTGCAGGCCCGTGTTTAGACCAACAGCCTGTTTGGGGATCAGAGTCAATTTGACCAACGCCAGGTTGTTCGCCGTGACGAGACCCAGCAGCGACAGCGAAACCACATTCCATAACAAGGCTATTTGAGGCGAATGGGCATAGGCACCGAGCAAAACCGTCGTGCCACCGATGAACCCGGCCACAATGAATGACTTGCGCACCATCACGGCATCGTGGCCGCGTGCGATCAAACGGTCTGCCGCGAATCCGGCCAGCGCCGCCACAATTGCAATGCCCGCAAAACTGACAAAGGTGTAGAGCCCCGATTGCTTCAGCGAAAGGCCGCGCTGTTCGACCAGATAAGCCGGCATCCAGGTCATGCAGTAGAACGCGAAATAGCTGTAGCAGAAGTTGGTAATCAACCCGCCCCATACCACTGGACTCGTTAAAAGATTACTGAGCGGCACCGATGCCGCCCGTTGCTTCGCCGCGACAAGTTCGGTTTTGGACGGGAAATCGTTCCTGAGCATCAGCAACCACGGCATCAGCCAGATCAGCCCGACCAGGCCGGTGGCAATGAACATCACCTTCCAGGAAGCCGAGACGATCAGCCAGGCCGCAATCGGTGCGCCAAGCGCGGGCCCCATCTTGCCTCCGACTGAATAAATCCCGAGCGCCGTGCCTTTCTGGGATTCTTCGAAATTGTTGGCCAGATAGCGATACGTGGCAGGAACGACCACCGCTTCGGCGGCGCCAATCAGGAGGCGCACGAGGATTAGCGCGGACAGCGTGCCAACCAGGCCGGTTGCCGCAGCTGCGAGACACCACAGCACAAAGCAGATCGAGTAAGGCCATTTCACGCCATAGCGATCGACGAGCCAGCCCATCGGCAGCTGGAGCATTCCGTAGGACCAGAAGACGGCTGCGCCAAGCCAGCCGCGCTGAACATGCGACAGCGCAAATTCACTCACAAAATGACGATCCGCTAGCGCTGCGGACATGCTCGTGCGGTCCACAAAGGAGATCATCAACCCGAGAGCAAGCAGCACGAGAACGCCCCAGCGATTTTCGGGGCGTGCCTCTTTCGGTCGAGTTGTCTCCATCAATTCGTCTCCAGTCTATTTTTTAATAGTGACTTGAACGGAGTCAAAAACTGCACACCGCAACCATGTGCATGAAAGTGACCATCGGTAACCTGGATCGCGGTTGACGACGGCCACTTTCCAAGATCAACCGGTCAGAAGTGGATTTCGGCTACGAACATCGGGCAGGAGGTCTGGGTTGTGCCGGGTTGCTCGGAGGATGGCGTGCCGTACATGTTGTGCCAGTATTCGTAGCCGATACCTGCGTATGCGGTACGAGGGTGACCGGCGAATGATCCGACATCGGCCAACAGCGACACTCGGGTCAGGAATTCCGTGGTGGTGTTGACCCCGAAGCCGTCTTTGCCCTTCGGTCCAGTCAGACTGGCAAAGCCCTTGAAGACCAGGGGAACCGGGCCCAGACGGAACGGATACAGCCAGGAACTCTCGAGGTGCACGGCCGGATTGAAGTGCACCTCCACGTTGGTGATGCCGTCGTGGTTGCTTTCCGTGCGAACGCCGAGCGTGACGTTCCAGAAGCCGTGCGGTACAGAAAACTCGATGGTGGGTCCGAGCACGACCATGCGAGCCCGTTCAGCATAGGCATCGTTCTTGGTGCCGAATTCATAGCCGACGGTCAGGCCGAAGTCCCGGATGAAGCCATAGGAGAACGGTCTGCCAAAAATCTTGCTTGCGCTGAACTCGACGCGGCCGACGCTGTAGACCTCCTGCGCGCCGCCGGAACCCGGCGTCGGGTAGCCGTATTGATTGGTCGGTCCCGCTTCGGGATTCGCCATGCTGGAGACCAGGTAGTCAACGTTGAACGCGTAGCTGCCGTACCGGAAGCCGCCCGTGGTCGTCAGAAAGCCGATGTTCTGCGTGATCTTGGCCGGCGCGCCGGATTGGGTTCGCACACCGGGATAGTAGAAGTCGGTACCCACGCGATAGCCGATATACGTGTCATTCCACGAGGACGGTGGGGCGAATAGCTCCGGCGGCGGTAAAACCGGCGCGTTGAGTGTGCTGGCTTGGGACAGCGTCACGGGTGCCGCGCCCAAATCCGACGTGGCTGCGGGGGCGGTGATGTCCGTCTGAGCAAGCTGCAGTGTCGGCGCATCTCCTCCTGAGGCCAGCGGCGCATCCCCTGCATGCGCCAGACCCGTGAGGCAACCGAAAAGAGCGATACTTAGCAGTGGTACGCGGACGGCGTTGGATTTTTTCATGTCTCCTTCCATACTTTGTTGATATGCAAGACGCGGTCGTTCAACGACCATCGATTTTTGTACCGTCGATAACAGGTTGCGGACGTCAACACGATGAAACCTGTCGCGGTGTGATGGAATGTATGCGATGCCCGCGCGAATGCCTTTACACAAAATTGAGATTCGCTGGCACTTTTTAATCGGTGAGGTGCCAGGGTAAGTACCGCGTCGCGGATGATCCGGACGTAGCTAGGCGGCGTCTCTGCCGTGGCGTCAGAACTTGTGTACCAGGCCGACCCCGATGCCGCGGTTGTTGGTACCGGGAGTGACCGCAAGGCCTGAATACGCCGTACCGGAGAGCGTGTATGCCGCCTGGTTCCTGTTCTGAATAAAACCGGCCGCTGTATAGAGCTCGGTCGATTTGGACAGGGAGTACTCGAAAAGCAGGCCCAATTCCTGTGCATTGTTGCCCTTCCCTGTGCGGTCGTGCAGGTACCCGTACATCACCGAAAGTAGCGCGAAGGGGTTGATCTGATACGAGTCCGATATCTGGTAGACGTCGTGCTGCATGTACTTCGGCGTATTGGTCAGGTTCTCCGTGTGAAAGGCCAGCCAGATGCGGTTGGCCCCGATCGCATACGAAGCACCCGCGTTAAACACGCTCAGTACAGCGCCAGGCCCCGCGGCAGCACCGCCCGCGAGCGTATAGCTCCCACCTGCTCCGACGCCTGGTTCGTCTCCTCGTTCGTAGCCGGCCGCCACATTCAACGGCCCGTTGACGTACTGGAGGACAACGTTGTAAAAGCCGATGCCGCTGCCCGTCGAGTTGGATCCATCGCGCAATGCGACCATGAACTTCGCATTCAGCCCGCCAAACGTGGGGGTGTAATACGAAATGCCATTGTTCGCGCGGATGATAAGGGCATTGAAATTATTCATGGGCGACGCAATGCTCTTCACCCACGACGGATCCATTGCCGCCTGGAGCACGTCGTATTGCGGCGAGTTTTGCAAGCCGAAGCGGACTTCACCAAAGCCGCCGGACAGGCCGACAAACGCTAGACGATTAAAGGCATCAGCCGGGTTTGTCGCTGCACCCGTCTGACCGGAGAAGGCTTGCTCCAACTGGAAATTGACGTGCAGGCCGCCGCCGATATCCTCGCTTCCCTTGAAGCCGTAGCGTGTCGAGAAGAGTCCGCCGGGTACCGCGCGGATTGCCGAATTGTTGCCGCCCGAACTCTGATAGACGAAGCCATTGTCGAGCACGCCATAGAGTGTGACATTCGACTGCGCGAACACGGAAGTGGCGGACGCGCAGGACAAGACTGCGCCGTATGCAAGAGTGATAAATCTTTTCATGCGGGATCTCCGTTTTTATTCACACCGGAATGCCGGTGTTTTTATAAAAAATTATTGTGTTCGTACAACTAATATAAATTCCACGAAGTGGAACGATCGGGCGTGCCGATACGCCCGGACATGCGATGGTCTTACGGATGGAGAATCTGTTCGTGGCGGCCCATCGGGTCGTTGTCTGTCTGAGCGGAGGCCGGTAACGGCGGGGTAAGCCAACGACCTGAAGTAGTTTCGCTGCTCAATCTGATCTCCTTTGATTGATTGTATTTTTTGCGTGCTCGGCCTCGATTCACGCGAAACGCGTACCGAACATCAACCGGCGAAGATTAATTGCGCGGACGGCGATGCGTCCATGTATAAAACTTAGATTGGATGGTATTTTTCTACTGTCCGGCGAGCGATCCAGGTGCAGGCTGTAGCGCCCGAACCGGCGAATGTTGTGCGTCGGATACCGGCTCAGGAATTCGATGTCCTCAGGCCGGATTTTCTTTTGATTGAGCTCCTCACAAAAAACCGATCCCGATGGCCGCCAGGAGTCCCATCGTGAAGCTTTATGTGCAGTGGTCCACATCGAGAACGCCAAAGGGCTAGTGCCTCGTGCGTGGGAGTGGTTGTAAGCGCCCTCATCATGGGCGTGATGAACAACGGCATGTCCATCATGGGCATCGGCGTGGATTATCAGCAGGTCATCGAAGGCATCATGCTGCCGAAGGCTGTACGCAAAGGACGGAAACCCTGTCATGTCGCTCATGGCGGAGGAGGGTATTCGCTCGCTCGCCAACGGCCTGCGCGGCGTGAAGAAGAACAGCAAGGACAGAGCGGCGCGCAGCGAATGCCTCTACGGCGCGTGGCTGTGCGGAATGGTGCTCGGCAATGTTGGCATGGCTCTTCATCACAAGCTGTGCCACACCTTGGGTGGCACATTTAATCTCCCTCATGCCGAGACGCACGCAATCGTGCTGCCTCATTCTCTCGCTTAATACAGTACCGTTGCGGATGAGGCGATGGGCCGAATCGCAAGGACGTTGAACGTAGACTCAGCGCCTAACGGACTGTATCAACTCAACGAAGAACTTGGCGTTCCGCGAAGCCTTCGCGAGATTGGCTTGAGCGACTCTGACCTCGATTACGCGTGTGGAGTGGCATTGTCGAATCCATACTGGAACCCGCGACCGATTGAGGAGGAACCGCTTAGGGCATTGCTACAGCGTGCCTGGGAGGGAGGCCATCCGGCCGCGTAACCTGGCCGTGAAGAAATGTCGGTATTGCCGACGCGGTGGCATGGGTGTGGAAGTTAACGGTCTCGCGTCACGCGGCTGACCACGCTGGAGGGTCTCATAAGAATGGTGCCGGACGACGCGGCGGAAACCTGGTTAGATGCTGATCCGGGTGCATCACTTCGTAACATGGGTAGGATGATGGGTACGGTGCGGTTTAGCAGCGCGGAAGTCAAACCTGGCGGGCCTTCGCGGTCAACTGTTGGAGTCGGCTGCCTTCCGCCAGAACGCATTGCACGCGCGCCTTCAGGCTATCTTCGACGCTGTGATTCTTTTGGATTTTTTCAGGTCGAAAGAGCGGCGAAGTTGGGCGGACGCCGCGGAATTCGAACGTCGCTCGTGCTATGGCTTGGTACAAATCCGTGTGCCGCGCCGGACGGTATGCGGGTCTGTGCGTCCCGGCGACGTTTCCTCCGGATCCGACGAAGCGTGCTGACCGCGGCGGGGACTTTCACATGCCGCCGCCTAAGCACCGCAAGGAGAACGCGGGCGCTTGGGATGCTCTGGTCCGGGACATCCATGTCCTACTGCAGCCGGTTCGCACCGCGTTCGAGGAAGCCGAAGAAGTGGTGGCACATCCGTTCGTCGGCACTATCAGTATTCAGGAGCACGGTCGATAAACTCGTCGGTTAGTCGTCAACGCACTTCAGCTCGATCTCGCCGACATTGAGTTCGATTCACTCGCGCCGGACGGAGCGGACCTGGCGGCACTGATTGACCAGTTTGCTCAGTCCTGCCATCTGAGGCGCCCTCTCGTCGCTTATCGCGCTACGCCAGCGTCGAACCTATACCGTCCGTCGTCACCACCTAGGTGGCGCAGTGCTTCAGTTTGTCATCCAACTCATTGCATTGGGAGGCACCATCGGCACTGGGTTGTCCTTGGATCGGAGCAAGGTCGCGTAGGAGTATTGCAGGCGCTATTTCCCGTCATTCAATGATGTCCGCAAATCACCTTCCGAACGGTGAAGTGCTTAGTTACGATTTCCACCGGAAGAACGCTGGCCGGCTTTCTATGCGACGCCGGTCAGACAACCCAGCTTGTCAGGCGACTCGTCCATTACCACCAAACTGCCTTTTGCACGGAATATCAAATGGAAGAGCGCACCAAGCGACAACCATGCCGCGCCGCGCTAGCCGCATTCCTCGGTTCGGCCGTCGAATACTACGATCTGTTCTGCTACGGCACAGCTGCAGCGCTCGTTTTTGGCGAAATATTCTTTGCGACGAAGAACCCGTTCGTTGGCACGCTTGCCTCGCTAGTGACCTTCGCCGTCGGTTTCATCGCTCGCCCGTTCGGGGCACTGGTCTTTGGATATCTGGGTGACAAAATCGGGCGGCGGTTTTCGCTAATCATCACACTCCTTGTAATGGGGCTGGCAAGTACGCTTATTGGCACATTGCCGACCTACGCTCAGATAGGACCATGGGCGGCGGTACTGCTGCTGATTCTGCGCGTCGCGCAAGGCATTGCGGTTGGCGGTGAGTGGGGCGGTGCCGTGTTGATTGCAGCAGAGCACGCGAGCCCGCGGTGGCGAACTTTCCTTGCCGCGGCTCCCCAGTACGGCAATCCCATTGGGCTCATCCTTGCCTCGTTGGCGTTCCAATGGGCTACATCACTTCCGCATGACGACTTCAGGACATGGGGTTGGCGGATTCCGTTTCTCGCGAGCGCCGTTCTGGTGCTGCTCACGTTCATCATTCGGCATGGTGTCAACGAGAGTCCGGAGATTGTCGATTTTCGAAATAGGGCGAGCTTAGCGGCCCGGGAGACGAAACGTTCTCCTATCCTGGAGATTCTAAAGGCGCACAAACGGCGTGTGGTGCTCGGCGTCGGCTTTACGATGGTTGCAGTGGCCGGCTTTTACTTCGTCACCACCTTGATGCTAACGGTCACGACGACGTATCTGGGAATAGCCAGACCGGCCATCCTCCGGGTGATGAACTACACGGGCATCGTTCAACTGATTGGATATCCAATTGGGTCTTATCTCGCCCATCGGTTCGGCGAGCGCAGATATCTGCTTGCCATTACGACCATCATTTTTCTTTGGTCTGCTCCGATGATGATGCTGATCTTCACCAGGGACATTCGATATATTGAAGCGTCGATTCTGATCACGAATCTGTTGACCAGTGGCTACTACGCGGTACTCGCTTCATTTCTGCCAAAGGCTTTCCCGGTTCAGGTCAGGTACACCGGCATATCAATCAGCTATCAACTATGCAGCGCGGTGTTCGGTGGCACGACGCCACTCGTCGGCTTGTGGGTGATCAGGTCGTTCGGTGTTCATTGGGCGCCGCTTGCAATTATGTTCGGATTGATGGCGTTGTGCACCTTGATTTCCGCAGCCCTGCTCCCTGCGGAGAAGCCAGAGGTCGGCAGGGTTGCGTCCGGCGAGGCGGTGAGGTCCGCCTGAACTCCAGGTATCTCAGGTTGCCCTGATACGGGACATCCGTGCGGAGTTGGGGCGCGCGGATTTCATTGCCTCACGATATTCCTGAGCCTGTGTTTCTACCCACTCGCGAAAGACTATCAGGGGCTTACTGTCCGCTTTTTGCGCGGGGTAGGTGAGGTAATAGGATCGGTCGCTCAGGAGTTCGCGGGTATCGATCGGCACGAGGGCGCCGCGTAGCAATTCATCTTCAATCAGCAGCCGGGGTATGAGCGCGATTCCCATGCCGTTGATAGCCGCCTCCGCCTGCATGGAATAGAGCTCAAAGCGAGGTCCAGACGTACTCGCTTCAACCTCGATGTTCATCGTGGTGAACCAGTCACGCCACGCGTAGGGCCGCGTGCTCTGCTGCAGCAGCGTGCATCTGTTCCAGTCCGCGGCCGCCATCCGTTTGCCGCGCGGCTTCCAATCCGGGCTGCTCACCGCGATCAGGCTTTCATCCATCAAAAAGTGGCTGGTGGCGCCAGGCCATGAGTTTGCGCTTGCGTGAATCGCCGCATCGAATTCCGTATCGTCGAACAGGAACGGGCGCGTTCGCGTGGACAGATTGATATTGATCTCCGGGTGGACCGCCATGAAGTGACGCATGCGCGGCAACAGCCACTTGGTGGCGAAAGTCGGTACCACCGCGACTTCCAGCGTTCCTCCGGCGCCCCCGCCTGTTATCAGGTCCAACGTGTCGCGCTCAATTTCATCGAGACGCGACGCAACCTTGCGGCTGTACGCAGCGCCGGCCTCGGTCAGAGCGACCCCGCGCCCGTCGCGACGGAACAAGCGCAAACCGAGAAAACTTTCGAGCGAAGCAATCTGGCGGCAGATGGCGCCCTGGGTGAGCGAGAGGTCTTCGGCCGCTTTGGTAAAGCTTCGATGCCGCGCTGCAGCCTCGAAGGCGCAAAGCGCTGCGGTTGAGGGAATCTTTCTACGCATGGCGTGGGTAAAAGATGGCTGGATGACTTGTGCAATTGTTGCACAAGTTACTGAGAACAAATCGTTTGTGAGGCGAATTTTCCGCAGGTAAATTCGGATTCAACGATGACTGTTGGATACAAAAATGAGAAATCAGCACAAGTCTGCTTCCTTCCAATGGGAAGACCCGCTCCTGCTATCGCAGCAGCTGACCGAAGATGAGCGCCTTGTGCGCGAATCCGCGCGGGCGTATTGCGAGAAAGTACTCGAGCCGCGTGTACTGGAAGCCTTCCGGCAAGAACGGACCGACCCTGCCATCTTCCGCGAGATGGGTGAAATCGGCCTGCTAGGCGCGACCATTCCTGAAGAATACGGCGGTGCGGGCCTTAACTACGTCAGCTACGGTCTGGTCGCACGCGAAGTGGAGCGCGTCGATTCCGGCTATCGCTCGATGCTGAGCGTGCAGTCGTCGCTCGTGATGGTGCCGATCAATGAGTTCGGCTGCGCCGCGACCAAAGAGAAGTATCTACCCAGACTAGCCCGTGGCGAGTGGATTGGCTGCTTCGGCCTGACTGAACCAAACCACGGTTCGGATCCCGGTGGCATGCTGTCCCGAGCCCGTAAAGTCGAGGGTGGTTATCGACTGACGGGCAACAAGATGTGGATTACCAACAGCCCTATCGCCGATGTGTTTGTCGTGTGGGCAAAAGACGACGAGGACGCGATCCGGGGCTTCGTTCTCGAGAAGGGCTGGAAAGGCCTGTCCGCCCCTGCTATCCATGGCAAGGTAGGTCTGCGAGCTTCAATTACCGGCGAGATCGTCATGGATGACGTTTTCTGTCCCGAAGAAAACGCGTTTCCTGAGGTGCGTGGATTGAAGGGCCCATTTACCTGCCTGAATAGTGCCCGTTACGGCATTGCATGGGGCGCACTCGGGGCCGCCGAAGACTGCTGGCATCGTGCGCTCCAGTACGTTCTCGACCGTTTCCAGTTTGGAAAGCCATTGGCGGCAAATCAACTGATCCAGAAGAAGCTGGCAGATATGCAGACCGAAATCACACTCGGACTGCAGGGATGTCTACGCCTCGGCCGTCTGAAAGACGAGGGAAATGCGTCTAACGAGATTACGTCGCTGATGAAGCGCAATTCGTGCGGCAAGGCACTCGACATCGCGCGTGCCGCACGCGACCTGCTCGGCGGCAATGGCATCAGTGACGAGTTTGGCGTCGCACGACACCTCGTGAACCTCGAGGTCGTGAATACCTACGAAGGGACGCACGATATTCACGCGCTCATCCTCGGACGTGCCATGACGGGCATTGCCGCATTCTGACGAATATGGATACCTCATTTCTGCCCGGCGCGCTCGCGGGCCTGCGCGTACTCGACCTTTCGCGTGTTCTCGCAGGCCCTTGGTCTGGTCAATTGCTCGCCGACCTTGGCGCGGATGTTGTTAAGGTTGAACGTCCGGGGGCTGGCGACGACACCCGCGCGTGGGGACCGCCGTGGCTGGAGTCTGCGGACGCCGAGGGGAAAGGCGAGTCGGCCTATTTCCTATGCGCCAACCGCAACAAACGCTCGGTGACGATAGACCTCGGGTGTCCCGAAGGCCAGGCGCTTGTCAGGCGACTCGCTTGCGAGGCTGACGTGCTGCTCGAGAATTTCAAGGTGGGTGGCCTCGAGCAATACGGTTTGGATTACGCGAGCCTGCGTGAACTGAACCCTCGCCTTGTCTATTGTTCTATCACGGGCTTCGGCCAGACGGGACCGTATGCTAATCGCGCGGGCTACGACTTTCTGATTCAGGGAATGGGCGGTCTCATGAGCCTGACGGGTCGCGCAGACAGCGAGGCGGGCGGCGGACCCTTGAAGGTCGGCGTTGCGCTCACCGATATTCTGACAGGCCTGTACGCGAGCGTGGCGGTACTTGCGGCGCTAAAACGCCGCGATGTTTCGGGCGAAGGTCAACATATCGACCTCGCTCTGCTCGATGTACAGATCGCGTGCCTTGCCAATCAGGCGTCCAATTTTCTCGTGGGCGGAGTCGCTCCGCACAGAATGGGCAACGCTCATCCGAACATCGTGCCTTATCAGGACTTCCCCACGGCCGACGGATACATGATTATCGCGGTCGGCAACGACGGCCAGTTTACGAACCTGTGCAAAACGCTTGGCTGTCCGCAGTGGGCGACGAACGGGCGATTTGCTACCAACTCGCAACGGGTCGAGCACCGGAGCGATCTGGTCGCCCTGATTCGAGATGTCACGGTAGGTCGAACTACTGACTTCTGGGTACAGGCCATGGAGGCAGTTGGCGTTCCCTGTGGTCCGATCAACAGCCTTGACCGTGTATTCGCCGATCCGCAAGTGCAATCCCGGAACATGCGGATCGAGATGGAGCATCCGCACTCGGACCAGCTTCCTCTGGTAGGCAATCCCATTCGGATGTCCGAGTCGCCTGTGCAATATCGGCATGCTCCCCCGACGCTTGGGCAGCACACGAGGCAGGTGCTGACTGACTGGTTAAAGATGACCGATGCCGAGCTGGATGAAATCGGCGCCGGCAACACGAAATAACAGTGATGAATGAAGTGACGAATCTCGCAGAAGCGATTGCAGATCGCGAATCGATGGAATACGACGTGGTGATTGTCGGTGGCGGCCCGGCGGGGTTGTCGGCGGCAATTCGGCTCAAACATCTGGCGGCGCAAAGTGGCAACGAGATCAGCGTCTGCGTTCTGGAGAAGGGCTCGGAGGTCGGAGCGCACATTCTCTCGGGGGCGGTCATGGACCCCCGTGCGCTCAGCGAACTCATCCCGGACTGGCAGGAAAAAGGTGCTCCGTTAAATGTCGAAGTGACGGAAGACCGATTTCTGTTTCTCACTGAAACGGCTGCGAGAGCAGTACCGAATTGGGCGCTGCCGGACAACTTCAAGAACCACGGCAACTATGTAGTCAGCCTCGCCAACCTCGCGCGCTGGCTCGCTCAGCAGGCCGAGGCGCTCGGCGTGGAAATCTTCCCGGGGTTTGCCGCCGCGGAGATTCTCTATCACGCCGATGGGTCGGTCAAAGGCGTCGCCACCGGTGACCTTGGCATCGGCAAGGACGGACTGCCGACCGGGAGCTTCCAGCGAGGCATGGAGCTGCACGCGAAGTACACGCTCTTCTGCGAGGGCGCGCGTGGACATCTCGGGCGTGTGCTGAGTGACAGATTCAGCCTGCGTGATGGCGTGGACCCTCAGGTGTACGGCATCGGCATTAAGGAAGTGTGGGAAATCGACCCGTCGAAGCATCGGCAAGGGCTCGTGATGCACACGGCCGGCTGGCCGCTTGACCGGGATACCTATGGTGGTTCGTTCCTGTATCACGCGGACAACAGCCAGGTCGTGGTTGGCTTCGTAGTCGGGTTGGGATACACGAATCCTTATCTGTCGCCGTTCGAAGAATTTCAGCGCTACAAGACCCACCCCGAGATTCGCAAATTTCTCGAAGGCGGCAAGCGCGTGTCATATGGAGCGCGAGCTATGACCGCCGGAGGCTTATTGTCGCTGCCGAAACTGATCTTCCCAGGCGGCGCATTGGTGGGCGACGAGGCGGGCTTTCTTAACGCCTCGCGTATCAAAGGGTCGCACGCTGCAATCAAGACGGGGATGCTGGCCGCCGAGGCAGCATTCGATGCGCTTCGGGCCGGCCGTCATAACGACGAATTAACCGCTTATCCTGAGGCGTTCAAGACGTCGTGGCTTTATACCGAGTTGCATCGTGCCCGCAACTTCAAGCAGTGGATGAGCAAAGGCCTGTATCTCGGCACGATGATGGTCGGCGTCGAGCAGAAGCTCCTGGGCGGCAAGGTGCCGTGGACGCTGCATCATCAACATTGGGACTACGAGATGCTCAAGCCCGCGTCC